>NZ_JBEOST010000002.1:513326-738209 GCF_040303145.1 Streptomyces sp. NPDC096079
CGACAAGGGCGGCCGGTACGAGAAGGACCACGAGAAGCCGAGTGGCGGCATGCACACCGGCTCCGGCGCCCTGTCCCTGGTCAACGCCGACGACTGGACCAAGGACACGGAGAAGGACAAGCAGAAGGACTGGAGCAAGGACACGGAGAAGGACAAGTCGAAGGACGAGGGCGGCTACAAGCCGGACAAGCCGAAGGGCGGCATGCACACGGGCGGAGGCGGCCTCGCGAGCGGCGCCACGAACGTGACCGGCGCGGCCCTGGTCGCGGCCGGACTCGCCGCGTTCGTCCTCCACCGCCGCAGGAAGGCCTCCGGCGCGGCTGCGTGAGCAGGCCCGGACGCGGGGGCCGCCCCTCACGGGCGGCGGCCCCCGCGTCCGGCCACCCCCACCCCGCACCCCCGACCCCGGATCATCCGCCCGAGTCCGAAGGAGCCCTCCCCGTGACGAACCGACCGGATCCCGCTGACGCGGGAGCACCCCGCCGCATCCCGCGATGGGTGGTCCCCGCCGTGTTCTGGACGCTGGTTCTCGCGGTGCTCCTGCTCGTACTCCGTCCCGGGACGTCCGGCCAGGACACCGAAGCCCCGGCCCGGCCCGCGGCCGCCGCCGCGACCGGCGGCGCCTCGGCCCCCTCGCGCCACGCCTCGCCGAGCGCCCGACCGGCCGCCGGTCCCTCGATGCCGCGGTCGGCCCCCACCCGGCTGAGGATTCCCAGGATCGGAGTGGACGCGCCGTTCACCGGCCTCAAGATCGGCCCCTCCGGTGCGCTCGACCCGCCTCCGGCCGACGACACGAACCTGGTGGGCTGGCAGGAGTCCGGCATCTCCCCCGGCGAACGGGGCACCGCGATCGTCGCCGGCCACCTCGACACGGCCACCGCCCCCGCCGTCTTCGCCCGGCTCGAGGAACTCAAGGCCGGAGACACCTTCGAGGTGAGCCGCGCCGACGGCACCACCGCGGCCTTCCTCGTCGACTCCGTGGAGGAGTTCTCCAAGGACGACTTCCCGGACCAGCGCGTCTACGAGGACACCCCCGACGCGCTCGTCCGGCTCATCACGTGCGCGGGGCCCTATGACCGCAAGGCGAAGGACTACACCGAGAACCTGGTCGTCTTCGCCCACCTGGAGGAGCCCGGCGAGAGCCGTTCCGGCTGAGTCTCAGTCGACGCGGAAGCCGACGCGGACCGCGTCGCCCGCCGGCACGACGAGCACGTTCCCGTGCGTCTGCGCCCAGTTCTCCGGGATGAGGAACATCCGGCCGTTCGCCTCGGCGAGCAGGCGCAGCCCCTCGTACCGGTACCGGAACCGCTGCGGCGGGTCCGTGGCGGGCAGCACCGTCTCGCGGGCCTGCCCGGGCGGGAAGTAGAGCCGCTCCGCCGTGTCGAGGGTCACGGCGGGGCGCAGCCACAGATTGCGCGCCAGATAGCGGGCCTCGTCGTCACCGTGCTGTTTGGCGTACGCGTGGACCGCCCAGAAGGAGGACAGGGCGACCAGTACGGCGACGAGCCCGAGCGCCATCCGCTCGCGCGCCACCGGGTAGACGGTGCCGGCCAGTTTGAAGGACAGGACCCTGCCGTACACGATCAGCACCAGTCCGCCGCCCAGCAGCAGCGGGGTGTCCATGGCCCCGGCCTGCCACACGTCGAACCCGCCGAGGACGCCGAGGACGAACAGGACCAGGCCGCAGACCGAGAGCGCGTACGGCGCGAGGCGGCCCCCCGTCGGCAGGCGCGTGCTCCTGTTCCCGACCGCCCGGGCCGCGTAGTAGACCAGGACGGCGGCCAGGGCGATGACGAGGGCCGTGCCGGCGGGCACGTAGAGGGCGCTCGCGCTGCGCAACGCGTAATCCTGGGTGGAGAAGCCGAGGGTGGCCGCGTCGATGCCGAAGTGCTCGTAGAGCGCGTCGGTGTAGGCGACCCCGAAGTACAGCAGGAGCGCACCGATGAAGGTGGTCGGGGCGAGCAGGGTGGTGAGCGTGACGAGCCAGTCGGCCCAGGGGCGCTTTCCGTTTCCGTCGTCCTCGGGTTCGCCTTCGGCCATGCGGCCCCCTTCGTTCGGGCGGTCTCGGCCGGGTCAGCGGGACGGACCGGAACCGGCCGAGCCCCCGTCGGTGTTGTCGCCGGTCGTCCCTTCGGACGTGTCGCCGGTGGTGTTGTTCCCGGTGGTGCCCTCGGTGGTGTCGCCGGTGGTGTTGTTCCCGGTGGTGCCCTCGGTGGTGTCGCCCGTGGTGTTGTTCCCCGTGCTGCCCTGGGTGGTGTCGCCGGTCGTGTTGTTCCCGGTGGTGTTGTTCCCGTTCGTTCCTTCGGTGGTCTCGCCGTTGGTCTCGCCGGGCGGCGGCAGAAGATCCGCGCTGACTGTCTTGCTGGCCTCGTCGGAGACTCCTGCCGCGTTGCTGAGGGTGGCGCAGACCTGGTGGGTCGGATTCGTGTTCCCGCCCTCCGTCGAGAAGGCGAAGGTCAGCTCTCCGGAGGTCTCTCCGGGGGCCAGGGTCACGGGTTGGCTCGGTGGAATGAGCGGTCGGCTCGCCTGGCCCGGCGTGCAGTCCACGAGTGAGAGCGTGCCGCTGTAGGGCTCGGACGACGGATTCGTGATGCTCCAGTAGTACGCGTCCGGCCAGTGGCCCCCGAAGTGGTCGGAGAGCCGCCCCGCGCTGTTGAAGCTGCCGCTGCCCTTCTCCCTCTTCCGCCGCTCCTCCTCGCTCTTCTGCGGATCGGTCTCTCCCGTCGTCCCTCCGCTCCCGGTCTCCGTTCCGGTCGTGTCCGAGGAGACGTCCGAATCGGGGGTCTCGGGGGTTCCGCCGCCCCCGGAGGAGCAGCCGGTCAGCGGGGCGGCGCCGGCGCAGAGGAGGGCGAGTGCGAGGAGCACGCCCCTGGACCTGCTCCGGTGACGAGTCGTCCGGCCGCGCATGAAGCCTCCCGATACGAATCCGTCGGGGCGGAGTGCCTCCGCTCCTCCTGGCGGCAGCCTAAAACGGCGTCATATCGGGTGAAACCGCCGTTCGGGTAACTGTCCGTAGCGGCCGAGGGGCATGCGTCCGCCCCGGCACCGGGACGGCGGTGCCGGGGCGGGGGTGGCGTCAGGAGGTCAGGATGCCCGGGTCCGACTGGCTGGGCGCGCCCGTCTCGACGTGTCCGGCGAGGCGGCGGAGGTAGTCCGTGCTCGCGGAGGACGTGACGGTGACGTCGTACCAGTGGTGGGCGGCGGAGACGTCGACGGTGTGGGTGACGGTGGCGCCCTTGGCGACCGAGAGGGTCGTGGGGGAGCCGCCGTAGGAGTCGGTCACGGTCACGGTGGCGGTGGTGCCCGCGTTGGTGAACGTGAGGTCGAGGCGGCCCGTCCCCGCGTTGTGGCGGGCGGTCACCTCCGGGACGGCCGTCTTGCCGGGGGAGCGGAAGCGGCGCAGGAAGCCGTTGGGGCCGTGGACCGTGAGGTCCGTGGTGCCCTTGGAGTACTTGGTGTTCCAGGTGTCGGCGATCGACTTGTTCGCCTCCGCCGTGTACGTCCAGGGGGCGTCCGTGCGGTTCGCCGAGGTCACGTAGAACTGGGCGCCGGCCGACGGGCCGCCGCTGAAGGCGAGGCGGTAGGTGCCGGCCGTCACGTCCGCCGTGCCGTCCACGTACGGGGCGTACTTGAGCGGGCGGGTGGGCTTGGCGCCCGGCTCCTGGCGGGGCATCGTGCCGACGGCCGGGGCGGTGGCCGGGAAGTCGGGGTGGCGGTTCTTGTCCGGCGGGTAGTAGCCGGCGGTCGGCGGGAGCGCGGCCGGCTGCGCGTCCGTGCGTGAGAAGTCGAAGGCCGAGGTCAGGTCGCCGCAGATGGCACGGCGCCACGGCGAGATGTTGGTCTCGCGGACGCCGAAGCGGGCCTCCATGAAGCGGATGACCGACGTGTGGTCGAAGGTCTCCGAGCAGGTGTAGCCGCCCTTGGACCAGGGGGAGACGACGATCATCGGGACGCGCGGTCCGAGGCCGTAGGGGCCGGCCACGTAGCCCGTCTTGCCGCCGAAGTAGTCGAGGGCGGTCGGCGCGGTGGACAGGCCCTGCGACGCCGAGCCGGGCGCGTACGGCGGGACGACGTGGTCGAAGAAGCCGTCGTTCTCGTCGTACGTGATGAACAGCGCCGTGCGGGCCCACACGTCCGGGTTCGAGGTCAGTGCGTCCAGGACCTGCGCGATGTACCAGGCGCCGTAGTTGGCGGGCCAGTTGGCGTGCTCCGAGAAGGCCTCGGGCGCGGCGATCCAGGAGATCTGCGGGAGGCTGCCCGCCTGGACGTCGGCGCGGAGCTTGTCGAAGAAGCCCTCGCCGGCCTTGGCGTTCGTGCCCGTGCGGGCCTTGTCGTACAGCGGGTTGCCCGGCTGCGCGTTGCGGTAGTTGTTGAAGTACAGGAGGGAGTTGTCGCCGTAGTTGCCGCGGAAGGCGTCGTTGATCCAGCCCCAGGAGCCGGCGGCGTTCAGGCCGTCGCCGATGTCCTGGTAGACCTTCCAGGAGACGCCCGCCGCCTGCAGGCGCTCGGGGTAGGTGGTCCAGCCGTAGCCCGCCTCGGCGTTGTTCAGGACGGGGCCGCCGCCCGTGCCGTCGTTGCCGACGTAACCGCTCCACAGGTAGTAGCGGTTGGGGTCGGTCGCGCCGATGAACGAGCAGTGGTACGCGTCGCAGATGGTGAACGCGTCGGCGAGCGCGTAGTGGAAGGGGATGTCCTCACGGGTGAGGTGCGCCATCGTGGCCTTGGTCTTGGCCGGGATCCAGTTGTCGTACTTGCCCTTGTTGAAGGCGCTCTGGCCGCCCTGCCAGTCGTGGTTCAGGCCCTGGAGGTACTCCATGCCCAGCTTGTCGCTGGTCGGCCGGAAGGGGAGCGTGACCTTGCTGCCGTCCGACTGGTTCCAGACCGACTTGCCGCTGGGCAGCGTCACGGGGCGCGGGTCGCCGAAGCCCCGTACGCCCTTCATCGCCCCGAAATAGTGATCGAAGGAACGGTTCTCCTGCATCAGGACGACGATGTGCTCGATGTCCTGGATCGTGCCGGTGGAGCCCTGCGCCGGTATCGCGGCGGCGCGGGCGATGCTGTCCGAGAGCATCGTGAGCGCGGCGGCGCCGCCGGTCAGCTGAAGGAACCGGCGGCGGTTGAGGTCGGCCATGGGGGAAGTGCCCTCCGGGTGTGAGTACGTGCGGTGGGGGTGCGGGTGCGGCGACCGGACGGGCCGGCCGACGGGCGCCCCACAGGAGAGCGCCCGCGAACCACCGCCCGGAGGCCGTCCCATGACTGCCCGTCGTACGGCAGACGAATCCCCCGTGCCCGAACGTGAAAACTCACAACCGAACGCCCCTGGCGGGCCGAAGTCCCCCAGAGGCGTGCGGGAATCAACAGAAGTCCACGCGGAGGTCTACTCGACGACGAGCTCGACCTCGATGTTTCCGCGGGTGGCCTTGGAGTACGGGCAGAAGGCGTGCGTCTTCTTCAGCAGGGCGAGGCCCGCCTCGCCCTGGAGGTGGTCCGGGAACTCGGCGCGCATCACGACCGCGAGGCCGAAGCCGCCGTCCGCCGGGTCCTTGCCGATGGAGACCTCGGCGGTGACGGAGGCCTCGGAGATGTCGATCTTCTCCTGGCGGGCGACCACACCCATGGCGCTGGCGAAGCAGGCCGCGTACCCGGCGGCGAAGAGCTGCTCCGGGTTGGTGCCCTGGCCGTTGCCGCCGAGCGCCTGGGGGTGGGCGAGGGGGAGGTCGATGTGGCCGTCGGAGCTGACGGCGCGGCCCTCGCGGCCGTTGGCGGTGGCGACGGCGGTGTAGATCGCGTCCATGGGGTCTTCCGTTCCTCGAAGGGCCGTGGCGGCTGTGCGCCGCCCTCATATTGTTAGTGCGCGATTAAGTTGTGCACAACTTAATCGCGTGTGATGCGCGTCTCCCGTACCCTGGACCCCATGGACGAGGAATTCCTCCGGCTCGACAACCAGATCTGCTTCTCCCTGCACGCCGCCACCCGTGCCTTCAACGGCGTCTACCGGGGCGCGCTCAAGGAGCTGGGGCTCACCTACCCCCAGTACCTCGTCATGCTCGTGCTCTGGGAGCACGGCGAGCTGCCCGTGAAGGGGATCGGGGAGCGGCTGCGGCTCGACTCCGGCACCCTGTCGCCGCTGCTCAAGCGCCTGGAGGCGGCGGGGCTCGTCGAGCGCCGCCGCAGCCCCGAGGACGAGCGGTCCGTCACCGTCCGCCTCACCGGCGACGGGGCCGCCCTGCGCGAGCGGGCCCTCGGCGTGCCGCGCCGGATCGCCGCCGCGACGGGCCTCGGTCTCGACGAGATCCGCGAGCTGCGCGAGCGGCTCGACGCGCTGGCCGTCCGGCTCGACACCGTCGACCCGGACGCCCTCGCCCCCTGCGCGACCGACCGCTGAGCCGGTCGAGGCCCCCGTGTCCGCGCCGGCCGGGGTGATGTCGGCCGGTTCGGGGCCGAGCGAGACGAGCAGGGTCTTCGGGTCGTCGAAGGTCATGAACGTTCCTCGGGGGAGAGGGGGGCGGTGTACGCGCGTGCGTGGTTGAGGCCGAGCAGGACGCACACGTCCGTCAGGACGGGCACGTGGTACGTGAGCGGACGCGGCCCGACCTGGTCGGGCCGCGAGACGAATCCGCCGTCGGGACGCTGCCGTTCGAGGAGGTGCCGCACGGCCCGCTCCGCCGCGGCACGGGCGGACGGCGTCCGCGCGACGGCGATCAGCGCGTACGCCGTGCTGATCGGATCGCTGGGGTCCGACGGCACGTGGCCCCAGCCGCCGTCGGCGTTCTGGGTGCCGACGAGCCGGGCGACGGCCCGCGCCCGTGCCCGCGTGACCTCGCCCAGAGCCGGGTGGCGGGGCGCGGCCGCCCGGAAGGAGTCGTACGCGAGGACGGTACGGAACAGCGCGTTGCTCTCGTTGAGGCTCCAGCTGCGCTCGTACCGCCGGCCCCTCCCGCGCGGGGCCATCAGGAACCGCACCGCGCCCTCGATCACCGGCAGGTGCGCCGCCCCCGGCGCGAGCGCGTTCACCGCCCCCGCCGTCATCGCCGTCTCGGAGACCGTGCCGCGCTCGAACGTGGGGAATCCGCCGTCCTCGCCGCGCCGGGCGAGCAGGTACCGCTCGCCGGCCGCCACCCGCTGGGGGAGCCGGTCCCGGGCGACCGCGCGCAGGAACTCCACGCAGTACGCGGTGTCGTCGACGTCGCTCTGGGCGACGCCCCGGTCGAAGCCCCAGCCCCCGTCCGGGTTCTGCTGGGAGGCCAGCGCGTCCGCGAGCGCCTCCACGGTGCGCCGGGGCGCGCCCGCGCCCGCGAGGGCGAGCCCGCCGGTCGCCGTGGCGAACACGGCGAGGCCCGTGAAGGCGGGGAGCCCGCCGTCAGGGCACAGCCACTCCCGCAGCTCCCGCGCCCGCGCCCGTACCCCGGCCGCGTACCGCGGGTGATGACGGAGCGCCAACAGGGCCAGTATCCAGGCGAGATGGTTGCCGTACGGAGGCGGGCCCGGCCGCGCGCACGGCGCGAGGACCTGCCAGTCCGGGGCGGCGACGAGCCCCGGCGCGCCGGTGCCGAAGGCGTGGAGGACCTTCAGCGCGGCCATCTCCACGGACAGCCACCGCTGTTGCCCCCGCGCGTCGAACGCGCACTCCGGGCGCGGGAGCCGGAGGTGCGGGTGGGAGTCCAGCTCGGCCAGGATCGTCTGGAACATCAGCCGTTTGCGCCCGGCGGTGAAGTGGTCGAAGTCGCCCAGCAGCCGGTCGAGCGCGGCCCGCCCGTCCACGTACTCGCCCAGCGCCGCGCGGGCCGCCGCCTCCTGCACGGGGTCGGGGGCGCCCTCGTCCACGGCGGTCTTCAGGCGTCGGGTCAGCCGCTCCTGGCCGTCCGGGTCCACGCCCGTCACCGTGAGCAGCCGCAGGGCCAGGGCGGACTCCAGTACGCGGCTGTCGCACGGGGCCCGGAGCAGTCCGTCCGGTCCGGCGGACGCGAGCAGGCGGGTGGCGAGCCGGGTCCGGGCGCGGTCGAGCCGCTCGGCTCCCGGGAGCGGTTCCGGCCGGGGGCCGGGGACGGCGAGCGAGGCACCGGCCAGGGGCAGCGCGCAGTACGTCATGGGGGAGGCGTCCTCACAGCGGTGTCGTCACAGCGGTGTCGTACGAGGGGCGGGGCGGTCAGCGGGGGAAGAGACGGCGCAGGGCGTCCGCGCCGGCCGGGACCAGCGGGGTGTAGCCGCCGGTCAGGACGGCGAGCGGGGTGACGAAGCCGCACCAGGCGATCTCGCGGGGGTCGGGCCGGGGCGCGAGGTCCGCCGTCCAGCGGTGGACCGTCAGGAAGCAGGAGCCGTGCGGATCGTCGACGCGGATCCGGTACGCCTCGGTGAGGCCGGGCGCCCGCCCCCAGCCCAGCTCCTCGCGGAGTTCCCGGAGCGCGGCGGCGCGGTAGGCCTCGCCGCTGCGGACCGCCCCGCCGATCAGGACGTCGTAGTGGTCGGGATAGGCCCGTGCCGAGGGGGTGCGCCGGTACAGCAGCACCCGGCCTGCGGGGTCGGTGCAGACGGTGGCCGCGTACCGCCGGAGCAGCCCGGCGGGAGGCCCGGACCCCCGCCCGCCCTGGGCCACCACCCGGTCCCGGGGGTCGACGTAGTCGATCCGCTCGCAGGACGGCGCGGCGACCGTCGGGCCGGCGGGGACGATGGGGGAGGCGGGGCCGGTGGGGCCGTACCTCCCGGGGCCGGTGGGGCCGTACCTCCCGGGGCCGGCGGCGGGCGCGCTCACGGACGTGCGCGGACGTGCGCGTGCGGCGGGCCCGCCGGGCGCAGGCCGACGCCGAACACGGGCTCGCCCACCGGGCCGCTCGTCTCGACGGTGAACCGGGCGAGGAGCGCGCCGAGCGGCATCTCCCTCTCCCGCATCGCGCCGACGGGGAAACCGGGGGGCGAACCGACCATCACGCCGTGCGATCGCATGATGACGCATCGTAGCGCTTCGTGCGATCTTGTGATCCGCCCCACCCCTCCCGGCGGTACCGCCCGCCACCCCGGACGGAGGAGGACGCCACCGGGCACGGGGGCGTGGCGCGTTCATCGAATTGTAAGGAGCAGGAGCGGTAAACGCTCCTATACTCGCTCCATGTCCGACATCAGCATCCGGCGCGCCACCGCCGACGACTCCCCTCGGCTCACCAGGCTCGTCCGGACCTCCAGGGCCTACCGGGGCGACTACGCCCCCATGGTCGAGGGCTACCAGGTCGGCGGTCCGTACATCGAGCACCACCCCGTCTACGTCGCCGTCGACGACGGCGACGGCGGCCGGGTCCTCGGCTTCTACGCGCTCCTCGTCGACGAGGCCGAGCTCGACCTCGCCTTCGTCGCCGACTCCGCCCAGGGACGCGGCATCGGCCGGCTCCTCATGGACCACATGACCGAGCGGGCCAGGGCCGCGGGACTCGGCTCCGTGCGGGTCGTCGCCCACCCGCCCGCCGAGGAGTTCTACCTGCGGACCGGCGCCGTCCGCACCGGCACCGTGCCGCCCACCGGACACATCCACTGGGAGCGCCCCGAGCTGCGGTACGAGCTCGCGTGACCGCCACCCAGGACACCCGGGAGCGGGAGCGGGACCGGCCCAGGGTCTTCGCCGACCTCACCCCGCTGCGCACCTCCGCGCACTACCGCCGGCTCTGGTTCGGGAACACCGTCTCCTGGGTCGGGCAGGGCATGACGGCGCTCGCCGTCTCCCTCCAGGTGTACGACATCACCCGCTCGCCCTTCTCCGTCGGACTCGTCGGCCTCTTCGCCCTCGTCCCGCTCGTCGTCTTCGGCCTCTACGGCGGCGCCATCGCCGACACCGTGGACCGCCGCAAGCTGGGCCTCGCCAGCGCGAGCGGCTCCGCCGTGCTCTCCATCGCCCTCGCCGCCGCCGCGTTCGCCGGCTTCCACCACGTCTGGTTCCTGTACGGGATCGTCGCCCTCCAGGCCGTGTGCGCCGCCCTCAACTCACCCGCCCGCTCCTCGATGATGCCCCGGCTCCTGCCGCCCGAGCAGCTGCGCGCCGCCAACGCGCTCAACTCGATGACGACCACCTTCGGCACGCTCGTCGGACCCAGCCTCGGCGGCCTGATCGTCGGCTTCGCCGGCTACCAGACCGCGTACCTCGTGGACGCGATCGCCTTCACCGCGAGCCTCTACGCGATGTGGCGGCTGCCGTCCATGCTCCCCGAACGGACGGGGAGCAAGCGGGCCTCCGTCCTCGACGGGCTGCGGTTCCTCGCCACCCGCCCCAACCTGCGCATGACGTTCTTCTCGGACTTCTGCGCGATGATCCTCGCCCACCCCCGCGCCCTGTTCCCCGCCATCGCCGTCCTCTGGTACGGCGGCGACGCCAGGACCACCGGACTCCTCGTCGCCGCGCCCGCGTTCGGGGCGCTCCTCGGCGGAGTCCTCTCCGGCTGGCAGGGCCGCATCCGCCACCACGGCCAGGCGATCCTGCTCTCCGTCGCCGCCTGGGGCACCGCCATCGCCGTCTTCGGGCTCACCCGGAACCTCTGGCTCGGGCTGCTGATGCTCGCCCTCGCCGGCTACTCCGACACCGTCTCGATGATCTTCCGGAACACGATGATGCAGGTCGCCGCCCCCGACGAGATGCGGGGCCGGCTCCAGGGCGTCTTCATCGTGGTCGTCGCCGGCGGGCCCCGGCTCGGCGACTTCCTCGCGGGCTCCGTCGCCGACCTCACCTCGCCGGCCGTCGCCGTCACCGGCGGCGGGATCGCCTGTGTCCTGGCGATCGGCATCCTCGCCCTGTACGGGCGCGGATTCCGCCGCTATGACGCCCTCGACCCCACTCCGTGAGCAATCTCCCCGAACGGACCGTCCCGTCCTGGCGGTTGGCCGCCACGGCACATAACCGCCAGGAGTGACAGGGGTCAACACCCGCCCCACGGGCCAAGACTCCTCGCGGCACCCGGAACACCCCCGACCCCGGGTCCGCGAGGAGTTCGAACGATGACGTCGAGGACCACACCCTTCGACAGAGGGAGGGCCGCGCTGCTCGCCGCGGGCGTCTCCCTCGTGATGCTCACGGCCGGGCAGACCGCCGCCGCCGCGAACACCGCACCCGCCGTGCCGGACACCTTCAAGGCGTCCGCGACGAGCACCACCGTCACCCTCGTCACCGGTGACCGCGTCACCCTCACCGACCTCGGCGACGGCAACCGGACCGTCACCGTCGACCGGGCGAAGGGCGCCACCGGCGCGATACGGACCCAGACCGCGAACGGCCGCGTCACCGTCGTCCCCGACGAGGCCCGCCCCTACCTGGACTCCGGCGCGCTCGACCCGCGCCTCTTCGACGTCACCGGCCTCGTCGAGCAGGGCGTCACCGGCGAACTCCCGCTGATCGTCTCGTACGGCGGGAAGGGCGCCCGCGCCGCCGCCGCCCCGCGCGGCACCGAGACCGTCCGCGCCCTGCCCAGCATCGGCGGCGCCGCCGTCACCGCCACCGACCCCGCCGCCTTCTGGCAGGGCTTCACCGCCCGCGGCTCCGCCCGCTCCGCCGCCCCCGGCAAGGTCTGGCTCGACGGCCGCGTGAAGGCCGCCATGGCCGAGTCCAACGCCCAGATCGGCACCCCGGAGGCCTGGGAGGCCGGGCTCACCGGCAAGGGCGTCAAGGTCGCCGTCCTCGACACCGGCGCCGACCTCGACCACCCCGACCTCGCGGGCCGCGTCGCCGAGACCCGGTCCTTCATCGAGGGCCAGGAGGTGGCCGACCGCAACGGGCACGGCACGCACGTCTCCTCCACCGTCGGCGGCTCCGGCGCCGCGAGCGACGGCAAGGAGAAGGGCGTCGCCCCCGGCGCCACCCTCGCCGTCGGCAAGGTCCTCAGCGACCAGGGCTCCGGCACCGAGTCGCAGATCATCGCGGGCATGGAGTGGGCCGCCGAGGACATCGACGCGAAGATCGTCTCGATGAGCCTCGGCTCCAGCGAACCCAGCGACGGCACCGACCCGATGGCCCAGGCCGTCAACACCCTCTCCGCCGAGACCGGCGCCCTCTTCGTCATCGCGGCCGGCAACTCCGGCTACCCCGGCTCCATCGGCTCGCCCGGCGCCGCCGACTCCGCGCTCACCGTCGGCGCCGTCGACTCCGCCGACCGCGCCGCCTACTTCACCAGCCAGGGCCCCCGCTACGGCGACCAGGCCCTCAAGCCCGACGTATCGGCACCCGGCGTCGACATCCTCGCCGCCCGCTCCCAGCTCGTCGCAGGGAGCGGCCCCTACACGACCATGAGCGGCACCTCGATGGCGACCCCGCACGTCGCCGGCGTCGCCGCGCTGCTCGCCGAGAAGCACCCCGACTGGACCGGCGCCCAGCTGAAGAACGCGCTCATGTCCTCGTCGAAGACCCTCGGCGCCACCGCGTACGAGCTCGGCGCCGGCCGCGTCGACGTGGCCGCCGCGATCGCCGCGAACGTCACCGCCACCGGCTCCGCCGACCTCGGCTTCACCTCCTGGCCGTACGAGGAGAGCAAGCCGGTCACCAGGACCGTCACCTACACCAACTCCTCCGACGCCCCGGTCGAGTTGAACCTCGCCGTCGAGGGCATGCCCGCCGGGGTCGCCGCCCTCGCGGACACCGCCCTCACCGTCCCCGCCCACGGCTCCGCCTCCACCACGGTGACCGGCGACGGCACCAAGGCCCCCGTCGGCCGGTCCTCCGGACGGATCACCGCCACCGCCGGCGGCGCGACCGTCGCGCACACCGCGCTCGGCCTCGTGAAGGAGGAGGAGCGCTACACCCTCACCGTCCACGTCAAGGACCGCGACGGCGCCCCCACCCCCGCCCACCTCGGCGTGCAGCAGCTGACCCAGGGCGTCGACCCCTTCCCGGCCGCGGTCGGCGAGTCCGGCACCCTCGAACTCCGCCTGAAGCCCGGCACGTACACCGTCGACACCTTCCTCGACGTGCGCGGCTCCCACGGCGAGGACTCCCTCGGCCTCGGCTTCCTCACCGCGCCGGAGATCACCCTCGACCGCGACCGCGAGATCACCCTCGACGGGCGGCAGCTCCGCGAGATCCGTGCCGAGGTCGGCCGGCGCACCGAGACCCGGCAGCTCCTCATGGAGTTCGACCGCCAGGCCAACGGCGCCTCCTACGGCGGCGCCGTCCAGGTCCCGGTGACCTACGACTCGATCTTCGCCGCGCCCACCGCCGAGCCCGCCACCGGCACCTTCGAGTACCGGACCGTCTGGCGCCTCGGCAAGCCGATGCTGGAGGCGAGCGTCGACGGCGTCCGCCTCTCCGAGGCCACGCCGCAGGGCGGCAGCACCCTCCTGGAGGGCGGCCACCGCCTCGGCCTCGTCGACGCGGGCACCGGCACCCCCGCCGAGTACACCGGCAAGAACGCCACCGGCAAGGCCGTGCTCGTCCGGCTCACCGAGGGCGCCGACCCGAAGCAGCTCGCCCAGACCGCCCAGGACGCCGGCGCCAAGGCCCTCTTCGTCACCGACGACCAGCCCGGCCGGCTGATGAAGTGGTTCGGCACCGCCGACTACGAGGACCGCCCGCTCGCCGTCGCCACCGTCAACACCGCCGACGCCCAGCGGCTCGCCGCCGGCGCCGCCCGCGGCAAGCGCGTCGACCTGACCGGCACCCGCTTCACCCCGTACACCTACGACCTCTCCGAGGGACACCCCGGCGCCATCGGCAAGGACCTCGTCTTCCGGCCCGGCAGGAACGAACTCGCCACGATCCACTCCACGTTCCGCATGCCGACCAGGCGCAAGGAACTCGGCGGCGAGTTCCGGTACTCGATCACCGACACCTTCCGCATCGGCTTCGGCTTCAAGGAGTGGATCGCGTTCCCGGCCGAGCGCACCGAGTACGTCTCCACCGGCACCGGCCAGCGCTGGCACGAGTCCGTCGACCTCGGAGAATCCCTGGAGCAGCGCGGCGGACAGTCCGTCTACCGGGGCGGCAGCCGCACGGAGCTCGAATGGTTCGGTCCCGTCTGGCACCCCTGGCTGGGCACCGGCCTCGGCTGGGGCCAGCAGCGCACCGGCAACGACCTCCGCTTCAACACCCCCGGCTGGGGCGACTCCGGCACCGACCACACCGGCTTCGGCAACGTGTGGAGCGACGACACCATGACCCAGTACACCGAGGTGTACGTGAACGGCGTCCGCGTCGACCGCAAGACGAGCTCCGGCGCCTACGCCTGGGACGCCCCGGCGGAGGAGGCCACGTACAAGGTCGTCACCGACACCGCGCTCGACGCGGACCGCTGGCGGCTCGGCACCAAGGGCCACAGCGAGTGGACGTTCCGCTCCGCGGAGACGCCCTCCGACCGGATCACCTACCTGCCCCTCCTCAACCTCGGCTTCGACGTGGACACCGACCTGAACGGCGACGTCCGCGCCGGCGGCAGGCTGCCAATCGGGATCTCCGCCGAACACGTGAAGGGCGCGGCCGGCGCCGGCACCATCGGCACCGGCACCCTGGAGGTCTCCTACGACGAGGGCGCCACCTGGACGAAGGTCGCGCTCAAGAAGTCCTCGCGCGGCGCCTCCTGGACCGGTGAGCTGCGGATCCCCAAGGGCGCGGGCTCCGTGTCGCTGCGGGCCGGGGCGAGCGACGACCGGGGCGGCTCCGTGACCCAGGAGCTGATCCGCGCGATCGGCGTGAGGTAACAGCAGCGTGAGGCCGGGCCCCGTCACCGCGGGGCCCGGCCTCCGTGCCGTCAACGGGCGCCGGGCAGCGCCTTCTTCAGGATCTTGCCCATGTCGTTGCGGGGGAGCACGTCCAGGTAGCGGACCACCCGGGGACGCTTGTGCGGGGCGAGCAGCCTCGCCACGTGGTCGGCGAGCTCCGCCTCCGCCGGCGGCTTCTCCCCGTCCCGCGGCACCACCCAGGCCACGATCCGCTCGCCCAGGTCCGGGTCGGGCTCGCCGGTGACCGCCGCCTCCCGGACGCCGGGATGGTCGAGGAGCGCGTTCTCGATCTCCCCCGCCCCGATCTTGTAGCCGCCGCTCTTGATCAGGTCGGTCGCCTTCCGGCCCACCAGACGCACCCCGCCGTCCGCCTCACGGACCGCCATGTCACCGGTGCGGAACCAGTCGCCGTCGAAGGCCGCCGCCGTCGCGTCCGGGCGGTTGAGATAGCCGGAGAAGAGGTTCGGTCCGCGCACCTGGACCTCGCCGACGGACTCCCCGTCGAGCGGATCGAGCACGGAGCCGTCCTCCTCCACGAGACGCAGGTCCACGCCCGCGAGGGGCGGCCCGACGGTCCCGGGACGGGGCTCGCCGCCCGGCCGGACGCTGGTGTTCATGAGCGTCTCGGTCATCCCGTACCGCTCCACGACCGTCCGGCCCGTCGCGGCCGTGACGCGCTCGTGGTCGTGCACGGGCAGCGCGGCGGAGCCGGACACGAGGAGCCGGGCCCCGGCGAGCGCCGCGGCGAGGGCCTCGTCGTGACCGAGGGCTTCGGCGATCCGGTGGTACATCGTCGGCACGCCGAAGAGCATCGTCCCGCCGTCGCCCAGCTCCCGCCGGACGCCCTCCACCGAGAACGCCCCCAGGTGCCGGACCTCGCCGCCGCGGCGCAGCGGGCCCAGGATCCCGAGGACGAGACCGTGCACGTGGAACAGCGGCAGCGCGTGCACGAGGACGTCCCGCGCCGTCCACGACCAGGCGCCGGCCAGCGCGTCCAGGGACGCGGCGAGCGCCCGGTGCGACAGGAGCACGCCCTTCGGGGGGCCGGTGGTGCCGGACGTGTAGACGATCAGGGCGGGGGACTCGGGGTCGACGGGGCCCGACGGCGCGGGGGCCTGAGGCCCGGTGAGCTCCACGTCGATCCGGGGCAGCGCCGCCAGGCCGCCGGGCAGCTCGTCCCCCGGTCCCGCGAGCACCGCGTCCGGGGCGCTGTCGCCGAGGATGTGCGCCAGCTCCCGCTCTCCCGTGCGCGGATTGAGCGGTACGGCGGGCACGCCCGCGAGCAGGGCGGCGACGGCCGCCACGGCCGTACGGGCGGTGGGGGTGGCCCAGACGGCCACGCGGTCCATGCCGCCGAGGCGGGCGGCGAGGGCGGAGGCGGCGCGGGCCAGCCCGTCGTAGCTCAGGACGTCGTCGCCGAAGCGGAGGGCGGGACGGTGGGTCGGATCCGCCAGGGCGGGAAAGAGGGCGCTCACCGGTCGTACTCCTCGGGGTGGTCGACTGCGAGGGTCACGCGGTGCATTCTGCCGTGGGCCGCGCCGGCCCCGGGGCGTCAGGTGCGGGTCGTCGTCAGGCTCGTGGGCTCGGCGTCCGGTGACGCGCCCCCCGGCCCGAGCCCCCGCATCCGCCCGTACGCGTACACGCACCCCGCCAGCGCCAGGTCCGACAGCAGCATGAAACCGATCGCGTACGACCCCTTCGCGCTGTAGATCGCGCCCATCACCAGCGGCGGCAGGAACCCGCCCAGGCCGCCCATCGCGCCGACGATGCCGGTCACGCTGCCGACCTTGGCCTGGGGGGTGACCTGGGAGACCAGGGCGAAGACGGAGCCGCTCGCGGTGCCGAGTCCGGCGGCCATGATGAGGAGCGCCGTCGTGCCGCCCGGGTTCAGCGGCGGTTCGAAGGCCTGGACGATCGCGAGCAGGGCCACGACCCCGAGCGCGACGGCGGTCACGATCGCGGGGTGGACCCGGTCCGAGAGCCAGCCGCCGATCGGGCGGAACACGACCGTCACGAGGGCGAACCCGGCCGCCTTGGTGCCCGCGTCCGTGGGGTCGAGCTCGTACCAGGTCTTCAGGTACGTGGGCAGGTAGACCCCGAACGCCACGATCCCGCCGAACCCGATCGCGTACAGCGCCGACAGCTCCCACGTGACGCGCAGCCGCGCCGCCGAGCCCAGGCGGGTCGCCAGGGACGCCGTCGGCACGGGCCGGTCGGGGCGGTCCGTGATGAGGAACGTGGCCAGTACCGCGTACGCGGCCAGGGCGATCGCGACCACGATGAACGGCAGGTTCTCGCCGTGCTTCGCGATCCGGGGCGTGAAGTAGCCGGAGAGCGCGACACCGCCCATGCCCATGCCGAACACCCCGAGCGCAAGACCGCGCTTGGCGGGCGGGAACCAGGAGTTGACCAGCGGGATGCCGATGGCGAACGTCGTGCCGCCGAGGCCGAGCAGGAAGCCGACGGCCAGCATCAGGCCGTAGCTGTCCTTGACGACGATCAGCAGCAGCACGGGAACGATCGTCAGCGCCGACACCAGCGGGAACATCAGCTTCGCCCCGTACCTGTCGGTCAGCGCCCCGGCCGGGATGCGGCCGACCGAGCCGACCAGGACGGGCACGGCCACCAGCAGCGACTGCTGGAAGGAGCTGAGGTCGAGCCGGTCCCCGTACCAGCTCGCGATCGGCGCGATCAGGTCCCACGCCCAGAAGGTGAGCGTGAAGCCGATGGTGGCCATCACCAGGTTGCGGTAGGCCGCGGCGGTCGGGGGCGTGGTCTCGGTCGTCGTCACGCCACCAGTCAAGATCCGGGGGAGACGCTCGGCGCGCCGGGTTGGGCCGTACGGGTCAGGGCCAGGTCACCGTGACCGGCGGAGCGGCATCGTCCTCCACGCGGAGCCGCGCGCCGCCCGCCCCGGCGGACACCTCCACCGTGATCGCGCCGACCCCGGACCGCCGGTGCGCCGCCGCGAGCGCACCGCGCAGCGCGGCCAGGAGCCGCTCCGCCGTCGGCTCGTCGACGAGCGTGTCGACCGCTCCGGTGAAGTGCACGGACGGCTGGAAGCCGAGCAGGGCCGCGGCCCCGCCGGTCTCGCGCAGCACCCGGCCCCGGAAGGTGGTGGGCGCGTCCGCCGGCGGCTGCTGAAGCGCGAAGATCGTCGTCCGGACCTCCTGGATCGTCGAGTCCAGCTCGTCCACGGCCCGGCCGAGCAGCTCGTCCTCGTCGGAGGAGCCGGCCGCGCGCCGCCGGGTGGACTCCAGCATCATCTCGGTGGCGAACAGCCGCTGCACGACCAGGTCGTGCAAGTCCCGGGCGATCCGGTCGCGGTCCTCGAAGACGGCGAGCCGCTCCCGGTCGTGCCGCGCGTCCGCGAGGACCAGCGCGAGCGCCGCCTGCGAGGCGAACTGCGAGGCGAGCAGCCGCTCGACCGCCGAGTAGGGGCTGCCGCCGCGCCGCCGGGGCAGGGCGAGGGTGCCGATGAGCTTCCCGCCGCTCTGCAGCGGCAGCATCATCGACGGGCCGAAGCGGGACCGTACGTGGGTGGTCATCCGGGGGTCCGTCGCCGAGTCCTCGACGAACACCGGTTCCCCGCCGAGGAGCTGGACCAGGACCGGGGAGCCGGGTGCGATCGTCGTGCCGACCAGATCGCCCGGGTCCTCGGTGGTGGAGGCGGCGACGATCTCCATCCCGCCCTCCTCGGTGGGCTGGAGGACCACACCGGCGGCGGCGTCGGCGAGGATGCGGGCCTGCTCGGCGACCGTCGTCAGGGCGTTCTCGGCGGTGGCGCCCGTCAGCAGGGCCGTCGTCACGGCGGCGGCGCCCTCGATCCAGCGCTCCCGCTGCCGTGCGGTCTCGTACAGCCGGGCGTTGCCGATGGCGATGCCGGCCTGCGAGGCGAGGACGCGGAGCAGGGCGTGGTCCTCCTCGGTGAAGCCGCCCGCGTGCTTCTCGGTGAGGTGCAGATGGCCGAAGACCTGGGTGTGGACCCGGATCGGGACGCCGAGCGCACCGGTGCGGCCGTCGGGGAGGCGGCGGATCCGCTCCCGCTCCTCGTCCGTCATGCCGGACGTGAAGAGGTCGGTGAGGTGGTGGCGCTCGGGGTCGACGACCCCGAGCGCCCCGTGGCGGGCTCCGGTCAGCTCGGTGGCGGAGTCCACGATGTGCTGGAGGGTGGTGCGGAGTTCGAGGTCGGTGCCGACGCTGAGGACCGCTTCGAGCAGCATGGGCAGGCGGGGCGTCTCCGTGCCGTCGTCGGTGTGCGCGGCCTCGGCGTCCTCGTCCATGAGCGTCATGGTCTCATTGTCGTATGAATCATCCGGTTTCGGATGGTTCAGTCCTCGTCGTCGGCGAGCGGGTCCCGCTCGGCCAGCGGGTCGAGGACCATCGGCTGGACCTTGCCCTCCAGCATCGCGCCGAGGCCCAGGACCGCGCAGACGTCCGGCCGTTCGGCGATGTGCACCGGCATCCCGGTCGCCTCGCGCAGCATCTGGTCGAGGCCGGGCAGCAGCGCACTGCCGCCCACCATCATGATCCCGCGGTCCGCGAGGTCGGCCACCAGGTCGGGCGGGCAGTCCCGCAGCACCTTCCCGATGCCGTCGAGGACCGCCGTCAGCGGGGTGTGGATCGCCTCCCGCACGGCAGCCGTGTCCACGGTCACCGAGCGGGCCAGGCCCGTGGCCACGTCCCGGCCGTGGATCTCCGTCCAGGCCGGCCCGTGCGTCGTCAGGCCGTTGCCGCTGAGGGCCAGTTGCAGCGGGCGCACCGACTGGCTCGGCAGCATCAGCTCGTGGTGGTGGCGCAGGTGCTGGATGACGGCGTGGTCGATGGCGTCGCCGCCGACCGGCATCCGCTCCGCCGTGACGATCGCGCCGAGCGAGAGCACCGCGACCTGGGTGGTCGCCGCCCCGCACACCAGGATCATCGTCGCGGTCGGCTGCTCGACCGGCAGCCCGCAGCCGACGGCCGCCGCGATCAGGGTGTCGACCAGCTCGACCCGGCGCGCCCCGAGACCGACGAGGGTCTCCACGGCGGCGCGCTGCGCCAGCGGGTCGCTGTCGTGCGGGGTGCAGGCGGCGGCGCGCAGCCGGGGCTTGCGCCGCAGCTGCCGGCGCAGCTTCTCGCCGAGGAGGTGACGGAGCATCCGCTGCGCCATCTCGATGTCGACGACCGTGCCGCCCGAGACCGGGCGCACGACGCGGATGTAGTCGGGGGTGCGGCCGGTCATCTTCTCGGCGAGGGCGCCGACGGCGATCAGCGCCCCGGTGCGGGTGTTGACGGCGGCGACGCTCGGCTCGTCGACGACGAGTCCGGCGCCCTTGACGAAGACCCGGGTGCGCGCGGCACCCAGGTCGACGGCGACATGGCAACGGCGCAGCTGCTCAAGGCTGACGGTCACGGCGGATCCTCCGGAGTGCGGTGCTGGCACGGGCGAGGCGGGCGCGAAGCGCGGTCCTGTTGGCATCGTCCGGCCGTCCGGGGCTCGGCGCGCGCTGGGCTGAGCCGCCCGGGGCCCCGGCGCGGGCGGTGCCGGAGGCCGTACGCAGGGTGAGGAAGGTCCCGAGGTCATCCCTCCCGAAGCGGGAGAATCACGGCGCACCGCCGACGACCTGCGGTTTCCACACAGGATCCTCACGTCTGTGCCTACCTGACGCCGCACCGGGCCGCATAGCCTGCGGGCCCCATGGACTACTGCCACGCGTGCCGGCGGCATCTCAACGGGGCCCTCGCCTGTGCCGGGTGCGGGACTCCCGTCGAGGCGCTGCGGTACGAGACCCCCCACATACCGGTCCACACCCCGGACCACGGTCACGGCGAGCCGGACCGGCTCGTGGCGTACGGCGAGCCGGACCGGCCCGCGATCTACGAGGACCGGCCCGTCGCCCACGACGAGCCGGACCGGCCCGCGCCCGAGCACGTCTACGAGCTGGACGTCCTCGAACCGCCGCGCCCCGCCCCCGGCGGTCGGCGCGCCGCCCGCGGCAGGTCAGCCCCGCGGCGGGGGAGGAGGGCGCGCTCCCGCGGCGGCCGCACGGTCCTGGTGGGGACGGTGGGCCTGGTCCTCGCGGCCGGGACGCTGACCCTGGGCAAGCTCGCCCTGGAGGAGCCGCCGCCGGACGGCGCCGCCATCGCCGTGGAGGAGCTGGAGGTCACCGCGACCCCGCTCCAGCCCGGGCCCGTCGAGAGCTCGCGGACGCCGGAGGGTTCGAGCCCGTCCCCGGCGACGGACGCGCCCACCTCCGTCCCCGCACGCCCCCGCCAGGTGAGCGCGGGCTCGGGCACGGGCTCCGGCCCGGGCCGGGGCTCGGGTTCCGGCCCGGACTCCGGATCGGGCTCCGGCACCCGCCCGGGTGCGGGCACCGGCCCGGGCACCGGCACGGGCCAGGGCGGTGACGGCGGCACGACGGCCGCGCCGACGGCCACCGGCCCGACGTCCGCCACGCCCACGACGACGCCGAGCACCCCGCCGACCGGCTCGCCGACCCCCGGCGGCCCCACCCCTTCGACCACCGCCCCCACCCCGACCCAGACCCCCACGCCGGACCCGACCCCGACGTGCACCCGGTTCCTGTGGTGGTGCGTGTAGGCGTTACGCCACGTCCGTGCCGAGCATCCGCTTCAGCAGGTCCCGCAGCAGGGTCCGCTCGGTCTCGGTGAGTTCGCCGAGGGGCTCGCGCGCGAAGTCCAGGGACTCGCGGAGGCGGCGGGCGGTGTCGCGGCCGTCCTCGGTGGCGGCGGCGAGCTTGACCCGGCGGTCGTCCGGGTCGGGGCGGCGTTCGACCAGGCCGCGGGCCTCCAGGCGGTCGACGATGCCGGTGATGTTGGACGGCTCGCACTTCAGCTTCTGGGCGATGCGGCGCATCGGCAGCGGATCCAGCGAGAGCAGGCCGAGGACGCGGGCCTGGGCGCCGGTCAGCGCGTGCTGGGCGGCCGCCTGCTCGTACTCCTCGTAGTAGCGCGCCACGACCGTGCCGATCAGCTCGACGACTTCGAGGGTCAGGGGGTCCGTGCGTGAGGTGGCCATGGGCTTCATCCTACCCAGATACTTGACAACATGAAATATCCAGGAGCATGGTTGTTTCAGTAAGTGAACCTTTTGTGATCTCAAGCTTTTCTCTGGAGGCCGTGCCCATGTCCGCTCTTCCCGCGTCCAGCCGTGAGTGGCACCTCGTCGCCCGTCCGCACGGCTGGCCCGTGCCGGCGGACTTCGCCCTGCGCGAGACCCCGGTCGCCGAGCCCGCCGAGGGCCACATCCTCGTGCGCAACCTGCACTTCTCCGTCGACCCCTACATGCGGGGCCGGATGAACGACGTGAAGTCGTACATCCCGCCCTTCGCGCTCGACCACCCGATGGACGGCGGAGCGGTCGGCGAGGTCGTCGCCTCCAACGCCGAGGGCTTCGCCGTCGGCGACCACGTCCTGCACGGCCTCGGCTGGCGCGAGTACGCCGACGTCCCGGCCCGGCACGCGACCAAGGTCGACCCCGCGCTCGCCCCCCTCTCCGCGTACCTCGGCGTCCTGGGCATGACCGGCCTCACGGCCTACGCCGGCCTCTTCGAGGTCGCCTCCTTCAAGGAGGGCGACGCCGTCTTCGTCTCCGGTGCCGCCGGCGCCGTCGGCAGCCAGGTCGGCCAGATGGCGCGGCTCAAGGGCGCCTCCCGGGTCATCGGCTCCGCCGGCTCCGACGAGAAGGTGAAGTTCCTCGTCGAGGAGCTCGGCTTCGACGCCGCCTTCAACTACAAGAACGGCCCGGTCAAGGACCAGCTCCGCGAGGCCGCCCCGGACGGCATCGACGTCTACTTCGACAACGTCGGCGGCGACCACCTCGAAGCCGCGATCTCCTCGCTCAACGTGCACGGCCGCGCCACCATCTGCGGCATGATCGCCCAGTACAACGACACCGAGCCGGTGCCCGGCCCGCGCAACATGGCCATGATCATCGGCAAGCGGCTGCGGCTCCAGGGCGTCCTCGTCGGCGACCACTACGGCCTCCAGAACCAGTTCGTCCAGGAGGTCGGCGGCTGGCTCGCGTCCGGCGAGCTGAAGCACCGCGAGACCTTCGTCGAGGGCATCGAGAACGGCGTGGACGCCTTCCTCGGCCTGCTGCGCGGCGACAACACCGGAAAGATGATCGTCTCGGCGACCCGCTAGTCTTCCCTCAGCCGTCGCGATCGTGGGCGCGAGTCGCGGCGAACCGCAGAAGGAAGTACCCAGCATGTCCATTCAGCAGTCCGACGTTCTCTACACCGCCGTCGCCACCGCCGAGAACGGCCGTGACGGGCGCGTCGCCACCGACGACGGTCAGCTCGACGTCGTCGTGAACCCGCCCAAGGCCATGGGCGGCTCCGGCGCGGGCACCAACCCCGAGCAGCTCTTCGCGGCCGGCTACAGCGCCTGCTTCCAGGGCGCGCTCGGCGTCGTCGCCCGCAACGAGAACGCCGACGTCTCCGGCTCGACGGTCACCGCCGAGGTCGGCATCGGCAAGAACGACGACGGCTTCGGCATCATCGTCAAGATCTCGGCGACCATCCCGAACGTGGACGTCGAGACGGCCAAGAGCCTGATCGAGAAGGCCCACCAGGTCTGCCCGTACTCCAAGGCGACCCGCGGCAACATCACGGTCGAGCTCGCCGTCTGATCCCGGACACGCCGAGCGAGGGCCGCACCCCGACCGACCGGGGTGCGGCCCTCGTCGTGTCCGGACCGGCGTGCGGCATCATGTCCGTGTCCGTGTCGGTGGAAGGGGGAGCGCGGTCGTGGCGTACGACGGGTCGGAACGCGGCGGTCCCGAGCTGATCGGCGGCCGGTACCGGCTGGGCGAGCGGCTCGGCCAGGGCGGCATGGGCGTCGTCCGGCGCGCCACCGACGAACTGCTCGGCCGCCAGGTCGCGGTCAAGACCCTCGCGCTCGACTCCGGCGCCGACCCGGCCGACGCGCTGCGGGAGGCCAGGGTCGTCGCCCAGGTCCGCCACCCCCATGTGATCGTCGTCCACGACGTGGTCGAGCACGAGGGACGGCCCGCCCTCGTCATGGAGCTCGTCGACGGCGGCTCCCTCGCCGACCGGCTGGCCGCCGGCGAGGTGTTCTCCCCGCGGGAGACCGCGCGCCTCGGACTCGGCCTCCTCGACGCGCTGACCGCCGCCCACGCCCGCGACGTGCTGCACCGGGACGTGAAACCGGCCAACGTCCTCCTGGAGAAGGACAGCGGCAGGGCGGTCCTCACCGACTTCGGCATCGCCAGCCTCCCCGGCGCCACCACGCTCAGCAGGACCGGGGTCTTCATCGGCACCCCCGAGTACACGGCGCCCGAGCGGATGCAGGGCGGCGACGCCGGACCCGCCTCCGACCTGTGGTCGCTCGGCGCGGTCCTGTGCGCGGCGGCCACGGGCACCTCGCCGTTCCGCCGGGACTCCATCGGCGCCGTCCTGCACGCGATCGTGTACGAGGAGGTCCGGCCGTCCGCGGCCATGGGGCCCCTCGTCCCCGTCGTCCGGGGCCTGCTCGAACGGGACCCGGAGCTGCGCCTCGGGGCCGCGGAGGCGCGCCGGATGCTCGCCGCGTGCGCGGCGGGGGAGGAGCCGGCGGCGGTCGCCCTCGGGCCGACCCTGCGCGAGGACGCCCCGGCCGCCGCCCCGACGCCGGCGGCCCTGGACCGGGCGGGTCAGGACACGGCCGCCGGGGGCCCGGGGAGCGGGCGCCGGGGACCACGGGCGCTGCCGTTCGTGGCGGCCGCCGCCGCGGTCTGCGCGGCGGCGGCGACGGTGGCGGTGCTGCTCGCGCTGCAGGACGAGCCGCCGAAGGGGGCGGCGGCGGGGCCGCACGGCACGATTGGAGCAGGCTCCACGGCGACGTCGGCACCGGCGAGCACCCCGGCCTCCGGGACCGGGCGGTTCCCGTCCCGGCAGGTCACCGACGAGGACGGCTTCACCCTGCTCGTCCCCTCCGGGGCGACCCGCTCGACCGACGGTGCCCGGATCATCTACACCTCGCCGGACGGAGCCGTCCGGGTCGGCGTGCGGATCCGGCCGGTCCCGCCCGGCGGGGCGATCGGGGTGATGCGCGCCTCCGCCGAGGACGGCCCGACGAGCAACCCGGGGTACCGCGACGCCACCGTCGAGGAGACGACGCACCGCGGGCTGCCCGCCGCCCGCTGGGAGTTCACCTGGGACGGCTTCACCCGCGCCGAGGGCTCCCGGCACACCTTCGACCTCGCCTGGGAGGACGACGAGACCCTGTACGACGTGTGGGTGTCCGCGCCGCTGGGCCGCCTCGAAGAGGCCAGGTCCCGCTTCGGGGCGACCGTGGATTCCTTCCGCGTCACCGGCGGTTAGGGTGACCTCCATGCGTGATCTCGGGGTGGGTTTCAAGTACCTGTTGCAGGGCCAGAAGTGGGTGGGCCGGCACGGACGCTGGTTCGGCTTCGGGCTGCTGCCCGGACTCGTGACGCTCGTCCTGTACGCGGGGGCGCTCGTCGGTCTCGGTTACGGAGCCGACGACCTGACCGCGTGGGCGACGCCGTTCGCCGACGACTGGTCCTCGCCCTGGCTCGGGATCTTCCGCGGCACCCTGACGGCTCTGGTCTTCGCCCTCGGGCTCTTCCTCGCGGTCATCACCTTCACCGCCGTCACGCTCCTCGTCGGCCAGCCCTTCTACGAGTCGCTGTCCGAGGAGGTCGACCGCAGCGAGGGCGGCGAGGTGCCCGAGTCGGGCCTGCCGCTCTGGCGCGAGTTGTGGATCTCGGCCCGCGACAGTCTGCGGATCCTGCTGCGGGTCGCGTTCTACGGCGTCCTGCTCTTCGCCTGCGGGTTCATCCCCGTCGTCGGCCAGACCGTCGTCCCCGCCATCGGCTTCGGCGTCTCCGGCTTCTTCCTCGCCGAGGAGCTGACGGCCGTCGCGCTCCAGCGCCGGGGCGTCGAGCTCAAGGAGCGGCTGCGGCTGCTCCGCGGGCGCCGACTGGCCGTCCTGGGCTTCGGCGTGCCGCTGACGCTCGCCTTCCTGGTGCCCTTCGTCGCCGTCTTCCTCATGCCGGGGGCGGTCGCCGGAGCCACCCTGATGGTCCGTGACCTGCGGGGCGAGAACGGGGCCGACGACGAGGCCGGCGACACCGACGAGGACGACCGGGACGCCGGTGCCCGGCGCGGAGCCCACCACCTCCCGCACTGAGGCCGCTCAGCCCTCCAGGACCGGGTGCAGCTCGGGTCGCGCGTCCCACCACGTCCGGTGGAAGGCGTTGTTGTCGACGTTCGCCAGGTAGGCGCGGGCCGCCGAGCCGTACAGCAGCTCCGCCTGCCGGGCCGACACCGCGGCCCGGTTCCAGGCGAGCCGGATGCGTCCCGTCACCGGATCGCCCTCCAGGGGCCGCAGCACCGTGCCCTCCGCCGCCGGGGCCGTCGGCTGGCTCATCGAGATCGCCCGGCCCGCCGCGATGAGGTCGTAGTGCATCTTCCGGTCCGCGACCCGGTGCCGTAGCGAGGGCGTGAACCCGGCCTTCTCACAGGCGGCGACGAGCGCCTCGGGGCCGCCGTCGTCGTCCTCCACCAGTGTCATCCACGACTCGTCCGCGAGCTCGGCGAGCGCGATCCGCTCCCGTCCGGCCAGCGGGTGCGCCGCCGAGAGCCGCACGCAGAAGGGCTCCTTGGGGACGAGGGTGCGCGCGGTCGTCCCCTCCGGCAGCGGCACCTCGTGGTCGTTGACCTCCCCGTACAGCACGGCGTCGTACCGTCCCGCGCCGAGCTGCCGGGTCAGCGTCGTCGCCGAGTGCTCCACGGTGACGGCGATCTCCTGGCCCGCCATGGCCTGTTCCAGTTCACCGAGCAGCCGGTCGACGAGGACGAGCAGGATGCAGCCGAGCCGCAGCGGGGAGTGCGGGGCGGCGGCCCGCGCCCCGGCGGCCAGCGCGTCCATCTCGCCGAGCACGAGCCGCGCCTTGGAGAGCACGAACTCGCCGAGCGGCGTGGGCTCCACGCCGTGCCGGCCGCGCAGGAAGAGCTCCCCGCCCGCGACCCGCTCGATGCGGCGGAGCTGTGCGGAGAGGGCCGGCTGCGAGACGCCGAGCCGCCCGGCGGCACGCCCCAGACTGCCCGCCTCCGCTATCCGGCAGACGGCCTCAAGATGCCTCAACTCCAGCTGCATTTCAGCAGCGTACGCAGCGGCGCACGGGCGCACCATAACCCGCGTCTTATGCCGCGTGAGATGTCCCGAACTGGCCATGTCCACGCCCATACTCGGCGCGACGATCCGTCTCCCCCACCACGATCCCCACCCCGATCGGAGCAGACGTTGCACCCCACCAGACTCACGGCGACCGTGGCCGCCCTGGCGCTCTCGGCGAGCCTCGCGACCGCCCTCGCCGGCCCCGCCGCCGCGGCCCCGCAGGCGCAGCCGGTACCGCCCGGCCACGGCAAGTCCCTGGCGCTCGCCGCCGCGGACAAGGCGGCGGCCAGCGGTCTCGACGAGCTGCGGCACGGAGCCGACGAGGACCTCGTCCGGACGTCCGTCACCCCCTGGGCGAACGGCCTGTACTACGCCTCGTACGAGCGCACCTACCGCGGCCTCCCGGTCGTCGGAGGCGACGCGGTCGTCGTCTCCGACAGCTCCGGCAGGGTCCGCGAGGTCACCGGCGCCACGGCCCCGGCCATCAGGGTCTCCACGAGGGCGACGGTGACGGCGGACGCGGCCCTCGCCACCGCCCGGAAGCAGCTGGCCTCGGTCGAGAGCGCGAGCGCCCCGGAGCTGACCGTGCTCCTCAAGGGCGGCAAGGCGGTCCTCACCTGGCACACCCTGGTCGTCGGCCGGACCGCCGCGGACGCCCCCAGCTCGCTCGACACCTTCGTCGACGCGCGCACCGGGGCCGTCGCCCGCGCCACCGACAAGATCCTGCACGCCGACGGCCGCGGTTACCACAACGGCAACGTCACCATCGACACCGCCGCGACCTCGATGACCGACACCAGCCGCGGCTCCTTCAAGTGCGGCGGCCAGAACGGCAGCGCCTACACGGGCTCCTCGCCGTGGGGCAACAACGGCGCCAACGACCTGGTGACCGCCTGCGTCGACATCATGTACGCGGCGCAGCGGGAACACTCCATGCTCAAGGAGTGGTTCGGCTACAACGGCCAGAACGGTCAGGGCGGCATGGTCCCCGCCCGCGCCGGACTGGGCGAGGTCAACGCCTACTACGACGGCACGAAGACGACCTACGGACGGGCCCAGACCGGCTCCAACCAGCTCACCGCCATCGACGTCGTTGCCCACGAGTACGGCCACGAGATCTTCGACCGGACGCCGGGCAGCTCGGGCTCGTCCAACGAGAACGGCGGCATGAACGAGTCGACGGGCGACATCTTCGGCGCGCTCACCGAGCACTACGCCAACAACCCGAACGACACCCCGGACTACACGGTCGGCGAGGAGGTCAACTTCTTCGGCGACGGCAAGCCGATCCGCTACATGTACAACCCCTCGCTCGCCGACAGCGCCCCCAACTGCTACCCGCAGTTGACCTCCGGCACCGAGGTGCACGCGGCGGCCGGCCCGCAGAACCACTGGTTCTACCTGCTCGCCGAGGGCTCCAACCCGGGCGGCGGCAAGCCCAGCAGCCCGATATGTTCCGGCGGTCCGTCCTCCGTGACCGGCATCGGCATCCAGAAGGCCGGCAAGATCTTCATGGGCGCACTGCTCATGAAGACCTCCTCCTGGAACCACCCCGCCGCCCGCAGGGCGACCCTGACCAGCGCCAAGAACACCTACGGCAGCGCCGAGTGCAACGCGGTGAAGGCGGCCTGGAACGCGGTCGGCGTGCCGGCCCAGTCCGGTGAGACCGACTGCGGCGGCACCACCACGCCGGACTTCTCGCTCGCCCTGAACCCGTCCTCGGGCTCGGTCCAGGCGGGTGCCTCCGTGACCTCCACGGTGAACACCTCCACCACCGGCGGCAGCGCGCAGACGGTGCAGCTCTCCGCGAGCGGCGCCCCGAGCGGCGTCACGGTCTCCTTCAGCCCCTCCTCGGTGACCTCGGGCTCCTCGTCCACGATGACCGTCCAGGTCGCCGCGGGCACCGCCAACGGCACGTACCCGATCACCGTCACCGGTACGGGCTCCGCCACGCACACGGTCACCTACCAGCTGGCGGTCGGCACCACGACCCCGCCCACCGGCTGCGACGACACCCAGTACACGTACCAGGGCACCCTGGCCTCCGGTCAGGCCGCGGCCCAGCCCAACGGCTCGTACTACTACTCGGCGACCTCCGGCACCCACGTGGGCTGCCTGCGCGGCCCGGCCGGCACCGACTTCGACCTGTACCTGCAGAAGTGGAACGGGTCGGCGTGGGTGGACGTGGCCGTCGGCGGCACGGAGACGGCCGACGAGGACACCAGCTACTACGGCACCGCGGGCTACTACCGGTACCTGGTCCACGCGTACAGCGGCTCCGGCGCGTACACGCTGGGTCTGAGCGCCCCGTAAGGGGGACGAACGCCCCGTGACGGGGCCGGGGTGACGCCGTGGACCGGGGGTTCCACGACGGTCTCCCCAGGGGGCCGGACGGTCGTATGTCCCACGACCGTCCGGCCCTTCCCGCGTGCTCAGCCCACCTCGGCGAGCACGAACCCCGGCTCCTCGGCGCCCGCGTCCGCGATCCGCCCGCCGTCCGGGCCCCAGGCCCCGGCCAGGCCGCAGCCCACCCCGTCCTCGTTGGGCCCCAGCACGTTGCCGAGCACCACATGGAGGCCGAAGTCCCGGGCCCGCGCCGGATACACCGTCTCGAAGGAGTCGTTGTCGGCGCCGAGCACCGAACTCGCCAGATACACGGCGCAGCCGTCGGCGGCGGCCCGCTCGGCCAAGGCGGGGAAGCGGTTGTCGTAGCAGGTGGCCAGGGCGAAGCGGACCCCGTCGAGCGCGAACCGCCCGTCGGTGGAACCCGCTGCGAAGACCTCGGCCTCGACGCCGTACAGGTGCTGCTTGTCGTAGCGGGCGAGGAGCGAGCCGTCGGGTCCGACCACCAGCGTGGTGATCCCGGCACCCGAACCGGCCGTGCGCACCGGCCCGTTGACCACGGCCGCCGCGCCGACGGCCCGGCACGCCTCCCGCACCGGTTCGAGGCGCGCGTCGTCCTCGGTGAGGACCAGGCCGGGGGAGTCGCGGATCAGGGACGGCTCGTACCCGGTGAGCGAGAGCTCGGAGAAGACCACGACCCGCGCCCCCTCCGCCCCGGCCGCCCGGACCAGGCCGGCGATCGTACGGACGTTGGCGTCGATGTCCCCGGCGACCGGGGCGAACTGGGTGGCTGCGACGATCATGGCCCCCATCATCCCGCGTGCCCGCCGCGCGGGAACCCCGGGGATCCCCGCAGCGCCTCCGCCGTCTCCCGCAGCACCCCGAGGAACGCGGTCGCCGCCGTCGTCGGGACCGGCGGGAGGGCCGCGCGGATCCGGCGGTACGGGACGTCCTCCGGGGGGATCGTGACGAGCGCGACGTCCGGGCGCACCGAGGCCGCCGCGAGCGCGGGCACGAGCGTGACGCCGAGCCCCGCCGCGACCGCGCCCAGCTTGGCGATCCAGTCGTGCGCGAGCAGCCCGGTGCGCGGCCGGAACCCGGCGGCGACCGCCGGACGGAAGAGGGTGTCCTCCAGGCGCTCCTTGCCGACGATCCACTCCTCGTCGGCGAGTTCGGCGAGCCGCACCTCCCGCCGCCCCGCGAGCGGATGGTCCCGCTCCAGGGCCACCAGCACCGGCTCGTCCAGCAGGTGCCGCAGCGTCACCCCGGGCGGCGGGGCCGTGCCGAGCGCCGGGCTGACCACGGCCAGGTCCTCCTCCCCGGCGACGACGAGCCCGAGGTGCTTCACCGACGGGCCCTCCACACGCGTGACCACGACACCCGGGTGCCGCTCGCGGAAGGCGGCCTGCGCGCGCGGCACGAGCGAGGCGGTCGCGCTGGAGAAGGCCCCGAGCCGCAGCAGCCCGCCGCCGAGCGTGCGCAGGGAGTCCAGTTCGGCGCGGGCCGCGGCCAGCCGGTCCCGTACCGCCTCGGCGTGCGGCAGCAGCACCCGGCCCGCCTCGGTGAGCCGCACCCCGCGCGGCAGCCGCTCGAACAGCTCCGCGCCCATCTCCTCCTCCAGGGCCTGGACCTGGCGGGACACCGCGGACTGCGTGTAGCCGAGGGCGTGGGCGGCGGCGGTGAGGGACCCCGCGCGCGCGACGGCGAGGAAGGCCTCGTACAGGCCATGCGAGACGGGCATGGCAGCCATGCTAGACATTCGCTTGTCGCATGCCGGGGCCGGGCCTAGCGTCGACGCCATGGAGAACACCCCGCAGAAGACCGCGTTCCTCGGCCTCGGATCCATGGGCCTGCCGATGGCCCGCCGGCTGCTCGACGCCGGACATCCCCTCACCGTCTGGAACCGCACGGCCGGCAAGGCCGACGCCCTCGTCGCCGACGGCGCCGTCCGGGCCGCGACGCCCGCCGAGGCCGTCCGGGACGCCGACGTCGTCGTCACGATGCTCGCCGACCCGGCCGCCGCCCTCGCCGTCGCGGACGAGATGCTCCCCGCGCTGCGCCCCGGCACCCACTGGATCGACACCTCCACGGTCGGCCCCGACGTCGTCGCCGGCCTCGCCGCGCGGCTCCCCGCCGGGGTCACCCTGATCGACGCGCCCGTCATGGGCAGCGTCGACCGGGCCGCCGCCGGCGAGCTGATGATCCTCGCGGGCGGGGACACCACGCCCGTCGCCGCCGTCCTCGACCGGCTCGGCACCGTCACGCCCTGCGGCGGTCCCGGCACCGGCGCCGCCCTCAAGCTGGTCCTCATCAACGCCGCGATCGGCGGGGTCGCCCTCGTCGCCGAGGCCCTCACGCTCGCCGGCGCCCTCGGCCTGCCCCGCGAGCTCGCGCTGCGCACCCTGGGCGCGGGCCCCCTCGCCGGAGCGGTCGGCCGGGCCACCGCCACCGGCTCGTACTTCCCGGTCGGCCTCGCCGCGAAGGACGTCGGCCTGGCCACGTCCGCGGCGAAGCTCCCCGTCCTGGAGGCCGTCCACGGCCTCCTCACCGGGGACCCGGCCCTCCTGGCCGAGGACCTGGCGGCGATCGCCCGCTAGTGCTGAGCACTAGTCCCCGGAGCCGTCCCCGCCGTGCAGCAGCCGCAGGAAGTCGCGGAAGGCGCCCGGCATGTCCACCGCCGACGGGTCCAGGAGCCACTGGTACTGGAGGCCGTCCATCACGGCCGTGAGCAGCGGCGCCGCCCGCTCCGGGGTGAGGCCGCCCGGCAGCCGCTCGCCGAACTCCAGCCGCAGGACGTCCGCCATGTTGGCCCGCACCTGCGCGTACCGCTCGGTGAAGAACTCCCGAGCCGGATGCCCGTCGGTGACGCTCTCGCCGAGCAGCGCGGAGAAGGTCTGCACGATCCCGGGCCGCATCGCGTTGTACTCGACGAGGGACTCCAGGAGGTCGAGCCGCCAGCCCTCGCGGTCGCGGCCCCCGCTGGTGTCCCACCGGTCCCGCTCCTCCAGGACCGCGACGAGCAGCGCCTCCTTCGTCGGGAAGTAGTGCAGCAGTCCCTGCTGGGTCAGCCCGACGCGCTCGGCGACGGCGCCGAGGGTGGCGCCCCGGTAGCCGCGTTCGGCGATCACTTCGAGGGCGGCGCGCAGGATGTCCGCGCGCCGCTCCTCGCTCCTGGCCCGCACCATCGCCGCGGCCCCCTTTCACAGGTTCGTCCGACAGGACCGTACCCCCTCGTCATGGCAGGGAAGTAACAGAATGATTACGTCACCTACCGATCTACAGGTAGGTGGGTGCACGATGGGCGCATCGGGGTCATTCGGTACGTCAACCAGGAGGTACGGCCATGGCGGAGACCAGCGCGGAGACCGTGAGGAACACGGCCGTCGAGGCGGCACTCGGCAAGCTCGACCTGGACACCAAGACCAGGCTGCTCGCGGGCCAGGACATGTGGTCCCTGCCCGCCCTGCCGGAGATCGGCCTGAAGTCCCTGGTCATGTCCGACGGCCCCATCGGCGTCCGCGGCGTCCGCTGGACCGCCGACGACCCGTCGATCGCGCTCCCGTCCCCGACCGCCCTCGCCGCCACCTGGGACCCGGAGCTCGCCCGCAGGGCCGGCCGCCTCCTCGCCCAGGAGGCCCGCCGCAAGGGCGTCCACGTGCTCCTCGCGCCCACGGTCAACCTGCACCGCACCCCGCTCGGCGGCCGCCACTTCGAGGCCTACAGCGAGGACCCGTACCTCACGGGAGCCATCGGCACCGGCTACGTCCTGGGCGTCCAGGACGGCGGCGTCGGCACCACCGTCAAGCACTACGTCGGCAACGACGCCGAGACCGACCGCTTCACCGTCGACAACCGGATCGCCCCCCGCCCGCTCCGCGAGCTCTACCTCGCCCCCTTCGAGGCCATCGTCAAGAACGCCCACCCCTGGGGCATCATGACCGCCTACAACCAGATCAACGGCGTGACCATGACCGAGCACCACGAGCTCGTGAACGAGGTCCTGCGCGGCGCATGGGGCTTCGACGGCTACAACGTCTCCGACTGGATGGCCGCCCGCTCCACCACCGGCGACATCCGGGGCGGCCTCGACGTCGCCATGCCCGGCCCCGACACCGTCTACGGCCCGGCCCTCGCCGCCGCCGTCCGGTCCGGCGAGGTCGAGGAGTCCGCCGTCGACGCCGCCGTACGCAACGTCCTGCGGCTCGCCGCCCGCGTCGGCGCCCTCGAAGGCGCCCCGCCGGTCGTCACCGAGCCCCCCGCCGCCCTCGACGGCGACGCCCTCGCCCGCGAGATCGCCCGCCGCGGCTTCGTCCTGGTACGCAACGAGAGCGGCGCCCTGCCCCTCGCCGAGGGCCGCACCGTCGCCCTCTCCGGCGCCGCCGCCCGCGACGCCCGCGTCCTCGGCGGCGGCTCCGCCCAGGTCTTCCCCGAGCACGTGGTCTCCCCGCTCGACGGCCTCGCCGCCGCCCTCCCCGCCGGCGCGCTCACCTTCACCCTCGGCGCCGACCCCAGCGAGGAACTCGCCCCCGCCGGCGCCAACTCGCCGGGGTTCACCCTGCGCGCCCGCTGCCGCGACGCCGCCGGGAACGTCATCGGCGAGGGCTCCCTCCCCAACGGCCAGGTCCAGTGGATCGGCGACGACCTCCCCGAGGGCGTCACCCACCAGGCCCTCGCCTCCATCGAGGTCATCGGCACCTTCACCCCGCGCGAGTCCGGCGAGCACGCCTTCGGCACCCGCGGCCTCGGCGCCTTCACGCTCGGCGTCGGCGGCACGACCGTCTTCGACGGCGTCCAGGCCATGGGCCCCGAGACCGACCCCTTCGAGGCCTTCTTCGGCTCCCCGGTCGAGCGTGCCAAGGTCGTCCTCACCGCGGGCGAGACCGTCGAGGTCTCCCTGCTCCACACCCTCGACAAGGAGTTCGCGGCCCCGCTCCCGGCCGTCATGTTCTCCTTCGTCCACCTCGGTCCCCGCCGTGACCCCGACGAACTGATCGCCGAGGCCGTCGAGGCAGCCCGCGCCGCCGACACCGCCGTCGTGGTCGTCGCCACCACCGAGCGCGTGGAGTCCGAGGGCTTCGACCGCAAGGACCTCGCCCTCCCCGGCCGCCAGGACGACCTGGTCCGGGCGGTGGCCGCCGCCAACCCGAACACCGTCGTCGTCGTCAACGCCGGCTCCCCGGTCGAACTGCCCTGGCGCGAGGACGTGGCCGCGATCCTGCTCAGCTGGTTCCCCGGCCAGGAGGGCGGCGCCGCGCTCGCCGACGTCCTCACCGGCGCCGAGGAGCCCGGCGGCCGCCTCCCCACCACCTGGCCCGTCGCCCTCGCCGACGTCCCGGTCACCGAGGTCACCCCGACCGACGGCGAACTGCACTACACCGAGGGCGTCTTCATCGGCTACCGCGCCTGGGACAAGGCCGGCGCCGTCCCCGCGTACCCCTTCGGCCACGGCCTCGGCTACACCACCTGGGCGTACGACTCCCTGGTCGCCGCCCCCGACACGGTCACCGTCCGCCTCACCAACACCGGCGCCCGGCCCGGCCGCGAGACCGTCCAGATCTACCTGGCGCCCGTGTCCGACCGGTCCGAGCGGCCCGTCCGCTGGCTGGCCGGCTTCGCGAGCGTCGAGGCCGCGCCCGGCGAGACCGTGGAGACCGTGATCACGCTGCCCCGCCGCGCCTTCGAGATCTGGGACGAGGAGAAGGGCGACTGGACCCTCGTGACCGGCGCGTACGAGGTCGTCGCCGCGCACTCCCTCGCGGACGCGCGGCTGAGCGCGACGCTGGAGATCTGACCCTCCCGCGGACACCCCGAACAGGCCCCGGGGCGGAACCTGACAACCGCCCCGGGGTCCCTCATTCCTCCGTGATCCGCCGGTACGCGAGCTCCGCGAGGCGCGCCTGCCCGTCCCGGCTCGGATGGAACCAGTCCCAGGGGCTCAACTGCGCCCCGTCGAAACGGAAGCCGAAGACCGCCCCGCCGTCGTACCGGCAGCGCGCGTCCTTCGCGCAGACCTCCTCCAGGACCTCGTTGTACGCCACCACCCGGTCCCGCACCGCGGCCCGGCGCCGCTCCGCGGCGGGGCCCAGGTCCTCCGCGTCCGCCAGCATCGCGCCGCAGATCCCCAACTTCCAGACCTGGAGCCCCATCGGGCTCATCCGCCCCGTCGACCACAGATGCCGCAGGTCCGGCACGCTCGCCACGTACACCTGCGCCTTCGGCGCCCCGGCCCGCAGCCGGGCGAGGGCCGTCTCGAACGAGGCGCGGAAGTCGGCGACCGGGGTCATGAGGTCCGGCGTCGGCCGGCAGGCGTCGTTCGCCCCCATCATCACCGTCACCAGCTCGGGCTTCTCGGCGGCCGCCCCGGCCATCTGCTCCGGGAGCTCCGCCATCCGCGCCCCCGTCCGGGCCAGGTTCCAGCTGCGGGCGGCCACCTTCTCGGGGCCCAGCAGACGCAGCGCCAGACTGTTGACCGCGGTGTCCGTCCCGGTCGCCCACGACACCTCGGGGCAGTCCGAGAGGACCGAGCAGGCGTCGAAGGCGCGGGTCACGGAGTCGCCGACGGCGGCGACGGACGTGGGGGAGACGTCCCACAGCGGTGCCGGCCTCGGCGTGGCGGGTCTGCCGGACGTGGCCGCCTCCGGGTCCCCCTGCGTACAGCCGGAGAGCGCGCCGCCGCACAGCAGCGCGGCCGTCGCGGCGGCGACAGCGGTACGGAATCGGCGTCGGCCGCGCATCCCCGGCCCCTCCTTCGGCGTCCTGGCGGGTGAAAGCTTCGTGTTCACCCGCCCCCGGACCGACCGTACGTCACACCGATGACGGCGCGGCACGGTAGCTTTTCCCCCGTCGAACCAGAGGCGCCTTCGCCGACCGGCTCCGGTAAATTACATCACGTCACATGCTGTCCCCTTTTTGAGGGTTTGCGATGTTCTGCTCCTGATGCTGTTTACTGAGGCCGCTGGGCAAGGCGAACCTCGTCCCACACTGGAGGTCCCGGTGACGACACGTGGAGTCCTGTACGTACACTCCGCACCGCGCGCGTTGTGCCCGCACGTCGAATGGGCGGTCGCGGGCGTTCTCGGTGCGAGGGTCCAGCTCGACTGGATCCGCCAGCCGGCGTCCCCCGGCACCTGGAGAGCCGAGTTCTCCTGGAAGGGCCAGACCGGCACCGCCTCCAAGCTGGCCTCCGCGCTCCGCGGCTGGCAGATGCTCCGCTTCGAGGTCACCGCGGAGCCCTGCCCCACCGCCGAGGGCGAGCGCTACAGCGCCACCCCCGACCTGGGCATCTTCCACGCCGTCACCGGCATGCACGGGGACATCCTGGTCCCCGAGGACCGGCTGAGGGCCGCCCTCGCGCGCTCCGCGCAGGGCGAGACCCAGCTGGAGGCGGAGATCGCCAAGCTGCTCGGAAAGCCCTGGGACGACGAACTGGAGCCCTTCCGGTACGCGGGCGAGGGCGCCCCCGTCCGCTGGCTGCACCAGGTCGTCTGACCCCGCTTCACCCACGGGTTGCGGATTCCGCCCGGGCGCGCAGGGGGCACGCCGGGTGGGAGAGCAGGGGGAGCCGCGCCGGCAGCGGGCGGTGCCCAAGGGCGGCACGACCCGCTCTCCGGCACGGAGGGCGCCCTGTCCGCCCCCGGGGCCTCAGCGGTGGCGGCGGCACCGTCCGGCCCGTCGTCCGCGACGGCCCGCTGGTCACGCTAGCCCAGCGGGAGCCACTGGCCCCCCGAACTCGTCCCCGTCCCCGGCGGCCACGTCGTCCTCGACCAGATCCTGATGCACGCGCAACCGGCGGCGTTCGCCCTGCGCCGACGCATGACGAAGGCCCGCCCCCCGTGCGGGGAGCGGGCCTTCGCCGCGCGCGTGTCAGACCGTCCGGAACGCGAGGACCACGTTGTGGCCGCCGAAGCCGAACGAGTTGTTGATCGCGGCGATCGTGCCCTGCGGGAGCGCGCGGGGCTCGGCGCGGACGATGTCGGCGTCGACCTCCGGGTCCAGCTCGTCGACGTTGATCGTCGGCGGGGCCAGGCGGTGGTGGAGCGCCAGGACCGTCGCGACGGTCTCGATGCCGCCGGCGCCACCGAGGAGGTGGCCCGTCATCGACTTCGTCGCGGAGATCGCGACGTGGTCCAGGTCGTCGCCCAGGACCTTCCGCAGCGCCTTGATCTCGGCGACGTCGCCCTGCGGCGTCGACGTGGCGTGCGCGTTGAGGTGGACGACCTCGGCCGGCTTCAGGTCCGTCGAGTCCAGCAGGTTCTGCATCGCGGCGGCGATGCCCCGGCCGGTCGGCTCGGGCTGCGCGATGTGGTGGCTGTCGGCCGACAGGCCCTGGCCCAGCACCTCGCAGTAGACGCGGGCGCCGCGCGCCTTCGCGTGCTCCTCGGACTCCAGGATCACGACGCCCGCGCCCTCGCCGAGCACGAAGCCGTCACGGCCGGTGTCGTAGGGACGCGAGGCCTTCGTCGGCTCGTCGTTGCTCTTGGACATCGCCATCATGTTGGCGAAGGCGGCGATCGGCAGCGGGTGGATCGCGGCCTCGGTACCACCGGCGACGACCACGTCGGCACGGCCGGTACGGATCATCTCGACGGCGTAGCCGATCGCCTCGGCACCCGACGCGCACGCGGAGACGGGGGTGTGGACGCCCGCCCGGGCGTTCACCTCCAGGCCCACGTTCGCGGAGGGGCTGTTCGGCATGAGCATGGGCACGGTGTGCGGGGAGACGCGGCGGACGCCCTTCTCCTTCAGCACGTCGTACTGGTCGAGCAGAGTCGTTACGCCACCGATGCCGGAGGCGATGACGGAACCGAGCCGCTCGGGGACGATGTTCTCGTCCTCGCCGGCCGGGCCCGTGTAGCCCGCGTCGGCCCACGCCTCACGGGCCGCGATCAGCGCGAACTGCGCCGAGCGGTCCAGCTTGCGGGCCAGCGGGCGGGGCAGCACGTCGCCGGGGTCGACCGCGGCGAGGGCCGCGATCTTGACGGGCAGTTCGGCGAAGCGCTCGCCCTCAAGGGGCTTGACGCCGGAACGTCCCGCGATCAGACCTTCCCAGGTCGATGCGGAGTCGCCACCCAGCGGTGTGGTTGCGCCGAGACCGGTGACGACCACGGTGCGATTGGTCGAGCTCACAGGAAATCTTTCTCCACGTGTGTGATGGTCGGATTACGGCGCCACCGCCGGGTGGCGAACCGAGTCAGCGGGACCGGATCAGTCCTGGTGCTTCAGGATGTAGGCGGCGGCGTCGCCCACGGTCTTGAGGTTCTTGACGTCCTCGTCGGGGATCTTGACGTCGAAGCGCTCTTCGGCGGCGACGACGACCTCGACCATGGACAGCGAGTCGACGTCCAGGTCGTCGGTGAAGGACTTGTCCAGCTGGACGTCCTCGACGGGGATGCCGGCGATCTCGTTGACGATCTCGGCGAGACCGTCGACGATCTCCTTCTCGGTGGCGGCCATGTGGCGCTCCTTCTTGTGTCTGTACTGAGGAAAAAACGGCTTCCGGATGATCCGGAGTGCCTAGGGGAGGGTAACGACCGTCGCGGCGTAGACGAGACCCGCCCCGAAGCCGATGACGAGCGCGGTGTCGCCGCTCTTCGCCTGCCCGGTCGCCAGGAGCCGCTCCATCGCGAGCGGGATCGAGGCGGCCGAGGTGTTGCCGGTGGTCTCCACGTCACGGGCGACCGTCACGTGCTCCGGCAGCTTCAGAGTCTTCACCATCGAGTCGATGATCCGCATGTTCGCCTGGTGCGGGATGAAGACGTCCAGGTCGTCCGCCGAGATGCCGGCGGCGTCCAGCGCCTGCTGGGCGACCTTCGCCATCTCGAAGACGGCCCAGCGGAAGACCGCCTGGCCCTCCTGCGTGATGGCGGGGAACTTGATCTCGCCGGCCTCGTTGACGGGCAGCTTCGACACGTCGCCGACCTGGAACTCGTTCCACGGCACGGTCTGCTTGATCGTCTCGGACTTGTCGCCCTCGGAACCCCAGACCGTGGGGCCGATGTGCGGGTCCTCGGAGGGGCCGACGACCACGGCGCCGGCGCCGTCACCGAACAGGAAGGCCGTCGCGCGGTCCTCCAGATCCGTCAGGTCGCTGAGCCGCTCCACGCCGATGACCAGGACGTACTCGGCCGAACCCTCGACGATCATGCCCTTGGCGAGCGTCAGGCCGTAGCCGAAGCCCGCGCAGCCGGCGGAGATGTCGAACGCGGCCGGCTTCCCGGCGCCGATCTTGTCGGCGATCTCGGTGGCGACGGCCGGGGTCTGCTTGAAGTGCGAGACCGTGGAGACGATCACGGCGCCGATCTGCTCGGGGCTGATCCCGGCATCGGCGATGGCCTTGCCCGAGGCCTCCACCGACATGGCGGCGACCGTCTCCTCCGGAGAGGCCCAGTGGCGGGTGGCGATGCCGGAGCGCGAGCGGATCCACTCGTCGGACGAGTCGATCTTCTCGAGGATCACCTCGTTCGGCACGACCCGGGTGGGACGGTAGCCGCCGACACCGAGGATCCGCGCGTACGGGGCGCCCTTGCTGGGCTTGATCTTCGACATGTTTCTCGACACTCCTTGTCAGACGGCCGCGTGCTCGGCGATGAGCGTACGGGCCGCGTCCAGGTCGTCGGGAGTCTTGAGCGCCACCGTGGCCACGCCCGGCAGGGCCCGCTTGGCGATGCCGGTCAGGGTGCCGCCGGGGCACACCTCGATCAGCGCGGTCGCCCCGAGCTCCTGGAAGGTCTCCATGCACAGGTCCCAGCGGACCGGGTTCGCGACCTGGCCGACGAGACGGGACACGACCTCGGCGCCGTCGGTGACGACCCGCCCGTCCTTGTTGGAGACGTAGCGGGTGGTCGGGGCGGCCGGGGACAGCTGCTTCGCCGCCTCCTCCAGCGTCGCCACGGCCGGGGCCATGTGGTGCGTGTGGAACGCGCCGGCGACCTTGAGGGCCACGACCCGGCGGACGCCCTCGGGCTTGTCCGCCTCCAGGGCGGCCAGCTGCTCCAGCGTGCCGGCGGCCACGATCTGGCCGGCGCCGTTCACGTTGGCCGCGGTCAGGCCGAGCTTCTCCAGGTGCGGGACGGTCACCTCGGGGTCACCGCCGAGCAGCGCCGACATGCCCGTCGCGGTGATCGCGGCGGCGTCCGCCATCGCGAGTCCGCGGGTACGGACGAGCCGGAGCGCGGCCGTGTCGTCGAGGACGCCCGCGAACGCGGCCGCGGTGAACTCGCCGACGCTGTGACCGGCGACAACGCCGGGCGCCACGTCACCGAGCGCGGCCGCGGAGAGCAGGCCGGCGGCGACGAGGAGCGGCTGTGCCACGGCGGTGTCGCGGATCTCGTCCGCGTCCGCCTTCGTGCCGTAATGGGCGAGGTCGAGCTCGATCGCGTCCGACCAGGCCGCGATGCGGTCGGCGGCGCCGGGGAGTTCGAGCCAGGGAGTCAGGAAGCCGGGCGTCTGAGCGCCTTGGCCGGGAGCGACGAGTACGAGCACCCTCACACTCTCTCTTGGGGACGGCTCCGAGCGCCCGTGGGGACAAGGACGAAGAACCGTCGGGGGAATTGTTGGTGTTCGACAAAAGTCTAGGACTGCGGATCTGCGTCGGCCAAGCGTCCGAGAATCAGGGCGATCCGCAGCGTGAACGCGGAGCGCACATCGGAGGGTGACCAGCCGGTGACGTCGGTCACACGTCGAAGCCGGTAGCGCACGGTGTTCGGGTGCACGAAAAGCATCCGGGCCGCGCCTTCCAGGCTGCTCGCCTGCTCCAGATAGACACTGAGAGTTTCGAGCAGCGCCGAGCCCGCCTCCTCCAGCGGTCTGTAGATCTCCTCCACCAGCTGCTCGCGCGCCGAAGGGTCGGACGCGATGGCCCGCTCCGGGAGCAGATCGTCCGCCAGGACCGGGCGGGGCGCGTCCTGCCAGGCCGAGCAGGCCTTGAGCCCGGCCGCCGCGGCCTGCGCGGAGCGGGTCGCGGCCAGCAGGTCGGGGACGACGGGCCCGGCGACGACGGGCCCCGGCGCGTACGGCCCGATCAGCGCCTTGGCGACGGCCAGCGGGTTGTCGTTCCCGCCGGCGATGACGACGAGCCGGTCGCCGAGGACGCCGGTGAGGACCTGGAGCTTGGCGTGCCGGGCGGCCCGGCGGATCGCCTCCACCGTCAGCTCGCTGTCCCCGTCGGGGGCGGTGCCGAGGACGACGCACACGTGGTCGGGCGAGTTCCAGCCGAGGGCGGCGGCGCGGGAGACGGCCCCCTCGTCGGCCTCGCCGGAGAGCACCGCGTTGACGACGAGCGATTCGAGCCGGGCGTCCCAGGCGCCCCGGGCCTCCGCGGCCTGGGCGTACACCTGCGCCGTGGCGAAGGCGATCTCCCGGGCGTAGACGAGGAGCGCCTCGCGGAGCACGGACTCGTCGCCGGGGGCGGCGACCTCCTCGATGGCCGACTCCATGACCTCGATGGTCGTGCGGACCATCTCCACGGTCTGGCGCAGCGTGATCGCGCGGGTCAGCTCGCGGGGTGCCGTGCCGAAGACGTCCGTCGAGATCGCCTGCGGGGTCTCCGGGTGCCGGAACCACTCGGTGAACGCGGCGATGCCGGCCTGGGCGACCAGGCCGATCCACGACCGGTTCTCGGGCGGCATCGCGCGGTACCACGGCAGCGTCTCGTCCATGCGGGCGATGGCGCCGGCGGCGAGCCGCCCGGACGACTGCTCCAGGCGCTTCAGGGTCGCGGCGTGCGGATGGGAGGCGTTCACGGGTTCAGGCACGGGGACAAGAGTGCCTTATCGGGACGCGGGCATGCGGGGTCGGGGGCGTTTCCCCGGGCTACGGTACGTCCGTGATACGCATCCAGCGCGCGGGCGAGCGGTACCCCGGCGGCGACCCCGAGGCCGGCATCGAGACCCGGCACGCCCTGTCCTTCGGTCCGTACTACGACCCCGACAACCTCCGCTTCGGCGCCCTCCTCGCCTGCAACGAGGAGCGGCTCGCACCCGGAGCGGGCTTCGACGAGCACCCCCACAGCCACACGGAGATCGTGACCTGGGTCGTGGAGGGCGCGCTCACCCACCGGGACACGGCGGGGCACGAGACGGTCGTCCGGCCCGGCGACCTCCAGCGCCTGAGCGCGGCGGGCGGCGTCCGCCACGTCGAACGCAACGACGCCGCGGCCCCCCTGGTCTTCGTCCAGATGTGGCTGGCCCCGCTGACACCGGGCGGGGAGCCGTCGTACGAGGTGGTGCGGGACCTGGCGGGCCCGTACGCCGTCCCGGCGGCGGGCGCGGTGCTCCACGTCCACCGCCTGAAGCCGGCCGAGTCCGCACCGCTGCCCCCCGCGCCCTTCGTGTACGTGCACGTGGCGCGGGGCCGGGTGTCGCTGGCCGACGAGGAGCTGGGCGAGGGCGACGCGGCACGGCTGACCGGGGCGGAGAGCCCGCACCTGACCGCCGGGTCGGACGCGGAGGTCCTGGTCTGGGAGATGCGCGCGCCGTAGCGGCCCGACGGGCGCGGGCGCGGGTCACGGGCGCGTCAGCGCAGCGCGCTCTTGGACTTCCAGTCCGCCCAGGACACGTTCCACGCCCCGTACCCGTTCCCCGGGGCCACCGTCCCCTTCGTCTCCTGCCCCTTGATCTCGAAGGGGTCGCCGACGTTGACCGAGGCGTAGAACGACGCCGCGTTCTCGTCGCTCATGCCGATGCACCCGGAGCTCTTGTTCGCCTTGCCGAAGTACGGCCCGTTCCACGGGGCCGCGTGCGCGTACATGCCCGACCAGGTCAGGCGCATCGAGTAGTCCACGTCCTTGTCGTAGGCGTCGCCGAGCCCGACGGTCTCCGAGTTCATGTTGATGGTGCCCTCCTTCGCCATCAGCACGGCCGTCCCCCGCCAGGACCGCTTGTCGCCGCCCGGGGTCCCGCCGGAGACGGGGATCGTGCGGACCGTCCGCCCGTCCCGTACGACGTGCAGCTGATGGGCGTCGAGGTCGACCTTGACGATCTGCGAGGCACCGACGGTGAAACCGGTGCGGTAGTCCCGTACGAACCAGCCGCCGCCCGAGTCCGTGCCGTCGAGGTCCGCTTCGAGGGTGACCTTCGTGCCCGGCTTCCAGTACTCCTTGGGACGCCAGTCGGCCCGGTCCCGGCCCGAGTAGTCCTTCACCCAGCCCCACGACCCCTCGGTGTCGTTCGAGGTGGTGACCTTGAGCTGCCTCTCCACGTCCGCCTTCCGCGTCACCGGGAGGTCGAAGACGATCGACAGGGGGTGCGCGACGCCGACCGTCGTGTTCTTGCCGGGCGCCAGCGTCACCTTGTTGACCTTCTCCGGCTCCGGGGTGGAGAACGACGACCGGCTCGTCGACTCCTTGCCGTCGGCGGTACGGGAGGTCACCTCGACCGTGTAGGAGGTGCCGGGCGCCGCCTTGCGGTCCGAGACCCAGCTCGTACCGCCCGACTCCGTACGGCCCTTGAGGCTGCCGCCCTCGCCGTCGACGACCTTCACCTCGGTGAGCGTGCCGCCGGTCGCGGTCACCGTCACCGGGCTGCCGGCCGCCTTCCGTACGACCGTCACCTTCGCCGGGGGCGCGGACGCCGCCCCGTCCGCCGCCCCGGACGAGCCCCCGTCCGCCGCCTGGGCCGAGCAGGCGGTGAGGGACACGGCCAGCGCGACGGCCGCGAGGACGGGACGGGACATGCGAGTCGGCGTGGTGCGTATCGGCAGCACGGAAGACCTCCGCGTGGTGAGGAAGAAAGGGGATGCCCTGGACTGTAGGACGCCCCCCGACCCGCGCGGGGCGCCGGACACCTCTGTGACCGGGCCTGCGACGCAACGGTCATCGTCCGGTCACAATGACCGCGCGACTCCGTCGAATTCGGCTGTGAGCCTGCTGTGCGCCCCACCACCGAGGGGCGGAACAAGGAGGCTCCCGTTGTGTCAGCGCTGCTCGTGACGGCCGCACCCGCCGACCGTCGCGCCCCCGCAGGACCGGTCAGGCTCGGACCCGTGACCCCCGAGGCGTACCGCGCGTTCCTCGACTCCCGCTCCGGCGCGGACGGCCCGAGCTTCCTCCAACTGCCCTCCTGGGCACAGGTGAAGGACGGCTGGAACCACCAGCTCATCGGCTGGGGCCGCGAAGGGGCGGAGCTCTCGGGCGTCGCGCTCGTCCTCCTGAGGCCCTTCCCCGGCACCCGCAAGTACTTCGCCTACCTGCCCGAGGGTCCCGTCGCCGACTGGGCGGACCCCGACCTGGACGGCTGGCTCGCCCCGCTCCTCGGCCATCTGCGCTCCCTCGGGGCCTTCGCCGTCCGCATGGGCCCCGGCCCCGCCTACCGCCGGTGGAACGCCGCCACCGTCAAGACCGGCACCGGTCCGGCCCGCCGGCTCTCCGACGTCCTCGCCGACGAGGTCGACCCGCTCGGCACCGCCGTCGCCGAACGGCTCCGGGCCCGCGGCTGGCGCAAGTGCGGCGGCGACTCCGAGGACGGCGCCGACGCCCAGCCCCGGCACGTCTTCCAGGTCCCGCTGGCCGGCCGCAGCACCGACGACCTGTGGACCGGCCTCAACCAGGAGTGGCGGCGCAACGTCCGCAAGGCCCGCAAGTCCGGCGTCGAGGTCGTCCTCGGGTCCGCCGCCGACCTCCCCGAGTTCTACCGGCTGCTGCGCGTCACCGAGGAACGCGACGGCTTCCGCCTCGGCCGCTCGCTCGCCTACTACGAGCGCCAGTACGCCGTCCTCAACGCCGAACAGCCGGGCCGCATGCGGCTCTACCTCGCCCGCCACGAGGGAGAGATCCTCGCCGCGCACACCATGCTCACCGTGGGCGGCCGCGTCTGGTACCAGACCGGCGCCTCCGCGGACCACCGCCGCGAGGTCCGGCCCTCCAACGCCCTCCAGTGGCGCATGCTCCTCGACGCCCACGCCCTCGGCGCCGCCGTCTACGACCTGCGCGGGGTACCCTCCACCCTTGATCCGGACGACCGCGCCCACGGACTGCTCCGCTGGAAGCTCGGCACGGGCGGACAGGTCGTCGAGACGCTGGGGGAGTGGGAGACACCGATGCAGGGCACGACCAACGGGGCGCTGTACCGCGCCTTCCAGGCCTACATGGCCCGTCGATGACCGCCACGCTCACCGCACCACCGGAGCGGAAGAAGGCCTCCGCCCTCCGCAGCGGCGCCGTCATGGCCGCCGGCTCGCTCGTCTCCCGCGCCACCGGATTCGTCCGGGCCTCCGTCGTCGCCGCCGCGCTCGGCGCGGGCCTCGTCGCCGACGGGTACGCGGTCGGCAACTCCCTGCCCACCATCGTCTACATGCTCCTCCTCGGCGGCGCCCTCAACGCCGTCTTCGTCCCCGAACTCGTCAAGGCCGCCAAGGAGCACGAGGACGGCGGCGTCGCCTACACCGACCGCCTCCTCACCCTCTGCGCACTCGCCCTGGCCGCGCTCACGGCGGTCGCCGTCCTCGCCGCCCCGCTGATCGTCGACGCCTACACCGACTACACGGGCGCCCAGCGCGACATGACCATCGCCTTCACGCGCGCGTGTCTGCCGCAGATCTTCTTCCTCGGACTCTTCACCCTCCTCGGACAGGTCCTCAACGCCCGGGGACGGTTCGGCGCCATGATGTGGACCCCGGTCCTCAACAACGTCGTCGCCGTCTCCGTCTTCGGCCTCTTCCTCGTCGTCGGCGACGGCGGGGAGCTCACCCCCGGCGAGACCGCCCTCCTCGGCTGGGGCACCACCGCCGGCATCGCCGTCCAGGCCCTCGCCCTGCTGCCCTCGCTGCGCGCCGCCGGCTTCCGCTGGCGCCCCCGCTTCGACTGGCGCGGCAGCGGCCTCGCGGCCCCCCTGCGCTCGGCGGGCTGGCTGGTGCTGCTCGTCCTCACGAACCAGGGCGCGTACTGGGTGACGACGTGGATCGCCACCTCCGCGGGCGGCCTGGCCGAGGGCGGCGGCACCGGCCTCGCCGCGTACAACAACGCGTACCTGCTGTGGACGGTCCCGCACGGCATCATCACCGTCTCCCTCGTGACCGCGCTGCTCCCCCGGATGAGCGGAGCGGCGGCGGACGGCGACCTCGCGGGGGTCCGCCGGGACGTCTCGTACGCCGTGCGGACCAGCGCGGCCGCCGTCGTCCCGGCGGCCTGCGCGCTCCTGGCGCTCGCCGTCCCCCTCATGACGGTGGTCTTCCGGTACGGGGCGACCACCGGCGACGACATCCGGGCGATGTCCTGGACCCTGATGGCCTTCGCGCCCGGCCTGGTCGCGCTCTCCGGCCAGTACGTGTGCACCCGCGCCTTCTACGCCCTGCGGGACACCCGCACCCCGTTCCTCCTGAACCTGGTCATCGCGGCCCTGAACGCCGGCCTGTCGTTCGCCGCCTACCAGTACCTCCCGACCCGCTGGGCGGTCACCGGCATGGCGGCGGCGTACTCGCTGGCGCTGTGGGCGGGCTGGGCGGTCACCGCGCACGCCCTGCGCCGACGGCTCGGGGGCGTGTCCGGCGGCTCCCGCAGCGCGCTCACCCGCCTCCTCCTCGCGGCGCTCCCGGCGACGGGGTACGGGCTGTTCGTGGCGGACGGCACGGCGCCGGCCGGACCGGTGGTGGCGGGCCTGGCGGGGGCGGCGACGGTCGTGGCGACCTTCGCGCTCCTCTCCCGCCCCCTCCGCCTGACGGAACTCCAGGCCGTCCTGACCTCCACCACGGCCCGCTTCCGCCGCACCTGACACCGGGGGAGGGACGCCTGCCCACGACGGCCCCCCTCCGGGGCCCCTTCTCGACCTTGGGATACTCCACGACATGCCCCGCGTGCTCCTGATAGAAGACGACCCCTCCGTCCGCGAGGGCGTCGAGCTCGGCCTCCGCCGTCGCGGGCACGACGTGCGCACCGCGCCCACCGGCGAGGCGGGGCTCGCCGCGCTCGGCGAGTTCCGGCCCGACCTGCTGCTCCTCGACCTGATGCTGCCCGGCATGAACGGCGTCCAGGTCTGCCGCCGGGTCCGGGAGAGCAGCCAGCTGCCGATCATCATGCTCACCGCGCGCGGTGACGACTTCGACGTCGTCGTCGGCCTGGAGGCCGGCGCCGACGACTACATCGTCAAGCCCGCCCGCACCGAGGTCATCGAGGCCCGGATCCGGGCCGTGCTGCGGCGCATCGAGGAGCCCGGCAACGGCCGGTCCGCCGTCGAGTTCCACGGGGAGCTCGCCATCGACCGGGCCGGCCTGACCGTCGCCAAGTCGGGCGAGCGCGTCGCCCTCGCCCCCTCCGAACTGAAGCTGCTGCTGCACCTGACGGCCGCCCCCGAGCAGGTCTTCAGCCGCCAGCAGCTGCTCGAACACGTCTGGGAGCACAGCTACCACGGGGACGCCCGGCTGGTGGACGCCTGTGTCCGCAGGCTGCGGAACAAGATCGAGGACACGCCGGGCGAACCCCGGTACATCCAGACCCTGCGGGGCTTCGGCTACCGCTTCGGCCCGCTGTGAAGGCCTGCGTGAGCCCGGAGCCCCACCCCCGGGAGCCCGAGGCCGGGACCGCGCCGCGCCCGGGGAAGCGCGGGGCGACCGAGACCGCGCCCGCAGGACGCCCCCGCCGCCCCCGCCTGCACCCCTTCGGTCTGCGCACCCGTCTCGTCCTCGCGTTCCTCCTCGTCGCGGCCGTCGGCTGCGGCACCACCGCCGCGCTCACCTACCGCGCCGCCCGCAACGCCATCCTGGAGCAGACCCAGGACACCGCCGTGTCCGCCTTCCGGGACCAGATCGACCCGCTCGTCATCAACCTGCCCGTCGACACGCGCATCCTGCGCGACTCGCTCCTGAACATCGCCCGCCAGGGCAAACCCCGCCCCTGGCGGGTCTACGCCGAGTACGGCACGATCCGTGTCTCCTCCACGGACCGCCCCACCTCGTCCGTCATCACCCCCGAGCTGCGGGCCCGCGCCCAGGCCCGGCCGGCCACCCCGCACGGCAGCTTCCAGCGGGTCGTGAAGAACGGCACCCCGTACCTGACGATCGCCGTCCCCGCCGTCTTCCGGACGCACGCCAGCAGGGGGACGGCACAGCCCACCGGCCTCGTCTTCTACGCGGTCATGGAGCTCGACGAGGAGGAGGCGAACATCGAGGCCATGGTCAGCGCCGCCCGCGACGGCGCGCTCCCGGCCCTGGCCGTGGCCCTGATCCCCGCGCTCATCGCCTCGCGCGGTGTGCTCCGGCCCGTACGGGAACTGCGGCGCGCCGCCCACAGCATGGGCCGGGGACGGCTCGACACCCGCATCCACGCCAAGGGCAGCGACGAACTCGCCGACCTCGCGCGCACGTTCAACGAGTCCGCCGCCGAGCTGGAACGCTCCGTCGCGGAGCTCCGCAGCGCCGAGGCCCGGGCCCGCCGCTTCGCCTCCGACGTCTCGCACGAGCTGCGCACCCCGCTCGCCGGGATGCTCGCGGTCACCGAGGTCCTCGACGAGGACGCCGGGAGCCTCGACAGCGACACCGCGCGCGCCGTCCGGCTCATCAGCGCCGAGACCGGGAAGCTCGCCGTGCTCGTCGAGGACCTGATGGAGATCTCCCGCTTCGACGCCCGCGCCGCCGAGCTCCACACCGACGAGGTCGACGCCGCCGACTGCGTCCGCAAGACCCTCCAGCACCGGCACTGGACCGATCCCGCCCAGGTCGTCCCGTACCTTGGGGAGGGGATCAGGGCCCGGCTCGATCCGCGCCGTTTCGACGTGGTCGTCGCCAACCTCGTCGGCAACGCGCTGCGGCACGGGGCGGCGCCGGTGACGGTCAGGCTGTACGCGGAGGGGGACGAGCTGGTGACGGAGGTCGCCGACCGGGGTCCGGGCATCCACCCGGACGTCCTGCCGCACGTCTTCGACCGCTTCTACAAGGCCGACCAGGCCAGGACCCGCTCGGCCGGCAGCGGCCTCGGCCTGGCGATCACCCTGGAGAACGTCCGCCTGCACGGCGGCACCGTCCGGGCCGCCAACCATCCCGCGGGCGGCGCCGTCTTCACCGTACGGATGCCGCTGTGAAAGGCCGCACGGAGGCGGCCGGGACACGCCGTACGGCCACCGCCGTGACACGCCGTACGGCCACCGCCGTGACGCGCCGTGCGGAGGCCGCCGTGACGCGCCGTGCGGCCGCCGCTCCGAGGGGCCGTGCGGCCGCCGCTCCGAGACGTCGTGCCGTCGCCGCGGCCCTCCTCGGCATGGTGTCGCTCGCCGCCTGCGGCATACAGGAGAGCGACGTCGTCGAAGCCGGAGGCGCCGCGACCGTCGCCGTCTACCCGGCCCCCGAGTTCCGCATGGTGCTCTACTTCCTGGGGCCCGACGGCCGACCGGCCCCGGTGGTCCGAGAGGTCGGCCAGCCGTTCTCCGACACGGGTTTCCCCTCGGGCACCCTGGAGTCGTCCGCCGACCGGAAGGCCCGGGGCTCGGGCTCCGGGCAGGAGGCCGTCGGGAACGGCACCCGGATCGTCACGGACAAGGTGCTCGCCGCCCTCCTCGCGGGCCCGGCCCGCGCCGACACCGCGGCCGGCCTGACCACGGCCCTGCCGGCGGTCGGAGGCATCACGCCGCACACCGAGGAGACCGGCCGGACCGCCGAGGGCCGCCGCGTCCTGCGGGTCCGCGCCCCGTTCTCCGTCACCAACCTGCCGGAGGCCGCCGTCCAGCAGCTGGTGTGCACGACCGCCTACGCGGAGGACGGCGGCGGCATGGTCGACGTGAGCCTCATGGGCTCCGACGGCACGCTCCCGGCGACCCGCTGCGACGGCTGAGCGGCCCTCCGGTCAGCGTGTCCGCAGGTCCGCGAGCACCGCGTCCGTGAACGGCGGCCAGGCCTCGACCGCCCACGGCCCGAAGGGCCGGTCGGTGAGCGCCACGCACGCGGCCCCCGTGGCGTTCCCGCCCGCCCACCGTGCGTCCGGGTCGATCCACAGGAACGTTCCGGCCTGACCGAAGTGTCCGAAGGTGCGCGGCGAGGAGCCCGCACCGGTCCAGTGCGGGGACTTGCCGTCACGGATCTCGAAGCCGAGCCCCCAGTCGTTCGGCCGCTGGTGCCCGTAGCCGGGCAGGATGCCGGTCAGACCCGGGTACGCGACGGTCATCGCGTCCAGGACGGTCCGCGCGTCGAGCAGCCGCGGCGCCTGCACCTCGGCGGCGAACCGCACGAGATCGTCCACGGTCGACACGCCGTCCTTCGCGGGCGACCCCTCCAGGGTCGTCGACGTCATGCCGAGGGGCTCCAGGACGGCCTGGTGCAGATACTCGGCGAACGGGATGTCGGTGGCCTTCGCGACGTGGTCGCCGAGCGCCTCGAAGCCGGTGTTCGAGTAGATCCTGCGGGTGCCCGGCGCGGCCATGACCCGGTTCTCGTCGAAGGCGAGCCCCGAGGTGTGGGCGAGCAGATGGCGGACGGTCGCACCCTCGGGCCCGGCCGGCTCGTCGAGGTCGATCGCCCCCTCCTCGTACGCCACGAGGACCGCGTACGCCGCGAGCGGCTTGGTGACGGAGGCGAGCGCGAAACGCCGTCCGGTGGGGCCGTGGGACCCGGCCACGGTGCCGTCCGCGCGGACGACGGCGGCGGCCGCGGTGGGGACGGGCCAGTTCTCGATCGACGCCAGGCTCGGCAGGGTGCTCTGCATGGGGCCGAGCCTACTTGCTTCGAGTGCACTCCAACGTTTTAGCGTGGGACCCATGAGCGTGATCGAGAGCGTCGAGAGCACGGCCAGGCCCGCCGGGAAGGACCGCTACACCATCAGCGAGGTCGCCGCGCTGACCGGACTCACCGCCCACACCCTGCGCTGGTACGAGCGGATCGGCCTGATGCCGCACGTCGACCGGTCGCACACCGGGCAGCGCCGCTTCACCGAGCGGGACCTGGGCTGGCTGGCCTTCGTCGGCAAGCTGCGGCTGACCGGGATGCCGGTCGCCGACATGGTCAGGTACGCGGAGATGGTGCGCGAGGGCGACCACACGCGGGACGCCCGGCGGGAACTCCTGGAGGCCACCCGGCGTGACGTCCTCACCAGGATCACCGAGCTCCAGGACACGCTCGCCGTGCTCGACATCAAGATCGGCCATTACGGGACCGCATGCGGAGGAGCGTCTTCATGACCAGCCAGACCAGGATCGACACCGTACGCCTCGGCCAGGACGGACCGGAGGTCGGCGTCCAGGGCTTCGGCGCCATGGGCATCAGCGAGTTCTACGGGGACACCGACGAGGCCGCCGCCCGCGACACCCTCGACGCCGCCCTGGAGGCGGGCGTCACCCTCGTCGACACCGCCGACGTCTACGGCAGCGGCGCCAACGAGGAGTTCCTCGCGCCCTTCCTCGCCGCCCACCGCGACGAGGTCACCCTCGCCACGAAGTTCGCCATCGAGCGCCGCGCCGACGACCCGGCCTACCGGGCCGTCCGCAACGACCCGGCGTACATCAAGAAGGCCGCGGAGGACAGCCTGCGCCGCCTCGGCATCGAGACCATCGACCTCTACTACATGCACCGCCGCGACCCGGGGATCCCCTTCGCCGAGTCCGTCGGCGCCATGGCCGAGCTCGTCCAGGAGGGCAAGGTCCGCCACCTGGGCCTGAGCGAGGTCACCGGGCCCGAACTGCGCGAGGCCCACGCCGTGCACCCGATCACCGCGCTCCAGTCGGAGTGGTCCCTCTTCTCCCGGGACGTGGAGCGCAGCGCCGTCGGCGCCGCCGCCGAGCTGGGCGTGACCTTCGTGCCGTACTCGCCGCTCGGCCGGGGCTTCCTGACCGGTGCGTTCGCGGACGCGGCCAAGGACCTGTCGGGCGGCGACTTCCGCCAGTACCAGCCCCGGTTCACCGGCGAGAACGCCGAGCGGAACGCCGCCCTCCTCGACCCGGTCCGGAAGATCGCCGCCGCCCACGGCGCGACTCCGGCGCAGATCGCCCTGGCCTGGGTGCAGCAGCGCGCCGCCGTCCACGGCCTGACGGTCGTCCCCATCCCCGGCACCCGCAAGCGCTCCCGCCTCCTGGAGAACGCGGCCGCCACCCGCATCACCCTCACCGGCGCCGAACTCGCCGAACTGGAGCCGATCGCCGGCCTGGTCGCGGGCGACCGCTACCCGGACATGAGCTCCACGTCGGCGGCCCGCGAGGCGTAGGACCCGGCCGGCGCTCACGCCAGTCCCAGGGCGAAGACCGCGAAGCCCGCCGCCAGGAGACCCGCCAGGGTGCGGCGGGCGGGGCCGGTCCTCTCCCACGGGGACTCGAAGACGCGCGCGTACCGGCCGATCAGCACCAGGAGTCCGGCGAAGACCGGCATCCAGGCCAGGCGGGCCAGGATCCAGCCGACCGAGTCGGGGGCGCCGACCAGGCCCACGACCTCGCCTGCGTACGAGGCGGGGATCGCGGCGGTCAGCATCGCCGTCTGGTGCCAGCACAGGATCGTCATCGCGGACAGGTTGATCACGACGACCGGCGCCCACAGCGCAGGCCGCTTCAGGAACCGGCCGAGCCGGTCCCGCAGCAGGATCGCCGCACCGCTCTGCGCGGCCGCGAGGGCGAGGACGAGCAGCGACGGCGGGTGCGAGTTGGTGCGGGCCTCGCCGGGGACGCCGACCATCGACGCCGGGTAGCCGAAGGCGAGGAGCAGCGCCGCGAAGAGCGCGGCGCCGCCGAGCAGCAGCCCCCACGCGTGGCGCCGGGTCACCCGGCCCTCGCCCCACGAGACGCCGAGCTGGTACGCGAACAGCCAGCCGGGCAGGATGTTCAGCAGGCTCAGCCAGGACGGCACGGCGTCGGCGTACGGCCCGTACCGCAGGAAGTCGACGACGGCGACCGACCCGAGCAGCGGCGCCGCGGCCCACACCCCGAGGCGACGGGCCGCCCGCACGCACACCGGGGTCAGCGCGGTGACCACCGTGTACACCCCGACGAACCACAGCGGCTGGATCACCAGCGTGGACGCCGTCCGCAGCGTGTCCACGGGCACCCCGAGCCCGAAGTGCAGCACCGGAAGCAGCGCCGCCCACACCGCGGTGACCCCGAGCACCGGACGCCCGAGCCGGGCGAGCCGTCCCCCGAGCCACGCGCGCGTGGAGCCCTTGCGGCGCCGGTACGACAGGACCGACGCGTAGCCGCCGACCAGGAAGAAGATCCCCAGCATCTGAAGGACCCAGCTGACGGGCGCGAGCCCCGCGAAGCTGCCGAGCGGACTGGCGTTGTGGATCGCGCCGTCGGAGGAGAGCGTGAACCCGCCGAGCAGCCAGTGCCCGGTCGGCACGGCGAGCAGCGCGAGGGCGCGGAGTCCGTCGATCGCCCGGTCGCGGTGCGCGGGGGTGGAGGACTCGATCTTCGCGACGAGCGTCTTCATCGGACGTCCCCCTCGGCGATCGCGGCGAACGCGCGCAGGGACGAGGTGCCGGGCGCGAAGTAGCCGCCGTGCCCCGCGGCGTCCTCGGCGGGGATCCGGCGGGCCCCGAAGGCCGGTTCGGAGGGGTCGGCGCCGTGCCCGAGCCCCGCGAAGGCGACGTTCGGGACCCGGTCGATCCAGTCGGTGGGATCCTTCGCCGCCCAGACCCGGGCGGACGTCCCGAGCTCGGAGACGTTCTCCGCGCGCATCCCGGGGGAGCCGAAGACCACCAGGTCCTTGGCCTTCAGCCCGTGGGCGGCGAGACCGCAGACCACGGAGCCGTAACTGTGGCAGAACAGCGACGGCTCGGCCGCGCCGACCGCGGCGAGCCCGTCCGTGAACCGGGTGAGCCGCTCCGCACCGGCCTCGGCCAGACGGCCCGTGGCCGCGTCCAGACCGACGCCCACGGGGGTCGTGTACCCGGCCCAGGCGACGACCGCCGTACGACCGCCGGTCGCCCCGCGCAGCTCCGCCGCCATGTCCGCGAGCGGCTTGACGTGCCCCGCGTCGACATCCGAGCCGGGCACGATCACGGCCACGTGCTCGGCCCGCGCCAGATCCCCGTAGACCAGGGCCACCTGCCCACGGCCGCGCGGGTCGTGGGCGAGGACCCGCGCCCCGCCGAACTCCCCCCGCGTGGCGCGGGCGTTGGCCTCGTACCGCAGCTCCAGGGGCGCCCCGTCGAGGTTCCCGACGACCGTCGGGTGGGCCGTCGCCAGCTCCCGCTGCCGTACGGGGCTCAGCCCGGCGAAGAAGCGCGCGACCTCGGCCGGCCCCATCCGCTCCGGGTCCGGCAGCCCCGCCGCCCGCCACGCCCCGGTCCCGACGGGGGCCCCGGTCACGGCCTCCTGACTGCTCCCGGACGCCCAGCCCGCCGTGCCGGCGATCACACCGGTCACCACCGCGGCGGTGATCAGGGTCCTCGTGAAGCGGCGCATCGGCCCGCCCTCCCTCGTTCTCGTCGTTGGCGAGAGGAAGGTAGGAAGACGAAGGGTGACGCCACGTCACACCGGGGAGCCAACTCCCGTCTGATACCCCGGTAGGGGGCGGAGGACCGGCCGGCACCCGTCCGGGGGTGGGGTTTTCCCCCGGGGGCAGGCACGAGTCCCCGGGGGTGACCAGGGGATTTGCGGGGGGTGCGAGTTCCCGGGGGTGCGTGCGGCTAGCGCGTGTCCCCGGGCGTGACCAGGCCCGACTCGTACGCGAAGACCACGGCCTGCGCCCGGTCGCGCAGGTCCAGCTTGGCGAGGACACGGCCGATGTGGGTCTTCACGGTCTGCTCGGCGAGGACCAGGCTGTCGGCGATCTCCTGGTTGGACAGGCCCCGGGCGATCAGTTCCAGGACCTCCGTCTCGCGCGGGGTGAGCCCGTTCAGGCGCAGAGCCGTGGTGTCCCGCCGGGGCGCCGGGCGGGAGGCCGCGAAGTCGGCGATGAGGCGGCGCGTCACGGACGGGGCGAGCAGCGCCTCGCCCGCCGCCACCACCCGTACCGCCGCGATGAGATCGGCCGGCGGCGCGTCCTTGAGGAGGAAGCCGGACGCGCCCGCGCGCAGCGCCTCGTACACGTAGTCGTCGACGTCGAAGGTGGTCAGCATCAGCACCTTCGGCCGGTGCGTGACCCCGACCGGCGGGTGCAGGATCTCCCGGGCGGCGGCGAGCCCGTCCAGCTCCGGCATCCGCACGTCCATCAGGACCACGTCCGGATGCGTCGAGCGCGCCACGTCGACGCCCTGCCGCCCGTCCGGCGCCTCGCCGACCACGTCGATGTCGGGCTGCGCGGCGAGCAGCGCGGCGAAACCGGCCCGCACCATGGCCTGGTCGTCGACGATGATCACGCGGATGGTCACTCGGTGTCCTTCGTACGCAGGGGGAGCCGGGCCGCGACCCGGAAGCCGCCGTCCGGCAGCGGCCCGGTGTCCAGGGAGCCGCCGGTCAACCGTACGCGCTCCCGCATGCCGACCAGCCCGTGCCCGGTGCCGGGGGCGCCCCGCTCGACGGCGGAACGCTCCTCCAGGGACGGACCGTTGACGACCAGGACGGTCAGCCAGCCGTCCTCGGCCCGTACGGAGACACGGGTCACGGCCCCGGGCGCGTGCCGCACCACGTTCGCCAGGGCCTCCTGCACGATCCGGTACGCGGACAGGTCCACGGCCTGCGGAACCTCCCCGAGGTCGGCGGCGAGCCGCAGTTCGGCCGGCACGCCCGCGCGTACGGTCGCCTCGACGAGCTGCTGGACCCGGTCGAGTCCCGGCTGCGGGGCCCGCTCGCCCTCGCTGCCGTCACTGCGGAGCACGGAGAGCAGCCGGCGCATCTCGGTCAGCGACTCCCGGGCGCTCGCCGCGATGGACGTGAACTCCTCCCGGGCCGCGTCCGGGAGTTCGGGGATGCGGTACGGCGCCGAGTCCGCCTGCACCGTGATCACGGACATGTGGTGCGCCACGACGTCGTGCAGCTCCCGTGCGATCCTGGCCCGCTCCTCCAGGAGGGTGCGGCGGGCCCGCTCGGCCTCGTTGATGGTCTCCTGCTCGGCGAGCCGCCGCTGCGCGTCGCCGCGGGCGCGGGCGGCCGAGGTGAGCAGCAGCAGGACGCCGCTGAGGACGAGCAGCAGCGCGTGCAGGCTGGTCAGCCCGGCGGGCTTGAAGGCCTCCAGGACGAATCCCGCCACGCCGGTGGCCAGCCACACCCCGAACAGCGCCCGGCGGGACTCGCGCAGTCCGAGGGCGACCATCAGGGCGCAGTAGCCGATGACGACCGGCGGGGTCCACGGCCACAGCTCCGCCCGGGGGCCGTCCGAGCCGAGGATCACGAGGGCGCCGACGACATCGGCGGTGAAGACGACCCACCAGGCCTGGAGGGGGCGGGTGACGGCGAGGAGGAGCGGCGCGGCCTGGGCGGTGCCGAGGGCGCCCGCGAGGGCGCCGTTGACGCCGTAGTCGTTGACGAGGAGCAGGACGGTGGAGGGGAGGAGCGCGGCGCTGAACGCGAGGGCGACGGTGTACGGCAGCAGCCGCACCCACCGGCCCGAGGCGCCCGCGAGGAGCGGGGCCCCCGGCGTGGTGGGGGTCGTGAGCGCGGACCCGAGCCCCTGGAACGCCTCGCGGACCTGGGCCCCGAGACGACGGGCGGCGGACGGGGGAGCGGCGGGCGGCTGGGGCCGCGATGCGGTAACCATGACGACCTCAGGGTAGGCAGCCCGCCCCCGCCGAAACGTCATACCGGGGAGTCAGGTCCGCCCTGATACCGGGGTATGACCCCGCCGCCCCGCACGGGGAGGCCTCACAGCTCCGCCAGGAGCTCCGCCTTCTTCGCCGAGAACTCCGCGTCCGTCACGAGCCCCGCCCGGTGCAGCTCCCCCAGATGCCGAATCCTTTCGGCCACCACCCCGGGGTCGCCCGCCCCCGCGACGGCCACGGGTACGGGCACGGGCGCCCGGTCCTGGCCCCGGATCGCCGCGAGGACCGACGCGGCGAACGTCAGGGACTCGTACACGGGCCCGTAGCGTCCGAAGACGACGCACGCCGGGTCCTGGTCGGGCCGTTCGGCCCGGGGCCCGCCGCCGCGGGGCACCAGCCGCAGGTACCCGTCGACGCCGTCCGGTGACCGCCATTCGACCCCGCAGAGGTCCCGTACGGGGAAGACCTGGTCGCCGGCCTTCCACTTCTCCGAGGTCGCGCCGGTCCAGGACCAGCGGAACGCGACCTCCGAGGTCCCGTCGAAGCTGGCCTTCCCGTCGTACGCCTTGAAGGACTGCGGTCCCGCCGGGGGCGCGACGAGGAACCGTTCGGCGGGCGCGACGCCCTCGTCGCCCCCGTCCGGCACGGACGCGCCGTACGCCTCGTACGCCTCGTACGCCTCGTACGCCCCGTACCCGGCGGCCCCCGCGGTCGCCGGGCGCGACGCGAGAAGCGCCCGCAGCTCGTCCCGGTAGTGCTCGGCGAGCGTCTCGCGGTCCGCCGGGAGCACCAGGCGGTACGGATCGCTGCCCTCCTTGAGCTGCCCCGCGGCCGCCTCCATCAGCGGATCGGCGCCGGGCCGGGGCACGGCGTGGAGCACGACGGTGCCCCGCTTCCCGGGCGTGAGCGTCACCGACGTCAGCGCCTCGTGCGGTACTCGTCTCTCACGCAGCGCGTGGAAGAGCTTCGGCGTGCGGATCCCCCGATCGAAACGGATGACGAGGGCGTCGCTCTCGAGCTCCCAGGTGGCATGAATTCCGGCCAGCACATCACCCATACGCCTCATCGTAAGCGGCGCGTGCCTTTGCGTCGCCCCTGTGAAAGGTCCCGAAATTGCGTGATCTACGCGCGTCAGAGCCCTTCCGTGCCGGATATTCCGTCGTGGCAAGCGCTGTCGGCACGTGCGCAGACCGTCTGCGGGTACGCCCCGACGCCTATCGCGGCGAAGTTGACGAGGCTCTCCGTCCCCGGCTCGAAATAGCCGCTGTGGCCGATCGCCCCGCGCGCGGAGAGCAGCCGTGCGCCGAACTCGGGCGCGACCGGGTCGGCGCCGTGGCCGAGCCCGCCCACCTCCAGGTGCGGGACGTCCGCGATCCAGTCGTCGGCGTCCCGCATGGCCCACACGCGCGCGGGGCTGCGGAGTTCGGCGGCGCGCTCGACCCGCATCCCGGGGCTCCCGGCGACGGCCACGTCGGTCACCCGGGCGGGCAGCCGGGGCGCGGCGACCCCGCAGAGCACGGAGCCGTAGCTGTGGCAGAAGAGCGCCACGCGCGCGTGCGGCGGCAGGGATTCGGCGAGACCCACCAGGCGTACGGCCCCCTCCTCGGCCAGCCGGCCGGTGACCGCGTCGACGCCGAGCCCGGCGGGCGAGGTGTAGTCGGCCCAGGCGATCACCGCCACGCGCGCGCGTGGCGCGGCCCGCCGCTCGGCCGCGTAGAGGGCCTCGGCCATGCCGGCGGGGGCGCCGTACCGGCCGTGGCTCTTCTGGAAGGTGAGCAGGTTGGTGTCGACGCCGGGCACGATCACGGAGACGTTCCGGGCGTGCTCCAGGTCTCCGAGGACCTCGGCGGCCCGCCCCGTACCGGTCGGGTCGAAGGCGAGGACCTGACGGCCGGGCCGCAGCAGGGAGGCGAAGCGGTCGATCCGGCGCCGGGCCTCGTGGCGGCCCTCGGGGGAGAGCCGGGTGTCGTCGACCCTGCTCCGCTCGGCGGCGTACGCGCGCGTGAGCGTGATCCGGTTGGCGCGGTAGCGCAGGGCGACCGGGGCGCCGTTGAGGTTGCCGACGACGAGCGGGTGCCGGGCGGCGAGCCGGGCGGCACCGGCCTGGCCGAGTCCGGAGAAGAACGCGGCGACGGTACCGGCCGGGGCACCGGGGTCGGGCAGCGGCCGGTGGCCGATCCTGTCCCGGGCCCAGGCGGCGAGCGCGGCCTCACGGGACGGCCACGGCACGGGCCGGTGCCGGATCGTGGTCCACCCGGTGGTGGCGAGGAGCACGAACACGACGGCGAGCGCGAGGAGCGCGCGCGTGGCGACGAGCGCGGGCGAGGTGTCGACGGAGGTCATAGGGCGGCCACCCTACGGGGCCGAGATGACGAGGCTTACCGGGCGGTGCCCGGCCCTCCCCCTGAGCGGTCCCGCCAGTGCGGTGCCAGCGCCGGTCCGAGGTGGTCGAGATGGGCCTCGGTGAGCGCGCGGATGGCCTCCAGGCTCTGGTCCGTGCCCCGGCCCCACATCTGGCCGGTCACCCGCATCACCCCGCTGAACGCCGCGACCGCGATCCGGGGGCGGGGGTCCTCGTCGACGTCGAGGCCCTCGCGCGCGGCGATGATCCGCGCGATGGTCTCCTCCATCTCGGTGGAGCGGCGCAGATGGACGGCGAGCAGCGCGGGCGTCGACTCGATCATCCGGTAGGTGCGCAGGTACAGCTCGACGGGGACGACCTCCGCGATGGCCTCGCCGATGGTGTCCCAGGCGCTCAGGACGGCGTTGCGCATCGCGTCGAGGGGGGCCTCCTCCGGCGGGCGCTGCCCGAGGGCGTGCACGAAGCGCTCCTCGACCATGTGCTGGACCGCGAAGGCGACCTCTTCCTTGGAGGAGAAGTACCGGAAGAAGGTGCGCTGCGAGACCTCCACGGCGTCGACGATCTCGTCGACGGTGGTCCGCTCGTAGCCGTGGTCGGTGAACAGCTCAAGGGCCACCCGGGTCAAGGCGTCGCGCGTGCGTTGCTTCTTCCGCTCGCGCAGTCCGGGCACGGTCACGTGGAGGTCCTCTTTTCCGGCATTTCGTCCTGCTCAGCGTACCTGTGAGCTACGTGACAGTTACCGACGCGTGAATCGCTTTGTCAATTGTCAGTGACTGTCATTAGCCTCGTTCGCATGACTAGTCAGACCACCGTGGAAAAGGCCCCGCAGGGTCAGGGGGACGCCCGGGAACCCGTACCGGTCCCGGCGAAAGGACTGCGCGGCCACCCGTGGTTGACGCTCTTCAGCGTCGCCGTCGGCGTGATGATGGTCGCGCTCGACGGCACGATCGTCGCCATCGCCAACCCGGCCATCAAGGAGGACCTCGGCGCCACCCTCGCCCAGGTCCAGTGGATCACCAACGGCTATCTGCTCGCGCTCGCCGTCGCCCTGATCACCGCCGGCAAGCTCGGTGACCGCTTCGGCCACCGGCAGACCTTCCTCATCGGCATCGCCGGCTTCGCCGCCGCCTCCGGCGCGATCGGCCTGTCCCACTCCATCGGGGCCGTGATCGCCTTCCGCGTCCTGCAGGGCCTCTTCGGCGCCCTGCTGATGCCGGCCGCGCTCGGACTGCTGCGCGCCACCTTCCCCGCCGAGAAGCTGAACATGGCCATCGGCATCTGGGGCATGGTCATCGGCGCCTCCACGGCGGGCGGCCCGATCCTCGGCGGCTTCCTCGTGGAGCACGTCAACTGGCAGTCCGTCTTCTTCATCAACGTGCCGGTCGGCGCGCTCGCGCTCGTGCTCGGCCTGGTCATCCTCAAGGACCACCGCGCCGAGAACGCGCCGCGGTCCTTCGACGTCCTCGGGATCCTGCTGCTCTCCGGCGCCATGGCCCTGCTCGTCTGGAGCCTCATCAAGGCCGGCGAGTCCTGGGGCTGGTCCAGCGGCAACACCTGGGGCTGCCTGCTCGGCGCGGTGCTCCTGTTCGCGGTCTTCGCCTTCTGGGAGACCAAGGTCAAGGAGCCGCTCATCCCGCTGGCCATGTTCCGCTCCGTTCCGCTCTCGGCCGGTGTGGTGCTGATGGTCCTGATGGCCTTCGCCTTCATGGGCGGCCTCTTCTTCGTGACCTTCTACCTCCAGGGCGTGAAGGGGCTCGGCCCGGTCGACGCCGGCCTCCACCTGCTGCCGCTGACCGCCATGATGATCGTCTCCTCGCCGCTGGCCGGCGCGCTCATCACCAGGTTCGGGCCGCGCGTGCCGCTCGTCGGCGGCATGGTCTGCACGGCCGTCGCGATGTTCGGCATGATCACGCTCACCGCCGGCACCGGCACCCTCGCCATGTCCCTCTGGTTCGCCCTGCTCGGCCTGGGCCTCGCCCCGGTCATGGTCGGCGCGACCGAGGTCATCGTCGGCAACGCGCCGCTCGAACTCTCCGGTGTGGCGGGCGGTCTGCAGCAGGCCGCCATGCAGGTCGGCGGCGCGCTCGGCACGGCGGTGCTCGGCGCCGTCATGTCCTCCAAGGTCTCCGACGCCTTCGCGGGGAACTGGAAGGAGGCCGGCATCCCGGTCCCGGCCGACCCGCGCCTTGAGCAGGCCGCCGAGTTCGGCATGGCCCCGCCGGAGCTGGCGCAGGCTCCGGGCATGACCCCCGGTCTCCTCCAGCAGATCACCGGCGTCATCCACGACACCTTCCTCGACGGGATGGGCCTCGCCTTCACCGTCGCCGGCGGCGTGGCCGTCGTGGCGGCCCTGGTCGCCACGCTCACCAAGCGCGGCGAGAACGCGGAGGCCGGCGGCATGGGCGGTCACATCTGACGCCAGGTCCTCGGGGTTCCCGTAGGGGGCCGTCACCCGTTCGCGTGAACGGGGGCGGCCCCCCTTCCGTCGGCGGGGGACCTCCGTCATGCTCGTGATTACAGAGAGTGACGAAACGGGGGTTCATCAGCATGTATACGAAGACCGCGCTCATGCTCGCGGCCGTCCTGGCCGCCTTCCTGGCCGTCCCACCGGCCCAGGCGACCGAGCGGGCCGCGCCGTCCGAGCGGGCCGCGCCGTCCGAGCGGGCCGCAGCGTCCGAGCGGACCCAGCCGTCCGAGGCCGCCGCCCGCCCGGCCCCGGCCTCCCCTCCGACCACGCTCGGGGCCTGCGGGCCCGGCCGGCTCTGTCTCTGGCCCAAGCCCGACTTCAAGGGCCGCCCGTGGACGCACGAGCTGGCCACCACCGACATCGACAGCTGCGTCCCGCTGCCGCCGGGCGCCTCCGCCCAGTCCCTCGCGAACCGCACCGGGCGGCCCGTCACGACCTACCAGTCGGCCGAGTGCGGAGAGGCGGGGGAGTTCGAGACGTACCCGGGGCGGGGGACCTGGGTGCCGCAGACGGCCTACGAGGTCAGAGCGTTCAAGCTCTGGGAGCGGTAGGCGAGGGGACCTCGCGCGGCTCGTTCGGTCCCGGCGGGGCCGAGAGCCGGGCCACCTCGGCGCGCAGCTCCCGGACCTCCAGGGTGAGCGCCTCCAGCAGCTCCGTCTGCCGGCGCTCCACCGCGTCGTCGCGGTCGAAGCGCGCGATGAACCAGGCCGCGATGTTGGCCGTGACGACACCGAGCAGGGCGATGCCCGAGAGCATCAGGCCCACGGCGAGGACCCGGCCGAGCCCGGTGGTCGGGGCGTGGTCGCCGTAGCCGACGGTGGTCATCGTGGTGAACGACCACCAGACCGCGTCCCCGAGCGTCTTGATGTTGCCGTTCGGGGCGTCCCGCTCCACGTGCAGGACGGCCAGCGAGCCGAACATCATCAGCCCGACCACCGCGCCCGCCACATAGGTGGTGAGCGTTATCTGCGGGGCCATCCGGGCCCGCCGGCCCACGAGGAGGAGCGTGGAGACGACCCGCAGCAGCCGCAGCGGCTGCACCATCGGCAGTATCACGGCGAGCAGGTCCAGCGGATGGCCCCGCACGAAGCGCCAACGCTCGGGGGCAAGCCCGAGACGGACCAGATAGTCGAGCGCGAAGGCGCCCCAGACGACCCACTCGACATGGGTGCACAGCCGGTGCACCCACGGCTCGGCGCCGGGGGCCACGATCGGCACCGCGTAGGCGAGGCCGAACGCGACCGCGAGCACCAGGAGCGGTGTCTGGGTGCGCTCTTCCCAGCGCAGCTTCTTGACGGGCATGACCGGCATCGTAAGGAATGCCGAAGGGCGGCGGGACCGGGTCCCACCGCCCTCACCAGCCCGAACGGCCTACGGCCGGGCGGCGGCCGTCAGCCGCGGCCCGCGCCCGCCGCCGCAGACGTCACCCGCCCGCGCCTCAGGCGTCGCGCCCGCGCCTCAGGCGTCGCGCCCGCGCCTCAGGCGTCGCCGCCCGCGCCTCAGGCGTCGCCGCCCGTGCCTCAGGCGTCGCCGCCCGCGGCGCCCGGGTCGGCGGCCGTCACGTCGAGGAGCTGGTAGCGGTCCACGGCCTGCTTCAGGGCCGAGCGCTCGACCTTGCCCTCGCGGGCGAGCTCCGTCAGGACCGCCAGCACGATCGACTGCGCGTCGATGTGGAAGTACCGGCGGGCCGCACCACGGGTGTCCGCGAAGCCGAAGCCGTCCGCGCCCAGCGAGGTGTAGGAGCCCGGCACCCAGCGGGAGATCTGGTCCGGCACCGCCCGCATCCAGTCCGAGACCGCGACGAACGGGCCCCCGGCGCCCTGGAGCTTGCGCGTCACGTACGGGACGCGCTGCTCCTCGTCCGGGTGGAGCAGGTTGTGCTCCTCGACGGCCACGGCCTCCCGGCGCAGCTCGGTCCAGGAGGTCGCGGACCAGACGTCGGCCCGGACGTTCCACTCCTCGGCGAGGATCCGCTGCGCCTCGATCGCCCACGGCACGGCGACGCCCGAGGCCATGATCTGCGCCGGGATCGTGCCGGCCTCGCCGGCCCGGAAGCGGTGGATGCCCTGGAGGATGCCGTCGACGTCCACGTTCTCGGGCTCGGCCGGGTGCTGGATCGGCTCGTTGTAGACGGTCAGGTAGTAGAAGACGTCCTCGGCCTCGGGGCCGTACATCCGGCGCAGACCGTCCTTGACGATGTGCGCGATCTCGAAGCCGAACGCCGGGTCGTACGCGATGCACGCCGGGTTGGTCGAGGCGAGGAGGTGCGAGTGGCCGTCGGCGTGCTGGAGGCCCTCGCCGGTCAGCGTCGTGCGGCCGGCGGTGGCGCCCAGCACGAAGCCGCGCGCCAGCTGGTCGGCCATCTGCCAGAACTGGTCGCCGGTCCGCTGGAAGCCGAACATCGAGTAGAAGACGTACACCGGGATCAGCGGCTCGCCGTGCGTGGCGTACGCGGAGCCGGCGGCGATCAGCGAGGCCGTGCAGCCCGCCTCGGAGATGCCGTCGTGCAGCATCTGGCCGGTCGGCGACTCCTTGTAGGCGAGGAGGAGTTCGCGGTCCACCGCCTCGTACTGCTGGCCCAGCGGGTTGTAGATCTTGGCGCTCGGGAAGAACGCGTCCATGCCGAAGGTGCGGTACTCGTCGGGGGCGATCAGCACGAAGCGCTTGCCGATCTCCTTGTCCCGCATGAGGTCCTTCAGGATGCGGACGAAGGCCATCGTGGTGGCGATCGACTGCTGCCCCGAGCCCTTCTTGGCGGCCGCGTAGGCCTTGTCGTCGGGGAGGACCAGCGGCTTCGCCCGCACGACCCGGGTCGGGACGTACCCGCCCAGCGCCTTGCGGCGGTCGTGCATGTACTGGATCTCCTCGGAGTCCCGGCCCGGGTGGTAGTACGGCGGCAGGCCGTCCTCCAGCTGGCGGTCCGTCACCGGGATGTGCAGCCGGTCGCGGAAGCGCTTGAGGTCGTCGACCGTCAGCTTCTTCATCTGGTGGGTCGCGTTGCGGCCCTCGAAGTTCGGGCCGAGCGTCCAGCCCTTGACGGTCTGCGCGAGGATCACGGTCGGCTGGCCGGCGTGCGCCTTCGCCGCCGCGTAGGCCGCGTAGATCTTCTTGTGGTCGTGACCGCCGCGGCCGAGGTGCAGCACCTGCTGGTCCGACATGCCCTCGACCATGGCCCGCAGCCGGTGGTCGTCGCCGAAGAAGTGGTCCCGGATGTAGCCGCCGGTCTCCGTGGCGTACGTCTGGAACTGGCCGTCCGGGGTGGTGTTCAGCTTGTTGACGAGGATGCCGTCGCGGTCCTGCGCGAGCAGCGGGTCCCAGGAGCGGTCCCAGATCAGCTTGATGACGTTCCAGCCGTTGCCCCGGAAGATCGACTCCAGCTCCTGGATGATCTTGCCGTTGCCGCGGACCGGTCCGTCGAGGCGCTGGAGGTTGCAGTTGACGACGAAGGTGAGGTTGTCCAGGCCCTCACGGGCGGCGATGGACAGCTGGCCGAGCGACTCGACCTCGTCCATCTCGCCGTCGCCGAGGAACGCCCAGACGTGGGACTTGGAGGTGTCGGCGATGCCGCGCGCCTCCATGTACCGGTTCATCCGCGCCTGGTAGATCGCGCCGAGCGGGCCGAGGCCCATCGACACGGTCGGGAACTCCCAGAAGTCCGGCATCAGCCGCGGGTGCGGGTACGAGGACAGGCCGTCAGGGAACTTGGACCGTTCCTGGCGGAAGGCGTCGAGCTGCGTCGCGTTCAGCCGGTCGAGGAGGTAGGCGCGGGCGTAGATGCCCGGGGAGGCGTGGCCCTGGAAGAAGATCTGGTCGCCGCCGTCGCCCTCGTCCTTGCCGCGGAAGAAGTGGTTGAAGCCGACGTCGTACAGCGAGGCGGAGGAGGCGAAGGTCGCGATGTGACCGCCGACGCCGATGCCCGGGCGCTGGGCGCGCGAGACCATCACGGCCGCGTTCCACCGGGTGGCGTTGAGGACCTTGCGCTCGATCTCCTCGTTGCCGGGGAAGAACGGCTCGTCCCTGGTGGCGATGGTGTTGACGTAGTCCGTGCTGCGCATCTCGGGGACGGCCACGCGCTTCTCGCGGGCCCGCTCGATCAGGCGGAGCATGAGGTAGCGGGCCCGCTCACGGCCCCGCTCGTCGACGGCCGCGTCCAGGGAGTCGAGCCATTCCTGGGTCTCTTCCGGGTCGAAATCCGGGACCTGGCTGGGAAGGCCGCCAATGATGATCGGGTTGCGATCGGATCCGGGAGCCACGCTCTTCCTTCGCTGTTCGGTGGGAGCCCACGGGGCCACGGGGTGGTCGGGGATGTCCATCGTGTACCCCGCCGGCGCCGGACGTCACATTTACCCAGGGGTAACCCCCAGGGGGTGCCTCGCTGTGCCCTCCAGGTGTCCGGGTGCGGTCAAATCGCAACCTTACGCCCAACCCGCGCATGCGTTTCGTCCGGGCGTTCGGCAGACTGAAACCGCAGAAGTCCATGAACCGGGACGAATCATGTGTGCCTGATCACCGAGGAGGGACGGACGATGCCGGAAGTTGCGGCGAGACGGCCCCAAACGTCACCGTTTCGGCGGTCTCGGCGGCCGGGTACTTGCGCGATCCGCCCCGGCACGTGTGGACTACGGCCAGCGCCGCGCGCATACGCGTGGCCCACAGCATTTTCCGAATGAGCAGGAGGCAAGCCGTGAGCGCGACCGCGGACCACGCGGAGGAGCGGACCAACCCGGCAGCGAGGCTGGGGTTCGAGCCCGGACAGGTGGTCCAGGAGATCGGCTACGACGACGACGTCGACCAGGATCTCCGTGAAGGCATCGAGTCCGTCATCGGACAGGACCTCGTGGACGAGGACTACGACGACGTCGCCGACGTCGTCGTGCTGTGGTTCCGCGACGAGGACGGCGATCTCACCGACGCACTGGTGGACGCCATCGGTCTTCTGGAGGACGGCGGCAACATCTGGCTGCTGACCCCGAAGACCGGCCGCGACGGCTACATCGAGCCGTCCGACATCCAGGATGCCGCGCAGACAGCGGGTCTCTCCCAGACCAAGAGCATCAGCGTCGCCAAGGACTGGTCGGGCACCCGCCTGGCCGCCCCCAAGCGCTGATCCCCACGCTGCGAGAAGCCCCCGCCGGTTCGCCGGCGGGGGCTTTCGTGCGCAGGCCGTAGGGTGGGGTCCACCCGGATTCACCGATACGGACCAAGGCCCGGGCCCCGTCGAAAGGGACGCGTACGCGATGGCGATCGAGGTCGGCACCCAGGCCCCGGATTTCGAGCTCAAGGACAATCACGGCCGGACCGTGCGGCTCTCCGACCTCCGCGGCGAGAAGAACGTGGTGCTGCTCTTCTACCCCTTCGCCTTCACCGGCGTCTGCACCGGTGAACTGCGCGAGCTCCGCGACCACCTCCCGGCGTTCGTCGACGACGACACCCAGCTCCTCGCCGTCTCCGCCGACTCCATCCACACCCTCCGCGTCTTCGGCGACCAGGAGGACCTGGAGTTCCCGCTGCTCTCCGACTTCTGGCCGCACGGCGAGGCCTCCCGGGCCTATGGCGTCTTCGACGAGGAGAAGGGCTGCGCGGTCCGCGGCACCTTCGTCATCGACAAGGCCGGCGTCGTCCGCTGGACCGTCGTCAACGCCCTGTCGGACGCCCGTGACCCGGGTGACTACCTCAAGGCCCTGGAAGCCCTCTGAGCGCTTCCGGGCCGACACCCTCGGATTCACCGGGCGAATCGACTGTTTCGACCGGGAACCCGTCACTAGGATCCAGACGTTGATCCGATGCCAACGCACGACTGGGGGCGCTGCCCCTGGAAACCAATGGAGGGACTCGTGGGAGTCAGCCTCAGCAAGGGCGGCAACGTCTCGCTGACCAAGGAGGCCCCTGGCCTCACCGCCGTGACCGTCGGTCTGGGCTGGGACGTCCGCACCACCACCGGTACGGACTTCGACCTCGACGCCAGCGCCATCCTGGTGAGCGAGGCCGGCAAGGTCCGCAACGACCAGGACTTCGTCTTCTTCAACAACCTGAAGAGCGCCGACGGCTCGGTCGAGCACACCGGTGACAACCTCACCGGTGAGGGCGAGGGCGACGACGAGCAGGTCAAGGTCAGCCTGGCCACCGTGCCGGCCGACGTGGCCAAGATCGTCTTCCCGGTCTCGATCTACGACGCCGAGAACCGCCAGCAGTCCTTCGGCCAGGTGCGCAACGCGTTCATCCGCGTCGTCAACCAGGCCGGTGGCGCCGAGATCGCGCGGTACGACCTCTCCGAGGACGCCTCGACCGAGACCGCGATGGTCTTCGGCGAGCTGTACCGCCACGGCGCCGAGTGGAAGTTCCGCGCCGTCGGCCAGGGCTACGCCTCGGGTCTGCGCGGCATCGCGCAGGACTTCGGCGTCAACGTCTGAGCCGAACCGTTCGAACCGTCCGGCGCCGCACATCCCGTGCGGCGCCGGACGTGCCTCATCTCCACCGGGGAGGAACCGAATCATGGGCGTCACGCTCGCCAAGGGAGGCAACGTCTCCCTCTCCAAGGCCGCACCCAACCTCACCCAGGTCCTCGTGGGGCTGGGCTGGGACGCGCGCTCCACCACCGGAGCCCCCTTCGACCTCGACGCCAGCGCTCTGCTGTGCCAGGCCGGCCGGGTGCTCGGGGACGACTACTTCGTCTTCTACAACCAGCTCCGCAGCCCCGAGGGCTCCGTCGAACACACCGGCGACAACCTCACCGGCGAGGGTGACGGGGACGACGAGTCCCTCATCGTGGACCTCACCAAGGTGCCGGCCCACTGCGACAAGATCGTCTTCCCGGTGTCGATCCATGACGCCGACAACCGGGGCCAGAGCTTCGGCCAGGTCAGCAACGCGTTCATCCGCGTCGTGAACCAGACCGACGGCCAGGAACTCGCCCGGTATGACCTCTCGGAAGACGCCTCCACCGAGACCGCGATGATCTTCGGCGAGCTCTACCGCTACAACGGCGAATGGAAGTTCCGGGCGGTGGGACAGGGGTACGCGTCCGGTCTCCGGGGCATCGCTCTAGACTTCGGGGTCAACGTTTCGTAAAGCCATGTAATTTCACGATGGGGTAGACAGTGATTCTGAAAACCTTCGGCTGGTCGTTCGCGATCACTGCGCTCGGTCTGGTCGCTGCGGTGCTCTACGGGGGGTGGGAGGCGTTCGGGATCGTGGCGATCCTGTGCGTCCTGGAGATCTCCCTCTCGTTCGACAACGCCGTGGTCAACGCCGGAATCCTGCAGAAGATGAATGCCTTCTGGCAGAAGATCTTCCTCACCGTCGGCGTGCTCATCGCCGTCTTCGGCATGCGCCTCGTCTTCCCCGTCGTGATCGTCGCCATCAGCGCGAAGATCGGCCCCATCGAGGCCGTCGACCTCGCGCTGAACGACGCGGACAGGTACCAGGAGCTGGTGACCGACGCGCACCCGTCGATCGCCGCCTTCGGTGGCATGTTCCTGCTGATGATCTTCCTCGACTTCATCTTCGAGGACCGTGACATCCAGTGGCTGCGCTGGATCGAGCGCCCGCTGGCCAAGCTCGGCAAGGTCGACATGCTGTCGGTCTGCATCGCCCTCGTCGTCCTGCTGATCAGCGCGATGACCTTCGCGACCCACGCCCACCAGCACGGCGGCACGCACGTCGACAAGGCGCAGACGGTCCTGATCTCCGGCATCGCCGGCCTCATCACGTACCTCGTCGTCGGCGGTCTCTCCGGCTACTTCGAGAACAAGCTGGAGGAGGAAGAGGAGCGCGAGCACGAGGCCGAGGAAGAGGCCAAGCGCAGCGGCAAGAAGGTCACCGCGATCCAGCTCGCCGGCAAGGCCGCCTTCTTCATGTTCCTCTACCTGGAGGTCCTCGACGCCTCCTTCTCCTTCGACGGTGTCATCGGCGCCTTCGCCGTCACCAACGACATCGTCCTGATGGCCCTCGGCCTCGGTGTCGGCGCCATGTACGTCCGGTCCCTGACCGTCTACCTGGTCCGCCAGGGCACCCTCGACGACTACGTCTACCTGGAGCACGGCGCCCACTACGCCATCGGCGCCCTCGCCGTGCTGCTCCTGGTCACCATCCAGTACGAGATCCCCGAGGTCATCACCGGCTCCATCGGCGTCATCCTGATCGCCTGGTCCTTCTGGTCCTCCGTCCGCCGCAACAAGCGGCTCGCGGCGGCCGAGGGCGGATCCTCGGACGACAAGACCGAGGTGCCGTCCGGGGTGTGACACCCCCGGCGGTGAGGAATGCTTCCCTGCGGGGCGGCCGGTGCATCCGGCCGCCCCGCAGGCATGTGCGCGGTGATGACGATCAGTGGGGGGTGAAGGCGGCATGGCCTTCTGGGACAACCTGTTTCCGGGGAGGGCGGCGCAGTTCGACTCGGGCAGCTCCGCTTCGAACGCGATCGACCTGACGAAACGGCGCCCGACCGTCTCGCTCACGCAGCAGGGCGCCGCCACCGGCAACCTCCGGGTGAACCTCTCCTGGCGGATGCGGACCTCCGACATCGAGGGCCGCTCCCGCCAGAGCGGACGGCTGCTGCGCAACCCCGCCCAGCTCTTCAAACCCGAGGTCGTCCAGGCCCACACCCAGGGCATGGTCAACGTCGACCTGGACCTGGGCTGCCTCTACGAGCTCACGGACGGCAGCAAGGGCGTCGTCCAGCCGCTCGGCGGCTTCTTCGGCGACCTCAACGCCGCCCCGTACGTGAAGCTCAGCGGCGACGACCGCTTCGGCGGCTCGTCCGGCGAGACGATCTTCGTCAATCTGGACCACCGGGACGAGATCAAGCGCCTGCTGTTCTTCGCGTACATCTACGACCAGACGCCGGCCTTCGACCGCACCCACGCCAAGGTCACGCTCTACCCGAGCAACGGCCCGCGGATCGAGATCGAGCTCGACGAGCGCGCCCCGCAGGCCCGCTCCTGCGCCGTCTTCTCCATGGAGAACGTCAAGGGCGAGCTGACCGTCCGCCGCGAGGTGCGCTTCGTGTACGGCTTCCAGGCGGAGCTGGACCGGCTGTACGGCTGGGGACTCCAGTGGGGGCGCGGCTACAAGACCAAGGCCTAGGGGGGTGTCTTGCCGGCCGGCTCAGCTCCGGACGAACTGGGGGCCCATCGGCGGCATGCGGAACTCGGGCGACGGGTTCCGCTCGGGAGCGCCCACCGGCTGCGGGTAGCCGTACGCGGGGGCCGGGTCGTCCACCGGGGGCTGCGGGTAGCCGTAGGCGGGCGCCGGGGCGTCCACGGGCGGCTGGGGGTAGCCGTAGGCGGGCGCCCGGTCCGGCATCGGCGGCACGGCCGGCCGCGGCGGTACGGGGGTGTGGACCACGGTCAGGTCGCTGTCGGGGTCGTGCGCGCCGGTGGAGCCCGTGGCGGCGGAACCGCCGGCCGTCGCGGCCTCCGGGGCCCCGGAGGCGCCCTGGGCGTCCTGGGCGGCGTCCTGGGCGGCGTCCTCGTCCACCGAGATGCCGAAGTCCGTCGCGAGGCCGACGAGCCCCGTCGGGTAGCCCTGACCGACGGCCCGGAACTTCCAGCCGTCCCCGCGCCGGTACAGCTCGCCGCAGATGACGGCCGTCTCCTCGCCGGTCTCCGCCGTCACGTCGAACAGCGCCAGGGGCTCGCGCTCCGGCCCGGCCACCGCGTCGTACAGCAGGATCCGCAGGTCGGAGACGGACCGGAAGGTGCCGCCGTCGGAGGAGGCCGCGATCACCACCCGGTCGACCGCGGGGTCGAGTGCGGCCAGATCGGCCTCGACGGTGTCCGTCAGGCCCTCGGAGACCCGCTTCTTCGGCAGCCGCCGCACCAGGCCCGAGGGGTGGCGCGGCTGGTTGTAGAAGACGAAGTCCTCGTCGGACCGCACGCGGCCGGAGGGCCCGAGGAGCAGGGCCGAGGCATCCACGTCGGGGACCCCGGGGCCCGGGGTCCAGCGGAGCACGGCCCGTACGGCCGCGGTGTCGAGAGGGACGTTGGAGCCCTTCAGCATCGCGTGCGTCATGACCGCAATCCTGCCCTCCCGCCCGACCCTCGGACAACGCGGGGGCGACACGGATACCGCGGCGGGGCGACGGATGCTGACGAGTTACCTGAATTTCATGCACTGAGGGAACTACGGACACCCGCACCTACGTACTATTACCGGCCACATGTCATCAGGGCCCGGAGAGGCAGACGGGGGACTTACATGCGTCATTTCGGGCACATCCCGGCCGCAACGCGGGCCGGGCTGTTCCACCGCGAGCCGGCCGAGTTCACGCACGACTCGCCTGCCCGCACGCTCGCCGTGGCCCTGGGAGCGACGCTCTACAGCCCGGCCACCCGGCCCCGGCTGGCCGACGCCGTGCGCAAACAGGCGGGGCGCGGAGTGGTCTCCATGGTCCTCTGCCTGGAGGACTCCATCAGCGACGCCGAGGTCGAGGCGGGCGAGGCCAACCTGGTCCGACACTTCGCCGACCTCGCGGCGGGCACGGTCACGGACCCGGACGGCGCGGCCGGGACCGCGAGGAGCGCCGCCCGCGCCGAGGGAACCCCGGACACCGAGGGGACCGTGACGGCCGCCGACACCGCCACGGACCTGCCCCTGCTCTTCATCCGGGTCCGCGAACCTCGCCAGATCACCGACCTCGTCGACCGCCTCGGCGACTCCGTGCGCCTGCTGTCCGGATTCGTACTGCCCAAGTTCACCGAGTCCCGCGGCCACGCCTTCCTCGAAGCGCTCACCCAGGCCGAGCGGACGACCGGCAGGCGCCTCTTCGCCATGCCCGTCCTGGAGTCCCCCGAACTCCTCCACCTGGAGACCCGGGCCGAGACCCTCGCCGGGATCGCCTCGATCACCGACAAGTACCGCGACCGCGTCCTCGCCCTCCGGCTCGGCGTCACCGACTTCTGCTCCGCCTACGGCCTGCGCCGCTCGCCCGACATGACCGCGTACGACATCAAGATCGTCGCGAACGTCATCGCCGACGTCGTCAACGTCCTCGGCCGCTCCGACGGCACCGGCTTCACCGTCACCGGGCCCGTCTGGGAGTACTTCCGCCTCGGCGAGCGCATGTTCAAGCCGCAGCTGCGCCGCAGCCCCTTCCTCGAAGGCCGCGCCGAGGACCTGCGCACCGCGCTCATCGAGCACGACCTCGACGGCCTGCTGCGCGAGATCGAACTCGACCGGGCCAACGGCCTGCTCGGCAAGACCTGCATCCACCCCACCCACGTGGTGCCGGTGCACGCCCTGTCCGTCGTCAGCCACGAGGAGTGGAGCGACGCCCAGGACATCCTCCGGCCCGACCGGGACGGCGGCGGAGTGCTGCGCTCCGCCTACACGAACAAGATGAACGAGGTGAAGCCGCATCGCGCGTGGGCCGAGCGCACCCTCCTGCGCGCCGAGGTCTTCGGCGTCGCCCGGGAGGACGTCGGCTTCGTGGATCTGCTCACCGCCGGCCTGGCCGGCTGACGAAGGGACGTCGACGACGTGGTGTGGACCGGAACGTGGGTCGCGGAGCGACTGGGCGTCGAACTGATCGGCGACGAGGAGCTGCCGGCCCTGTTGGGCCTCGCACTGCGCCGCAACCCCAAGCGCGCGCACCTGCTGGTCTCCAACGTGCTCGGCAAGCACGTGCCGCAGCGCCCCTCCGTCGTGTACGGCTCCGGCCTCGGCCTCGGCCGGCGTGTACGGGAGCTCCTCGGCGACGCGGAGGCCGCCCGGTCCGTCGTCCTCGGCTACGCGGAGACCGCCACCGCCCTCGGGCACGCCGTCGCCGACGGCCTCGGCCTCGCCCCGTACCTCCACTCCACCCGCCGCCCGGTGGCCGGAGTCGCCCGCGCGGGCGGCTTCGAGGAGTCCCACTCCCACGCGACCTCGCACCTGCTGCTGCCCGAGGACCCGGAGCTGCTCGCGGGCGACGGGCCGCTGGTCCTGGTCGACGACGAGTTCTCCACGGGCAACACGGTCCTCAACACCATCCGCGCCCTGCACGCGCGCTACCCGCGCGGGCGGTACGTGGTCGTGGCCCTCGTCGACATGCGCTCCGCCGCCGACCTCGGCCGCCTGGACGCCTTCGCGACGGAGATCGGCGCGCGCGTCGACCTGATCGCCGGCGCCGCGGGCACGGTCCGCCTCCCGGAGGGCGTCCTGGAGAAGGGCCAGGCCCTCGTCGCGGAACGGGAGGGCCCCGCCCCCGCCCCCGCCCCCGTACCCCCGCCGCGGCACGCGCCCGTACGGGTGGAGCTCGGCTGGCCCGAGGAACTCCCCGACGGCGGCCGGCACGGCTTCACGACCTCCCACCGGGAACGCCTGGAGGCGGCGCTGCCGCGGATGGCGACCGCACTGGCCGAGGCCCTGCCCGCCCCGGCCCCCGCAGGGCGGCCCCGCACCCTCGTCCTCGGGTTCGAGGAGCTGATGTACGCGCCGCTGCGCCTCGGCACCGCCCTGGAGGAGGCCGGCCACGACGTCCGCTGCTCCACCACCACCCGCTCGCCCGTCCTCGCCGTCGACGACCCCGGCTACGCCATACGCACCCGGCTCGTCTTCCCCGCCCACGACGACCCCGCCGACGGCCCCGGCGAGCGCTACGCCTACAACGTCGCGGGCGCGGACTTCGACGCCGTCGTCCTCGTCGTGGACTCCGCGGCCGACACCCCGGCCCTGCACGCCCCGGACGGCCTGCTCGCGCAGCTCGCCGCGCACGTCCCGCGCGTCGTGCTCGCGGTCGTCCCGTCGTACACCCCCGCGGTCCGCGGCACCGAACCGACCGACGCTCCCGAAGCTCCCGAAAGGAGCTCCATGCTGCCCGAGCCCCTCCGTGGCCCCGCCTTCTCCTCGTACGCGCCCGAAGAGGTCGGCTGGCTGCTCCAGGACCTCTCGGACGTCGAACTCGAAGCCCCCACCGAGGAGCGCGAGGAGGCCATCCAGAGCGGCGGCGCCCACTACGCCGAGTCCCTCCCCGTCGAGTACCAGCCCAGCGAGCGCTACCAGGAGCTCTTCCACTCCGCCCTGGAGGGCTCCGCCGCCCGCATCGCCCGCGCGGTCGGCACGGTCACCGAGACCGTCCTCGCCGAGCGGTCCGCGCGCCCCGTCCTGGTCTCCCTGGCCCGGGCCGGCACCCCCGTCGGCGTCCTCATGCGCCGCTGGGCGAAGGCCCGCCACGGCCTGGACCTGCCGCACTACGCCGTCTCCATCGTGCGCGGCCGCGGCATCGACGCCAACGCGCTGCGCTGGCTCGCCGCCCACCACGACCCGGCGGACGTCGTGTTCGTCGACGGCTGGACCGGCAAGGGCGCCATCACCCGCGAACTCGCCGAGGCGGTGCGGGAGTTCGAGGGCTTCGACCCGGAGATCGCGGTGCTCGCCGACCCCGGCTCCTGCGTCCGCACCTACGGCACCCGCGAGGACTTCCTCATCCCCTCCGCCTGCCTCAACTCCACGGTCTCCGGCCTGATATCGCGTACGGTCCTCCGCGCGGACCTCGTCGGGCCGAACGACTTCCACGGCGCCAAGTTCTACCGGGAGCTGGCCGGGGCGGACGTCTCCGAGGCCTTCCTCGACGCCGTCGCCGCCCGCTTCGACGAGGTCGCCGCGACCGTCGACACGGACGTCAAGGAGCTCCTGACCGCCGACCGCACCCCCACCTGGGAGGGCTGGGCGGCCGTCGAGCGCATCAGCGAGGAGTACGGCATCCACGACGTGAACCTGGTCAAGCCCGGCGTCGGCGAGACCACCCGCGTCCTGCTCCGCCGCGTCCCCTGGAAGATCCTCGCCAAGCGGGGCGCCGACGCCGACCTCGCGCACGTCCGGCTGCTCGCCGAGCAGCGCGGGGTGCCGGTCGAGGAGGTCGACGAACTCCCGTACAGCTGCGTCGGCCTGATCCACCCCCAGTACACGAGGGGTGCGACAGGCGCCGACGGCAAGGCGGTGGTGTCCCAGTGAGCACGTCCACCTCCGGCCCGACCCTCGTCGCGAGCGACCTCGACCGCACCCTCATCTACTCGAGCGCCGCCCTCGCCCTCGGCATGCCGGACACCCAGGCGCCCCGCCTGCTGTGCGTCGAGGTCCACGAGTCGAAGCCGCTCTCCTACATGACCGAGACCGCGGCCGGCCTCCTGGCGCGGCTGACCGCCGAGACCGTCTTCGTACCGACCACGACGCGGACGCGCAAGCAGTACCAGCGCATCCAGCTCCCGGGCACCGCCCCGGCGTACGCGATCTGCGCCAACGGCGGGCACATCCTCGTCGACGGCGTCTCCGACCGCGACTGGCACGAGTCCGTCGTCCGCAGGCTCGCCGACGAATGCGCGCCGCTCTCCGAGATCCGCGCCTACCTCACCGCCACCACGGACCTGTCCTGGGTCCGCAAGCACCGGGTGGCCGAGGACCTCTTCGCCTACCTGGTCGTCGAACGGGAGCGGCTCCCCGAGGACTGGCTGGACCGCTTCGGCGCCTGGGCGGGCGACCGCGGCTGGACCGTCTCGCTCCAGGGCCGCAAGGTGTACGCGGTGCCGAAGCCGCTCACCAAGAGCGCGGCGGTCCGGGAGGTCACCCGCCGCACCGGCGCCACGCTCACCCTGGCGGCCGGGGACTCCCTCCTCGACGCCGACCTGCTGCTCGCCGCGGACCGGGCCTGGCGCCCGGGCCACGGGGAACTGGCCGACAGCGACTGGACGGCACCCCACCTCGACGTCCTCGCGGAGCGGGGCGTCGCGGCGGGGGAGGAGATCCTGCGCCGCTTCAGAGCCGCGGCAGGGGCCTGACCGCGACGGCGCCGCGGGGGCTATCCGCAGCAGCCGCCACCACAGCAGCCACCGCCACCGCCTTGGGCAGCGGTGGGGGCGGCGGTCGCGCTCCCGCCGACGGCCACGGCCGAGAGCAGCTTCACGGTGTCGTCGTGCCCGGCGGGGCAGGACGCGGGGGCGGAGGACTCGGCCATCGGACGGCTGAGCTCGAAGGTGTCGCCGCAGGTCCGGCAGCGGTATTCGTAACGAGGCATGGGGACAGGCTAGCGGCGGGGACCGGCGGACATCAGTGGCCGGAGCCCCGCTCCTCCCGGATCCCACCGACGACACGGGCGGCCGACGCGCGGACGGCCTCCAGCTCGGTCAGGAAGTGCCAGTAGTCGGGGTGACGGCCCTCCAGACCGTCCACGGCCCGGTCGAGGCGGGCGACGGCCTCGTCCAGGGGCCGGGCGTGCCGCGGATCGGGCGTGTTGCGCCCCGCCATCGCGAGCCGCTGGGCGTCCCGTACGGCGAAACGGGCGCGGTCGACCTCCGCCTTCGGGTCCTTCGCGACGGCGTCCAGGCGACGCAGCCGCTCACCGGCGGCCGAGACGGCCTCGTCGGTCGAGTCCAGCAGCGCGCGGGCCGTGGACAGCAGCGAGGTCGCGTCGGGCCAGCGCTGCTCGGACCGCGCCCTCCCGGCCTCGGCGAGCCGCTCCTCGGCCTGCCGCAGGGTGACGACGGCCTGCTCCGGCACGTGCTGGAGGTCCTGCCAGCAGGCGGCCGAGTACCGCCGCCGCAGCTCGGACAGGACGGGCTCGACGCCGCCGGCGCGGGTGGTGAGCGCCTCGGTGCGGGTACGGAGGGACACCAGCCGCTTGTCGATCTCGGCCGCCCGCTCGGGCAGCCGCTCGGCCTCGGCCCGTACCGCCTCGGCGTCCCGGAGCACCCGGTCGGCGCGCTGCAGGGTCTCGGGGACCCCATGGCGGCCGGCGCCCTCGTTGAGCAGGGTCAGCTCGGGCCCGAGCGCGGCGAGCCGCGCGGCGAGGTCGTCGGCGCGCAGCCCACCCTCGCGTACGACATCCAGGGCACCGCTCGCGCCCCGCAGGGCCTGCCGGGCACGCTCGACGGCCGGGGCGAGCCGGGCGAGCTGGGTCTCGGCGCGCCCGAGGAGCGGGGCGAGCCCCTCCTCGAAGCGGTCCAGCTCACCCTTGACGCGTTCGAGCTCCTCCTTGGCGCGGGTCAGCTCGCCACGGGCACGCGAAGCGACGGCGGCATCCAGCTCGTCCCGATCGAGGTCATGGGCGTCGACGGCACCGATGTAGACATGACTGACCTCGTCGATCCGCCGCCCGAGCGCCTCGAACCCCTCGACGGCGCGGCGGGCCTCGGGAGAGCTGTCGACGGCGGTGATCGTCTCGATGGAGATGCGGAGCCCGCGCTGAGCGGTGTCCAGCTCGTAGAAGGCGGCGGCGGCGGCGTCCTTCGCGGCCTGGGCCTCGGCCCGCTGGCTCTCCCCGCGCCCACCGAACCAGCGGCGGGTCCCGCCACCGGCGAAGGAGTGCGGCAGCAGCGCGCCGACCAGCAGGGGCAGTGCGACCGCCAGTCGGAACGCAGACGAAATCCGGGGCGCCGATGTGCCCCTCACGCCACTCGCCGCCACGTACTACTCCCCGTGCTGTGTCCGCCGTGCCCGGTCCGGTTCATTCTCCCACCCGGTAAGGACGAACACACGGCCCGGTCAGTTCAGCGTACGAACGGTGACGTCCCCGTTGTCGCTGCGCAGGCTCACGGAGTGCGGGCTCCCGTCCCGGCGGGGCACGTCGAGCCGTACGTCACCGTTGTCACTGGAGCCGGCGACGGCGTACTCCGCCCTGGGCAGCTCGACCGTGACGTCCCCGTTGTCGGTGACGACGTCGACGGTACGGGGGACGGAGCGCAGGGCGATCCGCACGTCCCCGTTGTCGGACCGCACGGCGACGGACGGGGAGGCGACGGCGTCCTCGACGACGACACCCCCGTTCCCGCTGGCGAGATCGAGCGGCCCCCCGGCCTTCGTGACCCGCACGTCCCCGTTGTCGGACCGCACGGTCAGCGGAGTGGCGAAGCCCTCGGCGGTGACGCCCCCGTTGTCGTCCTCGACGGTGACGGCGACGTGCCGCGGCACCTGGATCCGGTGCACGGCCGAACAGTCGGCCGCGACCGCGTCGCACTCCACCCGCAACGTCAGCCGCCCGTCCACCAGCTTCCAGCTGGCCTCGGGCCCGGACCCCATGAACACCCACCCGTCGACCTGGCGCTCCACCCGCACGTCGTCGATGTCGGCAGGGGTGATCACCAGCTCGGAATCGTCCGAGTCGACGGTCAGCACGTCCCCGCCGAACGCGAACGCCCGCCGCTCCACCGGAGCCCCCTCGACATCGGCACCCCCACACCCCGCGAGCGAGACCGCGGCGACCCCACAAGCGAGCAGCACGAGCAACGGACGACCTGCGGCCATGGCGACCAACCCCCGAAAGAAACGACGACCCCCCGAACCTACGACCGCACCCCCACCCCCCACGATCCGGCGACCCACCGCGCCGGGGGTGGGGCTACCCCCCCCACCAGGTATCGGTTTGCGGCACCCACCCCAGGTCCATGTAGGCTGTTGCCTCTTCCACGGGTGCGTAGCTCAGGGGTAGAGCGCTGCTCTTACAAAGCAGATGTCGGCGGTTCGAAACCGTCCGCGCCCACCAGTACAAAGGCCCCCGCAGCTCATCGCTGCGGGGGCCTTTGACGGTAGCGGCTGACGGCAGTCCGGTCCGAGCGCGTACGTCAGGACTCCGAGGGCTCGTTCACCGCCCCGTCGCTCGACTGGGGGCCAAGGGTCCAGAGGTACAGCACGCACTGGAACAAGATCGCAGCCGCCGGCGACCCTACGGTTGCCAAGAATCCGTGAGCGATTTCATTCCTTAGATTCCATCCTCCGGCAGGGTTCCCGCAGATTGTGAGAATGTTGCGATGCCAGGACTCATCCAGTCCTTTTTCGCGGAGGGTGCCCAGGAGGGAGCCCAATCCAGGATATTGTCCTGGCTTCTCGTTTCGCTGAAGTCGGTAGACTCCAGCGTCGAGTGAAATTACTAGATTCCTGACTAGAGTTTCAATCTTTGGTGCGATGGTGAAAGCTGCCGCCTCCGGATCTCCCGTCCAATAGCGAATGAGGCAGCGAGAAATGGAGGCCGCAAGATCCTCATCCGTCAATTTCCCGAGAGCGAGAAACTCCGTAAGTTCCTGTTCGGTTGGAATGCCGTGGGCTTCTGGGATTTTATGCAGGGCTGCAGCCAGGATTGGTGCAGTGTGTTGAAGCATGAAGGATTCCTGTTGGGCCATCCTCATTTCTTCGACGTCGGAGTCGCTCTTAGGTGTGAAGCGTGGCAGGCCGTCAGACCCGATGATCTCAGTGGTGAGTATGCTTGCGAAGGTTGCATTCTCGATAAATTCTTGAACCCTCGTGCGCGTATTGTCCACCGTTCCGACGGCTGGGCCATAGGCGAGGGTGAAATTCAGCAAGGCCTCTCGCCAGTCGCTGCAATCGGTGATCGGGCTGAGGATTTTTTCGAACTGTTCTTGCGGGACGGCGCTGGATGTCGAGAACCTGGAAAGACCGAGATCCTCCTCGCGGATTTTCTGCAGTGCTGAGGCTGCGCATCCGATGAGGTCAGGGTCGTTGGATTCCTGTGCCCGCTCCAGGGCCTTTTTGAGGTGTCCGGCTTTGACGAGACCTGTCGCGCTCTCTGCCGCATTTAGCCAGACCTGTACTTGATGGGCCTGGACTTCCTTCCTTTTGTCGCCGCTCTTGTGAAGGTTCAATTTGATGGTTAGAAGTTCATCCCTCGTGAATGGGGAGTCGTATACGTCGATCGCCGAGTCGAGTGCGGCAGCAAGCCCTTCTGGGGGGTTTCGCTCGTAGGCCAGTGGCCTGAGTAGGCGAAGTGTCACCCCAGGCTTGTCGTAGCCAGCTGAAACTGTCTCCCGGTTCACCTCCAGGATTCTTTTGCTTACCTCGCTCGCGAGCTCCGCGGCTCCAACTGCGCGCGCTAGTCGAAGGGCTGTATGCAAACTCTCGGACTTATCGAGACCAGTTCTCCAGTGGCGGGAGAGGTCGAGATGGCTGCGCGCGGCCGCTATAGCGTGCTCACGCGGATTGCCAACCTTCCTGTCGAACAGGAGATGGTTGAGGCGGGCCTTACCGAAGTTCGATGTGACTTTCTCGTGTAGCCTTCTCCAAACTTCGACACCGGTTTCTGAAACATCCTCGACTCTAGGAGGCGTGGAGTGTCCGCTTGAGTCCGCGAAGTACGGGATAAGCTGAACCCGCCACCTGCCGTCGCTTTGGGCTATCTGCAGCCGGTAGGCAAAGGCCCACGCTGTTGCTTTACGGATCGTGGCTTCGGTTAGTTCGGAGTCGAGGTTCCCCTGATGCTCGCTAATCGGGATTATCTCGTTGAAGGAGCGGATTGCCTGGAGATTGGTGTCGTTGAGGGCGGCTTGGTCGATCCACCCTGCGGCGAGGTCCACTAGGGCGTCGTTGCTCAGCATGCGCCTCAGTGTGGAGGGCTTCGGTGCGTGGAGCTACCCATTTGTCCAAGTCCGTAGTGGCCGGGACTGTTGACGTGCCTTCCTGGAGAGGCACCAGGAAGGCACGTCGGCGAGCTCACTCAATGACGGCGCTTCAGAAGTCGGTCCATGTGGCCCATTGCCTCCCTCCGGTGCTCGTCGGAGACGTGGGTGTAGATGTTCATCGTGACGGCGATCTGCGAGTGACCCAGGATCTCCATCACGACCCGCGCCGGCACGCCTGCGGCGAACAGGAGCGTCGCGCACCCGTGCCGGGCATCGTGCAGCCGGATCCGGGGGAGCCTGGCCGCCTCCGTGATGCGCTGGAACGAGCGGCTTAGGTTCATCGGCTCGACTGTGCGGCCCGTGCGCGTGGTGAAGAGGTAGTCACTGTCCTGCCAGTCCTGCCCCGCCGCGTCCCGCTGTGCGGCCTGCCGGAGCCGCTGCCAGCGCAGCGGTGGCACGCACATGAGGGGGAGGGGGATGGCACGGCTTCGGCGGTTCTTCGTGGAGTCCGCGTACAGCTCGTTCTGCACCCGCTGGATCTGGTTCCGCACGGTGAGCGTGCGGCGTTCCAGATCGATGTCCGACCAGCGCAGCCCGAGGACCTCCCCTCTGCGCAGCCCGAGCGCCACGGCCAGGACGAACGCTGCGTACAGCGCGTCTCCCCTCGCCGCCTCCAGGAAGGCCGTCGTCTGTTCCAGGCCCACGGCTTGAGCTCCCGCTGCTCCACCCGAGGGGCCGGTACGAGCTTGACCACGTTCCTGCTGATGAGTTCCTCCCGGCAGGCGGCGCTGAGCGCGCTGCGCAGGACGCGGTGAGACTCCTTGGCCGTGGCCGGCGACGCCTTTGCCGAGACGGCGGCGAGCATCCGGCGTACGTCCGCCGCCCCCAGGTTCTCAAGACGCTTGGTCCCGATGTTGGGGATCAGGTAGAGGCGGACGTGGGTCTCGGACTTGGCGTATGTCGTCTTCTTGCGGTCGTCCTTGACGAAGTGCTCCAGCCAGTACGGCAGCCATTCGGAGAGCTTGGCCGAGCGGGTCGGGGTCGGGATGCCCTGGCGGTCCCGTCGGACGAGCTCCTGCCGCTTCGCGTCGCACTCCTCCCAGGTCGCGCCGTACACGGTCTTCCTCTTCCGGGTGCCGTCGGGCTGCGGGAGGCTTGGAGGTCTTGCCGCAATTTTGATCGGCGATCCCGCGTGGCGACCATCCTTGGCCCCTACTGACGACTGGATAGACCCGGAGAACGGTCTGCCTTGCGAGGGCCCTGGGGAAACGCCCTTCGCTCAACAGGTCCATGCCCTTCCAACCTTGTGGCAAGAGTCAGCGATCTGGGTGTGGAACGCCGCCACAAAGAAGATCGACAGGTACAAACCCGGAGAGCTCGGCTGATTCTCCAGCTGCTCAAGAGATCTCCTTCCTGCATCACCGAGGGTTCACGAGCGACAGTGCTCCAAAGCGGTCAGAAAACGACTGAACAGCGCCGCGTGCGGCCCACGGTTTGAGCCCCATTCCCCGGAGGCTCCGGCGACCACCCGGCTGGAGCCCCGAAAACCCCGTAGACCGGATCCGACTACCGGACAGTTCTGGCCTCGCCGCCCCGAGGGCCTGCTGTCCCAGGGCGGCCAGGCCCTCACACGTGCGGCTTCGCGAAAATAGAGCGCCCAAATCCACACGCCCTTGCCATCGAACCGGCGCATGGGACATCGCACTTATTCACGTCTCGGATCGACGATTTGCACCGGCTCACTGGTCGACAGATTGGTTCCATCGTGGTCCGAAACATCGATAAGAAGCCTGAAAAGCCAGATCAAGCGAATCGCCCTAAAGAGACCAAGGAAGAGCAGCAGCCCTACCACCCATCCTGGCCACCCGATTGATTCCCTCGTGTCACTCAGCATGACGGCGAGAAGGCCTATGGCTACGGCAGTCATTGAGGTCAAGATGCTAACCCAATTACGCCTCAGACTTTCGCCGAAACGGGCCCTCAGGAATGTCATTCGGCGCCCGGAACTCGTTGCATACTGACTGATTGCGGCAGTGCCGAATCCGCCAATAATGGCCGCGACGGAGGCAACGGTCGCATACACGTTCATTCGCTGATCGGCAGAATGGCCGTTAAGTACGTGACCTTGCTGCCAGAACCCGAGCAGAGTGACACAGAGCGCCGCACCCAACCAGTCCGCGGAGGGATGCTCACTCCACAGGTTGTGGAGCCTACGAACACCTGGAATCCACCTGGCCATCTACGCCCCCCCATCGACTGCACAGAGCCTAGGGCATAGGTCTGACAGCGTCCCGGAGCTCGGCATCGTGAGCGTGAGCTACGTCGAGCACCGCGTGCACAGCAGCCTCATACCAGGGCGCCTGCCCTTCGCTCCGTCGCAGAAAGACTGGTTTTTGCGCAGTGATATGGTCAGAGACGAAATTAATTTGGTCTTCCACTAGAGACCCATCGGAGGTCGAAAGCGTCACGTGCGCAATCGCTCTATCGACGGCGCCGTCAGGTCCAACTAGACTGCCGAAATCAGAAATGAAGTGTTGCACATCTTCGCGAAGTCGCCTCTCTCCCCGTGAGCGCGAAGTGTCCCGGCCAAAGCCGCGCCGCTTTGGAATCTTCATATTAAGGGTGATCAAAGCGTCAGGGTTTCGCTTGTGTACCTGTCGCGAAACATCTCCTAGGCCAGCAGCGTCAGATGGAAACATCGTCTGCCCGGGACGCAGTCGCATCTCAAAGAGATTGACCGCTTCCGCGCTATTTAGCTTTTCCCACGCTTTCTGTCCCACTAGGGGCATTACCGCTAGCTCCTCTCGCACAACGTTCATGCTGTTAAGCCAACGCTGCAATGCGGTCGGGCGGGGCGCGGACGCGCTACCTTGGATGACTCCGATTACGTTCCCGAAGGGAAGGAAGCATACAATCGTCGTGTCGACGACGCTGCGATTTCCATCAAGCCGTAGGTCGGAGATGTGACTGAGTTCCCAATCGATTTGTTGAATATCGCCATCCCTCAACCGCGCGAGTACTAGATGGCGGCGTCCTTGCACGGAAATCGGGTCACCTACGTACACATCCGAGCCGTGAACGTACCGGCGCTGACGCATTTCAATTTCCCCGAGATTCCGCAAGACCGTGGGCCAGTCAAGGTGTGGAAATCGGGGGTCGCCAGCCTCTTTCGGCCTAACGATTTCATAGAAGGCAACGGTCTTCTTCCGCCCCGAACCGACCAACTGAACTTACCCCCCAAGGTAATTGACGCTCCGTCTGGACAGTATGACCTTGCGCGGCGCCGCCTGCCAATGGATGCGAGAGTTCGTTGCAAGACCAGCCCGGGGGGCCTTCCCGGAATCGACCGTTAGTTCGATTCAGAAGTCCCTGTGCGTCTCCAACGGCCTGAAAGCGGCGAATCGGGGCCGAAAAGCATCGACCCTAGGCGGCCTTAAACCTCGTCGGGGCTGACGGAAGTCTGTGACGGCAACGTCGATGCACTTGAAGGCTCACGGAGGCGTGCTGGCACCTAGTGTGGTGGCGGCTTGGTATGCCCCCGAGGGGCGGGCAGCGTGACCAGGCGAACTTACAAAGCAGATGTCGGCGGTTCGAAACCGTCCGCGCCCACCAGTGCAAAGGCCCCTCGCCGATCATGGCGAGGGGCCTTTGACATCTACATCTGACATCAACGTCCATGGTCACCGGGGCTCTGCCCCCCTGGGGAGCGTGGGCTGCGGTGCCATCGAAGGGGGAACGGTGGAGGACGTTTTCGACACGACCGGGAGACCGCCGAAGGGCTGGATGCACGCCGTCTTCCATGGCGGCCCGTACGGGGAGGATGCGGGTCGCTGCATCCCGGGCCCTCCCGCGCCGGAAACGCTTGCGGTGCCGCTGGCCGAGGGCGGTGTCCACACGTACCGCCTGTGGACGGTGGGCTCGTGGTCCGATCCGGAGGACCCCGTAGCCGTCTACAACCCTGACGGACCCCCCGTACCGCCGCCTCTCCTGACAGGCCAGGAGAAGGAGTGGCTCCGGGACAGGCATCAGAAGGAGGGACTCGGGCCGCTCAAGCTCGTCGCGCTGGCCGCCAGCGGACGGCCGGTCCGTGACCCCGACGCCCCCACCATCGAGGCGATGCTTGCCGGGCTGCGGCACAGGGAACACCTGCTTCTCCAGTGGCTGACCGACCACGATGAGGGCGACTGGTACCTCCAAGTCCTGCTCGATGAGGACGACACCTATGAGGTGGTTCACCAAGCGGGTGCGGCCGCTGAGCGCGGTGGGGTTCGGTTGATTTCCCAGGCCGCAGTCCGTGATGCCGTCCTCCGCTGGGCAGCCGATCAGCCGAGCTGCACTTGAAGGATCTAGGACCGGGAACGACGTCTGAGCTACCGATGTCCGGCCGGAATCGGCTCAGGCGCCACGACTGAGCGCTCGACAACTCCGGGCGAGCTCCCAGCGGCAGTGCTCGTCGAGAGTTGGACCTAGGGTGACAGTCATGAGCACGCCACCCATCTGCCCACGCTGTGGCCAGGATCGGCTCCACCGCTACCGCTTCAAGAGCGATGGAGCGGCGTTCTCCCTGTGCACCGAATGCGACTCGCTCTGGTGGCCGCAGACCACGACGGATATCGCCGGCGCGTTGTTCCTCGATGATGTCGTGGCAGCCCGGCTTGGCGAGGAGGGCAACCCCTGGACCACCCGCGTGTGGGCCGACGTGATCGAAGCTGTGCCGGACGAGGGCTGACGTCCGCAGTTGACACTGCGGTGTGTCCGATCGAACCTGCAAAGCAGGTGTCGGCGGCTCGAACCTTCCACCCAGCCGATCATGGCTGGGGGCCTTTGTCGGGCAGGGTGTAGCTGACGCGTCCGTGGAGTGGTGGGGCGGTGCGTCTCACGCACGGGGGCTGCAACCACGAGCGCAGTGCCGGTAACCCGCTGGAGGCCGTCGAGGGCGCCGGACCGCGTGCGCCGGAGGTCTTCGGGCGGGGGCACTGTTCGTAGTTTGCAGGTCCTCCATGCGCCCGAGACGTGTCGCGCCAGGCTTGCGGGGCGGGGAGGGGTTCGGTGGTGGGTTGTTCGGTGGTCTTGTGATCGGATTGCGGGATGAGCACTTTGTATTTGTTTGCCTGCGCCGCCGAGCCCGTCTTCGATATCGCCCGTGTCATCGAGGAAGCGCAGGCGGACGGTTGGGACGTCTGTCTCGGGCTGACGCCCACCGCCGCCCGCTGGCTCGCGGGGTCGCTCGACGGGCTTGCCGTGCTCACCGGGCATCCCGTGCGCTGGGACTACCGGCTGCCGGGTGAGCCGGGCGAGTGGCCGGCGGCTTCGGCTGTTCTCGTCGCGCCCGCCACCTTCAGCACCGTCAACCAGTGGGCGCTCGGGATCGCCGACAAGTTCGTCGTCGGGGTGGTCGCCGAGGGCATCGGCAAGGGGATCCCGATGGTCACGATGCCGTGCGTGAACGCCGCCTACGCCCGGCATCCGCAGTTCGAGCGGTCCGTCGGGACGCTTCGCGGCGCCGGCGTGACGGTGCTCCACGGCGACGGCGGGTTCGTACCGCATCCGCCGGGGCAGGGCGACCCCGCGCGATTCCCCTGGCGTCTCGCCCTCGACGCCGTCCGTGAGCGGGTCCTGGCGGAATGAGGGGTAGGCGTGGCGCGTCCGTCGTGATCAAGTGGTGGGGTGGAAGCAATCATCGCCAGCGCCATGGCCGTGGTGGGGACGCTGCTCGGGTCGGGGATCACGCTCGCGTTCCAGCGGCGCACGGCCGACAAGGGGCACGCGTTCACCCGGGGTGAGACGCTGCGGCAGGAGCGGCTCGACGCCTACACCGCGTACGCCGGCGCCCTCGTCAACTACCGTCGTTGCCTCGTCCATCTCTGGTTCTGCGGCCACGAGTCGCCGCCCCCGGAGTCCCCGGACGCCGTGCGGGTGCGGGCCTACGACCTTCGGTCCGTCGCCCAGGAAGCCCTGTTCCGGCTGCAGATGCTGAGCGAGGACGAAGCCCTGGGCCTGAAGGGGGAGGTGCTGCTCGACGACATCACGCAGTTGCAGCGAGCCGGGACGCGCGCCGAACTCGACCGCGTGCGGGTGCGGACGCGCGACGGGATCAGTGCGCTCGTCCATGAGGCCAAGAGCCACCTCTGAGCCGGGGCGGCAGTGCGAGTTGACGTGGACTCGTCCTGGGCGGTGTACTCCCCGCATGGCTGAGCTGGGGGACTCGCCCGAACCGGGCGTGCAGAGTGGCGAGATGACGCCGCAGCGGTACATGGAGACCAGGCTCGCGCAGTACCAGGCCTGGTACGACGCCAAGGCGACCCGGATGAAGGCGATGCATCTGCGGATGCGTACCGTCTCCGTCGTCGGCGGGGCCCTCGTGCCCGTCTTCGTCAACGTGGATCTGGACTTCGCGCGGATCACCGCCACCGTGCTCAGCGTGATCGTCGTCGCCGCCGTGTCGCTGGAGAGCGTCTACCGCTACCGGGAGCAGTGGAAGAACTACCGCTCCACCGAGCAGCTGCTCGGGCACGAGCGCGTCTACTTCGAGACCAAGGTCGGGCCGTACCACGACCTCGCCAGGCGGGAGGCGTTCGCCGTCCTCGTCTCCCGCGTCGAGAAGGCCATCGCCAACGAGAACTCCGCGACCCTCAACGTCATGACCCTCGGCGGCCAGGTCAACACGGACGTGCAGCAGCACGGGGGCGGCGTGCCCGGTGCCCGGCAGGAGCCGGAGGTCTCCGCGTCGTAGCCCACCGCGCCGGGCGGGCGCGAGCGCGGCTTCGGTTCGCCGGCGTGCCCGTGGGCCCCGGGTCTCGGGGCCCACGTTCCTCACCCGTCGAGCGGGGTCAGCACCACTTGTAGTCGACCCGCGTCGAGTTGTACGCGCAGGTGTCGACGGTCGTGCCGTTCGACTTGCGCAGCTTCGCCGTGTCCCTGTCGTTGTTCCAGACGTACGCGGCACGGTTCTGGTACAGGTTCGCGGCGGTGTTCGTGCCCCGGCCCGTGCGGACCGTCACGATCTTGCCCTTGCCGAGCGTGTAGTTGCCGAAGGTGTACTTGTGGTTGGACGCGTCCGTCAGCGTCCAGCCCCGCAGGTTGACCGCCGCGCCGGTCGTGTTGCGTATCTGGACCCACTCGCCGTTCAGGCTGCCGTTGGACCGGTTGTCCGAGCCGGGGCTGTCGTAGTAGATCTTGTACAGGTGGACCGATCCGGCGGCCTGCGCCTGCGAAGGCAGCAGCAGGATGCCGGAGGCGGCGGCCGCGGTCACGGCCGCGAGCGTGCGTACGCGAAGCATGAATGTCCCTCAGTTCCTGCCGGGCGCCCGCCGATGGGGCCCGGCGAGCACACAGAATACGCACGCTCTTCACCTCTCCCGCACATGTTCCGGCCACCGGTCCGCGATCAGGCCTAGACTCGGTCCCATGGACGACGGCTCTCTGCGGATCACCGTCCTCGGGTCCGCCACCCCCTTCCCCCGGCCCGGCAACCCCTGCTCCGGCCATCTCGTCGAAGGCGGCGGCGTACGGCTCTGGGTGGACGCCGGGACCGGCACCCTCGCCGAGCTCCAGCGGTACGTGACGCTCGGCGAGGTCGACGCCGTGTGGATCTCCCACCTCCACGCCGACCACAGCGCCGACCTGCTCACCGCCTACTACGCGCTGCTGTACGCGGGACTCGACGTCCCCCTGCCCGTCCCCCTCTTCGGTCCGCCCGGCACCGCCGACCGGCTCGCCGCCTTCCTCACCAACGGACCCGAGCGCAGCCCCGTCGAAAAGGCCTTCGCCGTGGAGGAGTTGTACGACGGACACCTCGCCCGCGTCGGCGGGCTCACCCTCCGCTCCCGCGCCGTCGAACACGGCGGCATGCCCGCCTTCGCCCTGCGGGTGGAGAACGCGTCACGCGCCTCGCTCGTGTACTCCGGAGACTGCGAGCCGTGCCCGTCCCTCCGTGAACTCGCCGCGGACTGCGACCTGTTCCTCTGCGAGGCCGACGGTCGGGCCTCCGGGCACCACTCGGCCGCGCAGGCCGGGCGCAGCGCCGCCGAGGCCCGTGCCGGCCGCCTCGTCGTGACCCACGTCGGACCCGGTACGAGCCCGGCCGAGGCCGTCGCCCAGGCCGCCGCCGAGTTCCCCGGCCCCGTCGCCCACGCCGACCCCGGGCTCCGGTTCGACGTCGTCCGCGCCGGTTGAGGGCGTCGTGGACGACGAGATCCAGGCTCCTCGGGCGTCCCCCGTGGCCCGGGCCCGGTGCGTCCGGGGCGTCACGCGTCGAAGTCGTACTCCAGGACGTACGACGACGAGTCCAGCGTCATCTCGTTGAGCTCCACCGCCCTCCCCGGCCCCGTGAACGCCGTACGTCCGATGAGGACCACCGGCGTCCCCCACTCCAGGGAGAGCCGGTCCGACTCGTCCGCCGTCGGCATCCGGCAGCGGATCTCCTCCCGGAACCGCACCGGCCGGTGCCCCAGCTCCGCGAGCCGCGCGTACGTGCCGCCCGGTCCCGTGTCCGGCTCGGTGATCGCCGTCCCGCGCACCAGCTCCGCCGAGAGGTACGACACGGACAGCAGTACCGGCTTGGCGTCCAGGACGAACCGGCGGCTCCGGACGCACACGGGCGCCCCCGGCGCCAGGTCCAGCGCGCCCGCCAACCGCTCGCCGGCCTCCGTCTCGCCCACCTCGATCTGGTCCACGACCAGCTCCCGGTCCTCCACCTCGGCCGACCACACCGAGCGGCCGTTGCCCCACTGGTCCCCGGCGAGGCGGGGGATGCCCCGCCGGCGCAGCGGACGGAAGGCCCGGACGAAGACCCCGGCGCCCTTGCGCGCCTCGGTGAGCCCTTCCGTACGCAGCACCGCCAGGGCCTGGCGAGCGGTCATGCGGGCCACGTCGTAGGTCGTCATGAGGTCGTTCTCGCCGGGGAGCCGATCGCCCGGCGCGAAGGCACCTGACTGGATCGCGGTTCTCAACTCGTCGGCGATGCGCTGGTACTTGGGCCGGCGAGCGCTGTCCTGATCAGTCATGGGGTGGACCACTCCCTTCGTCTGCGGGACACCCTACGGCGCGGTCCTCGGCCCGGGGGCACGCCTGTACGCCGTCCCGCCCGGTCGATCCATCCATCGGGGGACATCTCTAGAGATACGTTGACAGGGCGGGGTCGCCGCGCTTCCCTGAGTGTCCCCAAGCTTCAGGACTCGGGACGGAGGGGACGCGTGCAGCCACTGCCCGAGGTCGGTGACCTCGTCCGCGACACCGCCACGGGGCGGGTCGGTTTCTATGTGGAGAGCGTCTCCGGGCGCTTCCGGATCCGCGCCGTCCACGGCGGCGGCGAGTGGGAGGCGGAGCCCCCCGACGTCCAGCCCGCCACGCCCCTGCACGAGCTGCGCGCCCGCACCGCCGAGATCAACGCACGGAGCAGACGCGGACTCGGCGGGTTGGGGTAGGGGTAAGGGGGAGGAGGGGGGTGGGGGGCGGGGGCGTTCGCCTCTGGGTGCTGGGTGCTGGGTGCTGGGTGCTGGGCGCTGGCCGCTGGGTGCTGGGGGCGCCGTGGCCGCCCTGGCCGTCCCCCGGCGATTGTCAGTGGGGCGCGTCACACTGGAGGCATGTGCCGCAGCATCAAGACGCTCCGCCCGCCCGCTCTGCCCGAGGAGGCGACCGAGGAGGACATCCACGCCGCCGCCCTGCAGTTCGTCCGCAAGGTCTCCGGCTTCCGCGCCCCCGCCGCCCACAACCGCGAGGTCTTCGAGCGGGCCGTGGACGAGATCGCCCACGCCACCGCGACACTCCTCGACGGCCTTGAGGTGCGCGGCGCGCACTCCGCCGCCGTCAGGACGCGGTCGCGGGAGCCGCAGCCGGACGCCGTATGAGGTACGCGGCGAGACCGCCCGCCAGGAAGAGCGCGAGGGTCGACACCCCCGCGCTGAACCAGGTCGCGCCCAGCCACTGACCGCCCAGCCAGCCGAGCCCCACGCTGTACGACGCCCAGGTCACGCCCGCCAGTGCCGACCACGGCAGGAACTCCTCGATCCGTCGCTTCGCCGCGCCCGCGCCCAGGGAGACCACCGAGCGGCCGGCCGGGGCGAAGCGCGCGAGCACCACGAGCAGCCCGCCGCCCCGGGCGAGCGCGGTGCCGAGACGTTCCTGCGCCAGCGACAGGCGGCGGGAGCGCGCGATCGCCTTGTCCAGCCTGGCCCCGCCGCGCAGGGCCAGGCGGTACGCCAGGAAGTCGCCGAGTACGGAGGCGGTGGCCGCGCAGAGGAGCAGCGGGAGGAGCGACGGCACGCCCGCGGAGGCGCCCGTGGCCGTGGCGGCCGCCGTGGCGGCCGTGATCACCAGGAAGCCGCTCGGCAGCACGGGAAGGAAGACGTCGAGCAGGATCGACGTCGCCACCACCGGATAGATCCATGGACCGGCGGTGAGCGACCGCAGCGAGCCCAGGCTGTCGAGCAGATTCACAGGGCCAGAGCCTACGCGGGCGCGGGAGTCCCCCTGTCGGTGGGTGCCGGGGGCGGTGGCTGGTGTGTGCGCCGATGCCCGGGTGACGCGGCGGCGGCTCTGTCGTACAGGAGGTGGGAGGTGCGGCGGCGGCCCGGTCGTACACGCGCAGTGGGGTGTCCGCTCGCGTCCTGCTCGCCCGTGCGGGCCGCATGTGCGGCCCGTGGCCGGACCGGTGGCCGGAGCCGGGGCCGGACCCATGGCCGGAAAGGGCCGGAATCCGTGCTGCGGATCCCGGCCCCATCGTGACAGGCCGTGTCAGCCAGCGACAGGCCGTCTCAGGCCGCGTCAGCCCGTCTCAGGCCGTGACCGGCGCCGCCCGGTCCTCGCGCGCCTTCGCCTCGGTTGCCTCGCCGGCGCCGAAGAGTCGGTCGAGGGCCAGTGCGCCCGGGCCCGTGAACACGAGCAGCGCGAAGGCCCAGCAGAACATGGCCGCGTTCTCGCCGCCGTTCTGGAGCGGGAGGAGCGACTCCGGCTGGTGGACCTTGAAGTACGCGTACGCCATCGAGCCCGAGGCGAGGAAGGCGGCGGTCCGGGTGCCGAGTCCGGCCAGGACCAGGACGCCGGCGCCGAGCTGGATGACGGCCGCGTACCAGCCCGGCCAGGTGCCCGCCGGTATCGCGGTGCCGCCGATGAGGCCGAAGAGCGACGCGACGCCGTGGCAGGCGAAGAGCAGGCCGACGACGATGCGGAAGAGGCCGAGGGCGTAGGGCTGGGCCTGGTTCAGGCGGGCGGTGAGGCTCGTGGGGGCGCTGGTGCTCGGAGGCGCGGCGGCGCTCGTGGGGGTGCTGGTGCTCTGGGCGGTCATGGGGGGAACTCCTTCGGCCTGGCCCTGTCGGTGGGGAACGGGGCGCGGGGGGACGGAAACCGATGAGGCCGTAAGGTTAGGCACCCCTCACTAGTACTTGCAAGTTCAACATTCGGCCATCGAGGAGCGTGTGGCGAGGCTCACTCCCGAGTTCGCTCCTCGATGGCCGTGGCTGACGTGCGCTCAGTGGAGCTGCGGTCGCGGGGACTTCGGTCAGCAGCCGTTGAGGACGGACTGGAGCGCGCTCTTCTCGGCGGAGTCGACGCTGAGGTTCCAGTAGTACTTCACGTGCACCCACGCCCGGACGTACGTGCAGCGGTAGGCCGTCCGCGAGGGCAGCCACTTCGCCGGGTCCAGGTCGCCCTTGGCCTGGTTCACGTTGTCCGTGACGGCTATGAGCTGCGGCCGCGTGAGGTCGTTCGCGAAGGACTGGCGCTGTGCGGTGGTCCAGGAGTTGGCGCCCGAGCGCCAGGCCTCGGCGAGCGGGACCATGTGGTCGATGTCGAGGTCGGAGGCGGCCGTCCAGGTGGCGCCGTCGTACTCGGAGTACCAGCTGCCGCTCGTCGCGGCGCAGCTGGAGTCGGTGACGACGTTCACGCCGTCGCGCTTGAGGACGGTCTCGCGCGTGTTGCACGTGCCGGACTGGGTGATCCAGTGCGGGAAGAGGTCCCGGCTGTAACCCGAGGTGGAACCTTCCGCCTTGACGGTGAGGGCGGCCAGGTAGGTGCGCGCGGTCGCGGCGCTGACCGGGGTGGGCATCGCGGCCTGCGCGGCCGGGGCGGTGGCGAGCAGGCCCGTGACGGTGAGGGTGGCGGAGGCGGCGAGCACGGCGAGTCGACGCGCGTAGACCATGCCGATGGGCATGTGAACTCCCTTGATGTGGGGGACCTTGGCTGGCTGCCGTCCCCGCGGGGTGCCGGGCGGCGGGCCCGGCCATCGTGGCGGCGCAAGGTTTCGGTGGGGGGTGCGCCAGGTAACAGAGTGGCGACATGGACACGTCACATCAAGGGGTGTGACGTGTCCTGATGGAGCGACAGGTTCCGCCGGGCGTCGGAAGGTTCCGGACTTCGCGGGCGGGGCGCCGCAAACGCCTCGCGCGCGACCGGGACGTCCGGTCGCGCGCGAGGGGGTGTGGGGGAGGTGTGAGGGGGTGCGGGGGGAGGGGGGTGTGGGGGAGGTGCGAGGGGGTGCGGGGGGAGGGGGGTGTGGGGGAGGTGCGAGGGGGTGCGGGGGGGAGGGGGGTGTGGGGGAGGCGCTACGCCAGGACGGTCAGCGTGATCGAGCCGTCCGTCGCCTGCTCCACCCGCAGCCGGGTGAGGTCGGCGATGTGCACGTCCGGTGCGAAGGCCGCCGCGCGCTGGCCCACGCCCACGACGCGCATGCCGGCCGCGCGGCCCGCCTGGATCCCCGCCTCGGAGTCCTCGAAGACCACGCAGTCCGCCGGCTCGAAGCCGAGCGCCGCCGCGCCCTTGAGGAAGCCCTCGGGGTCCGGCTTGCTGGCGCCGACGCTCTCGGCCGTGACCCGCACCTCCGGCATCCGGAGTGCGGCCGCGCCCATCCGCGCCGTGGCCAGGGCCGTGTCGGCCGAGGTCACCAGGGCGTGCGGGAGGTCCGTGATCGCGGCCATGAAGGCGGCGGCCCCGCCGACCGGTACGACCCCGTCGAGGTCGGCGGTCTCCTCGGCCAGCATCACCCGGTTGTCGGCGTGGTTCTCCTCCATCGGGCGGTCGGGGAGGAGGACGGCCATCGTCGCGAAGCCCTGCCGGCCGTGGACCACCTTGAGCACCTCGTCCGCGTCGAGGCCCTGGCGGTCCGCCCAGCGGCGCCAGCAGCGCTCGACGACGGCGTCCGAGTTGACGAGGGTGCCGTCCATGTCGAGAAGGAGGGCGCGGGCGGTGAGCGGTGCCGGGGTGGTGGCGGCCATCGGGTCTCCAGAGGGGGTGGCGCGGAGAACGAAGTGGACCCGCCCACCGGTCAGGGAGTGCGGGCGGGGCCACTTTGTTCTTCAACGATACAAAACCGGAGGCCGTCTTGGCCAACCGGTCGGCCGACCACCCCTTACAGCCAGGTGCTCCGCTCCAGGGCCTCGCGCGTGTGGGGGCCGTACACACCCTTCGGGTCGCCCTGGATGTACATCCAGTTCTGGTAGCTCCTCACCGCGCGCCAGACCTCCTGGTCGTACTCCCCGTCCACGTCGCCGTGGTACGCCCCCGCCAGCGTGAGCCGCGCCTGGAGCTCGACGACCTCCGCTCCCGTGGAGCCGATGTTCAGCGTGACCGCCACCTCCTCGGTCTCCTGGGGCGGCTGCGCGGACGGCGTGTCCGTCGTCGGCGCGGTGGCCGTCGGGGTCGCGGACGCGGTCGCCGCCGGAGGGGCGGCCTGGCTTGCCGAGGCGCTCGGGCTCGCGCTGCCACGGCTCGGGGACGGGGTGGCGGACGGCGGCGCGGACGTCCGGCCCGGGGTCGGGGACGAGGCGGTCGGCTCCGGCGTCGCGGAAGAGGAGGAGGGGGACGGTGCTTCCGACACGGCGACGTTCAGCGACGCGCTCGTCGTCACCTCGGGTACGGCCGCCCGGTCGTCGGTCTCGTCCGCGCCGCCGAGGACGGCCGCCGCCAGGGCCGCCGTGCCCGCCACGGCGACGGCGGCCACCGCGGCGACCACCGCGCCGCGCTTCCGGCCCCGTGCCCGGGCCGGCTCACGCCGGTCGTGCCCGTTCCCATGCCCGTACCCGTGCCCGCTCGTCGCGTGCCCCTGCGCGGGCGGTACGTCCCCGATCCCGCGCAGCAGCAGCGGCATCGTCTCGGAGGCGTCACCCGTGGGAGCGCCGGGGTGACCGGTCTCCGGGCGGATCGCCGCCAGCTGGGTGGTCGGCGGGTCCTCCGGCGTGTAGGCGGGTACGGCCGCGGTCGGGTCCTCCGGGGCATAGGCCGGTACGCGTGCGGTCGGGTCCTCCGGGGCGTACGCCGGAAGGTGCGCCGTCGAGTCGTCCAGGGTCACGTACGGCCTGATCCGCAGCGGGTCGAAGTCCTCCGCCGCCGCCACCTCGGCGGCCAGGCCCGCCGCCCTGGCGCAGGCGCAGCCAGGTCTGTGTACACCGCATTCAGGACAGACATGTCCGGTCATGATGGGTCCCCTCCCCTGAGACAACTGCGAGCGATTATGCAGCCCGCCCCTGTCCGCCGGGCGAACGGATGTACCCCTCCGCAGGCCGTAACGGGACATTCCGACCAGGATGGAGGGGCCAGCGCGACCCGGACACGGAGACGGAGACCCCATGGCCCAGGACACACGCCCGTCCGAGCTCGGCGACGCCTCCGTGCCCGGTGAGGGGCAGAGCCACCGGACCGTCCTCGTCGCGATCGGCGCGCTGCTGCTCGGCATGCTGCTCGCCGCCCTCGACCAGACGATCGTCTCCACCGCGCTGCCGACCATCGTCAGCGAGCTCGGCGGCATGGAGCACCTCTCCTGGGTGGTCACCGCGTACATGCTCGCCTCCACGGCCGGGACCCCCCTCTGGGGCAAGCTGGGCGACCAGTACGGCCGCAAGAAGCTCTTCCAGGGCGCGATCGTCCTCTTCCTCATCGGCTCGGCCCTCTGCGGCATCGCCCAGAACATGCCGCAGCTCATCGCCTTCCGCGCGCTCCAGGGCCTGGGCGGCGGCGGCCTCATGGTGCTGTCGATGGCGATCGTCGGCGACCTCGTGTCGCCCCGGGAGCGCGGCAGGTACCAGGGCCTGTTCGGCGCGGTCTTCGGCGCCACCAGCGTCCTCGGCCCGCTGCTCGGCGGTCTCTTCACCGAGCACCTGTCCTGGCGCTGGGTGTTCTACATCAACCTGCCGATCGGGATCGTCGCCCTCTTCGTGATCGCCGCGGTGCTGCACATCCCCGTGCGGTCCACCCGGCACACGATCGACTACCTCGGCACCTTCCTCATCGCCGCGGTCGCCACCTGCCTCGTGCTCGTGGCCTCCCTCGGCGGCACGACCTGGGCGTGGGGCTCGGCGCAGATCATCGGCCTCGCGGTCCTCGGCGCCGTCCTGCTCGTCTGGTTCGTGTACGTCGAACGGCGGGCCGCCGAGCCCGTGCTGCCGCTCAAGCTGTTCCGGATCCGGACGTTCAGCCTCGTCTCGGTCATCAGCTTCGTCGTGGGCTTCGCCATGTTCGGTGCGATGACCTATCTGCCGACCTTCCTCCAGGTGGTGCAGGGCGTCACCCCGACGATGTCCGGCGTCCACATGCTGCCGATGGTCCTCGGCCTGCTGATCACCTCCACCGCGTCCGGCCAGATCGTCTCCCACACCGGCCGCTGGAAGGTCTTCCCGATCGCCGGCACCGCCCTCACCGGGATCGGCCTGCTCCTCCTCCACCAGCTGACGGAGACCAGCTCGACCTGGTCGATGAGCGTCTGCTTCTTCGTCTTCGGCGCGGGCCTCGGCCTCGTCATGCAGGTCCTCGTCCTGGTCGTGCAGAACGCCGTCTCCTACGAGGACCTCGGCGTCGCCACCTCCGGCGCCACGTTCTTCCGCTCCATCGGAGCGTCGTTCGGCGTCGCCGTGTTCGGCACGATCTTCACCAACCGGCTCATGGACAAGCTCGACGAGGTGTTCGCGAGCGCCGGTACGGAGCTGCCGCCCGGCGTCGGCCCCGGGCAGGTCGCGGCCGACCCGCGTGCCATCGCCGAGCTCCCGCCGGAGCTGCGGCCGTCCGTCCTGCACGCGTACGCCACGTCCATCACGGACGTCTTCCTGTACGCGGCCCCCGTCGTCCTGGTCGCCTTCGTCATCGCCTGGTTCCTGAAGGAGGACAAGCTGCGGGCCTCGGTCACCGCGCCCGACACCAGCCAGACGCTCGCCTCCAACCCCGTCGAGCGCTCCTCGTACGAGGAGTGCGCCCGCGCCCTGTCCGTCCTCGGCTCCAGGGAGGGCCGCAAGGAGATCTACGTGAAGATCACCGACCGCGCAGGGCTCGACCTGCAGCCCGCCGCGAGCTGGCTGCTGCTGCGGGTCCGCCGCCACGGGACCGTCGAGCCCACCCGGCTCGCCGAGACCACCCCCGTACCGCTGAAGGTGATCACGGAGGCGTCCCGGCAGGTGGAGGAGCGGCGCCTGGTGACCCGGGAGGGCGTGCAGCTGACGCTCACCGAGGACGGGGTGCGGGCGGCGACGGTGCTGGCCGAGGCGCGGGAGGAGTCGCTCGCCGAACTCCTCGGCGACTGGTGGGGGCCCGACCGGCCCACCGACCTCGTGCAGCTGGTCGAGGAGCTGACGGCGGAGCTGTGCGGCTCGGACGCGGAGCGGCCCCACACCCCCGAACCGCCCCGCGACCACCGCGCCTGAACGCGCCGGGGCTCAGAGCTCCTTGCCGTACCAGACGTCCATGTAGGGACCGGTGCAGTAGGCGGGGATCTCCGCGTACCCGTGCCGCGTGTACAGGGCGCGCGCCTCCACCAGGTCGAGGCGCGTGTTGAGGACCATCCGCCGCGCGCCGAGGCCGCGCGCCTCCGCCTCCAGCGCGCGCAGCAGACCGCCCGCGCCGCCCGCGCCCCGGAAGGCGTGCCGCAGGAAGACCCGGGTCAGCTCGGCGCGTTCGCCGTCCAGCATCAGGACCCCGCCGCAGCCGGCCGGCTTCCCCTCGAACCGGGCCACCAGGAACTGCCCGGTCGGCGGGGTCAGCTGCTCGACCCCGTCGTTGCTCAGGCCCTCGTCGATCTCGGCCTCGGTGGCGGGCCGCTTCCAGTAGCGGCTCGCGACGTCGTCGTAGTAGTCGCGCCGCAGGGAGGTCGCGTCCGGGGTGTCGACGCGCTCGGGGGAGAAGATCCAGGTCATGCGGGCCATTCTCGGCCCGCACGCCCGGGCGCGCGCCCGAATTTCCCGGCGGCCGCGCGGAGGCGCTACTTCGGCGACGCCTGCTGGACGACCTCGAACGACCACAGGGTGGAGCCGGACGCGGCCGGCCTGGGCCGCTCGCCGCCCTCGCCCCCGCCCTGGTGGGCGGCCTTCATGGAGCCGTTCATCCAGTTCTGGAAGTCCTCCTCGCTGCGCCAGCGCGTGTACACCAGGTACTGGTCGGTGCCCTCCAGGGGGCGCAGCAGCTCGAACCACTCGAAGCCGTCGGACCCCTCGACGGAGCCGGCACGGGCGGCGAACCGCTGCTCCAGCACCTCGCGCTGCTCGGCCGGGACGGTCAGGACGTTGATCTTCACGATGCTCATGAAGGGCAGGATAGGGCCCGGGGCTCCGCCGTCCCGTTTGACGATCCCCGTCGGCGGGCGTAGTCCGGAACCAGGGGGATTCCAGGACGAGAGGAGTCCCGTCATGCTCGGCGAGGAGCTCGGCACGATCCAGGGAGAGACGACCGGACTGCGGGTGCTGTCCACGGACGGCGGTCATGCCGTCGTCGAGGCCTCGTTCCAGGCGACGGGCACGCTGCTCGGTGTGGCCGTCAAGGACATGGGGACGTACGAGTCGGTCTCCCAGGCCGACGGCACCCTCTTCGGTGAGGGGCAGGGGGTCACGATGACCCGCGACGGACAGACGATCACCTGGCACGGCACCGGCGTGGGGCACTTCAACGAAACCGGCGGGGTGAGCTGGCGGGGCGCCCTCTTCTACGAGACCGCCGCCGCCGACTTCGCCCGGCTCAACGGGGTGTGCGGACTGTTCGAGTTCGACACCGAGGAGAGTGGGAAGGTGTCCGGTTCGATCTTCGAGTGGAAGTAGCGGCTAGGCCACGACGCGGGCGAGCAGCAGGCCGTCGTAGCCCTTCGTGCCGACGGTCTGGACCGCCGTGGCGTCCAGGCGGGGTTCGGCGGCGATCAGGTCGAACATCTCGCGGGTGCCGGTGATCGCCGGGTTGTCGGGGTCCGGGGTCGCGACGGCGCCGTTCCGCACCACGTTGTCGACGATGATCACCGTGCCCGGCCGTGAGAGCTTCAGGGCCCAGGCCACGTAGTGCGGGTTGTTGACCTTGTCCGCGTCGATGAAGACGAGGTCGAAGGGGCCCGCGCCCTCCGCCTCCAGCCGGGGCAGGGTGTCGAGGGCCGCGCCCGTCCTGACCTCGACGGCCTTGTCGAGGCCGGCGCGGGCGATGTTGGCGCGGGCGACGTCCGCGTGGGCGGGGTCGTACTCCAGGGTGATCAGCCGGCCGTCGGCGGGCAGCGCGCGGGCCAGCCAGATCGTGCTGTAGCCGCCGAGGGTGCCGATCTCCAGGATGTTCCGGGCGCCCTGCATCAGGGCGAGCAGGTGGAGCAGCTTGCCCTGGTTGGGGGCGACGGCGATCTCGGGCAGGCTCGCCGCCGTGGAGGCGGCGAGCGCGCCCGTCAGCGCCTCGTCCTCGGGGGCGATGGTGCCGGCGAAGTACTGGTCGACCGCGGTCCATTGAGGGTTCGTCATGCGGCCGAACGTACACCCGTGCCGACGCCCGGGCGGCGCCTTGTCACTCGTACGGCGAGCAGCGCCGCGAGCAGGGCCCCGGCGCCGACCGTCAGGAGCCAGACCGGGATGCCGCCGCCGACGGTGAGCAGCCGGTCGGTGTACTCGACCTGGCGGTACGGGGTGTCGGCGACGGTCCGCAGACGGTGGTCGTCGTCGATCCTGGCCGGGTCGGGGAACGTCTGCTCCAGGACCGTCAGCCGGACGGGCGCGGCGCCCGTCAGCGCCGCCACCGGGCCCTCGGGCCGCTCGATCCGGCCCGCGAAGGTGACCTCCGGGCGGTCGCCGCCGATGGGGGAGCGGGGCTCCATGCGGTGGTCGGCGAGGACGTACAAGCCGAGGGTCTGCGGGGTCCGGGCGAGGCGGGAGAGCCGCATGGGGTAGACGAGTTCGCGGGAGGCGAAGGAGATCCGCAGCGGGGTCAGTTCGCCGTACAGCGGCGTGCCCTTCTCCTGCGGGGCCAGGCGCACGGCGACGTACTCCCACTTCTGCGCGACGTACGGCCGAAGCGCGCCGGTGAGCCGCTCGGGCAGCTCGAAGCCGTTGGCGCGCAGCCAGTCGCCGAGGGCGTCGGGGTCGGTGGCGGTGAGCCGGGCCACGTCGAAGGGGCCGAGCCGTTCGCGCCCGACGACGCCGACGCCGCCCCCGCCCGGTGGCGCGGCGGCGGCGCCGTCCCCGTTCGTCGCGTCGAACGGCCAGTCGCCCTCGCGCGGCCAGAAGTGGAAGCGGTCGCGCTGCTCGGGCTCGGTGAGCCGGTCGAGCGCGTCGAAGAGTTCCGGGTCGCCGAGGGTGACGTCGGCGCGGCCCGGCACCGGCATGATCCAGGCCGCCCGACGGGCGTTGCCGTGCACGCGGAAGCGCATGACGACGGTCTCGGTGCGCCCGTCCCAGCGGACGGCCGACTCCTCCCGGTCGACGCCGATCCGCTCGGCCTTGTCCGGGATCATGGCGCCGCAGCCGCAGGCGTACGCCGGTGCGACGAGCGAGCCGAGCTGGAGCGCGAGCAGCGCGATGACGATGGTCAGGATGTTTCTGTGGGTCCCCCGCATGTGGGGTCGGACGCGGCCGGTCGGATTCCGGTTCCTCGCGTGCGGTTCACGCCGAGGTGCGGACCCGCAGTTCCTTCACCCCGTTCAGCCAGGCGGCCCGCAGCCGGCGCGGTTCCCCGGCGAGGGTGAGGTCCGGCAGGGCGTCGGCGATCGCGTGGAAGATCAGCTCGATCTCCTTGATGGCGAGGGACTTGCCGAGGCAGAAGTGGGGTCCGCCGCCGCCGAAGCCGAGGTGCGGGTTGGGGTCGCGGGTGATGTCGAAGCGCTCGGGGTCGGCGAAGACCTCGGGGTCGTTGTTGGCGGAGGAGTAGAAGAGGCCGACCCGGTCGCCCTTGCGGATCTTCTGGCCGCCGAGTTCGGTGTCCTGGGTCGCGGTCCGCTGGAAGGAGACGACGGGGGTCGCCCAGCGCACGATCTCCTCGGCGGCGGTCGCGGGGCGCTCGCGCTTGAAGAGTTCCCACTGGTCGGGGTGGGTGAGGAAGGCGTGCATGCCGTGGCTGATGGCGTTGCGGGTGGTCTCGTTCCCGGCGACGGCGAGCAGCAGCACGAAGAAGCCGAACTCGTCGGAGGAGAGGTTGCCCTGGCCCTCGGCGGCGACGAGCTGGCTGACGATGTCGGTGGCGGGGCACTCCTTGCGGGCGGCGGCCATGTTCATCGAGTAGCCGATGAGTTCCATGGCGGCCTCGGCGCCGATCTCCTCGGTGATGGCGTACTCGGGGTCGTCGTACGCGACCATCTTGTTCGACCAGTCGAAGATCCGGGAACGGTCCTCCTGGGGGACCCCGATGAGTTCGGCGATGGCCTGGAGGGGGAGTTCGACGGCGACCCGGGTGACGAAGTCGAAGGTGCCGTCGGCGTCGGTGCCGTTCCCGGCCTCCTCCACGATGGCGCGGGCGCGGTCGCGGAGGGCGGTCTCCAGGCTCCGGATCGCGCGCGGGGTGAAGCCGCGCTGGACGATCTGGCGGACCCGGGTGTGCTCGGGCGGGTCCATGTTGAGCATGATCAGCTTCTGGACCTCGATCTGGTCCCGGGTGATGTGCTCGTTGAAGCGGATGACGGCGGTGTTCTCGTTCGAGGAGAACAGTTCGGGGTGGGTGGAGACGTACTTGACGTCGGCGTGGCGCGTGACCGCCCAGTACCCGCCGTCCGCGAAGCCGGTGACGCCGGCGGGCTGGGGGCACCACCACACGGGGGCGGTCTGCCGCAGCCGGGCGAACTCCGGGAAGGGGACGCGGTCGCGGAGCAGGTCGGGGTCGGTGGCGTCGAACCCTTCGGGGAGCCCCTCGGGGAGTCCCTGGGGGAGCTGTCCTCCGGGGAGATGCGGGCAGGCCATCGGCAACACTCTCCATATCTGATGGACCATCAGAAGTTGCCGGGAAAGTTAGTAACGAGTTCTACAAGTAGCAAGGGGCGGAGCGGGAACTGTTGCTTCCCGGACCCTTGCGTACCGGCGGTAGCAGTCATAAGACTGCACTCAGAACTAGAACGCGTACTAGTTCCCCGTGACGCCGACCGACCGGGGTGCCGGGACACCCCGACCGGTCGAGGAGAGGACGAGCCCATGGCCGCGGAACCCGTCATCGTCGAAGCCGTACGCACCCCCATCGGCAAGCGCGGAGGCGCGCTCGCCAACCTCCACCCCGCCTACCTCCTGGGCGAGACCTACCGCGAACTCCTCGGCCGCACCGGCATCCACGCCGACTGCGTCGAGCAGATCGTCGGCGGCACCGTCACCCACGCCGGCGAACAGTCCATGAACCCCGCCCGCACCGCCTGGCTCACCATGGGCCTGCCCTACGAGACGGCCGCCACCACCGTCGACTGCCAGTGCGGCTCCTCGCAGCAGGCCAGCCACATGGTCGCCAACATGGTCGCGGCCGGCGTCATCGACATCGGGATCTCCTGCGGCGTCGAGGCCATGTCCCGCGTCCCGCTCGGCTCCGGCTCCAAACACGGCCCGGGCAAGCCGTTCCCCGACGAGTGGAACGTCGACCTGCCCAACCAGTTCGAGGCCGCCGAGCGCATCGCCCGCCGGCGCGGCCTCACCCGCGAACGCGTCGACTCCCTCGGCCTGCTCTCCCAGGAACGGGCCGCGACCGCCTGGTCCGAGGAGCGCTTCAAGCGCGAGACCTTCGCCGTCCAGGTCCCCACCACCGAGGCGGAGCAGGCCGCCGGACAGGGCATGTGGCGGCTCGTCGACCGGGACGAGGGCCTGCGCGACACCACCATGGAAGGCCTGGGCCGCCTCAAGCCCGTCATGCCCACCGCGATCCACACCGCGGGGAACTCCTCCCAGATCTCCGACGGCGCCGCCGCCCTCATGTGGGCCTCCAAGCGCATGGCCCGCGCCCTCAAGCTCCGCCCCCGCGCCCGGATCGTCGCCCAGGCCCTCGTCGGCGCCGACCCGCACTTCCACCTCGACGGGCCGGTCGACGCGACGCGCGCGGTGCTCGGCAAGGCCGGCATGTCGCTCAAGGACATCGACCTCGTCGAGATCAACGAGGCCTTCGCCTCCGTGGTGCTCAGCTGGGCACAGGTCTTCGACCAGGACCTGGAGAAGGTCAACGTCAACGGCGGCGCGATCGCCCTCGGCCATCCCGTCGGCGCCACCGGCGCCCGGCTCATCGCCACCGCCCTGCACGAGCTGGAACGCACCGACAAGGAGTTCGCGCTCGTCACCATGTGTGCGGGCGGGGCGCTCGCGACGGGGACGATCATCCAGCGGCTCTGACCGGCCCCGGGGGGGCCCGGAAAACGCCGCAGGCCCCGCCCCTCCGAGAGGAGGGCGGGGCCTTGCGGATGCGCTGTGCGGCAGGGGTGCTTCTTAGTACCAGCCGTTGGCCTGCCAGAACGCCCAGGCGGCGTTCGGGGAGCCGTAGCGCTCGTTCATGTAGTTGAGGCCCCACTTGATCTGGGTGGCCGGGTTGGTCTTCCAGTCGGAACCGGCCGAGGACATCTTCGAGGCCGGCAGGGCCTGGACCAGGCCGTAGGCGCCGCTGGACGAGTTGGTCGCGGTGTGGTTCCAGTGCGACTCGTGCTCGACGATCTTGCTGAACGACGCGTACTGGTTGGCGGGGACGATCTGACGAGCGAGCTCCTGCGGGCTGGCGGCCGAAGCCGAGCCCGTCGTGCCGAGCACCGCACCCGACGCGCCCAGCAGCACGGCTGCGGAGACGGCGATCTTCTTGTTGCGGGCAGAGGCACGAGTGGTGAGCGAGCGGATCAAGGTTCGACCTAACGTCGGGGACAAGGGGCGCGCCAGGCGTTTTCGGCAAGCCGGAACCAGAGCCCGGGAGACCCGGGAGCTGGGGGAGACCGGCTGTCCGTGGCGCTGCGATGAGCACCGGCTGCCTGGCGACGTCCACCAGAGAAGCAGCGTTGGAACCCCGGCGCAATGACCCCCTGTACGAGGAAGGTTCGGACCCGGGGGGCCAACGGGGGCAGGTGACTGTGTGGCGTTTGTGCAGGTCATACGCGGGTGTGGGGTGGTTTGGCCCGGTGTGTGGGTCTACTACTCCCGCTCGTACGTGACGTAGGTCCTATGAGGCGCCTCACCCGCAGAGGGCGTTTCCGGCGCCTCGAATGTGACCTGGGCCTCGAAGTTCGCCCGTCGCGTGGCCCGCCGCAGCGCCCTCAGGAGCGCGCCGCCGACGGTCAGGGTCAGAACGACGGTCAGGGCGGCCCGGCCGAGGTCCCAGCCGAGGGACGTGGCGAGGACGTAGGCGAGGAAACGGACCAGGTTCTCGTCGAGCGGCGCACCCGGTACGAAGGAGATGCCGCTGCTCAGGCCCTGGAGCAGGACCCAGCCCTGCAGATTCATCACCGTGCCGTACGCGAACGCCGCCACGAACCCGTACGCGGACAGCATCAGCAGCTCGGCCCGCCCCCGCAGCCGGTCCGGGCCCGGCAGCAGCCCCGCGCCCATCGTGAACCAGCCCATCGACAGCATCTGGAACGGCATCCACGGCCCCACACCGCCCGTGAGCAGCGCCGACGCGAACATCGTCACCGAGCCCAGGGCGAAGCCGAAGCCCGGCCCCAGGACCCGGCCGCTCAGCACCATCAGGAAGAACATCGGCTCCAGACCGGCCGTCCCCGCCCCCAGCGGACGCAGCGCCGCGCCCACCGCGGCGAGCACGCCCAGCATCGCCACCGCCTTCGCGTCCATCCCGCAGTCCGCGATCGTCGCCACCACCACCGCGACGAGCAGCGGCAGCAGCGCCGCGAACAGCCACGGCGCGTCCCCGGCGTGCGAGGTGACCGCCGAGCCGGCGTCCGCGAAGAGCGGCCAGCAGAAGGCCAGGACCCCGACGAGGGAGACCAGGGTCAGCGCCGCCACCGAGCGGGGGCCCAGACGGACCGGACGAGACGACCTCACAGCGCCGCCTCCACCTGCTCGACCGTGAGCCACGGCTGCGGGGCGAGGATCTTCGCCACCTGCGGCGAGAACGCGGGCGAGGACACGACGACCTCCGCCGTCGGGCCGTCCGCGACGACCTCACCGTCCGCGATGATCACGACACGGTGCGCCAGCTCCGCCGCCAGCTCCACGTCGTGCGTGGCCAGCACGATCGCGTGCCCGTCCGCCGCGAGGCCGCGCAGCCGCGCCACCAGCCGGGCCTTCGCCGCGTAGTCGAGGCCGCGGGTCGGCTCGTCGAGCAGCAGCAGCGGGGGGCGGCCGGTCAGGACGACGGCCAGCGCGAGCGCGAGCCGCTGGCCCTCGGACAGGTCGCGGGGGTGCGTGTCGTCCGCCACCCCCGGGAGCAGCTCCTCCACCAGGGCGCGGCAGGTCCCGGGCGCCGTGCCCGCGTCCCCGTCGGCCGCCGCGCACTCGGCGGCCACGGTGTCCGCGTACAGCAGGTCCCGAGGCTCCTGCGGCACCAGGCCGACCTGGCGGATCAGCTCGCCGGGCGCGGTGCGGTGCGGTGCGCGGCCGGCGATCCGGACGGTGCCGGTGGTCGGTTCGATCATGCCGACGAGGGTGGACAGCAGCGTGGACTTGCCGGCGCCGTTGCGGCCCATGAGCGCGACGGTCTCGCCGGGGGCGACCTGGAGGTCGACGCGACGGAGCGCCTCGACGCGGCCTCGGCGCACGCCCAGGCCATCGGTGAGGAGGAGGGGCGCGGTGGGGGCGGCGGGCTGGGTGCGACGCCGCTTGAACGGGTTGATTCCCCCGCCCCGCCCCTTCCCGGAACCGGGGGCCCCGCCCCCGGACCCCCGCGCCTCGAACGCCGACGGGGCCGCCTGGGGCCCGGGATCCGGGACCCGGCCCTCCAGCCTCGCCTTCAGCGGCGCCGCCCGGCGCCGCGCGTCCCGTACCGTCAGCGGCAGCGGCTCCCAGCCCGCCAGCCGGCCCAGCGCCACCACCGGCGGGTGCACCGGGGACACGGACATGACCTCGGCCGGCGGACCCATCACCGCGTCCGGCAGGAGGAGGACCTGGTCCGCGTACTGGACGACCCGCTCCAGGCGGTGCTCCGCGAGCAGGACCGTCGTGCCCAGGTCGTGCACCAGCCGCTGGAGCACCGCGAGGACGTCCTCCGCCGCCGACGGGTCCAGCGCGGACGTCGGCTCGTCGAGGACGAGGACCTTGGGGTGCGGGGTCAGGACGGAACCGATCGCCACCCGCTGGCGCTGCCCGCCCGAGAGTGTGGCGATCGGGCGGTCGCGGAGCTCCGCGAGGCCCAGCAGGTCCAGGGTCTCCTCCACGCGGCGGCGCATCACGCCGGGCGCGAGCCCCAGGGACTCCATGCCGTACGCGAGCTCGTCCTCGACCGTGTCGGTCACGAAGTGCGCCGACGGGTCCTGCCCCACCGTGCCCACCAGGTCCGCCAGCTCGCGCGGCGGATGCGTGCGGGTGTCGCGGCCGTCGACCGTGACCCGGCCGGTCAGGGTGCCGCCCGTGAAGTGCGGGACCAGGCCCGAGACCGCGCCCAGGAGGGTCGACTTGCCGACACCCGACGGGCCGACGAGGAGGACCAGCTCGCCCTCGGGGACCGTGAGGTCCACCTTCCGCAGGGTCGGCTCGGCGCCCTCCTCGTACGTCACCGAGACGTTCTCGAAGCGGATCACACGCTCTCCTTGGGTTTCGGCGCCACGAACGCCGGGAGCAGGCCCACCAGGACCGACACCGCGGGCCACAGCGGCAGCTCCGGTGCCTCCAGGGGGACCACCCCGGGGTGCAGCGCCTCCGGGTCGTAGACGTTCGCCCAGATCATCAGGACCGCGACCGCCACCCCGGACCCGGCGACCAGCCAGGCCCGCGCGCCCCACCGGTCGGGCCGGTAGCGGGTACGGACCGTGCGGCGCCCGCCGAGCCGGAGCCCGGCCATGGCGGCGAACAGCCCGGCGCCGAGCAGCGGCAGCCCGTACGTCGCGCCCTCCGCCGCCAGCAGCCCGTACGAGCCGGCGCACACGCCGAGGAGCCCGCCCAGGGTCAGGACGTTCGTGGTGCGCCGGACCGCTGCCGGGACCCGGGCCGTGCGCCCGTAGCCCCGCGCGTCCATCGACGCCGCCACCGCGATCGACCGTTCCAGCGCCCCCTCCAGGACCGGCAGGCCGATCTGGAGCACCGCCCGCACCCCGCCCGTGGGCCGGCCGCGCAGCCGGCGGGCGGTCCGCAGCCGGGCCACGTCGGCGACCATGTTCGGCGCGAAGGTCATCGCCACGACGACGGCGACCCCCGCCTCGTACAGCGCCCCCGGCAGCGACTTCAGCAGCCGCGCCGGGTTGGCCAGCGCGTTGGCGGCGCCCACGCAGATCAGCAGGGTCGCCAGCTTGGCGCCGTCGTACAGCGCGAAGACCAGCTGCTCGGCCGTCACCCGGCCCCCGATCCGTACGCCCTGCGCCCATTCCGGCAGCGGCACCTCGGGCAGCGTGAACAGCTCGTGCTCACCGGGGATGGGGGAGCCGAGGAGCAGGGAGAAGACGACCCGCAGGCCGACCACGAACAGGCCCAGCTTCACGAACGCGCCGTACGAGCGGGCCCAGGGCGCGTCCGTGCGGCGGGCCGCCACCACGTAACCGGCCACTGCGACGAGCAGTCCGAGCAGCAGGGGGTTGGTGGTCCGGGAGGCGGCGACGGCCAGGCCGAGGGCCCACAGCCACCACGCGCCCGCGTGCAGCGCGTTGGCCCGGCTCGCCTCGGGGGCCGCGAACACACCACGGGCCGAGGACACCGGGCCGGACCGGCGCCGGGACCCCGACCCGCCACGGGCCGGGGATGCCGACGCGCGGGGCTCGTCGCCACGGGCCGGGGATGCCGACGCGCGGGGCTCGTCGCCACGGGCCGGGGATGCCGACGCGCGGGGCTCGTCGCCGCAGGCTGGGGATGCCGACGGGCCGGGCTCGTCGCCACGGGCCGGGGACGCCGACGCGCGGGGCTCGTCGCCACGGGCCGGGGACGCCCGCACGGCACGGGCCGGGGACGTGTGCACGCCACGGGCCGGGGACGTCCGGACGGCACGGGCCGGCCCCGTCGGCTCACCACGGGCCTCGCTCATCCCCGTCGGCGGGCCTTCCAGATCGCCGCCCCGCCGAGCGCCAGGACCGCCGCCCCGCCGACGAGCACGCCGACGGAGGGGCCTGGGCCCTGGGACTCCTGCGCGGCCGGCCGCTCCGGGGGCTTCTGCCCGGTCTCCTCGACCTGCTCGCCGCAGCCCCGCGCCGGGTAGCCCGCGATGCCGCACAGCATGGCCGCGCTGTCGTACCGCAGCGGCTTCGCCACCGCGGCCAGCGCCTCCGCGCCCGTCGCGTCCTCGCGGACCTCCGCGCAGCCGACCATGACCGGCTTCTCCGGCGGCGTCTCCCCGGGCGGCGCGTCCACGGGGCCGCCGAAGTCGACGACGACCGCGATCCGCTTGCTGCCGTCCTTCTTCTCCACGCCCTCGCAGATCCCCGCGAAGTCGGGGGCCACGGAGGGCAGGGAGGTGTCCTCGGTGCCGTTGCTGATCGCGAAGCGGAAGCCGAGGGAGTCGCCGTCGGCGGGCCGGGCGGTCGCCGGGCCCTGCGTGGCGTACGCCCAGGGCTTCCCGCCGTCGCTCTCCCAGAACGACCAGTAGCGGTAACCGGCCGCCTGCGCGGGAGCCGCGGCGAACGCCGTCAGCGTGAGCAGCGCGCCGGCCATCCCGCCCGCGAGCCTCGTGCCCGCGCGCTTCGTCCGCGCGGTCACTTCTTGCGGCCGCTCACGAGGAAGCCGATGCCGACGCCGACGACCGTGCCGATGCCGATGATCCACCAGATGTCGAAGCCGGACTCCTCCTCGTCGCTGGTGGAGGAGGCGGAGGTGTCCGGCGTCTTGGGCGCGGGGCCGGTCGCGTTGAGCTGCTCGACCAGGTCCGCCGTGCCGAACTCCCGCGGGTCGGTCTCCGTCGCCCGCGCCGCCAGGATCAGCTGCGCGTACGCGGCCGGGCCGCCCTCCTTCGCCCAGGCGGCGGAGTTCTTCTCCAGCCAGGTCAGGGCCGGTTCGGCCTGCTTCGCGGCGCCGGAGGCGGCGAGCGCGACGACGGCGTCGGCGGTGTTGCCGATGTCGGGCTGCTCGGTGGCGTCGGTGGCGCCGGGCATCGGCGGCAGGGTCAGGTGGCCGGTCTTCGCGAGGGCCTTCGCCAGGTAGGAGGCGCCGTTCAGCGCGGCCCGCTCGACGGTCGGCTTCGACAGGTCGGCGCAGGCCGGCGGCTGCTCGGGGGAGGCCTTCAGGGCGACGACGCTCTTGCCGAGCCCGGCGAGGGTGGCCGCCGCCGTGGCGTCGGCGTTCGCGAGGAGCTTGCCGGTCTTGTCCGGCTGGTAGGCGAACGCCCCGGCGCCCTCCTTGTCCGAGCAGGGCAGCGCGAAGGTGAGGAGCGCGTCGTACGGGGTGCGGCCCTCGGCGGAGGTGAACGAGCCGGGCTTCACGCCGATCGCGGCGAGCGCGCCGACGACGACCGAGGTGGAGTTGGCGTCGCTGGCGCCCCCGGCGCCGTAGCCCCAGCCGCCGTCCTTGTTCTGCACGGTCCGCAGCCAGTCGGAGCCGGCCTTGACGGCCTTGTCGATCGACTCGGGGGCGGCGGCCTGGCGGCGCACGGCGCGGAGCGCCTGGAGGGCGACGGCGGTGGCGTTGGTGTCCCGCATCGTCTGCGCGTCGCAGGGCTTCGACACGTCCGCGCGGTACGAGGCGAACGAACCGTCGGCGCACTGCTGGCCCAGGAGCCAGCTCACGGACCGGTCGGCGGGCTGGTAGCCGGTGGTGCGCTGCGCCAGGAAGGCGAGCGACTGCCGCCAGACGCCGTCGTACGTCGGGTCCTTCGTGCCGTACAGGCCGGGCGGGAGCGTGCCGGTCGAGGGGGTCGGGGACGGCGCGGCGGCGGCCGGGACGGCTGCTGCGGTGCCGAGCACGACGGCGGCGGCGGCGAGCGCGGCGGCGCTGCGGCGGACGGTGTTCATGGGGCCCTCTCCTGCGGCCGGGCACCGGCACGCCTCGGGGGCACCAGGCTCCGGCTCCGTATTCCTCGACGGTGCCGGCGGTCACGTCCCGGGCGGGGCATTCCGACTTGCCGCTCCAGGGGGAGACGGTTCACGGCTGCGGGGTCAGCGCCGGATTCGCACCGGCTTCCCCCCGTACGGGCATGATGACGACCCGCTCACTCTACCGGCCCGTACGCCCGCCGCCCCGGGGGTGCGAGGCGCCTCACACCGGGGGCGGGAACCGGCTGCCCGGGAGGTGATCACTGTGCCATGCTGGCGCCGCCACGAAGCATGACGACGGTGTCTTCACGGGGGTGCGGAATGCGGGCGTTGTCCGAGAGCGACCCGCGGGGGATCGGTCCCTACCGGCTCCTGTACCGACTGGGCGAGGGCGGCATGGGCCGTGTCTACCTGGGCCGCTCGCGGGGCGGCCGGACGGTCGCGCTCAAGGTCGTGCACGGCGCGCTCGCCGGGGACCCGGGATTCCGTACGCGCTTCGCCCGCGAGGTGCGGGCCGCCCAGTCCTTACGCGGAGCCGGCACGGTCCCGGTCCTCGACGCCGACCCGGACGCGGAGGTGCCCTGGCTGGCCACCGCGTACGTGCCGGGGCCCGCGCTGTCCGAGGCGGTCCTGGCGCACGGACCCCTCCCCGAACCGGCCCTGTGGCGGCTGCTCTCCGGCCTCGCCCACGCCCTCGACGGCGTGCACCGGGCGGGGCTCGTGCACCGGGACGTGAAACCGTCCAACGTGCTGCTCTCGCCGTCCGGGCCCCTGCTCATCGACTTCGGCATCGCGCGCTCCGCCGACGAGACCGCCCTGACGGGCACGGGCCTGGTCGTGGGCTCGCCGGGGTTCATGTCGCCCGAGCAGGCGGAGGGGCGGACGGTCGGGCCCGCCGCGGACCTCTTCTCGCTCGGCGCGGTCCTCGCGTTCGCGGCGACCGGGCGGGGGCCGTTCGGCGGCGGCTCGGTGGCGGAGCTGCTGTACCGGCTCGTCCACCACGAGCCCGACCTCACCGGGGTCGAGGGGCCGTTCGCGGAGCTCGTACGGCGCTGCCTGGCCAAGCGGCCGGACGACCGCCCGCCGGTGGCGGAGCTGGCCGCGACGGCGGACGCCCACCGGGAGGAGTCGGGCAGCTGGCTGCCGGCGCCCGTGGTCGCGGCCATCGCGCAGAAGGCGGAGGAGCTGCTCAACGCGGAGGCGGAACTCGAACCGGAGCCGACGCCGACCCCGGCGACCGCCGTCACCGTCGCCCTGCCGCCCACCGCCCCGCCCCCGACGGCCGTCCTGCCCCCGCAGGAGCAGGACCTGGGGACCGCCCCGAAGCCGGCCCCGAAACCCGCCGCGCGGCCGTCCGTGCCCGCGCCCGCGCGGCCGTCCGAAGCGCCCCGCAGCCGGGCCGCCGTCCGGGGGCCGGCCGCCGAGCCGCGGGCCCGCGCCCGCTCGACGGCGGTGCCGACCGCGCGGGAGCGCGCCGTGCGGACGCTGACCACGGGTCTGGGCAGGCCCCTGTTCGGCTTGTTCTACCTGGTGCCGATGGTGGCCTTCCTCGTGGGCGGGGTCGACCTCCTGGACCGGGCGCAGACGTACCCGTCCCTCTCCGACCAGGCGCAGGGCCCCTACCAGTGGGCGATGGACGACTGGTGGCGCTTCCCCGCCACGCTGCTCCTGGTCGCCGCGACGGTCGGCCTCCACGGCTACCGGGGGCGGCTGCTCACGGTCCGGCCCGGCCGGGTCCGGCTGTGGTCGGCCGGGGTCGCCCTCTACTGGATCGCCCTGATCGCCGTGCTGACCCTGCACCTCCTCTGGTTCCTGTTCGTCCACAACGGCTACGACTCCTACGAGCACGGTGGTCAGCACTGGCTGTGGTGGGTGGCGATCCCGGTGATGGTGCTCGGCGGCGGCATCTCCCCGCTGGTCCTGGTCATGTCCCTCGTCCGGCTGTTCAAGGCCTGAGGCGGGCCCTCACACCGCGAGGTACGTGACGGGGTCCGTGCCCGGCACCGGTTCGGCGCGGCCGAGCTTCACCAGGCGGCGGAGATGGGCCTCGGCCTCGCTGACGGCGATGTTGCGGGAGCCGTACGGGATCTGCTCCCAGGGGCGGTTCCACTCCATGCGCTCGGCGAGCTGCCACGGGGTGAGCGGGACGGCGAGGAGGCCGAGGAGGCCGGTGAGGCGCTCCTCGTGGTGGTCGAGGAGTTCGCGGACGCGTCCGGCGGCGTCGGTGAAGGCGTACTGGTGGGCGGGGAGGACCTCGGCGACGCCCAGCCGGCCGATCCGTTCGAGGGAGTCCAGGTAGTCGCCGAGCGGGTCGGTCTCGGTGGCTTCGTCGGGGTCCTCGTACAGTCCGATGTGCGGGGAGATCCCGGGCAGCAGGTGGTCGCCGGAGAAGAGCCGGCCGTGACCGGGCAGCCGGGAGGGGTGTTCCTCCTCCAGGTGGAGGCAGACGTGCCCGGGGGTGTGGCCGGGCGTCCAGACGGCGCGCAGCCGCCGTCCGGCGAGGTCGAGGAGTTCGCCGGGGACGATCTCGCGGTCCGGGAGAGCCGAGCGGAGCCCGGGCAGGGTCCGCATCCGCCCGGAGTCGCGGGCGGCGAGCAGTGGGGCGATGTGGTCCTCGGGGGCGCCGACGGTCGCGAGCTTGCGGGCGAGGTAGTCGAACCAGACGCCCGGTTCGGACGCGCGGGTGCGGCGGACGACGGCCGCGTCGGCGGCGTGCATGGCGATCCAGGCGCCCGACTCCTCGCGGACCCGGCCGGAGAGGCCGTGGTGGTCGGGGTGGTGGTGGGTGATGACGACCCCGTGCACGTCCCGTACGGACAGCCCCAACGCGTCGAGCCCGCCGACGAGTTCGTCCCAGGACGCGGGGTCGTCCCACCCCGTGTCCACGAGGACGGGGCCGCGGTCGGTGTCGAGGACGTGGACCAGGGTGTGGCCCAGCGGATTGTCCGGGATGGGCACCCGCAGGGACCAGACGCCTCCGCCGTGCTCGGTCACCTGGGTCATGAGCGTCCTCGTCTCTGCGTACCGGTACGGCCATTGCCCACCATAACTAGAACTGGTATCAGTTCTGAAGCATCGTCAGGAACTCAGTGGCTCATTCATCTCCTCGGGAGGCAGCGGTCATGACCGAGCTTGTGGAGCACGGAAAGCTGTTCATCGGCGGGGAGTTGACCGAACCGCTCGGCGACGGGGTCATCGAGGTGATCTCCCCCCACACCGAGCAGGTCATCGGCCGCGTCCCGCACGCGTCGCCGGCCGACGTGGACCGGGCCGTGGCCGCCGCCCGGCGGGCCTTCGACGAAGGGCCCTGGCCGCGGATGACGGTCGAGGAGCGGATCGCGGTCGTCACGCGGATCAAGGACGCGATCGCCGTGCGGTACGAGGAGATCGCCCGCTCCATCAGCGCGCAGAACGGCTCCCCGTACTCCTGGTCCGTCCTCGCCCAGGCGCTCGGCGCGATGATGGTCTGGGACGCGGCGATCACCGTCGCCCGGGACTTCCCGTATGAGGAGCGGCGCGGCGGGGTCCTCGGGCCGCTGCTCGTGCGGCGCGAGCCGGTCGGGGTGGTGGCGGCCGTCGTCCCGTGGAACGTGCCGCAGTTCACCGCCGCCGCCAAGCTCGGGCCCGCACTGCTCGCCGGCTGCACGGTGGTCCTCAAGCCCTCGCCGGAGTCGCCCCTCGACTCGTACATCCTCGGCGAGATCGCGGCCGGGGCGGGGCTCCCGGAGGGGGTCCTGTCGATCCTGCCCGCCGACCGCGAGGTCAGCGAGTACCTCGTGGGGCACCCGGGCGTCGACAAGGTCTCCTTCACCGGCTCCGTCGGGGCCGGGAAGCGGGTCATGGAGGTCGCCTCCCGGAATCTGACCCGCGTCACCCTCGAACTCGGCGGGAAGTCGGCCGCGGTGATCCTGCCGGACGCGGACCTGGAGACCGCCGTCGCCGGGATCGTCCCTGCCGCCTGGATGAACAACGGGCAGGCCTGCGTGGCCCAGACCCGGATCCTCGCGCCCCGCTCGCGGTACGAGGAGATCGCCGAGGCCTTCGCGGCGGCGGCCGGCGCGCTCGTCGTCGGCGACCCGCTCGACCCGGCGACCCAGGTCGGCCCGCTGGTCGCCCGGCGCCAGCAGCAGCGCTCCCTCGACTACATCGGGATCGGCCAGGCGGAGGGGGCGAAGCTGCTGACCGGCGGCGGCCGGCCGGACGGGCTCGAACGGGGCTGGTACGTCGAACCGACCCTCTTCGGCGACGTCGACAACTCCATGCGGATCGCCCGCGAGGAGATCTTCGGCCCGGTCATCTGCCTCCTGCCGTACGGGGACGAGGCCGAGGCGCGACGGATCGCGAACGACTCCGACTTCGGCCTGTCCGGCAGCGTCTGGACCGGCGACGTCGAGCACGGCATCGACTTCGCCCGCCAGGTCCGCACCGGCACCTTCAACGTCAACACCTTCAGCCTCGACATGCTCGGCCCCTTCGGCGGCTACAAGAACTCGGGCCTGGGAAGGGAGTTCGGCCCGGAGGGCTTCGGCGAGTACCTGGAGCACAAGATGATCCACCTCCCCGGCGGCTACGAGGGCGGGGCGTGATGGGCGACCGCTGGCGCGTCGAGGTCGACCGGAGCGTCTGCATCGGCTCCGGCATGTGCGTCAACCACGCCCCGGACGGCTTCCGTCTCGACACCGCCCGCCAGTCCCATCCGAAGCAGCCGGAGGCGGACGCGGGCGAACGCCTCCTGGCGGCGGCGGAGGGCTGCCCGGTGGAGGCGATCCTGATCACCCTGGCGGACGGCGGGGAGCCGGTGTACCCACCGGAGGAGTAGTGGGGCGGGGTCCTCGGCTCCGTCGGTGCCGGCCTGTCGTTCCCGCGTGCAAAACTAGGCCCCTTGGTCACGGGGGCAACGGGCCTTCGTGCGCGCGGAATCGGGAGTGTTGTGCGCAAGGCGATGTGGGCGGCCGCGGCTGCCGGTGTGGTGTTGCTCGTGGCGGGCTGCGGCAGCGAGGGCGGTGCGGACAAGGGCGGTTCGGCGTCCGGTGGTTCGTCCTCGGCGGGTTCGGCCGCGACCGGCGGCTCGGGCGGCTCGGACGGCGAGCGACTGGACGGCGCGGCCGTCACCAAGGAGCTGACGGACGCGGCGACCGGGGCCGGCTTCACGCAGGACGCCTCGGGCGAGCAGATCCCGGCCGAGGCCAAGGACTGCATGGTCAGCTGGACGGCCGACGCCGAGAAGGCCGCGGACCCGGCGAAGTCCTACGCGGACACCGTCGCGACCCTCACCAAGGGCGGCTGGAACGAGGAGCGCAGCTCGGGCGCGGGCGGCTCGGTCATCAAGTCGCTGAAGAAGAGCAGCTGGCAGCTCCAGGCCAGCAACCACTCGGCGGGCCCGCTGAAGCTGGTCATGTTCGTGGCCGTCGACAGCAGCCAGGAGTGCGCCGCGGTCCTGGCGGAGGCGAACAAGAACAAGACCCCCTGACCGGGGGCCGCCCGTGCCCCGTCCGGGGCACGGGCGGCGCCGCTCGGGTCGTGGTCTTCGCCCGTGCCGTGGGCGCCGCTCGCGCTGTCGGCGGCGCTCGGGTCGTGGGCGCCGCTCGCGCTGTCGGTGCCGCCCGGGTCGGCTGCGGCGCTCAGCCCGTCGGCGGCGTCGGCGGTGTCGGTGCCGTCAGGTCGATCAGTCGGCAGACCGTCTCGATGTCGATCTTCACCTGTGCGATCGAGGCGCGCCCGGACAGCCAGGTGATCAGCGCCGAGTGCCAGGTGTGCTCGATCACCCGGACCGCCGAGAGCTGGCTCGGCGTCGGGTGCTCCGCCCCCATCGCGTCCAGGATGATCGCGGTGGTCAGCCGGGAGACCGTGTCGACCTCGGGGCTCACGCTGCGGTCCGCGAAGGTCAGCGCCCGCACCATGGCGTCGGCGAGCTGCGGCTCCCGTTGCAGGGCCCGGAAGGCGCGCATCAGCGTCTCGGCGACCCGGTCCGCCGGGTCGGCCCCGGCGGGCGGCCGCTTCCGCAGCGTCGTGTGCATGTGCTGGAGCTGGTCCTGCATGGTCGCCACGAGCAGGTGGATCTTGGACGGGAAGTACCGGTACAGCGTGCCGAGGGCGACCCCCGCCGCCTCCGCGACCTCCCGCATCTGCACGGCGTCGAAACCGCCCCTGGCCGCGAGCTGGGCGCTGGCGTTCAGGATGCGGCGGCGGCGCGCCTCCTGGCGCTCCGTGAGGGGCGGCGACGCGGGTCTGTGGTCCGCTCTGCTGTCTGCGGTCATGAGGTCCCGTTCCGTGCGGTGGGGAGCGACAGTATGGCGGTGCTGCCGCCGTGGCGCGAATCACCTGTTCCGGCTCTCACCACGGAGCTACCTGCCGGTAGATTCTGTGCTCCTTGAAGGATCAAGAACGATCAAGTCTGTAACTTGTTCTAGATTAGCGCGAGCGGTTACGCTCCGGCGAAACGCACGCTCGAAGGGGGTCGCGCATGACCGCTGAGGCCATAGAGGCAAGCCCCCGACAGGGCGTCACCACCGCGGGTGACGGTCCGTTGCGGATCGCTCTCCTCACGTACAAGGGGAACCCGTTCTGCGGAGGCCAGGGCGTCTACGTCCGCCACCTCTCCCGTGAGCTCGCCCGCCTCGGCCACAGCGTCGAGGTCATCGGCTCCCAGCCGTACCCCACCCTCGACGAGGGGGTGCCGCTCACCGAGATAGCCAGCCTCGACCTCTACCGCTCCCCGGACCCCTTCCGGACGCCGAAGCGCGAGGAGTACCGGGACTGGATCGACGCCCTGGAAGTCGCCACCATGTGGACCGGGGGCTTCCCCGAGCCGCTCACCTTCTCGCTGCGGGCCCGGCGCATGCTCGCCGCCCGCCGCGGCGACTTCGACGTCGTCCACGACAACCAGACCCTCGGCTACGGGCTCCTCGGCGGCCCGCGCGCGATCGGCGCGCCGCTCGTCACCACGATCCACCACCCCATCACCGTCGACCGGCAGCTCGAACTCGACGCCGCCGCCGACTGGAAGCGCCGCGCCTCCGTCCGACGCTGGTACGCCTTCACCGGCATGCAGAAGAAGGTCGCCCGCCGGCTGCCGTCCGTCCTCACCGTCTCCGGCACCTCCCGCCAGGAGATCGTCGAGCACCTCGGCGTCCGCGAGGACCGCATCGAGGTCGTCCACATCGGCGCCGACACCGACCTGTGGTCCCCGGACGCTTCCGTCGCCGAGGTCCCCGGCCGGATCGTCACCACCTCCAGCGCCGACGTCCCGCTCAAGGGCCTCGTGCACCTGATCGAGGCGCTCGCCAAGCTCCGTACCGAGACCCCCGACGCGCACCTCGTCGTCGTCGGCAAGCGCGCCGAGGACGGGCCCGTCGCCGCCGCGATCGAGCGGTACGGACTCGAAGGCGCCGTCGACTTCGTCAAGGGCATCAGCGACGCCGAGCTCGTCGACCTCTACCGGTCCGCGCAGGTCGCCTGCGTGCCCTCCCTGTACGAGGGGTTCTCCCTGCCGGCCGCGGAGGGCATGGCGACGGGGACCGCGCTCGTCGCGACGACGGGCGGAGCGATCCCGGAGGTCGCCGGACCCGACGGGGAGACCTGCCTGGCGGTGCCGCCCGGCGACGCGGGGGCGCTGGCCGCCGCGCTCGGGCGGGTGCTGGGCGACGCGGAGCTGCGGGCGCGGCTCGGCGCCGCGGGCCGTGCCAGGGTCCTGGACCGGTTCACCTGGGCCCGCGCGGCCCAGGGCACCGCCGAGCTGTACCGCGAGGCGGTGGCCCGTCAGGGAGCCGGAGCCCGCCGGTGACGCCTCGCCCCGGCCGCCGGGTGCGGCCCGGTGGGCGACTCCTGCCCGCCCGCACCCAAGCCCTCGGCCTCGCTCGCGCAGGGGGGACCCCCGTCGCCCGGCGGAACGCCTGCCCGCAAGCCCCCGTCAACCCCGAAAGGCAGACCTCGTGCTGACCGTCGACTTCACTCGTTTCCCGCTCGCCCCCGGCGACCGCGTGCTCGACCTGGGCTGCGGTGCGGGCCGGCACGCCTTCGAGTGCTACCGGCGCGGAGCCCAGGTCGTGGCCCTCGACCAGAACGGCGAGGAGATCCGCGAGGTCGCCAAGTGGTTCGCGGCGATGAAGGAGGCCGGCGAGGCCCCCGCCGGCGCGACCGCCACCGCGATGGAGGGCGACGCGCTCAACCTGCCCTTCCCCGACGAGTCCTTCGACGTCGTCATCATCTCCGAGGTCATGGAGCACATCCCCGACGACAAGGGCGTGCTCGCCGAGATGGTCCGCGTCCTCAAGCCGGGCGGCCGGATCGCGATCACCGTGCCCCGGTACGGCCCCGAGAAGGTCTGCTGGGCGCTCTCCGACGCGTACCACGAGGTCGAGGGCGGCCACATCCGCATCTACAAGGCCGACGAGCTGCTCGCCAAGATCCGGCAGGCCGGCCTCAAGCCGTACGGCACCCACCACGCGCACGCGCTGCACTCGCCGTACTGGTGGCTGAAGTGCGCCTTCGGCGTCGACAACGACAAGGCGCTGCCCGTCCGCGCGTACCACAAGCTCCTGGTCTGGGACATCATGAAGAAGCCCGCCCTGACCCGGGTCGCCGAGCAGCTGCTCAACCCGGTCGTCGGCAAGAGCTTCGTCGCGTACGCCACCAAGCCGCACCTGCCCGTGGACGCGGCGAAGTGACCTCGCCCGAGCGGATCGCGGAGCACCTCGTCCTGCCGGGGGTGCTCACCGCCGAGCAGGCCGCCGAGACCGTCGCCGGGATACTCGCCGTGCAGCGCGAGGACGGCGCCATCCCCTGGTTCCGGGGCCACCACCTCGACCCCTGGGACCACACCGAGGCCGCCATGGCCCTGGACGCGGCCGGCGAGCACGAGGCCGCCGCCCGCGCCTACGCCTGGCTCGCCCGGCACCAGAACGGCGACGGCTCCTGGTACGCGGCCTACCACGACGGTGACCCCGAGCAGATCACCGACCGGAGCCGCGAGTCCAACTTCGTCGCGTACATCGCGGTCGGCGTCTGGCACCACTACCTCTCCACCGGCGACGACGCCTTCCTCGACCGGATGTGGCCCGTCGTGTACGCGGCCGTCGAGTTCGTCCTCGGGCTCCAGCGGCCCGGCGGCCAGATCGGCTGGAAGCGCGAGCCCGACGGCACACCGGTGGACGACGCGCTGCTGACCGGAAGCGCGTCGATCCACCAGGCGCTGCGCTGCGCCCTGGCCATCGCCGAGGTCCGCGAGGAGCCGCAGCCCGACTGGGAGCTGGCCGCCGGAGCCCTCGGCCACGCGATCCGCCGGCACCCCGAGCGCTTCCTCGACAAGTCCCGCTACTCGATGGACTGGTACTACCCGGTCCTCGGCGGCGCGGTCACGGGGGCCGACGCGAAGGCCCGGATCGAGGCCGACTGGGACCGCTTCGTGGTCCCCGGCCTCGGGGTGCGCTGCGTCGTCCCCAACCCCTGGGTCACCGGCGGCGAGAGCTGTGAACTCGCGCTCGCCCTCTGGGCGATGGGGGAGTCCGACCGGGCCCTGACGATCCTCCAGGACATCCAGCACCTCAGGGCCGGGAACGGCATGTACTGGACGGGGTACGTCTTCGAGGGCGACGCCGAGAGCGACAGGGCGGTGTGGCCCGAGGAGCAGACGGCCTGGACCGCCGGCTCCCTGCTGCTCGCGGTCGCGGCCCTCGGCGGCGAGGAGGCGACCGTGGCCGTCTTCGGCGGCGACCGCCTCCCGGCGGGCCTGGAGCCGGACTGCTGCTGACCACGTTTTCCCGCACTCTAGGATGTGCGCGTTCATGAGTGGCATGAGCATGCGCATGGTGCGGGAGAACAGAGTCAAGTGGACCGTCAAGGGTCTGTGAGCGGTAGATCCACGGCCGCGGCCGAGGAACTGGCGGGCGAACTGCTCGCCCTGAAGAAGGCGTCGGGGCTGAGCTTCGCCCAGCTCGGCGAGAAGACCCACTACGCGAAGTCGTCCTGGGAGCGGTGGGTCAACGGGAAGCAGTTCCCGCCCAGGGCCGCCGTGGAGAGCGTCGTCCGCCTCGGCGGGAAGGACCCGGCGGTCCTGCTCGCCCTCTGGGACCGGGCCGACGAGGAACGCGCGTCGGCGGAGGAGGAACGGGCGTCGGCGGACGAGGAGCCGGTGCCGGGGGACGAGGCGACCGGGGCCGTACCCGCGCGGCCCGGGCGGCGCCGGGCGCTGTGGATCTCGGCCGCGGCCGGACTCCTCGTCGCCGCGGGGGTCGCCGTCGCCGCCGTGACGCTCGCCGGCGAGGACCCGGCGCCCCCGCCCAAGGTCGCGGGCCCGGCGACGGGCTGCACCGGCGCCGGGTGCGAGGGCCGGGACCCGAAGAAGATGAACTGCGGCGCCGACGCGGTCACGGTACGCACCGGATCGATCCCCAAGGACCTGGTGATCGAGCTCCGGTACAGCAAGGCCTGCCAGGCGGCCTGGGGGCGCATCTCCTTCGCCCAGATCGGCGCCACGGTGGTCGTCAACAACTCCGACGGCGCCGCGCAGGCCGACGTCGTGCACTACGACAGGGACGTCTACACGCCGCTGATCGCGGCCCCGGACGACGGCTCGGTCTGGGTCTGCGCGGCCCTGCCGAAGGACGGGCCGCGCAGCTGCACCGGCCGCTTCATCCCGAGCGAGGAGCCGTAGCGGGAGCGGACAGGACCTCGCGGGACTCCCGCTCCTGGCGGGCCGAGAGGGTCTTCCAGTCCTTCTGGACCGAAGGGTTCCGGTCCAGCCAGCGCTGCTGGACGGCGGCGAGCCGGGTGTACGCGGTGTCGAGGTAACCCGTCTCCTCCTTGCAGCGCAGATCCGCCGCCAGCGCGGTGCTGCTCGCCCGCGCCTCGGCGGTGCCCACGGAGGCGAGGAGCTGTGCGGGACCGGGCGCGGGGAACCCCGCCCGGTCCATGCACGTCCGCCACCGCGCCGTCACGGCCTTGAACGCGGGATCCTTCTCCACGTCCGCACGGGCCTGCTCCTGCGCCTCGAAGAGCATGATCCGCACCTGGAGCCAGCGCATCCGGCCGTCGCCGAGGACCCGCGTCTCGGCCTCGGCGAGGCATCCCTCGCCCGGCCGGGACACCTGCATGCGGATGCCCTTGGCGGTGACCCGCTTGTTCTGCGCCCCGAAGAGCGCCTTGCCGTACGCCTCCGTGCTCTCCGGACTGCCCGGCTTCGGCGGGGTGTCGGGGGCGGGCGGGGCGGCCGCGGGGGCCTTCGTGGCCGATTCGAGGCCGAACGGCTGGGGCAGCTGGTCGCCGCCCTCCGTCTCCTCCGCCCCGGCGACGGGTGCGTAGCGGAAGCCCCGCTTCGCCATGCAGGCGATGGCGAACTGCCGCTGTGCCTCGTGGCCGCGGGTGTTCGGGGTGAACAGCAGCCCGGTGACCGGAGGACGCCGGTGCAGCTCGGCCGTGTCGATCCGGGTGGCGGAGGTGGTCCGGTGGTCCGGTTCCGGCACCGTGCCGCACCCGGAGAGCGTCGCCGCACCGACGGCGAGGCCGAGCGTGAGTCCGAGCGTCTTCCGCATCAGCGAGCTGCCTTTCGGGGGGTGGGAGGGGCCTGACGGGGCCCGGCGCACTCGCGCGCGGCCGGGCCCCGACGGCCTCGGTGGGTCAGAAGCAGGGGGTGGTGGTGGTCGGCTTCAGCTTCACGGAGCTGGCCGCGTCCCGCTGCCACGGCTGCAGCTGGCTGCCGCCGTCGACCTGGCTGCCGGGGTTGACGCAGAACAGCAGGCCGCCCCCGTAGTTGATGTCCTTGTAGTAGTGGCTCTCGTAGCCACCCGTGCTGGAGTTGCTCGCCGACCAGACCCGGTCGTTCACGACGTAGCCGGTGCCGGGAGCGCCGCCCTCGAAGGAGTCGTTCGTGAAGTCGGGGTCGCTGTTGAAGAACGAGTGCTTCGCCGTGCTGAAGTCGATCCAGAAGACGCAGTGGTAGCCCGCGTCGCAGTTGGTCCCCGCCGCGGCGGGCCCGGCGGTCGCGACGGCGCCCGCGACGAGCAGGGCGGTGGCGCCGGCCACGGACGCGATCCTCTTGCCGAGGCCGGGGGTCCGGTTCTTCGTGGTCATCTGTGAGCTGCCCTTCGGGTTCAGAAGCAGGGGATGGAGGTCGTGGAACGGACCCGCAGGGAGCTGGCCTCGTTGCGCTGGTACCTGCCGTTGCCCCAGTCGCCGTCGTCCGACAGCGACCAGAGGTCGACCGAGCTGCCGGGGTTCACGCAGAACACCAGACCGCCGCCGTAGTTGATGTCGTAGTAGTAGTGGCTCTCGTAGCCGCTGCTGCTGGAGTTGCTGGCCGCGGCGACGTAGTCGTTCACCGGCACGTCGGCCGGGGCGCCGACGAAGGTGTCGTTGGTGAAGTCGGAGTCGCTGCTGAAGTACGAGTGCTTGACGTTGTTCTCGATGGAGCTGATGAACACGCAGTGGTACCCGGAGGCGCAGTTGGGCCCCGCCGCGGCGGGCCCGGCGGTGGCGACGGCGCCGGCGACGAGCAGGGCGGTGACGCCGGCCACGGAGGCGATCCGCTTGCCGAGGCCGGTGTTTCGGTTCTTCTTGGTCATCCTGAGCTGCCTTTCGGATGCGGGGAGGAGGGGCCCGGCGCACCCCCGTGTCGCCGGGCCCCGGATCGCGCGGGTCGGTCAGAAGCAGGGGACGGAGGTCGTGGAGCGCACCCGCAGGGAGGTGGCCTCGCCGGCCAGACCGGATCCGTTGCCGTCGACGCCGTCGTCCTCCAGCTGCCAGTCGTCGACCGAGCTGCCGGGGTTGACGCAGAACAGCAGCCCGCCGCCGTAGTTGAGGTCCCGGTAGTAGTGGCTCTCGTAGCCGCTGTTGCTGGAGTTGCTCGCGGCGTGGACCTCGTCGTTCACGACGTTGCCGTAGACGTCGAAGTAGTCGTTCCGGAAGTCGCCGTCGCTGTTGAAGAACGCGTGCTTGTTGTTGTTCGCGATGGAGGCCGAGAAGACACAGTGGTAGCCGGACGGGCAGTTGGGGCCGGCCGCCGCCTGGCCCGCGGTCGCCACCCCGCCCGCGACGATCAGCGCCGTCGCGCCCAGGGCGGCGGCCGCCCGCTTACGGAACCCGGTGATGCTGCTCAACTTCTGAACCGCCTTCGTGTCGTGGGCGACCCGGCGGGTCGCGCGCGCAGAAAGACTGGCACCCGCCGCACGGCCCCGTATTGGACAAAAACGCACCCTCGTGGAGCGGCTCGCCTCACCCGGCCAGCCAGGCGCTCGTCCCGCTCCTCGCCGCCAGGAAACGGCCCGGCGGCAGGCCCGTCATCGCCGAGAACTCGCGGCTGAGATGGGCCTGGTCGTAGAACCCGCAGTCGGCCGCGACGCCGGCCGCTCCGGCGCCCGTGGCCAGCAGCCGGATCGCCCGGTTCAGCCGCAGGACGCGGGCCAGGCGCTTCGGGGTGAGACCGACCTGCTCGCGGAAGCGGTTCTCCAGGTGCCGCAGGCTCCAGCCGGTCCTGGCCGCCAGCTCCCCGATCGGCAGCGAACCGGCCGTGCGGTCGAGCAGCCGCCACGCCTCCAGGACGGCGGGGGACGGCTCGCGGGACGGTGCGGCACCGGCGGTCCAGCGCAGCAGGGCCTCGTCCAGCAGGGCGAACCGCTCCCGCCATCCCGGTGCCGCCTCCAGGGCCGCGCCGAGGTCACGGACCCGGTCGCCCAGGACGTCCGCCGGGTCCGTGACGGTGTCCGCGAGCTCCCCGAGGGAGGCGCCGAGGAGCCGGTACGCGGCCCAGGGGGCGAGGGTGAGCTCCACCCCGTGGAGGTCGCCCTGGTGGCCGAGGACCCTGGCCCGGGTGTGCAGACCGGACACCACCGAGGTGTGCGCGGCCGCCGAGCCGGCCGCCCCGCGACCCGTCCGGCCGAGCCGCATCTCGCTGCCGAACCCGATGAGCAGCGACACCCTCCCGGTCGGCACCACGAGCCGCTCCTGCGGCGTGCCCGCCGTCGACCGGAATCCGCGGTACGCGCCGATGCCCGGCCGGAGCCGGGCGTCGGGCCTCGCGTAGAACCACTGGCAGTTTCCCGCTGCGCAGACGCGGCGTCTCACCGTCACACCCTTCCGGGTCCGGAACCGTCCGGACCGACCTTCACGACCACTGTCTGATCGGGCCGGACGAGGGGCCAGAGGCATCGGCGTCCCAGGGACGCGGAGGGACGTCCCACGCCTCTGACCTGCGAGGACGCTGGCAGGGAGGGATGCGTGACGAGGCGCCGGCCACTCGTTCGGGGCCGCTCGGGTAGCCGCGCGGAGGCCGCCGGGCGAGGCTGGCGCCACAGCCATCAGGGAGGTCTCGTCTTGCCCAGAACCGTTTCGCGCGGAGTCGTGGCGCTGCTGTTGTCCTGCACGCTGCTCCTGACCACCGCCGCCTGCAACGACGACGACAAGACGAGCGCGAGCGCCGCCACCCCGACGGCCTCGACGAGCTTCGAGCAGCAGAAGCTGGCGAAGACGCGGTTCGTGGCGAACGCGGGTCTGGCCGCGGGCGCCACGTACCAGTGGATCGTGAAGCCGTACCGCGCGGGCAAGTTCAAGAAGGGCGTGGACGGCCGGACCCTCGCCCTGGTGAAGGCGGGCCTCGCGGGGGCGTTCACGTACAACCGGCTCAAGGCGGCGGTGAACAACGCCAAGGGCGACCCGCTGCTCTCCAAGGCCGTCGCCCCGCTCACCGCGGGGATCGAGTCGCTCAAGGAGCTGGGGACGAAGCTCCGCAAGGGCGAGGTGGGCGACGCGGACGTCGGCGCCTTCGAGGGCGTCATCAACAGCGTCAAGGAGGCGGGCAAGAGCGCCGGAGCCGAGGTCAAGGACCAGATCCCCAGCACCTCGCAGCTGGGCGGCTGAGCCAGGACCGTCCTAGGCGTTGAGCTCCGCCAGGAGGCGGAGCGTGGCGGGGTCCGGTGCCGTGACCAGCAGGTCCGTCACCGGGCCCCGCCGCCATCTCTCCAGCCGTTCGGCGATCCGCTCCCGGGGGCCGACGAGCGCGATCTCGTCCGCGAAGGCGTCCGGGACGGCCAGCACCGCCTCCTCGCGCCGGCCCGCCGCGAACAGCTCCTGGATGCGCCGGGCCTCCTTCTCGTACCCCATGCGTCCCATCAGGTCGGCGTGGAAGTTGCGGGCCGCGTGCCCCATGCCGCCGATGTAGAAGCCGAGCATCGCCTTGACCGGCAGCAGCCCGGCCGTCACGTCCTCGCAGAGCTGGGCCCGGACCATGGGAGCGACGAGGAAGCCCTCCGGGAGTGTCCCGGGGAGGGCGTAGACCTCGGCCCAGCGGTCCGGCGTCCAGTAGAGGGGCAGCCAGCCGTCGGCGATGGCGAGGGTCTGCGCGATGTTCTTCGGGCCCTCGGCGCCGAGCAGGACCGGGACGTCGGCGCGCAGCGGGTGCGTGATGGGCTTGAGCGCCTTGCCGAGGCCGGTGCCGTCCGGACCGGTGTACGGGTGGGAGTGGTGCCGTCCGTCGATCCGGACGGGGCCCTCGCGGCGCAGGACCTGGCGGACCACGTCCACGTACTCGCGGGTCGCGGTCAGCGGGGAGCGGGGGAAGGGGCGCCCGTACCAGCCCTCGACGACCTGCGGCCCGGACAGGCCGAGTCCGAGCATCATCCGCCCGCCGGAGAGGTGGTCGAGCGTGAGCGCGTGCATCGCCGTGGTGGTGGGGGCGCGGGCGGCCATCTGCGCGACGGCGGTGCCCAGCTTGATCCGGCTGGTGTGCGCGGCGATCCAGGTCAGCGCGGTGAAGGCGTCGGAGCCCCAGGCCTCGGCCGTCCACACGGAGTCGTAGCCGAGGCGTTCGGCCTCGCGGGCGAGGTCGAGGTGGGCGGGGGAGGGGCCGCGGCCCCAGTAGCCGAGGGCGAGCCCGAGTCGCATGCCCCACATCCCTTCTGACGCTCCGTCAGTTTCAATGCGAGGACTGTACGGCAACGGCCCCCCGCCCGGAAGGGATTCCGGGCGGGGGGCCGTCGGGTGGAGCGGGGATCAGCCCCGCTGGATGCCGGTGGTGTCCTGGAGGACACCGCGGCGGCCGTCCTGCGTCTGGGCCACCAGGGCCGGACCGCGCTGCTCGACCGCCAGGTACCAGGTACCCGGGGCCAGTTCGGCGATCGGCGCCTGCGAGCCGTCCTCCGCGTACAGCGGACGCGCGACCGGGACCGCGAACCAGAACGGTGCGAAGTCCGCGGCCGGCTGCGGGGCCGGAGCGGCGGCCTGCGGCTCGGGCTGGTGCGGGGCCTGCGGCTGCGGGGCGGCGGCCTGCGCGGCGAACGGCTGACCCGCGCCCTGCGACGGGTCCTGCGGTCCGCCGTACGGCGGGTGCTGCGCGCCCGGGTAGCCGTAGCCGCCGGGGACGCCCGGCTGGCCCTGACCCGGCTGCATGCCGTACGGCTGCGGGGTCTGCGGCTTGGGCGCGCCGACGAGCGGCGCCTTGAGGGCGGGGACCAGCGGGCCCGCGACGGCCGCGCCGGCCAGGGCCAGGGCGGCGATCAGGCCGAGCACCAGGCCCGCGCCGGCGTTCTCCGCCTCGAAGATCCACATGAGCAGGGTCCAGGCGGACGCGACGGTGAACGCGGTGCCGACCTGGCCGAGCTCCAGGCCGGCCACCTTGCGCTGCTCGGGCAGGGCGCGGGAGGCGACGACGAGGCCCGCGCCGGCGAGGCCGACGAAGAAGGAGCCCCAGCCGAGGTACGACAGCTCCCACGAGTTCGTGGTGGGGATCCGGTCGCAGATGTCGGCACCGGCGTCGCAGCCGGCGATGTCGAGGAACGAGGCGATGAACAGCAACACCGCTGCACCGATCAGCACGCCATCGCCTCGGGTGAGGGAGCGGATATTCACGTAAGAGTCCTTCGTCGGGGTCGTCGGTCGTCGCGTCGGTCGGCGCGCAGGTCGTGGCGCTCGGGGTCGTGGCGCTCAGGTCGTGGCGCTCGGGTCGTGGCGCTCGGGTTCGTGGCACGGGGGGCGGGGCCCCATCGTACGGAGCGAATCTATCGCTCGCCGGTTCTACCCCTTGAGGTAGGTGGCGATGCCGTCGGCCAGCCCCTGGGCGGCCTTCTGCCGCCAGGCCGACGACGTGAGCAGCCGGGCGTCGTTCGGGTCACGCATATTGCCGCATTCGACGAAGACCTTGGGCACGGTCGAGAGATTGAGGCCGCCGAGATCGTTCCGTACGTCCAAACCCGTACCGGAACCGATGTAGTTGGCGGGTGAGGTGCCGGTGGCGCGGGCGAACCGGTCCGCGATCCGCTCGCCGAGGGCGCGGGACGGACCGACGATCCGCGCGGTGTCGGCGGATCCCGCCCGCACCTTCGCGGGCAGGATCACGTGGAAGCCGCGGTGCCCGACGGCCGAGCCGTCCGCGTGGACGGAGACGACGGCGTCGGCGCGGGCCGCGTTGCCGATCCGGGCCCGCTCGTCGATGCAGGGACCCCAGGGGCGGTCGCCGTCGTGGGTGAGCACCACCTTGGCGCCGCGCGCGGTGAGCAGGTCCCGCAGCCGGTGCGTGACGTCGAGGGTGAAGGAGGCCTCGGTGTAACCCGCGTCGGTGGAGGTGCCGGTGGTGTCGCACTCCTTGCGGGTCGTCCCGATATTGACCTTCTTGTTGATTTCAGTGGAATGGCGGAAATTGCCGGAGTTGTGACCGGGGTCGATGACGACGGTCCTCCCGGCGAGCGAGCGGCTTCCCTGCGGCGGGACCGGCGAGGGGGTCGGCCGGGGCGCGGCGGAGGCGGAGATCGGCGGCCGGGACTGCGTCCCGCTCGCGCCCCGGGTCGCCAGGGACTCCGCGGCCTTTCCGTTCGGCGACGAGGCCTGTGAGGTCGCACACCCCGCGAGCACGGCGCAGCAGCCCGTGGCGGCGAGGGCGAGGGCGAGGGTACGGCGGGCGGTGGAGGTGTTCCGGTGGTCGTACGGCACCCCGCGACTTTAGGCCCTGCGCGGGGGTGAACGCCGCAGGGATACGTCGCAGGTTCGTCACCGCCTTCACGAAGCGGTGGACGCGTGTGAGCGAAGCGTGAAGGGTAAGGGAACAGGGCGACGGTGGGGTGTCACCGCGCATGGACCCACGAGGGGGAACCGTGGTGGGGGAAGAACCGAACGACGCACGCCCCGAGCCGGCCGGCAGACCTGCGGGCGACGGCGGCTTGGACCCGGGGGACCGGGCGGCGGCCGAGCCGCCGTCCGGACCGGTGGCGGGAGGCGCGTCGAGTGCGGCCGAGCCGCCGTGGGCGGCCCCGGCGCGGCCCGCCGCCGCACCGGGTGTGAGTCCGCCCACGGCACCGGGTGTGAGTCCGCCCACGGCACCGGGGGTGAGTCCGCCCGCGGCACCGGGTGTGAGTCCGCCCACGCTCGCCTTCGGCCCGCCGCCGGGCGCGGCGCCCTCGGGATCCACCCCGGCCGGTGCCGGGTCCGAACCCGCGGGTGCCGTCCCGGCCGGTGCCGGTGCCGGTTCCGGGCCCGCGACCGCGGCCGGGTGGGCCGGGTCCGGGACCGCGCCGCCGCCGCCGGGCGCCCCGCCCGGCTTCGGACCACCCCCGGGGTACGGACCGCCCGGCGGCTACGGCCCGCCGCCCGGTCAGGGCCCGCAGCCGCCCGCACAGCCCCCCGGCGACGCGAACCCGGCGCAGGCCGCCGCGATCGCCCTGCTCAACCTCTCGGGCCTCGGCCTCGGCTACGTCCTGCTGCGGAACTGGATCGGCGCCGCCCTCTGCTGGCTCGCCACCGCCGCCCTGCTCGTCGCCGCCCTCCCCGCCGACGTCGACGGCGTGCCCCTCGGCCTCCTCGTCGGCTACGGCGTCTTCCTGCTCGCCGTCGCCGCCGACGGCGCCCGCCGCGGGCTGCGGGCCACGCTCCGGATCGCCGCCTCCTTCCGCCGCCTCGCCCTGCCGCTCGCCCTCGTGCTGCTCGCCGTCCCCGCCGGCGGCTCCCTCGCGTACGGCGCGGCCCGCGACGAGGCGAAGGAGCAGGCCCTGCTCGAACAGCTCGCGGCGGCGGACGCGCTCGTGAAGTCCGCCGACGGGCTCGCCTTCGACAAGGCCGAGCCGATCTACCGCCAGGCGCTCTCCGCCTACGAGGACCTCGGCACCCGGTACGCCGGCTCGCGGGCCGGAAAGCTCGTCCCCGACCGCCTCGACGCGTACTACCGGACGGTCTCCGCCCCGTACGAGAAGAAGCGGTACTGCGAGGCCGTCCCCCCGCTCAAGCACCTGCGGGAGCTCCCCGGAACCGTCGACAAGGAGCTGCTCGGCTCGCGGCCCGCGAAGACCGACGAGCCGCTGGCCGAGTCGCTCTACGCGTGCGGCACGGCGGCGCTCGGCGTCCAGACCGCGGACCCGACGGCGAGCGAGACGCTCAACGAGCTCCTCGACACCTTCCCGAAGTCCACCCAGGCGACCCGCGTCGAACCGGCCGTCCGCGAGGCGATCAGGACCCGGACGGCCGCCCTGAGCGGCACGGAGCCCTGCGACGCCACGGCCCAGCTGCGCGCGCTGCGCTCCTCCCTCGACAACATGACGGACCCGTCCCTCGAACCGGCGGCGAAGGAGGCGGCGGACGCGGTCCGGAAGGGCGACTTCGCCTGCGGGACCGACCAGTTCAAGGACAAGGAGTTCAGCGCCGCCGCCACCACCATGACCGACTACGCGAAGGCCTACCCGAACAGTCCGCAGGCCGCCCACGCCCGCTCGATCGCCATCGCCGCCGAGATCGCCGAGGAGGAGCCCGCGGCCGGCAGGAGCCTGCCCCCGGCCGAGGTCCCCGGCGGCGGCCGGATGGTCATGGTGGTCAGCAACGACGGCCCCGGTGAGGTCGAGCTGCTCTACACGGGCCCGATGACCGGCAAGGTCACCATCAAGGCGTGCGGGACCTGCAAGAAGTACCAGACCCCGCTGCTCGTGAACTCCCCGAAGATCAAGGCCTGCTCGGGGCCGTCCTCGAAGTACCCGAAGGCGACCCTGCTGCTGCCCGCCGGCGACTACCACTTCCTCCAGAAGCGCGCGGCCACCGGCACCTCGACCGCCGGGGACACCAAGTCCAGCAAGACGAAGATCGAACCGGGCTACAGCTACACCAACTGCCTGTACGTCACCTCGCTGTTCTGATCCTCACCCCGCACCGCCGATGTTCGTCCCGACGGCCGTCACCTTTCCAGGGGGCGGCCGTTGGACTGTCGGTGATCTTGGACCACGCGAGATCGCCCGCCCCTTCGAGTCCTCAGGACGCACAGGACGCACAGGACGGAACACGACGGATGAACAGCACGGCGGTCCTCGACCGCGACACCGGGCGCCCGCACTTCCCGGGCCGCCCGGACCCCTCCTTAACCTGGTCCGACTTCGGCTGCCGGGTGAACGCCCAGCCCCCGGCCGAACTCTTCGCACGCTACGAACGCTCCCGGTTCCTCTACCCCGCCAAACGCGCCCGGCTCGCCCCCTACCGCTCCCTGATCCTGGAGAACTGGCAGCGCGCCCGCCGGGCCGGTGAGCTCCTGCACTGGGTGGTCAGCTACGAGGAACCCGACGGCGGCTGGGCCTCGCTCTCCTCCTGGCGGTCCACCCACGCCGGCTGGCAGACCCAGCACCTGGTGAGCTCCGGCACCCTGCTCGGCGGCCGGGCCGTGATGCTGGCCGCCCAGGCGGTGCGGACCGGGGAGTGGCGGGACGTCGCCCAGCAGAACTGGTTCAGCCCGACGAACCGCTTCGCCTCCCTCGCCTTCGGCGGGATGACCGACGGCATCGGCCCCGAGCGCTCCCTGACCGTCCCCGGCGAGTACGTGAGGGTGCCCGGGGCGCTCGCCGAGCGGCTCGGGCACGGCGGCGACCGGAACCGGCCGGTGGTCGAGCTCGACGGCGGGGCCTGCCCGGAACTCGCCGAACTCGCCCGCGCCTGCCGGGGAGAGGTGTTCGTACGGGCCGAGGGCCTCGACCGGGACGATCTGCTCCTCGGCGACGTCGACCGGCTCTACGCCCTGGTCGGACTGCGCCGCTACCGGCGGATCTGGGTCCAGTACGACACCACCGGACGGATCCGGGCCGCAGCGCTCGCCTACCGCGGTCCGCTCGGCTTCAACTTCTCCTTCCTGGAGAATCGTTGCGACGTGCTCGTCTCCCCCGAGCTCGACGAGCAGGAGGCGCAGCGGGCGCGCGACGCGCTGGTCGCCGCCGCGAGCGCCGCGTACGAGGACTTCGAACCCGGCGGCGTCCCCGTCGCGGGCGAGACGCCGATGGACCGGCTGGTACGGGCGGGCGCCGAACCCGTCCGCCCGTACACCCGCGTCCTCTGGCTCGCCGAGGCGTACCCCGACGTCTACCGACACATCGACCGCCTCTACGCGAGCCGCCTGCGCGGCCGGGGGCAGCCACCGAGGAGGAACCCGTGAGCGTCCCGTACCTGATGGAGGACCGGCGCGAGGCCGGCCGGCTCGTCGCGAAGGTCGACGCCGACGGCTGGGTACGGGAGTACCTGGACGCGTTCCTGCCCGCCGGCGCGGGGCGGGTCCTCGACGTCGGCGCCGGGCCCGGCCACATCGCGGAGGCCGTCCTCCGGGCCCGCCCCGATGCGGAGGTCACCGCCTTCGACGGCAACCCCGAGCGGCTCGCCGCCGGTACCGGCGACCCGGCGGGCGACGCGCTGGTCCGCCGCACCGGCGACGCCGTCGCGCTTCCCTTCGGCGACGGCTCGTTCGACCTCGTGTACGGGCGGCTCATGCTCCAGTACGTCGCCGAGCGCGAGCGGGCCGTCGCCGAGATGGCCCGCGTCACCCGGCCCGGCGGCCGGGTCGTGCTCTTCGACCTCGACGGCCAGCTCGTCTGGCACGACCCCGTCGGCCCCGAACTGCGCGCCGCCCTCGACCCGGTGACCGAGGCGCTCGGGGCGGCCGGCTTCGACCCGCACACCGGGCGCCGGCTCTTCGCCCTCGCCCGCCGGGCCGGTCTCACCGATCTGACCGTACGGGTCGACCCGTACCACCTGATCGCCGGGCGGATCGACCCCGTGGAGCGCGAGCAGTGGGCGCTCAAGCTCGACATCGCCCGCCCGCTGATCGCCCGCGCCCTCGGCGGCTCGGCGGAGGCGGCCGACCGGGCCGTCGGGGTCTTCCTCGCCCACCTGGACAGCGAGGAGACCCTGACCTACTCGGTGGCCTTCACCGTGACGGGAACGGCCGGCGCGGCCGTCAGCGGCGGCGCAGCACCCGCAGCGAGTCGGTGACCGAGACCTCCTCGAAGTCACCCGACTCCAGGGCGCGCAGATAGATCCGGTACGGCGCCTGGCCCCCGTCCTCCGGGTTCGGGAAGACGTCGTGGATGACGAGCAGGCCCCCGGGGGCGACCTTGGGGGCCCAGCCCTCGTAGTCGTTCGTGGCGTGCTCGTCCGTGTGCCCGCCGTCGACGAACACGAACCCGAGCTGCCCGCCCCAGGTCCTCGCGACCAGGGGCGAACGTCCGACCACCGCGATCACGTGCTCCTCCAGGCCCGCCCTGTGCAGCGTCCGGCGGAAGGTCGGCAGCGTGTCCATCAGACCCACCTCGGGGTCGACCACGGTCGCGTCGTGGTACTCCCAGCCCGGCTGCTGCTCCTCGCTGCCCCGGTGGTGGTCCACCGTCACCGCGACCGTCCCCGCCTGCCGGGCCACGTCGGCCAGCAGGATCGTCGACCGCCCGCAGTACGTCCCGACCTCCAGGAGCGGCAGCCCGAGCTTCGCGGCCTCGGTGGCAGCCGCGTACAGCGCCAGCCCCTCCCCGACGGGCATGAAGCCCTTCGCGGCCTCGAAGGCGGCAAGGATCTCGGGCGAGGGCTCGGACATGGTCACTCCTACTGGCGGGTACGCGTCTTAGGGCGCCCATGGTGCCCTACGCGTCGCACCCGAACCACACCGTCCTCCCGTCGGCGTCCGGGGCGGGGCCGCCCCGTTACGATCTCTCCGAGTGTCCGGTCTCTCCCTGGAGGACAGCTCGTGGTGACCCTCGTGGGGATGGTGATCCTCGCCGTCGCCCTGCCGGCCTGGGCGGGAATCACCTTCGTCGGGCTCCGCCGGGCCCGGCGGGAGAACGCCGGGCTGCCCCCGTCGCCCCGGCCCCGCCGCACCCCCGCCAAGAAGGCCGCCTGGGTCGCCGCGCTCGCCTTCGTCGGCGGCGGGGCGCTGCACCTGTACGGGCTCTCGTACCTGCCGTTCCTCCAGCCGGAGGACGCCTGCTGGTTCAACGCCGGGTACCTGGCGGTGCCCGACTCCAGCAGCGCGCTGCCCGTGAGCCTGGTGTGCGCGGGCGAGGAGATCGTCCCGTGGTGGGTCAACCCTGGCCTCCTCGTCCTCGCGGTGACCACCGTCGCCGCGACGGTCACGAGCGTCGTCCTCGCCGTGCGGCGCCGGGCCGCGCGCCGCTGACGGCTCACGCCCCCGCGAGGACCGCCCTCAGCTTCCGTACGCCCGCCTTCCACTCCTCGCCGTCCGACTCCTCCCAGAGCTCCAGGAGTTCGGAGGGCTCGACCAGGACGCGGTCCAGGGCCTCGACCGCCGCCGGGCGGAGCTCCGCCGGGAGCGCGGGCAGGGGCTTCTTCGGGCCGTACGAGGTGGTGACCGGCTCGCCGCCCGGGCACTGCGCGGCGACCAGGGCCGCCGACGCGATCGCCTCCACGGCGAAGTCCGCGTCGAGGTACTCCCCGCCCGTCGTGGTCACCTCGCGAAAGGCCGCGAGCAGGACCTCCGCCCGCCTCTCCTCCGGGGCCTCGTCCACCCGGTAGGAGAAGTCCGCGGCGGTGTCGTTGTCGAAGGGGCCGATGTCCCAGGTGCCCATGGTGCGCTCGCTCTCCCGTGTCGTCTCTCAGGTCTCGCGCATCGTGGCAGGCGCCACTGACAATCAGTCGTCCGCGATGCCGAGGTCGGCCCGCATGGCCCCCTTCAGCCTCCCCAGGTACGGCCAGACCTCCGCGTGGAGCGCCGGTCCCAGAGCCGCCAGTTCGGCCGCGTACACGGCCGGGTCCGCCGCGTACTTCCGCAGCATTCCGTATGCCTCGTTCAGATGGTCCTTCGCGTCGCTGGATGCGCGCGCCACCGTGTTCGGGAGGATCATCTGGGCCTCCGCGTAGCTGTCGCGGTAGGCCGCCCTGCATTCCTCCAGGCGCTCCAGGGACGCGGCGGCGGCCTCGCCGCGCCGCAGCGCGTGGATGTGGTTGGTCATCGCCGTCACGTACTGCCGTGCGGCGGTGTTCAGCGTGATGTAGCAGGCGCGCCGGCGCTCCAGGCTCTCGCTCGCCCGCTGCCGCTCCAGCTCCGCCCGGCGCAGCTGCTCGGCGTGGTCGCGTTCCTCGCGCCGCTGGTCGGCGGCGGCCTGGAGCTCCATGCGTTTGGTGCGGTCCGCGCGGTTCTGGGTGAGCAGTGCCGCTCCCAGAGTTCCGGCCACGCCCACCACGGCGATCAGCAGTGCCGTCAGACTTGTGCCCACGATGTCCCCCCGCGTGGTTCGTTCCCCGCCTCGATGCTGCCACAGAGCCTGGCGTCGGGCTCCGGGGCCTCCTCGAAGTTCTCGATCATGCGCTCCAGGACACGGACCGCCGTCGAGAGGGCCGACAGGGCCTCGGCGTCCGGTCAGGTCTCCGGGTCCCGGTGGCGCACCCCGATCGTGTTTCTGACCTTCCGTCAGAATGGAACGTGTTCTAGTCTGCGGGCCATGGGCATCGCCATCACGCACGAACAGCGGGAGCTCGCCCGATCCGTCCGGGGCTGGCTCACCCGCGCCGTACCCCCCGAGGAAGTCCGCAAGCACCTGGACGTCCCCGACACCGCCACCGGCCGCCCCTCCTACTGGGACGCCGCCGCCGAACAGGGCCTCCTCGGCCTGCACCTCCCCGAGGAGCACGGCGGCGGGGGCGGCGGTCTCGGGGACCTCGCCGTCGTCGTGGAGGAGGCGGCCAGGGCCCTGCTGCCCGGGCCCTACCTGCCCTCCGTCCTCGCCGCCGAACTCCTCCACCGGTGCGGGCACCACGACACCGCCGGCGCGCTCGCGCGGGGGGAGCGCATCGGCGCCGTCGCCCTCGGCGGCACCGGCACCCTCACCGCCGTCCGCACCGCGAGCGGCTACCTCCTGGACGGCACCGCGCCCCCCGTCCTCGGCGGCGCCCAGGCCGACCTGGTCCTCCTCAGGGCCGCCACCGCCGACGGCTCCGTCTGGCTCGCCGCCGACACCGGAGGCCTCGCCGTCCGGCCCCACGAGAGCGCCGACCCGACCCGGCCCACCGCCGAGATCACCGCACGCGCCGCCCACGTGTCCGACGCGCACGCCCTGGACCTCGGCACCCCCCTCGTCCACGACCTCGCCGCCGTCCTCTTCGCCGCCGACGCCTGCGGCACCGCCGCCCGCGCCGTCGACACCGCCGCCGAACACGCCCGCACCCGCGAACAGTTCGGCCGCCCCATCGGACGGTTCCAGGGCGTCAAACACCTCTGCGCCGACATGCTCGTCCGGCTCGAACAGGCCCGCGCCCTCACCTGGGACGCCGCCCGCGCCGGGCAGGACAGCCAGGAGGGCGTCCGCTCCCTCACCGCCGCGCTCGCCGCCGCCACCGCCCTCGACGCCGCCTACACCTGCGCCAAGGACTGCATCCAGATCCTCGGCGGCACCGGCTTCACCTGGGAGCACGACGCCCATCTGCTGCTCCGCCGCGCCCTCGTCGCCCGCCAGCTCCTCGGCACCGGCGACCAGCACCGGCTCGCCGCCCTCCGGCACGCCACGGCCGGCGTCCGGCGGGGCCTGCGCCTCGACCTGCCGCCCGAGGCCGATGCGTACCGCCGCGCGGCCCGCGAGGCCGTCGCCCCCGCCGTCGGGCTCGACCCGGCCGCCGCCCGGCGCGCCCTCGCCCCCACCGGCTACGCGGCCCCGCACCTCCCGGAGCCGTACGGCCTCGGCGCGGGCCCCCTCCAGCAGCTCGCCGTCCAGCGCGAGCTGGACGAGGCCGGGATCACCGTCGCCGGACTCGGCATCGCCACCTGGGTCGTCCCCTCGCTCCTCGCCCACGGCACCCCGGAGCAGCAGGCCGAGCACCTCGGCCCGACCCTGCGCGGCGAACGCCTCTGGTGCCAGCTCTTCTCCGAGCCGGAGGCCGGCTCCGACCTCGCCTCGCTGCGCACCCGCGCCGAGCGCACCGAGGACGGGCGCTGGCGGATCAACGGGCAGAAGGTGTGGACGAGCGCCGCCCAGTGGGCCCACCACGGCATCCTGCTCGCCCGCACCGACCCGACCGCCCCCAAGCACCAGGGGCTGACCTACTTCCTCGTCGACATGCGGAACACCCCCGGGATCGACATCAGGCCGCTCAAGGAGATCACCGGCGACTCCCTCTTCAACGAGGTCTGGTTCGACGACGCCCTCCTCCCCGCCGACGCCGTCGTCGGCGAGGTGGACGACGGCTGGCGGGTCGCCCGCAACACCCTCGGCAACGAACGCGTCCACATGGCCGACCAGGTCGCCTTCGACACCGGCCTCGAAGCCGTCATCGCCCAGGCGGACCGGGTCGACAGCGCCGTGCGCGTACGGATCGGAGCCCTGCTCGCCGAGGCGCACGCGCTCGCGTGCATCGGTCTGCGCACCACCCTGCTCCAGGTGTCCGGTCTCGAACCCGGCGCGGGCGCCAGCGTCCGCAAACTCGTCCAGACCCTGCACCAGCAGAAGCTCGCCGAACTCACCCTCGAACTCCGCGGCCCCGAGGGCGCCGTGCGCGAGGGCCCCGGCGAGCGGGCCGTCCACGGCCTGCTCATGTCCCGCTGCCTCACCATCGCGGGCGGAACCACCCAGGTACAGCTCAATGTGGTCGCCGAGCGCCTGCTCGGCCTCCCGAAGGACTGAGGGGGAAATGCAGATGGGCAAGGCGTACGTCGTCGGCGTCGGCATGACGAAGTTCGAGAAGCCGGAGACCCGGGACTGGCAGTACTGGGACATGGCCAAGGATGCGGGCGACGCCGCCCTCGCCGACGCCGGCATCCCCTACGCGCGCGTGGAACAGGCCGCCGTCGGCTACTGCTTCCAGGCCTCCACCGCGGGCCAGCGCGCCGTGTACGAGCTCGGGCTCACCGGCATCCCCGTCTACAACCTCAACAACAACTGCGCGACCGGCTCGACCGCCCTCATGACCGCCCGGCAGTTCGTCGAGGGCGGCATCGCCGACTGCGTCCTCGCCCTCGGCTTCGAGAAGATGGCCAGGGGCGCCCTCGGCGGCGGGGCGGGAGCCGGGGACTTCAAGACCTCGCCCGTCGCCCGCCACTACGGCATCATGGCCGCCGCCCACGGCTTCGAGATGTCCCCGCCCACCGCCCAGATCTTCGGCAACGCGGCCCGCGAGCACATGGAGCGGTACGGGACGACCGAGGTGCAGCTCGCCGCCGTCGGCGCCAAGAACCACCAGCACTCGGCGAACAACCCGAACGCCCAGTTCCAGGACGTCTACACGGTCGACGAGATCCTCGCCGCGAAGACCGTCCACCGGCCCCTCACCAAGCTCCAGTGCTCGCCCACCTCCGACGGCGCGGCCGCCGCCGTCGTCGTCTCCGAACGCTTCGTCGACGAGCACGGGCTGCGGGACAGGGCGGTGGAGATCGCCGGCCAGGCGATGACCACCGACACCGGGGAGTCCTTCGCCTCCGGCTCCTGCATCGACGCCGTCGGCCGCCCCATGTCCCGGGCCGCGGCCCGCCTCGCGTACGAGCGCTCCGGCCTCGGCATCGAGGACGTCGACGTCGTCGAACTCCACGACTGCTTCTCCGTCAACGAGCTGCTCACCTACGAGGCGCTCGGCATGTGCGAGGAGGGCGCCTCCGGCAAGCTCGTCGAGTCCGGTGCCACCACGTACGGCGGGCGCTGGGTCGTGAACCCCTCCGGCGGCCTCATCTCCAAGGGCCACCCGCTCGGCGCGACGGGCCTCGCGCAGGCCGCCGAACTGGTCTGGCAGCTGCGGGGCGAGGCGGGAGCCCGGCAGGTCGCGGGCGCACGGGTCGGCCTCGCCCACAACATCGGCCTGGGCGGCGCGGCGGTCGTGACCCTGCTCCGGAAGGCCTAGGACCTTATCCCCATGTACGGGGCGGAGCCGGTCTGCGACCATCACGTCCATGCCGCAGACCGACTCCGCCACCACGACCGCGCCCCCTCCCGCCCGACCCTCCTCCCGCCCCTGGGCGGTCGTCCTGACCGCCTGCGCGGGACAGTTCGTCGTCGTCCTCGACGTCTCCGTCGTGAACGTGGCACTGCCGTCGATGCGGGCCGACCTCGGGCTCTCGGCGGCCGGACTGCAGTGGGTGATCAGCGCCTACGCCATCGCGTTCGCCGGGTTCATGCTCCTCGGCGGGCGGGCCGCCGACCTGTACGGGCGCAAGGCGATGTTCCTGCTGGGGCTCGGGCTCTTCACCGCCGCCTCCGTGGCGGGCGGGCTCGCCCAGGAGGGCTGGCAGCTCGTCGCGGGCCGCGCGGTCCAGGGACTCGGCGCGGCCGTCCTCTCCCCGGCGACACTGACCCTGGTCACCGGCGCCGTCACGGCCGGGCCCGCCAGGACCCGGGCCATCGCCACCTGGACGGCCGTCGGCGCGGCCGGCGGCGCGGCGGGCGGCTTCGTCGGCGGGCTCCTCGTCGACCTGCTTTCCTGGCGCTGGGTCCTCCTCGTCAACGTGCCCGTCGGGGTCCTCGTCCTCGCGGGCGCGGTCCTCTGGCTCCGCGAGAGCCGCACCGGCTCCGGCCGCCGCCTCGACCTGCCGGGCGCCGTCCTCGTCACCGCGGGCCTCGCCACCCTCGCGTACGGCATCGTCCAGACCGAGGAGGCCGGCTGGACCGACCCGGGGACCCTCCTGACGCTCCTCGGCGGCCTGGCGCTCCTCGGGGTCTTCGTGGCCGTCGAGGCCCGCACGGCGGCCCCGCTGATGCCGCTGAAGCTGTTCCGCACGCGGGCGGTGTCGGCCGCCAACGTGGGGATCCTGCTGTGCGGTTCGAGCTCCTTCGGCATGTGGTTCTTCATGACGACGTACGCGCAGAGCGTCCTCGGCTACACCCCGCTCCAGGCCGGACTCGCGCTCGTCCCCAGCTCCCTCAGCGTCATCGTGGGCTCGAAGCTGGCCCCGCGCCTGATGCCGGTGGTGGGCGCCCGGAACCTCGCGGTGGCCGGTGCGCTCGTCGGTGCCGCCGGATTCGCCTGGCAGTCCACGATGACCGCCGACGGCAGCTTCCTGAGGACGATCCTCGGCCCCGGGATCCTGATGATGGCCGGCATCGGCCTGGCCACCACCCCGCTGGCCACCCTCGCCACCTCCAGCGCCGCCCCCGGCGACGCGGGCCTCGTCTCCGGCCTCGTGAACACCTCCCGGACCATGGGCGGCGCCCTCGGCCTCGCGGTCCTGAGCACGCTCGCGACCGCCGTCACCGGCCCCGCCGGCGGCCCGGCCGCCCTCACCTCGGGCTTCGCGGCCGCCTTCCGCGTCTCGACGGCCGTCCTCGTCGGTGCGGCCCTCCTGATGCTGCTGTGGCTCCCGAAGCGGGGGCCCAAGGCTCAGAGCCAGCCCTGCTGACGTGCCGCCCGGACCGCCTCCATGCGGTTGCGGGTGCCCGTCTTGCCGATCGCGGACGAGAGGTAGTTCCGTACGGTCGACTCCGAGAGGTGCAGGGCGGCGGCGATGTCCGCGATCGTCGCCCCGTCCACCGAGGCCGCCAGGGCGTCCCGCTCACGTCCCGTCAGCGGGTTCGGGCCCGCGCTCAGGGCCGCCGCCGCGAGCGCCGGGTCGATGACCGTCTCGCCCCGCAGCGCCCGCCGGACCGCCTCGGCGAGGTCCTCCACGGGGCCGTCCTTCACGAGGAAGCCCGCGGCCCCCGCCTCCATCGCCCGGCGCAGGTACCCCGGCCGGCCGAAGGTCGTGAGGATCAGGACCCGGCACTCCGGCACCTCGTCCCGCAGGGCCGCCGCCGCGTCCAGGCCCGAGCGGCCCGGCAGCTCGATGTCGAGCAGGGCCACGTCGGGGCGGGCGAGGAGCGCCGCGTCCACGATCTCGTCCCCGCGCCCGACCTGCGCGACCACCTCGATGTCGTGCTCCATCCCGAGCAGCAGGGCCAGCGCGCCGCGCATCATGCCCTGGTCCTCGGCGAGCAGCAGTCTGATCATCCCGTGGGCTCCCCCTCGTGCGGTACGGGGGCCTCCACGGGCAGTTCCGCGGTGACCCGGAACCCGCCCCGCGGAGCCGGTCCCGAGTCAAGAGTGCCGCCTGCCGCGGCGACCCGCTCGCGCAGGCCGCGCAGTCCGCTCCCCGGGGTGCCGGACGCGGGGCCGCGGCCGTCGTCCGTGACGGTGAGCCGGATCCGTTCGGCCGAGCCGGACAGGACGATCTCGCAGCGGGACGCGCCGCTGTGCCGCACCGCGTTCGTCGCCGACTCCCGCACCACCCAGCTCAGCAGGGCCTCCGTCCGCGGTTCGAGGAGGGGGCCGGAGCGGCGTACGACCGGTTCGATGCCCGCGGAGGAGAGCGCGTCGCGCGCCCGGTCGAGCTCGGTGGCGAGGCTGCCCTCGCGGTAGCCGGTCACGGCCTCCCTGATCTCGGTCAGCGCCTGGCGGCCGACGGACTCGATGTCCGCGACCTGAGCGAGCGCCGCGTCCAGGTCGCGCGGCGCGAGCCTCCGTACGACCTCCGACTTCACGACGATCACCGACAGGGTGTGGCCGAGCAGGTCGTGCAGATCGCGCGAGAACCGCAGGCGCTCCTTCTCGACGGCCGCCCTGGCCAGCTCCTCCCGGGTCTCCCGCAGCTGACGGACCGTCTCGTCCAGGGCGAGGATCGCCGCCGTCACCATGATCGAGATGAACGTGCCGTACACGATCCCGATGGAGCCCCAGCCGTCCCGCCAGAAGGTCACCGCCCCGACCGCGAGGACCAGCGGGAAGGCGATCAGGGGGAGGAGCCGGCCGCGCCTGACCACCGCGCCGACCCCGAGGCCGAGGAGCGGGAAGAGGAGCAGCCACTCACGGCCGTAGCCGATGGCCAGGGCGAAGGTGAGCGCCCCGAGGCCGGCGAGGAGAGCCCAGGTCAGGGGGGATTCCCGGCGGCGGGGGTCGAAGGCCCTGAAGACGATCGCGATGTAGACCGTGTTGAAGGCGAGCAGCCCGAGGGCGCCGATCCAGGGGTTGGGGGCGTCGCCGCCGAGGAGGTGGGAGAGCGCGCCGAGTCCCATCAGGAGCCAGGGGAGGAGGCTGAGCCCGCTGGGCCCCCGGTCCCGGCGCTCGTGCGCCCTCGTCCTCCACAGCTGCCGGATCCTCATGTCCACTCCCTACACCGTCCTCGCCGAACGACGGTACGAGACCGCCGCGTACGCGCCGAACAGGGCCGCCCAGGCGGCGATGACCGCGAGCGCCGCCGCGCCCGGGGCGTGCCCGCCGGAGACCGAGACGCCGAGTTCGGCGAAGCGGTTGGTGGGGGTGTACGCGGAGAGGGACCGCAGCCAGCCGGGGAAGAGGCTCACCGGGAACCACAGGCCGCCGAGGACGGCGAGGCCCAGATTGCAGGCGATGTTCGCGACGCCGGTCGTCTGGGCGGTGAGCCGGTAGCCGTTGCCGAGGCCGAGGAGGGTGAAGGGGAGGGAGCCGAGCCAGAGGGTGAGGGCGACCGCGGCCCACTCCCAGGCCGCGAGGCGGACGCCGTTGACGAGGCCGCCGGCCAGGAGGACCCCGACGATCGCCGGGAGCACCACCACCGAGCCGGTGAGGGCGCGGCCGGTGACGACCTGGCGCGGGCTCATCGGGGTGATCCGCAGCTGCCGCAGCCAGCCGGTCCCCTTGTCCTCGGCGACGCCGGTGCCGATCGACAGGGCGGCGCCGAGCGCCCCGTACGCGGCCATGCCGACCATGGAGGCGGTCTTCCAGGCGTCCTCGTCCTGGCCGGCGAGGTTGGTGAAGAGGAGGTACATCATCACCGGGACGGCGACGGTGCCGATGGCGAATCCGGTGTCGCGCAGGGTGCGGCGGACTTCGAGGCGGACGTACGCGGTGATCATCGGGTCGTCTCCAGGGGGCGGGCGTGCGCGGTGAGGGCGAGGAAGGCGTCGTTGAGGGACACGGGGGCGACTTCGAGGCGCCGGATCGCGTCCCGCTCGGCGAGCGCGCGGACGGTCGCGTCGGAGTCGTCCGTGTGGAGCCGGGCGCGGTCGCCGCGGATCTCGACGGAGGTCACTCCGGGCAGCAGGGTCAGGCCCTCGCTGGGGCGGCCGGCCAGGTCGAAGGCGACGAGGCTGCCGCCGGCCGCGCGCTTCAGCTGCTCGGCGGTGCCCTCGGCGAGGACGCGGCCGGAGTCGATGACGACGATCCGGTCGGCGTGGGCGTCGGCCTCCTCCAGGTAGTGGGTGGAGAACAGGACGGTGTTGCCGCGCCGGGCGTAGCCGCGCATCGAGTCCCAGAAGGCCTCGCGGGCCTCGACGTCGAGGGCGGCGGTGGGCTCGTCGAGGACGATCAGTTCGGGGTTGCCGGCGAGGGCGACGGCGAAGCGGACGCGCTGGACCTGGCCGCCGGAGAGGCGGTCGACGCGGCGGTCGGCGAGCGCGGTGAGGCCGGCGAGCGCGAGGGCCTCGGCGACCGGCAGGGGCCTCGGGTAGGTGCGGGCGACGAAGGCGACGAGTTCGCGGACGGTGACCCGGGGGACCGGGCGGCCGTCCTGGAGCATCGCGCCGGTGCGGCCGGCGGCGACGGCGCGGGCCGGGGTGTCGCCGAAGAGCCGCACCTCGCCGCCGTCGGGCTCGTCGAGGCCGAGGAGCAGGCCGATGGCGGTGGACTTGCCGGCGCCGTTGCGGCCGAGCAGGGCGACGGTCTCGCCGCGCCGGATGGTGAGGTCGATGCCGTCCACGGCGCGGACCGCTCCGAAGGACCGGGTGACCCCGGTGAAGGCGACCGCTGTCTCGTTCTTCATGGGGACGACGCTACGAGCCGGGGGCCCTCGTCCGGCAGGCGTGAATGTACGGACCCGGCCGTGACAAATGTCCCGGGTGCCGCGCCCAGCAGCATTTCTGACATGCCGTCAGGAGGGTTCCCAACTCCTTCCGCCTCGGCTATACATGGGGTCCACCGACCTAGAACGCGTTCTAGAACGGCCGCGTACGGGACGGTCCCCGCACGGCCTCGGTGCGGCCGACGGTGCGGACGGCCGCGCCGAGGTCTTCACCGCCACGAGGAGCAGCAGCCCGATGCCCATCGACCCCGCAAAGGCCGTCGCCGCCGAACCCCGCAGCGCCGAGATCTCCTGGGACCACAAGGACGTCCAGCTCTACCACCTGGGCCTCGGGGCGGGCGTCCCCGCGACCGACCCCGACGAACTCCGCTACACCCTGGAGTCCCGGCTCCACGTCCTGCCCAGCTTCGCCACCGTCGCGGGCGCCGGCATGGGCGTCGTCGGCGGGCTCTCCGCCCCCGGCATCGACATCGACCTCGCGGCCGTCCTGCACGGCGGCCAGTCGGTCACCCTCCACCGCCCGCTGCCCACCGGCGGCCGGGCCGTCTCCACCTCCCGCGTCGCCGCCGTGTACGACAAGGGCAAGGCCGCCGTCCTCGTCCTGCGCTCCGAGGCCGCCGACGACGACGGGCCGCTCTGGACCAGCGACGCCTCGATCTTCGTGCGCGGCGAGGGCGGCTGGGGCGGCGACCGCGGCCCCTCCGAGCGCCTCGCGGTCCCGGACCGCGCGCCCGACGCCACCGTCGAGCGGCCGATCCGCGAGGAACAGGCCCTGCTCTACCGGCTCTCCGGCGACTGGAACCCGCTCCACGCCGACCCCGAGTTCGCCAAGCTCGCCGGCTTCGACCGGCCGATCCTGCACGGACTCTGCTCGTACGGCATGACCCTCAAGGCGGTCGTGGACACGCTGCTCGGCGGCGACGTCACCCGGGTCCGCTCGTACCGCACGCGCTTCGCCGGGATCGTCTTCCCCGGCGAGACCCTGCGCATCCGGATGTGGGCCGGCGACGGCCGCGTCCAGGTGACGGTCACGGCCGTGGAGCGCGACGACGCCCCGGTCCTCGCCGACACCCTCGTCGAACACTCCTGATCGCCTGAACCCCTGATCCGCCTGATCGCCTGATGGGAGCCGCACCATGCGCGCAGCCGTACTGCACGAGATCGGCCAGGACAAACTCGAAGTCCTCGACGACGTCGAGGCGGTGGGCTTCGGCCCGGGCAAGGTGCGGATCCGGGTGAGGGCCACCGGCCTGTGCCACTCCGACGTCTCCGCGATGAGCGGGGTGCTCCCGCAGCCCGCCCCCTTCATCCCCGGCCACGAGGGCGCCGGCGAGATCCTCGACGTCGGCGACGGCGTCACCGGCCTCGGCCAGGGCCAGCGGGTCCTGCTCTGCTGGCTGCCCGCCTGCGGCAGCTGTCCGGCCTGCAAGCGCGGCCAGACCCAGCTGTGCCTCGCGGGCTTCATGAACGCCGGCACGCCCAACTTCAAGCGCCCCGGCGGTGACGTCTTCGGCTTCGCCGGCACCGGCACCTTCACCGAGGAGGTCGTCGTCGACGCGGGCTGCGCCGTCCCGATCCCGGACGACGTGCCCTTCGACATCGCCGCCCTCATCGGCTGCGGCGTCACCACCGGCCTCGGCGCCGCGATCAACACGGCGAAGGTGGAAGCCGGTTCGTCGGTCGCGGTCATCGGCTGCGGCGGTGTCGGCATCTCCGCGATCCAGGGCGCCAAGCTCCAGGGCGCGGCCGAGATCATCGCCGTCGACCCCGTCGAGTCCCGCCGCGAGGCCGCGCTGAGGTTCGGCGCCACCGAGGCGGTCGCCCCGGACGCGCTCGCCGACGCCAAGCAGCGGATCACCGGAGGCGAGGGCTTCGACTACGTCTTCGAGGTCGTCGGGAAGTCCGCCACCGCGCGGACGGCGTACGAGACGACCCGGCGCGGCGGCACCCTCTGCGTCGTCGGCGCGGGCGCCCTCGACGACTTCCTCCAGCTCAACATGTTCGAGCTGTTCTTCGACGAGAAGCGCATCCTTCCCTCGATGTACGGCGGCGGGGACGTGCTCCGCTCCTACGAGCGGGCCATCGCGCTCTGGCGGGCCGGCCGCATCGACCTGGAGTCGCTCATCACCCACCGGGTGCCCCTGGCGGGCATCAACGAGGCGCTGGAGCAGATGCGGACCGGCGCGGCCCTCCGTACCTGCATCGAGATCTGAGAGACCCGCATCGCGATCTGAGAGGACTTCTGCGAGATGTCACTCCCTCTTGAGGGTTTGAGCGCGATCGTCACCGGCGCCGGGCGCGGTCTCGGCCGCGCCGAGGCCCTGGAACTGGCCCGGCTCGGCGCCGCCGTCGTCGTCAACGACTACGGGCAGCCCGGCCGCGACGGCTCGGGAGCGGCCTCCGCCGCGCCCGCCGAGGAGGTCGCGGCGGAGATCGTCGCGGCGGGCGGCCGGGCGGTCGCGCACCTCGGCGACGTCTCCGACTTCGAGACGGCACGCGGCCTGGTCGACCTGGCGGTCGCCGAGTTCGGGAAGCTGGACGTCCTGGTCAACAACGCGGGCATCCTGCGCGACCGGATGGTCTTCTCGATGAGCGAGGACGAGTGGGACTCGGTCGTACGGGTCCACCTCAAGGGCCACTTCAACACCACCCATTTCGCGGCGGTGCACTGGCGGGGCCGCGCCAAGGCGGGCGAGACCGGCGTGTACGGCCGGATCGTCAACACCTCGTCCGAGGCCTTCCTCGCGGGCTCGGCCGGCCAGCCCAACTACGCGGCGGCCAAGGGCGGCGTCGTCGGCCTGACCACCTCGTCGGCGCTGGCGCTCGCCCGGTACGGCGTGACGGCCAACGCCATCTGCCCGCGGGCCAGGACCCGGATGACCGAGGACGTCTTCGCGGGCTTCGGGGAGCCGTCGGAGGGCGAGCTCGACCCGCTGTCCCCGGAGCACGTGGCGCCGCTCGTCGGCTATCTGGCGTCCCCGGCGGCGGCCGGGGTCAACGGCCAGCTGCTCGTCGTGCACGGCGGGATGGTGGCGGTCGTGGACCGGCCGAAGGTCTCGGCCAAGTTCGACACGGCCAAGGAGGCGTTCACGTACGAGGAGCTGGACTCCCTCCTGACCCCGCACTACGCGTCCCGCCCGGCGGGCGAGACCTTCGCCGCGACGGAGGTGCTGGGTCTGAAGAAGGGCTGAGCCACAGGGGTGGTGGGGAAGGAACAGGGCCCCGGGGGAGACCCCGGGGCCCTGCTCGTGCTTCCCTGCTTCTCCTACTGCGCGTGGGCGTCGGCCTCGCGGCGGTGCCGGCCGTGCGGCGAGGACGTGGAGTCCTCCGCCGGCGACGCCTGGCCGCGGTGCTTCCCGGAGCCGCGCGACTCCGTACCCTCCGTGCTTGCTTCCGACATGCTGGAACTCACCCCGTACGTATTGCTCTTGCTGTGCGGCCGTGAGTCTAGTGCCGTGCCGGAAGGGCCACCGCACCAGTGCTGTGACCGGAAAGGTCCACCGCACTAGCCGGCGGGCCGGCGGTCCGTCAGCGGAGCCTGCTGCAGGGGCACCGGGCGGCACACCCGCGGCTCCTCGACGACCACCACCGGCTCGGGCTCCGGCGGCACTTCCAGACCCGCGAGGCCGCACGGCACCTCGGCCGTCGCGTACGGCAGCCGCAGCTCGCCCCCCGCCGTCCACAGACCCGCCCCGGGCAGCCAGCCCTGGGGCGCCGCCAGCTGGGCCATCCGGCGGGACGAGGGCTGCCAGACGCCCACCCAGCTGCCGCCCGCCGCGTCGATCCGCAGCGCCACCGCGCAGCTCTCCGGCATCAGCACCTGCCCCGGCTGCACCGCGAACGGCGTCACCGCCGCGTCGTCGAGCCGCAGGCACTCGGGGAACCGCACCGGCAGCAGGCTCCCGAGCACGCCCCAGCCGAGCCGGTCGTGCCCCGGCGACGGCGCGTCGGAGCGGATCAGGAGCAGCCCGCTGTCGGGGTCCGCGAGCAGCAGCCGGTCGTCGCTCTCCTCGGTGATCTGGAGCAGCGGCGTCACCTCCCCGCCCCGCTCCAGGTCGACGGCGACGGCCTTCACCGGCCCGTCGCCGAGCCGCCGGTCGAGCGCGAGCATCCGGCCCGTGCGGTCGAGCCACACCCCGCCCGTGCAGCGGCCCGCGACCTCCGCGACCCGCTCCGGTCCGAAGGCCCCGCCCGCCACGAGCCAGAGCGTCGTGGTGTCGGGTCCGACGCACATCGCGTACGCGCAGATGCCGTCCGGCGAGGGAGGGAGCAGCACCAGGTGCTCGGAGCCGGGCGCCTCCACCGCGCCGAGCTGCAGCTCGCCGGTGGCCGGGCCGGTGGGGTAGAGCAGGGAGAACGTGTTCCGCCGGCCGTCCACGCGGCGGGCGACGAGGACCCGGCCGTCGGCGAGGGGCAGCAGCCGGGCGCCCGGCTCCTCCGGCTGGCCGAGGGGGAGCGGGACGGCGTACGGCTCCGGGCCGTCGAGGGTCCACCTCTCCACGTACAGGGCGTCACCGGCGCCCGCGAGCCTGGCCGCGTACGCGCCGTTGGCCGTGATCGTGAACCCCGCCGGCCAGGCCGCGCCGGGGTCGCGGTCGCCGTCCTCGGCCGTGGTCTCGATGGCACACGCTGTCATCGACTCGTCACCTCCGGCCACGAAGCTAGTTTTCGCACTTCCAGCCGAACAACACGAGCAGGGTCACTTCACACATAAGGGTGGCCCTGCGGCGGTTCGGCTGAGGGTGAGGGGGCGGTTGTGCTGGAGTGACCCATGGTGAGTAAGGTAAGGCGAACCTAAGCGGAGGTTCCGCCTCCGTGTGTCCCCGCCAGGACGACCCGTACAGGAGCCTTCTCATGTCCCTCCGCCGCCGCGGCACCGCCGCCGTCGTCGCCCTCGCCGCCGCACTCTCGCTCGCGGCCTGCGGAGGCGGCGACGGGTCCTCCGACCCCGCGAAGAAGGAGGACGCGTCCAAGAAGAAGGACGTCGCCACCGGCGGCAAGGACTTCGGCGACGCCGCCGCCAAGACTGCGGCCATGGGCACCGACGCCAAGCCGGGCCAGTTCCCGCGCACCCTCACCCACGCCCTCGGCACGACCGAGCTCAAGGCCGCGCCCAAGCGGGTCGTCGTCCTCGACGTCGGCGAGCTCGACAACGTCGTCTCCCTCGGCGTCAAGCCCGTCGGCTACGCCCCCTCCGAGGGCGACGACGGCATCCCCGGCTACCTGGCGAAGGACGCCGGCAGCCCCAAGTCCGTCGGCACCATCAACAACCTCAACCTGGAGGCCATCGCCAACCTCCAGCCCGACCTCATCCTCGGCAGCCAGCTCCGCGCCGCCGACAAGTACGACGAGCTGTCGAAGATCGCGCCGACCGTGTTCTCCATCCGCCCGGGCTTCACCTGGAAGGAGAACTACCTCCTCAACGCCGCCGCGCTCGACAGGACCGCCGAGGCGAAGGCCGAGCTCGCCGCCTACGAGACCAAGGCGAAGCAGCTCGGCGAGGACATCGGCCCGAACAAGCCGACCGTCTCCATGGTCCGCTACCTGCCCGGCAAGATCCGCCTCTACGCCAAGGCCTCCTTCATCGGCACCATCCTGGAGGACACCGGCCTGCCCCGGCCCGAGAACCAGCAGATCGACGAGCTGGCGGCCGAGGTCAGCCCCGAGCGCATCGACGAGGCCGACGCCGACTGGATCTTCACCGGCGTCTACGGCGACGCCAAGGCCACCAAGAAGGACACCGCCCAGGCCAACCCGCTCTGGAAGAACCTCAAGGCCGTCAAGGCCGGCCAGGCCAAGGACGTCCCGGACGAGACCTGGTACCTCGGCCTCGGCGTCACCGCCGCGAACAGCGTCCTCGACGACCTGCGCGCCGACCTCGTGAAGAAGTAGCCCGGGGTCCCGGAGTTATCCACAGGCCAGAACGGCGGGGCACGGGGGACAGGTAGCCTTTCCCTCGTGCCCCGCCTGTCTGAAGTCATCGCCGAGCTCGACGCCCTCTGGCCACCAGAGCGAGCCGAGTCCTGGGACGCCGTCGGCACCGTCTGCGGCGACCCCGACGCCGAGGTGAACCGCGTCCTCTTCGCCGTCGACCCCGTCCAGGAGATCGCCGACGAGGCGATCGCCCTCGGCGCCGACCTGATCGTCACCCACCACCCGCTCTACCTGCGCGGGACCACGACGGTCGCGGCCGGCCACTTCAAGGGCCGCGTCGTGCACACGCTCATCAAGCACGACATCGCCCTCCACGTCGCCCACACCAACGCCGACACCGCCGACCCCGGCGTCTCCGACGCCCTCGCCGGCGCCCTCGACCTCCGCGTCACCGGCCCCCTCGTCCCCGAGAACAACCTCGGCCGGATCTGCGAGCTCGACCGCCCCGAGACGCTCGCCGACTTCGCCGCCCGCGCCGCCGAGCGGCTGCCCGCCACCGCCCAGGGCATCCGCGTCGCCGGCGACCCCGGCATGCTGCTGCGCCGCGTCGCCGTCAGCGGCGGCTCCGGCGACAGCCTCTTCGACGCCGTACGGGCCGCGGGCGTCGACGCCTTCCTCACCGCCGACCTGCGCCACCACCCGGTCTCCGAGGCCACCCAGCACTCACCGCTCGGCCTGGTCGACGCCGCCCACTGGGCCACCGAATGGCCCTGGTGCGAGCAGGCCGCCGCGCAGCTCGACACGATCTCCGACCGCCACGGCTGGGACCTCCGCGTCCACGTCTCGAAGACGGTCACCGACCCCTGGTCCTCCCACCACACTTCCTCTGGAGCCCCCAACTGAACGCCGCGCCCGCCGACCAGATCCGCCTCCTCGACGTCCAGGCCCTGGACGTCCGCCTCCAGCAGCTCGCCCACAAGCGCCGCTCGCTGCCCGAGCACGCCGAGATCGAGGCGCTGACCAAGGACCTCACCCAGCTGCGCGACCTGCTCGTCGCCGCGCAGACCGAGGAGAGCGACTGCGGCCGCGAGCAGACCAAGGCCGAGCAGGACGTCGACCAGGTCCGCCAGCGCGCCGCCCGCGACCAGCAGCGGCTCGACTCCGGCGCCGTCTCCTCCCCGAAGGACCTGGAGAACCTCCAGCGCGAGATCGTCTCCCTCGCCAAGCGCCAGGGCGACCTGGAGGAGATCGTCCTGGAGGTCATGGAGCGCCGCGAGTCCGCGCAGGAGCGCCTCACCGAGCTGACCGAGCGGGTCGCCGCCGTGCAGACCAAGGTGGACGACGCCACGACCCGCCGCGACGCCGCGCAGGCCGAGCTGGACACCGAGTCCGCGGCCGTCGCCAAGGAGCGCGAGCTCGTCGCCGGCTCCGTCCCGGCCGACCTGATCAAGCTGTACGAGAAGCTGCGCGAGCAGCAGGGCGGCGTCGGCGCGGCCCGGCTGTACCAGCGCAAGTGCGAGGGCTGCCACATCGAGCTCAACATCACCGAGCTCAACGAGGTCCGCGCCGCCGCGAAGGACGCCGTCGTCCGGTGCGAGAACTGCCGCCGGATCCTGGTCCGCACCGCGGAGTCCGGCCTGTAATGCGCGAGGTCGTGGTCGAGGCGGACGGCGGCTCCCGGGGCAACCCGGGGCCCGCCGGGTACGGCGCGGTCGTCCTCGACCCGGCGACGGGGGAGACCCTCGCGGAGGCCGCCGAGTACATCGGGGTGGCCACGAACAACGTCGCCGAGTACAAGGGCCTGGTGGCGGGCTTGAAGGCGGCGCGGGAGCTGTTCCCGGACGCCACCGTGCACGTCCGCATGGACTCCAAGCTGGTCGTCGAGCAGATGTCCGGCCGCTGGAAGATCAAGCACCCGGACATGAAGCCGCTCGCGGCCGAGGCGGGCCGGGTCTTCCCGGCCGGCCAGGTCCGGTACGAGTGGATCCCGCGCGAGCGGAACAAGCACGCGGACCGGCTGGCCAACGAGGCCATGGACGCGGGCAAGAGGGGCCGCCAGTGGGAGCCGTCCGGCTCCACGGCGGGCCTGGACGCCTCCGCCGCCCGCAACGCCGCGACGCCGCCCCCGTCCGGCCCGCCGGGCGACGCGACGGCGGGCGCCGCGCGGGCGCGAGCGGCGCTGAGCGCTTCCGCGCCGACGGGGTCCATGGGCGGCGGCACCGCCCCCCGCGGTACGGGCACGGGCTCGGGCGCCTGGCCGGGCGCCGTGTCGCGCCCAGCGGCCCAGGGCACGGCCCAGGGCACGGCCCAGGGCACAGGTCAGGACGAAGGCCTCTTCGCCGCGCCGGACGCCGGCCCGGAGGACGGCCTGTTCGCCGCCGAGGACGCCGTCGCCGCCTCGGTGGCCTCCGGCGACTTCGAGGCGGAGGCGGGCGCCCTGGCCCCGACGGGGCACGCCGCCCGCACCCAGGCGGCCCCGGCCCCCGTGGGGCACGCCGCCGACGTCCAGGCACCGGCCGCCCCGCACGGGACCGGGACCGGTACGGTCACCGGCCCCGCCGCCCCGTCCACGCCCGCGAAGACCGTCGCGCCCCGCCAGGGCTGGGCCGGGCCCGACATGGGCGCGCCCGCGACCTTCGTGCTGCTGCGGCACGGGGAGACCGCGCTCACGCCCGAGAAGCGGTTCTCCGGGAGCGGGGGGAGCGACCCCGAGCTCTCGGCGGCCGGGCTGCGCCAGGCCGAGGCCGTCGCCGAGGCGCTCGCCGCGCGCGGCACCGTCCAGGAGATCGTCAGCTCGCCGCTCACCCGCTGCCGCCAGACCGCCGCCGCCGTCGGAGCCCGACTGGGCCTCGACGTGCGCGTCGAGCAGGGGCTGCGCGAGACCGACTTCGGTGCCTGGGAGGGCCTGACGTTCGGCGAGGTCCGCGAGTGGTACCCCGAGGACCTCGACGCCTGGCTCGCCTCGCCGAAGGCCGCGCCGACCGGCGGCGGGGAGAGCTTCGCGACCGTCGCCCGGCGCGTCGCCGCGACCCGGGACCGGCTGACCGCCGCGTACGCGGGCCGCACGGTCCTCCTCGTCACCCACGTCACACCGATCAAGACGCTCGTGCGGCTCGCGCTCGGCGCCCCGCCGGAGTCCCTGTTCCGGATGGAGCTGTCGGCCGCCTCGATCTCGGCGGTGGCCTACTACGCCGACGGCAACGCGTCCGTACGCCTCCTCAACGACACCTCGCACCTGCGGTAGCGGACGCGGAGGCGACACCGGCGCACCCCCGCGGCGGCGCGCACCCCGCGACACGGCGCACCCCGCGCACCCCACGCCCCCGCGAAATCGGTGGCGCGGGGGCCCGGCCCCGTACCACCATCACGCGCATGACGTGGTCCTTCACCGAAAGCGCCGCCGCCTTCCGGGCCGCCGCCGCCGAGCTCCTCGCGGCCGAACCGGCCCGCAACACCGCCGTGCTCACGCTCATGGACACGGCCCGGCGGCTCGGCTGGTGGGCGGAGCCGGACGGCCGGGTCACCGGCGTCCTCGTGGTGCCGCCCTCCGACGCGCCCTCCCTCGGGGTCATGCCGGCGGAGGCGGCCCGCGCGCTCGCCCCCGTGGGGCTCCTCGGCGGAGAGCGGCAGCCCACCGTGGTGCGCGGCGAGACCGCCGCCGTCGAGGCGTACGCGCGGGCCACCGGCCGCCCCTGGGCGCCCACCACCCGGATGCGGCTCTTCCGGCTCGGCGAGCTGACCCCGCGGGACCCGGCGCCCGAGGGCCGCGCGAGGCTCGCCACCGAGGCCGACGTCCCGCTCGTCGCCGTCTGGACGGCGGCGTTCGCGGTGGCCATGGGCGACGAGCCCGCCGAGGACTACACCGGCTTCCTCACCGAGCGGATCTCCGAGGAGCGGCTCTGGCTCTGGGAGGCGCCCGACGGCCGCCCCGTCTCGATGGCCGCCGTCTCCCGCACGATCGAGGGCCAGGCCCGCGTCCACCTCGTCCACACCGTGCCCGCCGAACGCGGCCGGGGGTACGCGGCCGGTGCCACCGAGGCGGTCAGCCGGGCCGCGCGCGAGGCCGGAGCGGCACAGGTCCTGCTCTTCACCGATCTGGCCAACCCCACCAGCAACGCCCTCTACCAGCGCCTCGGCTACCGTCCGGTGACCGACCACCTCAGCGTGACGTTCACCGGCTGAGGCCCTGCCCGAGACCCGCCGCCCCGCGCGCGAGGGACTCCACCCGCGCCCAGTCACGGGCCGCGAGGGCGTCGGGCGGCACCATCCACGTGCCGCCGACGCAGCCGACGTTCGGGAGGGCGAGGTAGCCGGGGGCGGAGGCGAGCGAGACGCCGCCCGTGGGGCAGAAGCGGGCCCGGGGCAGCGGGCCCGCGAGGGACGTCAGATACGGGACGCCGCCCGCCGCCTCGGCCGGGAAGAACTTCATGTCCTCCACCCCGTGTTCGAGGAGGGCCACCACCTCCGAGGTGGTCGAGACCCCGGGCAGGAACGGCACGCCCGAGTCCCGCAGCGCGCCGAGCAGCCGCTCGGTCCACCCCGGGCTGACCAGGAACCGCGCCCCGGCGCCGACCGCGTCCGCGACCCCGGCGGCCGAGACGACGGTCCCGGCGCCGACGACCGCGCCCGGCACCTCGGCGGCGATCGCGCGGACGGCGTCGAGCGCGGCCGGGGTGCGCAGGGTGACCTCGATCAGCGGCAGCCCGCCGGCCACCAGGGCGCGGGCCAGCGGCACCGCGTCGTCGGCGTCCTCGATCACGACGATGGGGACCACCCGGACGTCCGGGGCAAGGGCGAACACGCTCGTCATGGGCGTCATCCTGCCCAGGGCGAGCGCGACCCGCAACGACCGTTGCAGAGGGTGCAACGACGGCTAGTGGATCTCGTCCACCAGCACGTCCAGGGCCCCCGGCTTCCCGCTCTCCTCCACCACGTACCCGAGATCCCGCAGCGCCTCCGCCAGCTCCGCCGGCGCACCCGGAGCCGCGCCCGCCTCCAGGAGGCTCCGCACGATCCGGCCCTTCGTCGCCTTGTTGAAGTGGCTGACCACCTTCCGGGTCGGCGCGTGCAGCACCCGCACCGTCGCCGTCCGGGCCGCGAGCTCCCCCTTCGGCTTCCACGCCGACGCGTACGCCGAGGAGCGCAGGTCCAGGACGAGCCCCTCCCCGGCCGCCTCCGGCATCACCGAGGCCATCGCGCCCCGCCAGTGCGCGCCGAGCGCCCCGAGCCCGGGCAGCTTCACGCCCATCGAGCAGCGGTAGGACGGAATGCGGTCCGTCACCCTCACCGCGCCCCACAGCCCCGAGAACACCAGCAGGGAGCCGGCCGCCCGCTTCCGGGCCGCCGCGTCGAGCGTCGCCAGACCCAGCGCGTCGTACAGCACGCCCGTGTAGATCTCCCCGGCCGGACGCGCGCCCGCCGTCCGCAGCTCCGTGTTCTTCGCGACCTCTCCGCGCAGCCCCTCGCTCAGCCCGAGCACCTCGCGCGCCTTCTCCTCGTCGGCGGCGCACAGCTCGACCAGCTCGTCCAGGACCGCCGCCCGCGCCTCCGCGAGCCCCGGCAGGGACAGCGACTCCGGCTTCAGCGGCGCCCCGCGCCCCGAGGAGGCCTTGCCTTCGGAGGGCGGCAACAGCACGAGCACGGTGGTTCTCCTTCGTCCGTACGGGGGGTGGGGGTGCGGCCCCGGTCGTCCAGCCTACGAGGTGCCGCACCCCGCCCCAGCTCATACGCTCGGTCCATGCCCCGCCGCCACATCCACGTGACCGGCGCAGCCGAGGCTCCGCTGCGGGCCGCCCTGCGCGCACTCCGTACCGAGCTCGCGATCCCCGAGGCCTTCCCGCCACTCGTCCTCGCCGAGGCCGAGGCCGCCGCCAAGGCCCCCCGGCTTCCCTCGTACGACGCCACCGACCTGCCGTTCCTCACGATCGACCCGCCCACCTCCACCGATCTCGACCAGGCCATGCACCTGGCCCGGCGGGCCGACGGCGGCTACCGCGTCCACTACGCCATCGCCGACGTCGCCGCCTTCGTCACCCCCGGAGGCCCGATCGACGTCGAGGCCCACCGGCGCGTCCTCACCCTGTACTTCCCCGACGGCAAGGTCCCCCTCCACCCGCCCGTCCTCTCCGAGGGCGCCGCCAGCCTCCTCCCCGGCGAGACCCGCCCCGCCCTGCTCTGGCGCATCGACCTCGACGCCGAGGGGCGCAGGGTCGCCACCGACGTTCGCCGCGCCCTGGTCCGCAGCCGCGCCAAACTCGACTACGCGGGCGTGCAGCGGAAGATCGACGACGGGACCGCCGAGGAGCCGCTCGCCCTCCTTCGTGACATCGGCCGCCTCCGCGAGGCCCTCGAAGCCGAACGCGGCGGGATCTCCCTCAACGTCCCCGAGCAGGAGATCGTCGAGCGGGACCACACCTACTCCCTCGAATACCGCGCCCCGCTCCCCGCCGAGGCCTGGAACGCCCAGATCTCCCTGCTCACCGGCATGGCCGCCGCCGACCTCATGACCGCCGCCGGCACCGGCATCCTGCGCACCCTGCCCACCGCCCCCGACGGCGCCGTCGCCCGGCTGCGCCGCTCCGCGCAGGCCCTCGGCGTCGACTGGCCGCACCACGTCTCGTACGCGGACGTCGTCCGCGCCGCCGACCCCGCCAACCCGCGTCACGCCGCCTTCCTCCAGGAGTGCACCACCCTGCTGCGCGGCGCCGGGTACACGGTCTTCACCGACGGCCACGTCCCCAGCCCGGCCCTGCACGCCGCCGTCGCCGACGAGTACACCCACTGCACCGCGCCGCTGCGCCGTCTCGTCGACCGGTACGCGGGCGAGCTGTGCGTGGCGGCGGTCGCCGGCGACGAGCCGCCCGAGTGGGTGCGGGCCGCCCTGCCCGCCCTCCCCGACGAGATGGCCTCCGGCGCCCGCCGTGCCAACACCGTCGAACGCGAGAGCGTCGACATCGTCGAGGCGGCGCTCCTGCGGGAACGGATCGGCGAGATCTTCGACGCGTACGTCATCGACGTGAAGGAGCGCGAACCGGCCGTCGGCACCGTCCACCTGGACGACCCCGCGGTCGTCGCCCGGATCGAGGGCGGGGAGGCGAGGCTCCCGCTGGGCGCGTGGCTGCGCGTCAGGCTGTCGGCAGCGGACCCGGGGACGGCGAAGGTGCTGTTCGCGCCCGCGTGACCTCCCGTACGAGCGCCCGCGGGTCGTCGGCGTGCAGCCGGATCAGCCGTACGGGCCGGGGCGCGCCCAGCAGCCGGGGCGCGTCCACCGGCTCCGTCAGCTCGATCGTGACGGAGGTCTGGGAGCCGACGGCGAGATTGAGCTCGCCGTCCCTCTTCTCGTGCGAGAAGAGGGACTCGCGCCGGACGTGCGCGATCCGGTCGAGCGGGACGCGCACGTCGACGTGGGCCGCCTGCCGCAGCCGCAGGACGTCACCGGTGAGCGTGTGCGGGCGGGTCACGGAGGCGGCGTGCAGGCCCAGGACGAAGAGCACGGTGTAGACGTCCAGGACGAGCACCACCGCGTGGACGAGGGGCCAGTCGGCGAGCAGGTACGACATGCCGACCGTCTCGACCACGCACACGAACGCGAACCCGTACATCAGCGCCGCCTGGTCCCGGGCGTGCGGGAACACCCCGTCCGCGCCCGCCACCCCGTGCGGCCGGCGCGCGACCCACCGTCCCAGGCCCGCCATCAGCCGCAGCTCGTGCCCGATCAGCCGCAGGACGGCCTCGGGCACCAGCTCGGCCAGGGCCTCCCGGGCGGAGAGCCCGCGCCGCAGCAGACGGAGGAGGACCACGGCCCCGGCGACGAGGAGCCCGGACACGAACAGCTCCCCGACGAGGAGCGCGGCCTCGGGTATCCGCACCCCGGCGAGCAGACAGACGAAGAGCACGAGCTCGGCGGGGAGCACGGCGTAGGCGGCCGCGCGCAGCAGCCGCAGCAGGCGGCCCCGCGGCCCCCGGGTGGTGTCCGTCATCCGTCCGCTTCCCCTCGCTCGGTCCGTCGTTGCGCCCGTCGCCCGGCCACCAGGTCCACCGCCCGCCGCACCGCCGCCGACTGGGCGGGGGCGAGGTCCGCGAAGAAGGTGTCGGCGAGGCCTCCGGCGCCCGCCGGTGGCAGCTCGACCGCGAGCCCGTCCGGCAGGACGGCCGCCAGCGCGCGGGCGGCCCCGTCCACCCGGGGATCGTCCGCCTCCGCGTCGGCGAGGGCGTCCAGGAGCCCGTACAGCTCCCGCGCGCTGCCCGCCACGTCCCGCATCAGCTCCATCAGCCGGGCCCGCTCGGCCTCGGGGGCGACGGTGTCGAGCAGGGCCAGGATCTCCCGGTCCTTCGCCGCCATCGGCGACTCGGGAAGCTCGCCGAGCCCGGCGAGCAGCGCCGTGAGCTCGGGTGAGACGGGCCCCTCCGCGGGCAGCCGCCCGGCGCGGGCCGCGACGAGGAGCGGGGCGAGGCGCTCCCGGCGCTCCCGGATCACCGCCTCCTGCCGGGCCAGGTCGTCCGCGAGTTCCTCCAGGACCTCCACGAGCCCGCGCCCCTCGTCGTCCGCGAGCACGTCCCGCACCTCGTCGAGCCCGATCCCGAGCTCGGTCAGCCGCCGGATCCGGGCGAGCAGGACGGCGTCCCGCACCCCGTACTCCCGGTACCCGTTGGCCCGCCGCTCGGGCTCGGGCAGCAGCCCGGACTGGTGGTAGTGCCGCACGGCCCGGGGGGTGACCCCGACGAGCGCGGCGATCTCGCCGATACGCATGCGCCCAGTAGAAACCCTGACGCTGCGGCAAGGTCAAGCGCGTCCGCCCCGCCAGGTAGCATGGTCGGCACGGCAGACGAGCCGGGCGGACGGCCGCGTGGAGATCCTCGGATCTTCCCGAGGAACGTCCGGGCTCCACAGAGCAGGGTGGTGGCTAACGGCCACCCGGGGTGACCCGCGGGACAGTGCCACAGAAAACAGACCGCCGGGGACCTCGGTCCTCGGTAAGGGTGAAACGGTGGTGTAAGAGACCACCAGCGCCTGAGGTGACTCAGGCGGCTAGGTAAACCCCACTCGGAGCAAGGTCAAGAGGGGACACCCCGGTGTCCCTGCGCGGATGTTCGAGGGCTGCTCGCCCGAGTCCGCGGGTAGACCGCAGGAGGCCGGCGGCAACGCCGGTCGTAGATGGATGGCCGTCGCCCCGACGACCGCGAGGTCCCGGGGCACAGAACCCGGCGTACAGCCCGACTCGTCTGTCGGCCCGCGTGGGAAGGGCCCCCGATCAGGTTCGCGCCTGGACGGGGGCCCTTCCGCGTGTCCTGCTCAGGGGCGCCGGACCTCGAAGTGGAAGCAGCCGTACTCGACCGCGCGGACGTGGACCAGGGCGACCGACGGGTCCGCGAAGGCCTCGGCGAGGGCGTGGTCGAAGCCTTCGGCGGGGGTCGCCGGGAGCTCCAGGAGGCGGCCGCCGACGATGCGGCCGGACGCGTCGTAGCGGCGGAGGGTGCGCAGCGCCCCGGCACGCGAGAAGGGGTACGCCTCCGAGGGCGCGGGGCCGCCGCAGTCGGCGGCGTGGATGAAGACGGGGCCCTGCTCGTCGTACGCGCCGGGTTCGGCACCGGTCTCGGCGGCCCAGCGGCGCAGCGGGGCGTACGAGACGAGGGCGATCTCCTCGCCGGGCGCGGAGGGGCGCAGGCAGCAGCGGAGGGGGTCGCCGCCCTCGACGGCGGCGTAGGGGGCGCAGGCGCGGCCGGCGTCGTCGGTGACGCGCAGCAGGGCGAGGGCGGCGGGCGGGATGGCGCGGGGTGCGTAGGCGGTCATGACGTCAGGTTCGCGCGGGGCGGGGCCGTACCGCTGGCGCAATTCGGACGGCGTGGTGGGAGGGGGCAGGGCTCCCGCGCTTCGGTACGGTCGCCTGGCGAACCTACGAACGGAGCAGTCCGGATGAGCCGCCGATTCCAGGTCACCTTCGACGCCCACGACCCGAGGGCGCTGTCCACCTTCTGGCGCGACGCGCTGAGGTACGTCCATCCCGGGCCGCCCGGAGTGGAGTTGCCCGAGGGGGCCGATCCGCTGGCCGCCTGGGACGAGTTCCTCGCGCGGATCGGGGTGCCGGAGGACCAGCGCAACACGCGGTCCGCCATCGAGGACCCCGAAGGGGAGGGGCCCCGCGTGTTCTTCCAGCGGGTGCCCGAGGACAAGGTCGCCAAGAACCGCGTCCACCTCGACGTCCGTGCCGCCCCCGGGCTCCGGGGCGAGGAGCGGATGGCGGCGCTCGAAGCCGAGTGCGACCGGCTCGTGGGCCTCGGGGCGAAGCGCGTGCGCCGCTTCGAGCCGGCCCCGCCGCTGAGCGCCGGCCATCTGGTGATGACCGACCCCGAGGGCAACGAGTTCTGTCTCGACTGACGTCCTCCTCCCTGCGCGCGGACGGTGAACGCGCAGGTCATACCCTGTCTGGCGCCGAGTGGTCGTCAGGGAGGGGCAGGGTCGGGTGGGCGTGTCGCTGGAGAAGGGGCCGGTCCGGGAGGAGCCGCTGTGGCGGCGGCCCGGGTTCGCCGTCTTCTGTCTGGTCCTGATGCCGCCCGTGGGCGTCTTCCTGGCCTGGCGGAGTCGTTGGTCACCGGGGCAGAAGGTGCTGGCGACCGTGCTGTCCGCCGTCTGGTTCGTGGCCGTGGGCACGAGCGACGGGCCCGCGGACCGGCCGGCGGTCGCCGACGGCGCGCCGCGCGTCCGTGCGTTCCCGTCGTTCACCCCGTACACGCCGCCCACCCCGACGCCGACCCCGCTGGTGAGCCGGGTCGTCGCCGACTACACCGGGCAGAACCTGGAGACGGCGTCGCGGGCCGCGTACGACGCGGGGTTCCGAGCCCGTTCGCACGACGCCACCGAGGACGACAGGATGCAGCTCGTCGACGGCAACTGGAAGGTCTGCTTCCAGGAGCCGGACGCCGGGGCGACCGAGACGACCCGGGAAGGGCGGCGGATCCGGATCGAGTTCGCCGTCGTCGAGAAGAGCAGCCCGTGCCCGGCGCGGGACGGTGAGGCCGTGGTCTTCCCCAAGGTGCCGCGCGTCGTCGGCAAGACCTTCGCGTCGGGCTCCGCCGTGCTCCGGAAGCTGGGTCTCACCACGATCCGGGGCGACAGCGTGTACACGGACGACGACCTGGCGGCCCGTCACGACGACTGGCGCATCTGCTTCCAGGACCCGGAGGCGGGCGAGGACGTCGACGGGCCCGAGTACATGTCCGTACGGCTCTCCCTCGCCCGGCCCGGCCTGTCCTGCCCCGCCGAGGACTACGCCCGACTGCACCCGGACCCGGACCCCGACCGCCACGGTGGCACAGGAGGCGGAGGCTCGGGCTCCGGTGGCGGCGGGGCGGCCTACTACAAGAACTGCGACGCGGTCCGCGCCGCGGGCAGGGCCCCTCTCTACGCCGGCCGGCCCGGCTACCGCTCGGGCCTCGACCGGGACGGCGACGGCAAGGCCTGCGACTGGTCGTGACCTCTTCCGGACCGCTGACGGGGGGACTTCACGGCCGGGGCGTCCGGGCGGCGCGGCCCCGCGGGTGTACGGGTGGGGCATGACCATTCCCGTGAACCAGCTCAGTGATCCGGTCGTGCGTGCGTTCGTCACGGCCCTCAACGCCAACGACGAGCCCGGACTCTTCGAGGTGCTCGCGCCCGGGGTGACCATGTCCGACGACGGGTCCGACCGTGATGTGCGGCAGTGGCTCGACCGGGAGGTGTTCGCCTCGCGGGGGCACATGGACGTGGAGAGCGAGGCCGACGGCGGGCGCGCCCTCGTCGCCCGGTACCGCAACGACACCTGGGGCGAGATGCGGACCAAGTGGGCCTTCACCGTCGACGGCGGGAAGGTGGCGCGGTTCGAGACCGGGCAGGCCTGACCCGCGCCGGTTCGAGACCGGGCAGGCCTGACCCGCGCCGGTTCGAGACCGGGCAGGCCTGACCCGCGCCGTGTCGGCCGGGGCTGTCTCTCGGACAGGCCCCGGCGGGACCGCGGCCTCAGCCCCGGCCGATGTACGGCATCGCCGTCGCCATCACCGTCGCGAACTGCACGTTCGCCTCCAGCGGCAGGGCCGCCATGTGCACCACCGTCGCCGCCACGTCCGCCGCGTCCATCACCGGCTCCACCGCCAGTTCGCCGTTGGCCTGGAGGATGCCGGTCTGCATGCGGGCCGTCATCTCCGTCGCCGCGTTGCCGATGTCGAGCTGGCCGCAGGCGATCCGGTACGGACGGCCGTCGAGGGACAGGGACTTCGTGAGGCCCGTCATGGCGTGCTTCGTCGCCGTGTACGCGATCGAGTGCGGGCGCGGCACGTGCGCGGAGATCGAGCCGTTGTTGATGATCCGGCCGCCCTGCGGCGACTGCTCCTTCATCGCGCGGAAGGCCGCCTGCGCGCACAGGAACGCGCCCGTCAGGTTGACGTCCACGACCGCGCGCCAGGTGGCCGGGTCGAGGTCCTCGACGGGAGTGCCGCCGCCCGCGAAGGTGCCCGCGTTGTTGAAGAGCAGGTCGACCCGCCCGTAGCGGGCCCTTACCGCGGCGAAGAGGGACGCGACCTCCCGCTCCGAGGTCACGTCCGTGGGGACGGTCAGGAAGTCGCCCGTCGGCAGGGCCGCCGCCGTCTCCTCCAGGGCCTCGGCCCGGCGGCCGGCCAGGGCCACCGACCATCCGGCCGCCGCGAGGGCCAGCGCCACGCTCCGGCCGATGCCCGAACCGGCTCCCGTCACCACTGCGATGCTCATGGGCGCGCAGCGTACGCGAGACGCGTGCTCCATGAACTCATCCGTCCGACACGTGGATGTTCTGTACTCGACAATGAGAGGTCGTTCCCTCCCCTTCGAATGACGGAAGGACAGCATCCGTCCGGGGAGGGACACATGCCTCAGTCATCCGATCACTCTGCCGAACTCCGCGCTGCCGCACGGCACTTCGCACGCCGTCGCTTCCTCACCGCGACCGGCGCCGCCGCCGCGCTCGCCTTCGCCACCCAGCTGCCCGCGGCCGGTGCCGCCGCTGCCGCCCGGCTCGACGGCGGGCGCGTCACCGAGAACCCGTTCACGCTGGGCGTGGCGTCGGGCGACCCGCTGCCGGGCTCCGTACTCCTGTGGACGCGGCTCGCGCCCCGCCCGTTCGAGCCCGAGGGCGGACTGCCCGCCCACCGGGTCTCCGTCCAGTGGGAGCTCTCCCGCGACGAGCGGTTCACCCGGGTCCTGCGGCGCGGCCGGGTCGACGCGCACCCCGAGTTCCGGCACACCGTCCACGTCGAGGTCGACCGGCTGGACTCCGACCGCGTGTTCTTCTACCGCTTCCGGGTCGGCCACTGGATCAGCCCGGTGGGCCGGACCCGCACGGCCCCGGCGCCCGGCGCCCGGAACACCTCGCTGAAGCTGGCCGCCGTGTCCTGCCAGGCGTACCACGACGGGTACTTCACGCCCTACGGCCACCTCGCCCGCGAGGACGTCGACGTCGTCTTCCACCTCGGCGACTACCTCTACGAGTACCCCGTCGACGCCGCCGGCGGCGCCCGCGCCTACACCGACCGCCGACTGCCCGCCGTGTTCGACCGCGAGACCCTCGCCCTGGAGGACTACCGGCTCCGCTACGCGCTCTACAAGTCCGACGCGGACCTGCGCGCCGCGCACGCCGCCCACCCCTTCGTCGTCACGTGGGACGACCACGAGACCGAGAACAACTACGCGGGCGACACCTCCGAGGACGACGTCCCGCCGGAGGAGTTCCTGCTCCGCAGGGCCGCCGCCTACCGCGCCTACTGGGAGCACCAGCCGCTGCGCCGCCCCCAGTCGCCCACGGGCTCCGACATGCGGCTCTACCGCCGGCTGGGCTTCGGGCAGCTCGCGCAGTTCGACGTCCTCGACACCCGGCAGTACCGCTCCGACCAGGCGTACGGGGACAACTGGCAGCTCCCGGGGCCGGAGTCCGAGGACCCGGCCCGGACGATGACGGGCGCGGGCCAGGAGCGCTGGCTGCTCGACGGCTGGCGTGACTCCCGGGCCCGCTGGAACGTGCTGGCGCAGCAGGTCGTCCTCTCCGAGCGCCGTGACCGCGTCACCGCCGGCCACAAGCTCTCCATGGACTCCTGGGACGGCTACCCGGCCTCCCGGCAGCGGATCCTCGCGGGGGCCGAGGCGGCCGGCCTCGAGAACCTGATGGTGCTCACCGGCGACGTCCACGTCGCCTACGCCATCGACGTCAAGGCCGACTTCCGCGACCCGGCGTCCCGGACCGTCGGCACCGAGATCGTCACGACCTCGATCGCCAGCGGGAAGGACGGCGCCGAGCGGCCGCCCGCGCACGACAACCTGATGCGGTCCAACCCGCACGTGAAGTGGATCAACGGGCGGCGCGGCTACGTGACGGTCGCCCTCGGCGAGCAGAGCGCCCGCGCCGATTTCCGCGCGGTGCCGTACGTGACCCGGCCGGGCGCCCCCGTCTCCACCGTCGCCTCCTTCGTCACGGAGGCGGGGAACCCCGGCCTCAGGCCCGTATAGCCGCCATCTCGGAGGGATAGCGGACGCCGATGCGGTCCCTGACCGCGTCGAGCGTCCGCATCACCGCGAGCGAGCCGTCCAGCGGCACGAGCGGGGACTCCGTCTCGCCGGCCCGCAGGGCGCGCATCACTTCCGCGGCCTCGTGCCGGAAGGAGTGCGGGTCGTCCGTCGACGCGAACTCCTCCGGCTCCCGGCCGGCGCGGTGCAGCGTGAACCGCTCGGGGAAGAAGAAGCCGCGCGGGACGTCGATCCGGCCCTCCGTGCCGGTCACCGAGGCCGTCAGCGGCGTGTCCGCCTCCAGCGAGCAGGACAGCAGTGCGGAGGCGCCCGAGTCCCAGCCCAGCAGCATCCCCGTGTGCAGGTCGACGCCCTCCGGCGAGATCCGGGCGTGCGCGTGCACCGCGGACGGCTCGCCGAGCAGGAGCTGCGCGAACGACACGGGGTACACCCCGAGGTCGAGCAGCGCCCCGCCGCCGACCGCCGGGTCCCGCAGCCGGTGGCCGGCGTCGAAGGGTCCCGCGAGGCCGAAGTCCGCCTGGACCGCGCGGACCTCGCCGATCGCCCCGGCGCGGACGAGCTCCGCGATCCGCCGGACCAGCGGGTTGCAGTACATCCACATGGCCTCCATGAGGAAGAGCCCGCGGCCCCGCGCGAGGGCGGCCAGTTCCTCCGCCTCGCGGGCGTTCAGCGTGAGAGCCTTCTCGCACAGCACCGCCTTGCCCGCCTCCAGGGCGAGGCCGGCCGCCATCCGGTGCGCGTGGTGCGGAGTCGCCACGTACACCACGTCGACGTCCGCGTCGGCGAAGAGCCCGGCCCACTCCCCGTACGCCCGGGGAATCCCGAAGCGGTCCGCGAACGCCTTCGCGGACGCCTCCGTCCGGGACGCCACCGCGACGACCTCGGCGCCGTCGAGCGCCAGCAGGTCCGTGGTGAACCGCTCCGCGATACCGCCCGTCGCCAGGATTCCCCAGCGCACCGTGTCACCCATGTCCCCACCCGTCCCAGAGAGGTCTCGACCATGCCGGTCGAGCTGAGAGCATAGGCAAGGATTCAACGAGATGGAGCAGTCGATGCCGGAGAGCGGCCAGAAAACAACACAGGGACACATAACCGAACCCACCCCGGTCGTCACCGCCGCCCGGCGGACGGGACTCCTCGTCACCCTCGTCCTCGGCGGGCTCACCGCCCTTCCCCCGCTCTCCATGGACATGTACCTCCCGGCGCTGCCGGAGGTCACCGGGGCGCTGCGGGCCCCCGCCGCCACCGTCCAGCTCACCCTCACCGCCTGCCTCGCCGGCATGGCCCTCGGCCAGCTCGTCGTCGGCCCCATGAGCGACAGATGGGGACGCCGGCGCCCGCTGCTCATCGGCATGGCCGTGTACGTCCTCGCCACCGCCGTCTGCGCCCTCGCGCCCAGCGCGGAACTCCTCATCGGCTTCCGGCTGCTCCAGGGCCTCGCCGGCGCCGCCGGCATCGTCATCGCCCGCGCCGTCGTCCGCGACCTGTACGACGGCGTCGAGATGGCCCGCTTCTTCTCCACCCTGATGCTGATCTCCGGCGTCGCCCCGATCATCGCCCCGCTCATCGGCGGCCAGATCCTGCGGGTCACCGACTGGCGCGGAGTCTTCTACGTCCTCACCGTGATCGGCGTCCTGCTGACCCTCGTGGTGTGGCGCTTCCTGCACGAGACGCTGCCCCCCGAGCGCCGGCACGAGGGAGGCGTCGGCCAGGCCCTGCGCACCATGCGCGGACTCCTCGCCGACCGGGTCTTCACCGGCTACATGCTGACCGGCGGGCTCGCCTTCGCCGCCCTCTTCGCGTACATCAGCGCCTCCCCGTTCGTGGTGCAGGAGATCTACGGGGCCTCCCCGCAGACCTTCAGCCTGCTCTTCGGCCTCAACTCGATCGGGCTCGTCGCCGTCGGCCAGATCAACGGCAAGCTGCTCGTCGGCCGCGTCAGCCTCGACAAGGCGCTCGGCTTCGGCCTCGGCACCATCCTGCTCGCCGCGGTCGCGCTCACCCTCATGACCAGCGGACTCCTCGGCGACGTCGGCCTCGTCCCCATCGCCGCCGGGCTCTTCGTCCTGATGTCCGCGATGGGCCTCGCCATGCCCAACACCAACGCCCAGGCCCTGATGCGCACCCCGCACGCCGCCGGATCCGCCTCCGCGCTCCTCGGCACCTCCTCCTTCCTCATCGGAGCCGTCGCCTCCCCGCTCGTCGGCATCGCCGGCGAGCACACGGCCGTCCCCATGGCGGTCGTGCAGCTCGGCTGCGCCGTCCTCGCCCTCGCCTGCTTCCTGGGTCTGTGCCGCCCCTGGCGCACGGCGGGATCCCAGGCCGGGCCCGCCTAGACTGACTCGGTGAACGCCGTCTCCTCCGCCTCCGCCGACACCCTGCGCGCCGCCCTCGCCGTGCTCCTCGACGGGCTGCCGCCGCAACGGGCCGCGCAGGCCGTCGAGCGGCTGATCGCCAACTACCGGGGCACCACCCCGACGGACGCCCCCGTGCTGCGCGACCGCTCCGACGTCGCCGCGTACGCCGCGTACCGGATGCCGGCGACCTTCGAGGCGGTACGGGGCGCCCTCGACGCCCTCAGGGCCGCCGCGCCCGACTGGGAGCCGCGCACCCACGCCGACGTCGGCGGCGGCACGGGCGCGGCGAGCTGGGCCGTCGCCGAGGCCTGGGCGGAGGAGCCGCCCCGCACCACGGTCCTCGACTGGGCGGAGCCCGCGCTCACGCTCGGCCGCGAGCTGGCCGCCGGGGTGCTCGACGCCGAGTGGCGGCGCGAGCGGATCGGCACCGCGCTGAGCCTGCCCGAGACCGACCTGGTCACCGTCTCGTACGTCCTCAAGGAGCTGACCGAGGCCGACCGGACGGCGCTCGTCACCGAGGCGGCCCGCGCCGCGCGCGCCGTCGTGATCGTCGAGCCCGGCACCCCCGACGGCTACGAGCGGATCATCGCGGCCCGCACCCTGCTGACCGGCGCCGGCTTCACGGTCGCGGCGCCCTGCCCGCACAGCGGGGCCTGCCCGATCGTGCCCGGCACGGACTGGTGCCACTTCTCCGCCCGGGTCAGCCGCTCCTCGCTGCACCGGAAGGTGAAGGGCGGCTCGCTGCCGTACGAGGACGAGAAGTACGCGTACGTCGCCGCCGTCCGGTTCCCCGTGACCCCGGCGCCCTCCCGGATCACCCGCAGGCCGCAGATCCGCAAGGGCCTGGTCCAGCTGGAGCTCTGCGGGCCCGAGGGGCTCGGCCGTGACACGGTCACCAAGCGGCACGGGCCCCTGTACAAGCAGGCCCGTGACGCGGACTGGGGCGACGCCTGGCCGCCGGAGGAGGAGCGCTAGCCCGCGGCCGGGGCCCGGCTACGGCCCGGCTACGGCCGCAGCTCCTGGGTGCAGCACTTCACGCTGCCGCCGCCCTTGAGGAGCTCGCCCAGGTCCATGCCGATCGGCTCGAAGCCGCGGTCGCGGAGCGGGCCGAAGAGGCCCACCGCGGCCTGCGGGAGCAGGACGTTCCGGCCGTCGCCGACCGCGTTGAGGCCGAGGGCCGCCGCGTCCTCGCCGGTCGCGATCAGGGCGTCGGGGAAGAGCCGGGCGAGCACGGCCCGGCTCCCCGGGGAGAAGGCGTCCGGGTAGTACATGACCTCGTCCCGGGCGTCGTCCAGGACGCACAGGGCCGTGTCCAGGTGGTAGTAGCGCGGGTCCACCAGCTCCAGGCCGATCACCGGGCGGCCGAAGAACTCCTGTGCCTCGTCGTGGGAGAGCGGGCTGGAGCGGAAGCCGCGCCCGGCGAGGATCCAGGAGGCGGTGACGGCGAAGTCGCCCTCGCCCTCGTTCACGTGCTCCGGGACCCGCAGGGCGTCCTCCGCCCAGCCGTTCCGGCGGAACCAGGCCAGATGCGCCCCGGCCTCGGCCGCGCGCTCCTGGTGGGCGAACTTCGCGCCGAGGACCCGGCCCTCGACGACCGTCGCGCCGTTCGCCGCGAAGACCATGTCCGGCAGTGCCGGGTCGGGCGTCAGGAGTTCCACGGTGTGGCCGAGCGAGCGGTAGCGGTCGCGCAGGTCCTCCCACTGGGCGAGGGCGAGCGGCAGGTCGACCGGTTTCGCGGGATCCATCCAGGGGTTGATGGAGTACGTCACCGTGAAGTGCGTGGGTGGGCACATCAGATAACGGCGGGGCGAGGACGTGCGCGGAGTGGTGCGCAATGAGGCCTCCTCACGGAGAACGGTCGGTGATCGGTTGACGACCGGAGGACCCCCATGGTCCGCTCTCGACGGCCTCCGCGCTGTGGACCGTTCGGGTGGTTCGGCCCCGTTCGAGTGGCGAGACGTCTCGTCTCGCCCGCTGCTAGATTGAGGGCATGTCCGATCCCAAGGCCGCGCCCGGGCCCGCCAAGCCCGCCCCCGACGCCTCCCGCCGCAGCGAGCGCTCCCGCCGCGCCATCTTCGACGCCGCCCTCGCCCTCGTCTCCGAGACCGGCTACGCGAAGACCACCATCGAGGGCATCGCCGCCCGCGCGGGCGTCGGCAAGCAGACCATCTACCGCTGGTGGCCCTCCAAGGCCGCCGTCCTCCTCGACGCCTTCCTCGACCTCGCCGCCCGCGCCAACGAGGCCCTCGGCGGCGACGCCGACAGTGAGATCCCCGACACCGGAGACCTCGCCGCCGACCTCAGGTACGTGCTGCGCGCCACCGTCGACGAGATGACCGACCCCGCCTTCGACGGCCCCACCCGCGCCCTCGCCGCCGAGGGCGTCGTCGACCCCGAGCTGGGCGCCCGCTTCACCGAGGCCCTGCTCGAACCCCAGCTCCAGTACTACGTCCGCCGCATCCAGGCCGCCCAGGCCAAGGGCGACATCGCCCCGGACGTCGACCCCCGCGTCGCCGTCGAACTCCTCGTCGGACCGCTCCACCACCGCTGGATCCACCGCACCCTGCCGCTCACCCACGCGTACGCCGACACCCTCGTCGACCTCGCCCTGCGCGGCCTCGCCCCCCGCGGCTGACCCCGCCCCGGCCCCGCACCCCGGCGGGTGTGACCACCCCGGTTCCGCATCCCGGTCACCCGGGGCGCAGGATGGTGGGACCATGGGCAGAGCCGAACGGGCGAGCATGAGCTGTGAGGGGATAGATGGGCGACGGCATCGGCCGCTACCGCGGCACGGAGAGCAAACTCGCACAGTGGCTGCGCAGGCGCCCCAAACGCACCGCGGCCGACGACGGGAACGACCGCGAGAAGCTGCTCCTGGCCGTCGCCGCCGCCGGGCTGCCCCTGGCCCCCGCCGCGTACCCCGTCGGCTACAGCTGTTCCTGTGAGCGGATCGGCTGTCCCACCCCCGCCCGGCACCCCGTCTCCTTCGCCTGGCAGACGCAGTCGACCACCGACCGCGCCCAGATCGAGCGCTGGGCCCGCAACGAGCCCGCGGCGAACTTCGTCACCGCCACCGGCATGGTCCACGACGTCCTCGACGTCCCGCTGGCCGCCGGCCGCGCCGCCCTGGAGCGGCTCCTCGCCGAGGGCGTCGAGGTCGGGCCCGTCGCCGAGTCCGCCGACGTCGACACGGTCGGCGGGCGCATGCTCTTCTTCACCGCCACCCGCGGCACCCCCGAGGACGAGGACGAGTGGTGGCCGTGCGAGCTGGACTGCCACCCGGAGACGATGGACGAGCATCCCGGGCTGCGCTGGCACTGCCGCGGCAGCTACGTCCTCGTACCGCCGGCCCGGCTCCCCGGCGATGAGGACGCCCACCCGGTCGTCGCCTGGGTCCGCGGCCCCGAACACCCGCTGCCCGACCCGCTGAACCTCCTGGAGACCCTCCAGGACGCCTGTGCCCGCCACGCGGCCGAGCGCGAGGCGGACGGGGACGGGACGCACCCGGCCCACGAGATCGCCTGGCCGCTGACCCGCTGACCCGCTGCCCGCCGGCCCTGGCCCGCTGCCCGCCGGCCCTGGCCCGCTGACCCGCTCATCCCGTGACGAGCCAAGCCGCCGAGTCCCTGACCCGACCGGACCGGACCGGACCAGACCGGACCGGACCGCCGGGGGCGGTCACGAGCCCTGTGCGCCCACCACGCCCTGGAGGCGGCCCGCGACCCTGACCCCGTCGCGGTCCGTGCCCGCCGGCTTCACCAGGACCGCCTGGCTGGACACCCACTCCCGGGTGACCGTGTTCTTGATCTCGCCGGTCAGCAGCGCCTTGGTGTCGGCGCCGACCTTCGGCCGGTAGCCCTTCGCCGCCGTCTGCCGCTCGAAGTACCGGGTCGCGAAGAAGACGAGCGCGCCGCCGTCCCGGGTCCGCAGGGCCAGCGGTGCGAAGTCGCCCTGGTTCGCGACCCGGTCGATGTACTGGGTGGCCATGCCGGGACGCCGGGCGGCCTTCTGCCGCTCCTCCCGCCACTGCGTGGTGTGCAGGCCCGGCGTGAAGGGCCCCGCCTGCCCGTCCTTCAGGAACGCGACGTACTTCTCACCGAGGTCCCCGGGCGCCACCGCGAGCGCGTCGCTGTCCGCGGCGACCGGCACCGCGTACCCCTCCTCCTCGGCGAACACCGGGACGTCGCCCCGGGGCAGGATCGCGAGGTAGGCGGCCTCCCACGGCTGATCCGGCCCGTTGCGCACGAAGGCCAGCAGCCAGCGCTCGTCGCCGGAGGTCCGGTTGGACGCGGTGTCCGCGACGAACCAGCGCGGCCAGCCCGCCTTCCGGGGCAGCACGAACCGCGCGTCGTCAAGGGCGAGGGGCTTGTGGTCGGGGTTGCCGCCGGGCGTGTTGACCGACCGCGCGCGCAGGCCCGCCTGGTTGATGGCCCCGAGCGGGCCGGTGACCCGGCCCGCGTCCAGGGCCGGGTCGTAGGCCTTGTCGGCCCGGTTGTACGCCGCCGTGAAGTCGGCGAGGGCCTGCGCGGCCTCGGCCTTCGTCGCCGGCGGCAGCAGCGCCAGTTCGCCGTGCACGGTCACGCAGCCGCTCGCCGTCAGCGTCAGGACGGTCGCCGCCGCCGTCGCCGCGAGGAACCTCGCCGGCCGGCGTCCCCCGGAGGGCGACCACCGCTCACGCGCTCGCCTCAGCCTCAGCCTTCTCATCGGTCGCCTTCTGCTTCTTCTCCCGCACGGACGGACCCGACCCTATCGGGGCCAGGAACAGCGCGAGCGTCGGGATCAGATACAGCGCCCACACCGTGACCTGAAGGACCGTCGGATCCGGCTGGAAGTTGAAGACGCCCTTGAGGAGCGTGCCGTACCAGCTGTCCGGCGGGATCGTCGCCGAGATGTCGAAGGCCTTGTCGGCGAGGCCGCCGAGGAAGTTCGCCTCCTGGAGGTCGTGCACGCCGTACGCGAGCACGCCCGCCGCCACCACGACCAGCATCCCGCCGGTCCAGGTGAAGAACTTCGCCAGGTTGATCTTCAGCGCGCCCCGGTAGAACAGCCAGCCGAGGAACACGGCCGTGAGCAGCCCGAGGAGGACGCCGACCAGCGGCGCGTACGTGCCGTCGGAGGAGGCCCGCACGGACGCCCACACGAAGAGCGCCGTCTCCAGGCCCTCGCGGCCCACGGCCAGGAAGGCGGTGGCGACGAGCGCGCCCGTGCCCATCTGCAGGGCCGCGTCCAGCTTGCCGTGCAGCTCGGCCTTGAGGTGCCGGGCCGTGCGCCGCATCCAGAAGACCATCCAGGTCACCAGGACGACCGCGACGATCGACAGCGAACCGCCGAGCAGCTCCTGCGCCTCGAAGGTCAGCTCCTGGGAGCCGAACTCCAGGCCGGCGCCGAAGGCCAGGGCCACGCCGACGGCCACGCCGATGCCGATCCAGATCGGCCGCAGCGCGTCGCGGCGCCCGGTCTTCACCAGGTAGGCGATGAGGATGCAGACGACGAGACTGGCTTCGAGGCCCTCGCGGAGGCCGATCAGATAGTTACCGAACACGTCGGTTCCCCTCCCGGAGTGCGTCGATCACGCGAACAGCGCCCGGCCCCACCAGTCGTCCTTGTCCCGGACGCCCGGCGGGATCGCGAACAGCGCCGAACCCACGTGCTGGATGTATTCGTTGAGGGCGTCGGACGCCAGCGAGGTCTGCACCGGGATGAATCCGGTGCGGACGTCCTTCTGGTACGCCAGGAAGAACAGGCCGGCCTCCAGACGGCCGAGCCCGTCCGTGCCGTCCGTGAAGGAGTAGCCGCGGCGCAGGATGGTCGCCCCGTGGTTGCTGTCGGGGTGGGCGAGGCGGACGTGGGAGTCCGGCTTCATCGCCTTCAGGAACGGCTCGTCGTGTTCCTTGGCCTTGCCGGCCGGGGCGCCCTCGCGCTTGTCGCGGCCGAAGATGTCCTCCTGCTCGGCGAGCGGGGTGCGGTCCCAGGTCTCGACGTTCATGCGGATGCGGCGGGCGACGAGGTAGGAGCCGCCGTCCATCCAGGCGGCGCCGCCCTCGGCGTCCTTGCCGGAGACCCAGACGTGCTTCGCGAGGCGGTCGGTCTCGGTGCCCGCGATGTTGCGGGTGCCGTCCTTGAAGCCGAAGAGGTTGCGCGGGGTCTGGGCGTCGGGGGTCGTCGAGGACGTCTTGCCGAAGCCCAGCTGGGACCAGCGCACCGCGACCTTGCCGAAGCCGATGCGGGCGAGGTTGCGGATGGCGTGCACGGCGACCTGCGGGTCGTCGGCGCAGGCCTGCACGCACAGGTCGCCGCCGCTGCGGGCCGGGTCCAGGTTGTCGCCGGGGAACCTGGGCAGGTCCACCAGGGCCCCGGGCCGCTTGTCCTTCAGCCCGAAGCGCCCGTCGAAGAGCGAGGGGCCGAAGCCGATGGTGAGGGTGAGCCGGGAGGGCTTGAGGCCGAGGGCCTCGCCCGTGTCGTCCGGCGGGGCCTCGGGCAGGCCGCCGTACGCGCCCTCGCCGACCTCGGCGCCGGCCGTCATCCGCTCGGCGGCCCGCGTCCAGTCCTTGAGGAGCTGGATCAGCTCGGCGCGGTCCTTCGTCTTCACGTCGAAGGACGCGAAGTGCAGGCGGTCCTGCACGGCGGTGGCGATGCCGGCCTGGTGCGGGCCGTGGAAGGGCACGGCGCCGCCGCTGTCGGCGACCGGGACGGCGGTGTCGCCGTCCCGGGCCAGCAGGGCGCCGCCGCCGGCCGCGGCGGCGCCGAGCGCGAGCCCGGCACCGCCCCAGCCGATGACCGTACGGCGGGAGGGCACGGGGGCCTGCTCCGCGGAGGTCGTGGTGGTCTCGTCGCTCATGGTGGGTCCCCCTGCTACTTCACGACCGCGGCGGCGAGCTTGGAGAGCGGCTCGGCCAGCGCGTTGACGCCGTCGGAGAGCTCCTTGCGCTCGGCCTTGCCGACCTTCTCGTACGAGGTGAAGACGTAGCCCGTCTTGTCCGCGCGGTACTTGTCGAGCAGCGTGTTCAGCGCGGCGAACTGCCGGTCGAGCTCGGCGACGAGCTTGGCGTCGTTCTTCGCGGCGACCGGCTTGAGCAGCTCGAAGGACTTCTGCGCGCCCTCGACGTTCGCCTTGAAGTCGACGAGGTCGGTGTGGGAGTAGCGCTCCTCCTCACCGGTGACCTTGCCGCTCGCGACCTCGTCCAGGAGCTCCTTGGCGCCGTTGGCCATGGACGTCGGGGTGATCTCGGCCTTGCCGACCCGCTTCACCCAGTCCGCGAGGTCCTTGTCGAGGAGGTCGGCGAGCTGCTTCTCGCGCTCGCCGATCTTCTTGTCCTGCCACAGCGCCTTCTCCAGGCGGTGCCAGCCGGTCCAGTCCTTCGCCGGGTCCTGGCCGTCCTCCAGGCCGTCCTCGCGGACGTCGACCTTGGGGTCGATGTCGCCGAAGGACTCGGCGACCGGCTCGGTGCGCTCCCAGCCGATGCGGGACTCGGCGTAGGCCTTCTTCGCGGCCTCGACGTTCCCGGCGCGCACGGCGTCGGTGAAGACCTTCACCTTCGGCAGGGTCTCGTCGGCCTGCGCCTGGACGTACTGGCGGTAGGCGGCGACGGCGGCGTCCATCTCGGGGGAGCGCTTCGCGGACGCGGCGCCCTTGCCGGTGACCTTGACCTGCTGGCGGATGCCCTCGCCCTTCATGCCGGGCTTGCACGCGATGGCGTAGTCGCCGGCCTTGATCTCGGCGGTGAGCGTGGCCTTGGTGCCGGGGCCGATGTTCTCCCGCTCGGTGACGATCCGGTCGTCCGGGTAGAGGACGTAGACCTCGGTGACCTTGGAGCCGCGGTTCTCGACGGCCAGCTTCACGTGCCCGGCCGGGAACTCCTTCTTCGACACCTCGCAGGAATCGTCCTTGGCGACGACGGTGATCGCGCCGTCCTCCGCCTTGGAATCGCTTTTCTCGGCGCAGCCCGTGACGGCGGTCAGAGCGGCCGCGGTCGCGGCGGCGGTGACGACGGAGAGGCGGACGGCTCGCATGAGGACTCCAGGAACGCGGGGGACGGTGCTGAGGCGGACCTAACTTAACCGAGGCTTACCTCAGCACTACCCACCCGTCCAGTGATTCAGCTCTCAGGCCGGACGTACCGGACACGAGGGGGTCACAGGGACTCCATGGAGCCCTCATGACTTGGTCAAGGGAAGGTCAAGCAGGGTGGTTTGCGGTGATTTCGACTACCTGTCGGTACGCGTCGGTACGACGAGGGGCACGCCGGTCCGCGGATGCGGGATCACCTCCACCGGCTGCCGGTACACCCGGCTCAGCAGGTCCTCCCCGAACACCTCCGACGGCGGTCCGTCCGCCGCGATCCGCCCGCCGTCGAGCACCGCGACCCGGTCCGCGTGGGCGGCCGCGAGCCCCAGGTCGTGCAGCACGACCACCACCGCGTCCCCCGCCGCCGCCCGCTCCCGGCAGACCCCCAGGACCAGTTCCTGGTGGCGCAGGTCCAGGGCCGCGGTCGGCTCGTCGAGCAGCAGCAGCCCCACCCGCTGGGCGAGGACCCGCGCGAGCGCCACCCGGGCCCGCTCGCCGCCCGAGAGCGCGGAGAACGGACGCGCGGCGAACGCCCCCGTCTCGGTGGCCGCCATCGCCTCGGCGACCGCCTCCTCGTCCTCCGCCGCCCGCTCCGTCCCGGCCCAGGGCGCCCGCCCCATCCGTACGACCTCGGCCGCCGGGAACGGGAAGGACAGCGCCGCGTCCTGCGGCAGCACCGCCCGCCGCAGGGCGAGTTCGCCGGCCGGCCAGTCGCCCGCGGCCCGCCCCCCGATCCGCACCTCGCCGGCGTCCGGGGCGAGATCGGCGGCGAGCGCGGCGAGCAGCGTCGACTTCCCCGCCCCGTTGGGCCCGACCAGGGCGAGCACCTCCCCGGCCCGCACCTCGATCCCGACGCCGCCGAGCACCGTCCGGCGGCCCCGCTCGATCCGCATCCCGACGGCCTCGGCGACGCGTTCGCCGGGGGCCGCGGGGGAGGGCAGCGCACGGGCGCGCCGCCGTGGCAGCAGGTCCCGGAACCGTACCGATGTCATGCCCAACCACCTTGCCTGCGACGGGTCCTGCGCAGCAGCCAGAAGAAGAAGGGGCTGCCCAGGAGGGCGGTGAGGACGCCCAGGGGGAGTTCGGCCGGCGCCGCGACCGTACGGGCCGCCAGATCGCCGGCCGTGAGGACGACCGCGCCGCCGAGCGCGCTGCCCGGCACCAGGAAGCGGTGCCCCGGGCCGTGCGCCATCCGCAGCAGATGCGGCACGAGCAGGCCGACGAAGGTGATGATCCCGGCCACCGCGACCGCCGCCGCCGTGAGCAGCGCGACCACGAGGATCAGCACGATCCGCAGCCGCTCCACGTCCACGCCCAGATGGCGCGCGGGCCGCTCGCCGAGCGCGAGCAGATCGAGGCGCCGGGAGTGGAGCGGCGCGAGGGCCAGGCCGAGGAGCGCGCACGGCAGGACGGCGAGCACCTTGGGCCAGGTGGCCTGCGCGAGCGAACCCAGCTGCCAGAAGGTGATCTGGGTGATCTGGGCGTTGTCCGCGAAGAAGAGGAAGAGGCCGATCAGCGCGCCCGCGAAGGCGTTCACCGCGATGCCGGTGAGGATCAGCGTCACGACCTCGGTGCGGCCGCCCGAGCGGGACATCGCGTACACGAGCAGCACGGTCGCGAGACCGGCGACGAACGCGCAGACCGTCACCGTCCAGTTCCCCAGGAAGGTCAGCCCGAGGGCGATCGCGCCGACCGCGCCGACGGCCGCGCCCGACGAGATGCCGATGACGCCCGGCTCGGCGAGCGGGTTGCCGAACACGCCCTGCATCAGGGCGCCGGCGCAGCCGAGCGAGGCGCCGACGAGGATCGCCAGGACGACCCGGGGGAGCCGGATGTTCCACAGGACGCTCTCGGCGGTGCGGTCGAGCGCGTGCCCGCCGAGCCCGGTCCGGTGCAGGGCCGAGGCGAGGACGTCGCCGAGCGGGATGTCGTACGCGCCGATCCCGGCGGAGAGGAGGGAGAGCAGGATCAGGACGGCGAGCAGGGAGGCCGTCAGGGCGGTGGCCCTGCCGCGGCGTGGGGCCGCGGAGGCCTCTCGGAGGGCCGTCGCGTCCAGGGCCGTCACTTCTCCTCCCCGTACAACTGGCCGACCAGGGACGTCAGCACCCGGTCGGTGCGCGGGCCGTAGTTGAGGAGCACCCCGTCGTCGACGGTGACGACCCGGCGGGCCGCGCCCGCCGGGGTCTCGGCGACACCGGGGATCCGCACCAGGCCGTCGATACCGCCGACCGAGTCGAGCCCCTTGCTCATGACGAGGAGCGCGTCCGGCGCGGCCTTCGCCAGGGCCTCGCCGGTGATCGGGGTGAAGTCCTTGACCAGGCCGGACTCCTTGCCCGCGTCGACCGCGCCGGCCGCTTCGAGGAGGGAGCTCGCACCGGACTCGGCACCGCCCAGGAGGTAGACGGCGGCCGAGCCGCGCACGTAGAGGAAGGCCACCCGGGGGTGGTCGGCGTGGGCCGGGACCGACTTCCGCACGGCCTCGATCCGCTCCTGGGTGCGCTTCTCCAGGGAGGCGCCGGCGTCCGGCGCGCCGAGCGAGGCGGCCACCGCCTCGATGCGGGCGCCGACGTCCGCGAGCGAGTGCGCGGGCTTCACGACGACGAGCGGGACGCCCGCCGCGCGGATCCGGTCGACGGCCTCGGCCGGTCCCGTGGTGCTCTCGGCGAGGACGAGGGTCGGCCGCAGGGAGAGCACGCTCTCGGCGGAGACGTCGTGGGCCCGCGTCACCACCGGGAGGTCCGCGGCCTGTTCGAAGGTGGCGGTGACGTCCCGCGCGACGACCCGGTCCCCGAGGCCGAGGGTGAAGACGATCTCGCTGAGGGAGCCGCTGAGCGGCACGATCCGCTCGGCGGAGGCCACCGTGACCGTCCGTCCGTCCGCCGAGGGCACGGTGACGGGCAGTCGGGGCGCGGCCGGCGCGGCGAGCGGCTCGACCCGGTCGACCGGGGCGGAGGAGGCCGGCTTCCCGGTGGTGGCCGGTCCTCCGTCGCCGCATCCGGTGGCCATGAGGGCGAGGGCGAGCACTGCTGTCAGCGCTCCCGCGAGGCGAGTTCTGCGCACCGGACACCGTCCTGTCGTTCCGTCGATCGATGGATATAGCTTAGGTTAGCCTTACCTAAGTCACCATCCCTCGGAGGGGTTCCATGACGCTGCCCAGACCCGCCCGCCCGCTCGCCGTGACCCTGTTCGCGGCCCTGCTCGCGGCCCTCCTCCCAGCGGGCGCCGCCCACGCGGAGAGCCGCACGGTGCAGGGCGGACGGCTCGACTGGGGCATCAAGTCCTCCTTCCAGAGCTACGTCACCGGGCCCATCGCGCAGGGGAGTTGGAACCTCACCGGCGGAGCCGCCACGATCGGCGGCAGCCAGTACCGCTTCCACTCCGCACAGGGCTCGTACGACCCGGAGAGCGGCGCCTTCGAAGCCGCCTTCTCCGGCGGCGTACGGTTCACCGGCCACCGCACGGCGGACGGCGCGCACGAGCTGGACCTCACCATCAGCAGCCCCCGGGTGCGCATCCGGGACGGGCACGGCACGCTCTACGCCGACATGACGAGCAAGGCCAAGGGCACCGGCCGCGTCACCGTCTCCCCGGGGGTGCCGCTCGCCGCCCTGGACCTCGGCGGCGTCGACATGCGCGGCGGCGGCAGCCTGGTCTCCCTCGCCGGCGTGCCCGCCACGCTCACCGCGCGGGGCGCCGCCGCCTTCGCCGGCTACTACCCGGCCGGCACCCCGCTCGACCCTCTCGGCCTCAGCGTCGACGTACGGACGCCCAGGAAGGCCACGGCGAGCACCGCGCCGACCGCCGCGGCGGGCACCGCGCCGGCCGCCACGGCGAGTAAGGCGCCGACCGCCGCCGCGGGTCCGGCCACCGGAGCCCTGCGGGAGGCGGCCGTCGACTGGGGCGTCCGCCGCACCTTCCGCGAGTACGTCACCGGCGCCGTCGCGCAGGGGAGATGGACTCTCGGCGGCGGAGCCCAGGACGGCGGCGCGCTCTTCCGCTTCCCGAACGGCAAGGGCGCGTACGACCCCGGCAAGGGCACCCTCGACGCGGCCTTCGCGGGCAGCGTCCGCTTCACCGGCGCCCACCTCGACCTCACGCTCGCCCGGGTCACCGTGAAGGTGAGCGGCGGCGTCGGCACCCTCGCCGCCGACGTCACCGGATCGGGGAAGACCACGCGCGCCGTCCCGCTCGTCACCTTCGCCGCCCGTGACCTCACCCCGAGGAACGGCCTCGCCGTCGTCACCGAAGCGCCCGCGACCCTCACCGAGGGCGGCGCCAGGGCCTTCGGCGGGATGTACCGGGCGGGCACGGCGATGGACCCGGTCTCGCTCGCGGTCGCCGTCGACGCGAAGGCCGCGCTGCCCGCGCTCCCCGACCTCGGCAGCGAACCCGCGCCGTCCGTCTCGTCCGCCTCGTCCGCACCCACCACCCCGACCGCCTCGCCGGCGGTGGCCGCCGAGGCCTCGGCCTCCTCGCCCGGCACGTACCTCGCGATCGGCGCGGGCGTGCTCCTGGCCGCCGTGCTCGCGGTCCTCGCCGCCGTGCGCCGCCGCCGTACCGGCACCCCCACGCCCTGACCCCTGTTCCGTCCCACCAAGGAGAACCCCCGACATGGCCACCCCCCTGCGCCGCTCCGCCACCCTGGCCGCCGCCGTCGCCACGGCCGCCGCCCTCGGTACCGGCGCCGTCGCGCTCGCCCTGCCCGCCGCGGCGTCCGAGGCCGCCGCGCCCCCGATGTCGCTGAGCGGCGGCACCCTGGACTGGGGCATCAAGCAGTCCTTCCGCTCGTACCTCGCCCAGCCCTTCGCCCACGGGAAGACCACCGTGGAGGGCGGGGCCCGGCAGGCAGCGGGCCACGGCGTCTTCACCTTCGTCGACGGCACCGGCACGTACGACACGGGCACCCACGCCACCGCCAACTCGTTCAAGGGCGGCGTCCACTTCGAGGCGCACGAGGGCGTCCTGGACATCCGGATCTCGGACGTGCGGCTGACGACGGAGGGCGCCGCCGCGCCGACCGGCGAGATCACCGCCGACGTCGTCACCAAGGAGAAGGACGGCAGCTTCACCGCCCGGCAGGACATCGCCTTCGCCGCGCTCGACATGAGCGGCGTCCGGCCCGGGAAGGGCGCCGACGGCGCGATGGTCTTCAAGGACATCCCGGCCAAGCTGACGAAGGACGGCGCGTCGGCGTTCGCGGGCTTCTACAAGGAGGGCGACGCGCTTGACGCCGCCACCCTCACCGTCAAGGCCGCCGCCACCCCCACGACCCCGCCCCCGACCACCCCGCCCCCCACGACGGCACCTCCGACCACCGCGCCGCCCACGACGGCACCCCCGACCACCGCGCCGCCCACGACGAACCCGCCGACCACGAACCCGCCCACCACGGCGCCCCCGACGGCGACGCCCACCACCGCACCGTCGACCGCCCCCTCCGGCGTCCTCGACGGCCGCCTGACCTGGGGCGTCAAGCAGAGTTGGCGGAAGTACGTCTCCGAGACCTGCGGCGGATCGGTCACCGCCGCCGGCGGCGCGAGGGCGAACGGCTCCGCGTACGACTTCGGCTTCGCCGCGGCCGACCTCGACGCGGACGCCCGCACGCTCGACTCGGCCTTCACCGGCTCGCTCGCCTTCGCCTGCGCGGCCCACGGCATCGACTGGACCATCGGCGACGTGAAGGTGACGGCGAAGGGCTCCACCGGCACCCTCACCGCCGACGTCACCACCGCCCGGGGCACCACGGACGACGTGGCCTTCGCCGAGCTGGACCTGTCCGCGGCGGACTGGAGCGTGCGGAAGGGAGTCGTCACCCTCGCGGACGTCCCCGCGAAGCTCACGAAGGACGGCGCCGCCCAGTTCGCCGCACCGAACGGCACGAGCTTCTACGAGCGGGGCACGGCCGTCGACCCGGTGACCCTGACCCTGTCGGCCGACGCGGCGGGGTCGCTCCCGGCCGCACCCGGGTCGGCGAGCGGCTCCTTCACGAGTGACGGGGCAGGGACCGTCGGCGGCTCCGGGACGGTCGGCGGCTCCGCCGCCCTCGCCGCGACGGGCTCCGCCACGCCGACCGGCGTGCTCCTCGCCGCCTCCGGCCTGACCGCCGCCGCGGGCGCCGCCGTCGTCGTCACCGTCCGCCGCCGCGCGACGGCGAACTGAGGCCGTTCCCGCCCGGCAGGGCCGCACCCCGGAAACCGAGGTGCGGCCCTGCCGCCGTCTCCCGGGTGATTCAATTCCGCCATGAACACGACGGCCACTGACATCGACGTCCTCCGGGTCTTCTGTGCGGGCGACGGCCGGCACGGCAACCGCCTCGGAGTCGTACGGGACGCCCGGACCCACCCCGACGAGTCCTCCCGGCAGGCGCTCGCCAAGGAGCTCGGCTTCAGCGAGACCGTGTTCGTGGACGACCCGGAGCGCGGGATCGTCGACATCTACACGCCCGGTCTGCGGCTGCCGTTCGCCGGGCACCCGCTCGTCGGCGCGGCCTGGCTGCTCGACCTGGAGGTCGTCCACCCGCCGGCCGGCGAGGTGTGGGTGCGGGGCGACGGGGAGTTCACCTGGATCGAGGCGCGCGCCGAGTGGGCCCCGCCCCGGACCCTGCGCCGGTACGGCTCCGTCGCCGAGGTGGAGGCCCTCGACGTGCCCGAGCCGGGGGAGTGGATCTACGCCTGGGCGTGGGAGGAGGAGGCCGCGGGCCGTGTCAGGGCGCGGGGCTTCCCGGGCCGCGGCGACGGCATCGACGAGGACGAGGCGACCGGCGCGGCGGCGCTGCTCCTCACGGCGGAGCTGGGACGGGCCCTGAACATCACGCAGGGCCGGGGTTCGCAGCTGCTCACCGCGCCCGGCCCTGACGGCATCGTGGAGTTGGGCGGACGCGTCCGCCTGGAAGGAACGATCACTCGCTAGGGCCTGCCCGGAAGGTCCCGCCCGGCCCCAGCGGTCACGCGCTCAGCGAGTACTCCCCGCCCAGCTCGCGGAAGACCGCGCTGTTGAAGTCGAAGGCGCGCTTGCACTCGTCGACGATCCGCTGCTTCTCCAGGTCGTCGGCGTTCACCCCGTCGAGCAGCTCCCGGTACGCCCGCTTGAACGCCGCGGGGTTGGTGATCTCCTCGAAGACGTAGAAGCGGACCCCGTCGCCCTTGCGGTCGAAGCCCCAGGTGCGCTCCGCCTTGTCGCGGATGATCTGGCCGCCCGACAGGTCGCCCAGGTAGCGCGTGTAGTGGTGGGCCACATAGCCGGCGGGCCAGTCGCGGGCGCACTCCGCGACCCGCTCTGCGTACGCGACGGTGGCGGGCAGCGGGGAGACCCCGGCGCGCCAGTCCGGGCCGCGGAGGTGGGCGAGGTCCTGCTCCAGGGCGGCCGTACGGAACAGCTCGGGCTGTATGAACGGCCCGGCGACCGGGTCCTCGCGCAGCGCCTCGGCGCCCTCCTCCAGGGCCCGGTACACGAACCAGAGCTGCTCCGTGTAGCGCGCGTACGCGTCGACCGCGAGGCGCCCGCCCAGCAGGTCGCCCATGAAGGACGAGGTCTCCGCCTCCGTGTGCTGCTCGTGCGAGGCCGTACGGATGAGCGTCGAGAAGGGCGTGTCCAAGGCGTGCCTCCGAGACCGATGGGACGGGAACCAGTGACGATCCTGCCAAGTTAGGCTTACCTAAGTCAACTGGTTCCCGACGTCCTGTCGGTAAAAAGCTACCCACTCACGGGGTCAGGGCAACGTAAGGATCTCCGCCCCGCTCTCCGTCACCACGAGCGTGTGCTCGAACTGCGCGGTCCGCTTCCGGTCCTTGGTCACCACGGTCCAGCCGTCGTCCCACATGTCGTAGTCGTGGGTGCCGAGCGTCAGCATCGGCTCGATCGTGAACGTCATGCCGGTCTTGATCTCGGTGGTGTGGTGGGGGGAGTCGTAGTGCGGGACGATCAGGCCGGAGTGGAACGACGAGTTGATGCCGTGCCCGGTGAAGTCACGCACGACGCCGTAGCCGAAGCGCTTGGCGTACGACTCGATGACCCGCCCGATGATGTTGATCTGGCGGCCCGGCTTCACCGCCTTGACGGCCCGGTTGAGGGACTCCCTGGTGCGCTCCACGAGCAGCCGCGACTCCTCGTCGACGTCGCCGCAGAGGTACGTGGCGTTGTTGTCGCCGTGCACGCCGTTGATGTACGCGGTGACGTCCAGGTTCACGATGTCGCCGTCCCGCAGGACGGTGGAGTCCGGGATGCCGTGGCAGATGACCTCGTTGACCGAGGCGCACAGCGACTTCGGGAAGCCGCGGTAGCCCAGCGTGGACGGGTAGGCGCCGTGATCGCACATGTACTCGTGCGCGACGCGGTCGAGCGCGTCGGTGGTGACACCCGGCGCGATGTGCTTGGCGGCCTCCTCCATCGCCTGCGCGGCGATGCGGCCGGCGATCCGCATCCGTTCGATGGTGTCGGAATCCTGCACCTCGGGCCCGGTGTACGGGGCCGGTGCGGGCTTCCCGACGTACTCGGGACGGCGGATGGAGCCCGGAACGGAGCGATGGGGGGAGAGCTCCCCCGGTACGAGAAGCGACTGGCCAGACATGCCAGCGAGTCTAACGACCGGGTCTGGGGCAGCATGGTCCCGAAGGAAGGAGCCGAAGACGATGGCCCTGTTCAAGAAGCGCACCGTGGGCAAACCGGGCGAGTGGTACTACTGCCTGGAGCACAAGAAGGTCGAGGAGGGCCCCGAGTGCCCGGCGAAGAACCGCTTCGGCCCGTACGCCGGCCGTGAGGAGGCCACCCACGCCATGGAGACGGCCCGCGAGCGGAACCTGGAGTGGGAGAGCGACCCGCGCTGGCACGACGCCGCCGGGAAGGGCGAGGCGCCGGACGAGTGACGGGGCGGTGGCCGCCGGGACCGCTCAGGCGGCCCCGGCGGCCTCCCGCCTGGTCGCCTCCTGCTGGGCCTTGCGGCGCAGCGAGTCCTCGTCCGTGGCGGAGTCGTAGGAGAGCAGCCTCGGCAGCGCCAGACAGAGCAGCCCCACCGAGGCGACGCAGGCCACACCACCCGTCCAGACGGCCGCCCGCGTGCCGGTCCAGCCGGCCATCGCGCCCGCCCGGACCTGGCCCAGCTGCGGGCCCACGCTGTACGAGAGCACCTCGATGCCGGCGAGCCGGCCCCGCAGCTCCTCCGGGATCGTCTGGTTCCAGATCGTGGCGCGCCCCAGACCGCTCAGCATGTCGCCCGCGCCCGCGAAGGCCAGGCACAGCAGCACCACCCACACGTTCCCGAACCAGCCGGCCGCCGCGATCGCCAGGCCCCAGCCCGCCGCGCCCCCGGCCACGAGCAGTCCGTGCCGCCGGACCTTCGAGGTCCAGCCGCTGGTCAGACCGAGGACGAGCGAGCCGACCGAGCCCGCCGCGTACATCAGGCCCAGCGACCAGTCCGCGTCCAGCTCGTCCGCGAGGAACGGGAAGATCGTGTTCGGGAAGGCGAAGAACATCGCCGCCAGGTCGATCACGTACGTGCCGAGCAGCACCGGCCGCGACCAGGCGTACCGCGCGCCCTCCGCGATGCCCCGCAGCGAGGGCTTCTCCGCGTCGTGCGCGGGCGGCGCCGGGGAGAGGCGGCGGCACATCAGGACCGAGACCGCGAAACAGACGATCGTCACCCCGTACGCGGGCGCGTGACCGGCGTACGCCACCACGAGGCCCGCGACCGCCGGGCCCGCGATCGAGCCGATCTGCCAGCGCAGCGAGTTCAGCGCGGCCGCCGCCGTCTGCTGGTCGTGCGGCACGATCCGGGCGAGCAGCGAGTCGAGCGCGGGACGCTGGAGCCCCGCGAGCGCCGACACCCCGGCCGCGACCACGTACAGCGGCCAGAGCATCGGCCGCGGCAGCAGCGCGTTGAGCAGCAGCAGGAAGGCGAGCAGCCCGAGGCCCGCCTCCGTCCCCAGGATCACCTTCCGCCGGTCGACCGCGTCCGCGAGCGCCCCGCCGTACAGGCCGAACACCACGAGCGGGACCAGCTCCACCGCGCCCATCGCACCGACCGCGAGCGGTGAACCCGTCAGCTCCTTGATCTGGAGCGGCAGGGCGATCATCGCCATCGCGCTCGCGAAGTACGTGACGAGACCCTGCACCCACAGGAGCCGGAAGTCGTGGGACGAACGCCACGGCGCGAGATCGGGCAGCAGGGCGGAGAGCCTGGAAAGGGGGGAGGACACGAAGGGCCATGCTCCGGCGGCCGGATGCGCGGGGCAACCGAATTTCGGACGCCGTCCCCTCGTCCCGTACGGGTGGAACCTCGCCGATCGGCCGCGCGCGGGCCCCCGCTCCGGCAGGATGCGGGCCCATGGATGCCGTACGCGTCGCCTTGCTGCGGGACGTGCTCGCCGGTACGCGGTGGCCCGGGGAGGTCCGCCGCTTCGCGGGCGCGCTCCGCTCCTCCGTCGTGCCGCACCGGGGCGGGCTGCTCCTCGTGGGCACCGAGGAGTACGAGCCCTGGCACCTGGCGGCGCACCTGGTCGACGAATCCGCCTGGTCGGGCCTCCCCGAGCTGACGCCCACGCTGGTACGGCACCGGGTGCGGCCCGGAGCCCCGGCGCACCTCGCGGTCGGCCTCGGCCGCCTGGAGGCCGCCGGACGCGGGGCCACGCTGCTCATGGTGGCGCCGGAGCGGCCGGACGCGGGGCTGCTCCAGCGCGTGCACGACGCCCGGCGCGCGGGCGCGACGGTGCTCTCGCTCGACGGCGGCGACGAGGAGGTGCGGGGCCTCGCGCACGAGACGCTCACGGTGGCGCGGGACGCCGAGGTGGACCTGGACACCGTGCAGCACCTGGTGAGCGCGGCGGCCGGCGAGAACAGCCTCCCGTCCCCGCGGGGCACCCGCCGCCTCCGCGACCGCCTCTCGTCCCTGGCGGACCGCCTGACGGCACCGCCACCGGCACGGTGGTAGCGCGCGGCCGTCCCCATCGACCCGACCGGTCGGTAATGTCGGGGCCATGACTACGACTGAGAGCAAGCCCGCCCCCAAGGACCCGTGGGACCTCCCCGACGTCTCCGGACTCGTCGTCGGCGTCCTCGGCGGCACCGGCGACCAGGGCCGCGGCCTCGCCTACCGGCTCGCCAAGGCCGGCCAGAAGGTGATCATCGGCTCCCGCGCCGCCGACCGCGCGCAGGACGTCGCCGCCGAGATCGGCCACGGCGTCGAGGGCGCCGACAACGCCGAGACCGCCCGCCGCAGCGACGTCGTCATCGTCGCCGTGCCGTGGGACGGCCACGCCAAGACCCTGGAGTCCCTCCGCGAGGAGCTCCGCGGCAAGCTCGTCGTGGACTGCGTCAACCCCCTCGGCTTCGACAAGAAGGGCGCCTACGCCCTCAAGCCCGAGGAGGGCTCCGCCGCCGAGCAGGCCGCCGCGCTCCTCCCGGACTCCCGGGTCGCCGCCGCGTTCCACCACCTCTCCGCCGTCCTCCTCAAGGACACCTCCATCGAGGAGATCGACACGGACGTGATGGTCCTCGGCGAGGAGCGCGCCGACGTCGAGATCGTCCAGGCCCTCGCCGGCCGCATCCCCGGCATGCGCGGCGTCTTCGCCGGCCGGCTGCGCAACGCCCACCAGGTGGAGTCGCTCGTCGCGAACCTCATCTCCGTCAACCGCCGCTACAAGGCGCACGCGGGACTCCGGGTCACCGACGTCTGAGCCGGAGACCGGACCCTTCGGGGCATGGGGGACACTGGACGGGCACCCTCAGCCGTACCCGCCCGACAGGAGCCGACCCCATGCCCCGCCTCGCCCTCTACGCCCTCGTGGTCTGCGTCCTCGCCGTCGCCGCGGCCGTCGTCTCCTTCGTCGAGGGCAGCTTCCTCGGCATCGTGTGGGTGCTCCTCGCCGGTCTCTCCTCCAACATGGCCTGGTACTACGTCCGCCGCGCGAAGGTCCAGGCCCGCGCCGAGGCCCAGGGCTAGACGCCGGGGTCCCGGGTCAGACCCGGCAGAACTCCGGCGTCTCCTGCCAGAAGCGGAACAGCTGAGAGCCGCAGTAGCGGCTCAGCTCCGGCACCCCGAGCGACCGCATCAGGGCGTCGATCGCGTCGAAGAACGCGTCGTTGACCGCCGGCACGAAGAGCAGGGCGATCACGATGAAGAAGCCGTACGGCGCGTACGGCTCGATCTGCCGCTTCACCCGGTACGACAGCCAGGGCTCCACCACCCCGTAGCCGTCGAGTCCCGGCACCGGCAGGAGGTTCAGGAGCGCCGCCGTCACCTGGAGGAACGCCAGGAACGCCAGCGCGAAGCGGAACGCGAGCGGCACGCCGTCGAGCGCGCCCAGCCAGAACGGCGCCGTGCAGACGAGCGCGAACAGCACGTTCGCCAGGGGGCCCGCCGCCGAGATCAGGCTGTGCTTCCAGCGGCCCTGGATCCGGCCCTGCTCGATGAAGACCGCGCCGCCCGGCAGACCGATCCCGCCCATGATCACGAAGAGCACGGGCAGGACGATGCTCAGCACGGCGTGCGTGTACGCCAGCGGGTTGAGCGTCAGATAGCCCTTGGCCCCCACGGTGATGTCGCCGCCGTGCAGCGCGGTCCGCGCGTGCGCGTACTCGTGCAGGCACAGCGACACGACCCAGGCCGAGGTCACGAAGAGGAAGACCGCCAGACCGGGCGAGGCGGCGAAGTCCGTCCACACCGCCCAGCCGGTGACGGCCATGACGGCGAGGATCGCCAGGAAGACGGGACTGATCCGTCGCTCATGGCTCCGGGTGGTGGCCGTGCTCATCTCGGGGGCTCCCAGGGGACGGTGGCGGTCGGTGTGTGCGGGAAACGTACCGGCCCCCCGGGGTGGTTCCACACCGGGCCCCCGCCAAGGGGGGGCCACGCCCGCACGGGCGCGTGGGCGAGGCCCGCGGCGGCGTCGCGGAGAATGGGCCCGTGCGCTACTCCGTTCTCGGGTCGACCCTCGCCCGCGCGTCCGACGGCACCGACGTGCCCGTCCCCGGCCCCCGGGTCCGCGCGCTGCTCACCGTGCTCGCCCTGCGGGCCGGCCGGACCGTCTCCGTACCCGACCTCGTGGACGAGGTGTGGCACGGCGGCGAGCCGCCCGCCGACGCCCCCGCCGCGCTGCAGGCCCTCGTGGGCCGGCTGCGCAAGGCCCTCGGCCGGGACCGGGTGGTGTCCGCCGAGGGCGGCTACCGGCTCGACGCCCGGCCCGAGGACGTCGACGCCCGCCGCTTCGAGCGCCTCGCCGCCGAGGGCACGGCCGCGCTCGGCGCCGGTGACCCCGCACGCGCCGCGGCCCTCCTCGACGAGGCCCTCGGGCTCTGGCGCGGCCCCGCCCTCGCGGACCTGCCGGACCGGGACGCGGAGGCCGCCCGCTGGGAGGCCCGGCGGCTGGACGTCCGCCGGGCCAGGCTCGCCGCCGCCCTCGCGCTCGGCGGGGCGGCGCAGGCCCTCCCGGAGCTCACCACCCTCTGTGCCGCCCACCCGCTCGACGAGCCGCTCCAGGCACTCCGGATCCGCGCCCTGCGGGACACCGGCCGCGCGGCCGAGGCGCTCGCCGCGTACGAGACGGTCCGCCGCGCCCTCGCCACCCGCCTCGGCACCGACCCGTCACCGGCCCTGCGCGCGCTCCACGCCGAGCTGCTCGCGCCGGAGCCGGAGCCGGAGCCCGTGCGCGCCCCCGTCCGGGGCAATCTGAGCGCGCGGCTCACCAGCTTCGTCGGGCGCGAGGAGGAGATCGCCCTCGTCCGCGAGGACCTGAAGGGCGCGCGGCTCGTGACGCTGCTCGGGCCCGGCGGCGCGGGGAAGACCCGGCTGTCGCAGGAGGCGGCCGAGCGGGGCACCGAGGAGTGGCCCGAGGGCGTGTGGATCGCGGAACTCGCACCCGTGCGGGACCCGGAGGCCGTCCCCGAGGCGGTCCTCGCGGCCGTCGGCGCCCGCGAGACCGTGCTGCGCGGTGCCGGCGCCGAGGAGCTGCGCGGCGCCGGCGATCCGCTCGACCGGCTCGTCGAGCACTGCGCAGGGCGGCGGATGCTGCTCCTCCTCGACAACTGCGAGCACCTCGTCGGCGCCGCCGCCGCGCTCGCCGAGACCCTGCTCGCGCGCTGCCCGGAGCTGCGGGTGCTCGCCACGAGCCGGGAGCCGCTCGGCGTCCCGGGCGAGTCGATCCGGCCCCTCGGCCCGCTGCCGGACGGCATGGCGCTGCGGCTGCTGGGGGAGCGGGGCGCGGCGGTCCGTCCGGACTTCCGCGTCGAGGACGACCCGGTCGCGGCGGGCGAGGTCGTGCGGCGCCTCGACGGCCTGCCGCTGGCCGTCGAGCTGGCGGCGGCCCGGCTGCGGATGCTGACCCTGCGGCAGATCGCGGACCGGCTCGACGACCGGTTCCGGCTGCTGACCTCGGGCGCCCGGACCGTGCTGCCCCGGCAGCAGACGCTGCGGGCGGTCGTCGACTGGTCGTGGGACCTCCTGGACGAGGCCGAACGGGCGATGCTGCGGGGCCTTTCGGTCTTCACGGGCGGCTGCGACCTCGACGCGGCGGAGGCGGTGTGCGCCGGGCCGGGCGGCCCCGAGGTCCTGGACGTGCTCGGGGCACTGGTCGACAAGTCGCTCGTGGTCGCCGCGCCCGGTGGGACCGGCATGCGCTACCGGCTCCTGGAGACCGTCGCCGAGTACGCCGCCGAGCGGCTCGACGAGGCCGGGGAGCGGGCCGCCGCCGAGCGCCGGCACCTCACGTACTACCGCGAACTGGCCCGCCACACCGACCCCGGCCTCCGCCGCCACGGCCAGGTCGCCGCGATGGCCCGCTTCACCGCCGAGTACGGCAACATGCGCGCCGCTCTGCGCCGGGCCGTCGACGCCCGCGACGAGGACGAGGCACTGGTCCTCGTCCACTCGCTGCTCTGGTACTGGCAGATGCGCGATCTGCGCGCCGACGCCCTGCACCTGTCGAAGGCCGTGTCCGCCCTGGGCCCGGACCCGTTCACACCGCCCGCGGCCCCCGTCGTACCGCTCCTGGAGCCGTGCACGGCCGCCCCGCCGCCGCTCTCCGAGGAGCAGCGCTGGGAGGCGCGGCGCGGGGTGCGGCTCGTGGAGCTGCTCAACATGGACCACGAGACCGGGCGCTGGACGAGCCCCGAGGGCACCCGGCGGCTGCGGGAGATCACCGCCGTCTACCGGCCGGGCCTGCCGCAGACCTGCCGGCTGCCCGGCTCCTTCGCGGTCTTCGCGGTCCTCCTCATCGGCGAGGCCGGCCGTCTCGGCGAGCTCCTGGACGCGACCGTCGCCGCCTGCCGCCGCCACGGCTACGCATGGGAACTGGCCAACGTCCTCCAGCTGCGCGGCAACATGTTCGCCAACCGGGCCGACCTGGCCGAGCGGGCCATCGCCGACGCCGACGAGGGCCTGGAGATCTTCGTGCGCCTCGGTGACGCCTGGGGCGCGGCCGAGGCCCTCTCCTCCCGGGCCGAGGCCCGCGAGCGGCTGCTCGACTACGAGGCGGCGGCCGAGGACTTCGCCGCCGCCATCGGCTACGCGGAGCAGATCGGCGCCCAGTCGCAGACGGCGCTGCTGCGCGCCCGGTACGCCGACATCCTGATGGAGATCGGGCGGGCGGACGAGGGGGAGGAGATCCTGCGGGAGATCGTGGACGGCGGCTACGGCCGGGGCCACGAACCGATGCTCGGCGCCCGGCTGTTCCTCGCCCTGGCGCTCGCCCGCACCGGCCGGTACGCGGAGGCGCGGGAGCATCTGAACGAGCTGCTCAAGGACTTCGGCTCCGAGACCCTCTCCCTCTTCGAGGGCTTCACGCTCGGCAGCCTGGCCTGGCTCGACGACATCGAGGGACACTACGCGGCCGCGCTCGGTAACGCGGCGGAGGCGTACCGCCGTTCCCTCGGCCCGCTGTCGATGATGGTGGCCCCGCAGATGCCGTCGGTCCACGTGGTCATCGCGGCCTGGGCGCTCGCCGGTCTCGGCGGCGCGCACGCGCGGGTCGCGGCGGTGCTGCTCGGCGCCCGTGAGGGCTTCGTCCCCGTGGGGCACCTGCCACCGTCCCTGGAGCGGGAGAACCTGGAGCGGGCGACGGAGCTGTGCCGGGCCGCGCTCGGCGACGAGGAGTTCGCGGCGGCACACGCGGAGGGCGACGGCCTCTCCATGGAAGAGGCCGCCGCCCTGCTCGGTCGCGCCGCCGACGCGATCAGTGAGCGCGCCGAGTCATGATCCCCCGGTCGGGACTCAGGTCTTCTTGCGGAACTTGGCGACCGCGAGCGGTGCCGTCACGAGCGTGATCAGCGCCGCCCAGCCGAGGGTCATCCACACCGAGTGGGCGACCGGGCCGCCGTTGATGAGGTGGCGGGCGGCGTCGGCGAGGTTGGACAGCGGGTTGTAGTCGGTGAAGGTCTGCAGCCAGCCGGGCATCGTCGTCGGCGGGGCGAAGATCGAGGAGCCGAACTGGAGCGGCATCAGGACGAGCATGGCCATGCCCTGGACGGCCTGGGCCGTCTTCATGGTGAGGCCGAGCAGGATGAAGATCCACATCAGGGCGGCGCCGAAGACCATCGACAGGCCGATGGCGGCGAGGAGGTGCAGGAACGAGGTGTGGATCGTCAGGCCGAGCAGGAAGCCCATGCCGAGCAGGATCGCGGTGGCGATGAGCATCCGGCCCACCTCGACGACGATCTTCGCGATGAGGACCGAGGAACGGGCGATCGGCATGGTCCGGAACCGGTCCATGACGCCCTTCTTGAAGTCGTCGTTGATGCCGGTGCCGACGCCCATCGCGATGTTCATGCCCATCATGGCCATCAGGCCGGGCGTCACGTAGTTGACGTAGACGTCGTTGTTGCCCTTGCCCGCGATCGCGCCGCCGAAGACGTACACGAACAGCAGGATGAAGATGATCGGCATCAGGACGGCGTCGAACATCGACTCCGGGTCCTGCTTGATCTGGAGGGCGTTGCGCCGGGCGAGGGCGCCGATGTGGCGGAGGTTGGCCCGCAGGCCGATCCGGCGCTCCGCGGCGGGCGCGGTGCGCGCCTCGGCCGGACCCGGACCCCGGGTGCCGGCGGGGGACTTGGTGACCGTGGTCGTGCTCACGCGGCGACCTCCTCGGTGATCGCGTCGGACAGTTCGGCATCGGCGGTCTTCTGGCCGGTGATCGCGAGGAACACCTCGTCCAGGCTGGGCAGGTGGGTGCCGATGTGGGAGATGCCGAAGCCGCGCGCGCCGAGCAGCGCCACGACGGCCGTCAGCTGCTCGTCGGCGAGGATCGGCACGTACAGCACGCCCTCGTCGGGGACGACGGTCGAGCCGGCGACCCCGTCGAGGCCGGTCTCGCGCAGCGCGGCGGCCATGGCGGGCAGCAGGCCCGGGTCCACGGGGCGGACCTTCAGGGTCCGGCCGCCGACCTTGGCCTTGAGCTCGTCGACCCCGCCCTTGGCGATGACCTTGCCCCGGTCGATGACGGTCAGCTCGCTCGCGAGCTGCTCCGCCTCCTCCATGTACTGGGTGGTGAGGAGGACGGTGACGCCCTCGGAGACCATGCGCTGCACCTCGTCCCACACCTCGTTGCGGGTGCGGGGGTCGAGGCCGGTGGTCGGCTCGTCCAGGTAGAGGACGGCGGGCTGCCCGATCATCGAGGCGGCGAGGTCGAGGCGGCGCCGCATGCCGCCGGAGTAGTTCATGGCCGGGCGCTTGGCGGCGTCGGTGAGGGAGAAGCGCTCCAGCATCTCGTCGGCGCGGCGGCGGGCGTCGGCACGGGAGAGGTCGAGCAGCCGCCCGATCATGTAGAGGTTCTCCCAGCCGGACAGCTTCTCGTCGACCGAGGCGTACTGGCCGGTGAGGCCGATGGTGCGGCGCAGCTGGCGGGGGTGCTTCACCACGTCGTAGCCGGCGACGGTGGCGGTCCCTGCGTCCGGGACGAGGAGGGTGGACAGGCAGCGGACGAGGGTGGTCTTCCCGGCGCCGTTGGGCCCGAGCACCCCGAGGACGGTGCCCTGGCGGACGTCCAGGTCGACCCCGTCGAGGGCCTTCGTCTCGCCGAAGTGCTTCACGAGCCCCCGGACCTCGACGGCGTTGGTGTGTGATCGCGTCATGTCCACCATGGAACACGGCGCCACCGACAAGCCCCCGACAGACGACCGACAGCCCGCCGATGGGGGATGTCGGCGGGCTGTCGGGTGGTGCCGCTGCGGCTTAGTGGAAGGTGTGCTCCTCGGCGGGGAACGCCCCGCCGCTGACGTCCTCGGCGAAGGCGCGGGCGGCGTCGCCGAGCGTCTCGCGGAGGTTGGCGTACTGCTTGGTGAAGCGCGGCACCTTGCCGCCGGTCAGGCCGGCCATGTCGGTCCAGACGAGGACCTGCGCGTCGGTGTCGGCGCCGGCGCCGATGCCGATGGTCGGGATGTGCAGCGAGCGGGTGACCTCGGCGGCCAGCTCGGCCGGTACGAGCTCCAGGACGACGGCGAAGGCGCCCGCGTCCTGTGCCGCCTTGGCGTCGCTGAGCAGCCGGTGGGCGGCCTCGTCGGTGCGGCCCTGGACCCGGTAGCCCATGGTGTTGACGGACTGCGGGGTCAGGCCCAGGTGGGACATGACGGGGATGCCGGCCTGGACGAGCAGTTCGGTCTGCGGCAGCGAGCGCTCGCCGCCCTCCAGCTTGACCGCGTGGACGCCGGCGTCCTTGACGAGCCGGGTGGCGTTGCGCAGGGCCTGGACGGGCCCTTCCTGGTACGAGCCGAAGGGGAGGTCGCCGACGACGAGGGCGCGCCGGGTGCCCCGGACGACGGCGGCGGACAGCAGGGTCATCTCGTCCATCGTGACGGGCACGGTGGTGTCGTAGCCGAGGTGACAGTTGCCCATCGAGTCGCCGACGAGGATCACCGGGATGCCGGCCTCGTCGAAGACGGAGGCGGTCATCGCGTCGTAGGCGGTGAGCATGGGCCACTTCTCGCCGCGGGTCTTGGCGGCGGCGATGTCGTGGACGGTGATGCGGCGCGTGCCCTTCCCTCCGTACAGCGCCTTGCTGCTGTCGGCGGGCTGTTTCGGGGCAGCCTGAAGCGTCATGGTGAACGGCTCCTCTTGTCATCTCGAGGCGCCCTGTGGCGTCCCCGGACCACGTCCATGGTGGCACTTCGCCGGGCGGGCGGGGAAGTGGGCCGGAGTGGCGCTGTTCACACCGCCGCAACGTAAAGCCTCCGTCAGTTTTTTCGATACGAGACGGTCTCGTATCGAAATTGCCCTAGGGTGGTGCTCATGTCACAGCCGTCCACCGCACCCGCCCCGCCCGCCGGGCCCCGCGTCCCCGAGGCCGTCCACCGGCGCCGCTGGGCCGTCCTCGGCGTCCTCATGCTCAGCCTGCTGATCGTCGTCCTCGACAACTCGATCCTGAACGTCGCGGTCAAGACCATCGCCAGCCCCGCTCCCACCGGCATCGGCGCCACCCAGAGCGAGCTGGAGTGGGCCATCAACTCCTACACGCTCGTCTTCGCCGGACTCCTCTTCACCTCGGGCCTCCTCGGCGACCGCCTCGGCCGCAAGAAGGTGCTGCTCTTCGGCATCACCGTCTTCGGCATCGGCTCCGCCCTCGCCGCCCTCTCCGGCTCCCCGGGCGAACTCATCGCCTACCGGGCCGTCATGGGCCTCGGCGCCGCCTTCGTGATGCCCGCGACGCTCGCCGTCCTCATGAACGTCTTCGAGCGCGACGAACAGCCCAAGGCCATCGGCATCTGGGCCGGCAGCGTCGGCCTCGCCATCGCGATCGGCCCCATCACCGGCGGCATCCTCCTGGAGCACTTCTGGTGGGGATCGATCTTCCTCGTCAACGTGCCCGTGGTGCTCCTGGCCTTCGCCCTGATGCTCTGGCTCGTGCCCGACTCCCGCGACCCGAACCCCGGCCGCGTCGACATACCCGGCGTGCTCCTCTCCGTCGTCGGCCTGGTGCTCCTCGTGTACGGGATCATCCGCGGCGGCGAGCTGGCGAGCTTCACCGACGTCACCGTCCTCGCCCCCGTCCTCGGCGGCCTCGCGGTCCTCGTCGTCTTCGTCCTCCACGAGCGGCGCAGCGACCACCCGGCCATCGACATGACGTACTTCAAGAAGCCCGCGTTCTCCGCGGCCGTCGCCGCGATCGCGCTCGTCTTCTTCGCCCTCATGGGCGTCACCTTCTTCTCCGCCTTCTACCTGCAGAGCGTGCGCGGCTACAGCGCGCTGGAGTCCGGGCTGCTCATCCTGCCGCTCGCCGTCGCGCAGATGGTCTTCGCGCCCCGGGCCAGGCTCGTCGTCGACCGCTTCGGCGCGAAGGCGGTCTGCGCCGCCGGCATGCTGCTGGTCGCCGCCGGCCTGGCGGCCTTCGCCCTCTTCGACGCCTCGACGCCCGTCTGGGTCCTGGAGGTCGTCTTCTTCCTCCAGGGCGCGGGCATGGCGCACATCATGCCGCCGGTCACCGTCGCGATCATGCAGGCGCTGCCCCGCGAGAAGGCGGGCTCCGGCTCCGCGATCAACAACACCTTCCGGCAGGTCGGCGGCGCGCTGGGCGTGGCCGTCCTCGGCTCGGTGCTCTCCTCCGCGTACCGGGGCGAGATCGAGGGGCACCTCGGTGCCGTCCCGGCGGCCCTGCGCGACACGGCGGGCGAGTCCGTCGAGGCGACGCTCGCGGTCGCCGAGAAGCTCGGCCCGGCGGGCGAGGGCCTGGTGGCCCCCGCGTACACGGCCTTCCTGGACGCCATGCACATCACGGCCCTGGCCTCCGCCGCGATCGCCCTCGCGGGGGCGGCGGTGGTCGCGGCCTTCCTCCCCGGGCGGGCCCCGGCGGGCGGCGGCGACTCGGGTGCGGGCACGGCCCCGGCCCACCCCCGGGCCACGACTCCGGCTCGCTAGGGCCTGTCTTTCGGATCATGCCGGGCTCGCGGGGCTAGGGCACCCGGTCCGGGCAGGCGTTCCGCCCCGAGGGGGGAACGCCTGCCCGCGACGGACGGCCGCCGTGCGGGAGAATCGGGGGCGCAAGGAAGTACCGGACCAGGAACGGAGCGCACGTGTCCCTGCAGGGCAGCGGCAACCAGGACGACCCACCCGCGCCGGAGACGACCCGGCGGGGGCGGCCGCGTTCCGAGGCCGTCGAGCAGGCGATCTTCGACGCGGTCGTCGGCCTCCTGGAGGACGGCGTCCCGCTCGCCGACCTGTCCATCGAGCGGATCGCCCGCACCGCCGGGGTCGGCAAGGCGACCATCTACCGTCGCTGGCCCGGCAAGGAGGAGCTGTTCGTCGAGGTGCTCCGCTCCGTGGAGCCCGCGGACCCGGTGCTGCCCGGCACCTCGGTCCGGGACGACATCGCCGTGCTCCTGGAGGCGCTGCGGCAGCGCGGCCTCGCGAAGCGGTCCTCGGCGCTGCTCCACAACGTGTACGCGCAGATGCAGCTCTATCCCAAGCTGTGGGACGCGTACCAGCGCACCGTCGTCGACCCGCGCCGCCTCCTCGGCCTGGAGGCGGTGCGGCGCGGCATGGAGCGGGGCGAGATCCGCGACGACCTGGACGTCGAGCTCGTGAACGACCTGTTCATCGGCCCCCTGCTGCTGCGCACCGTCATCCGGCCCGGCTCCACCCTGGAGCCCGGCCTCGCCGAGCAGGTCGTCGACACCCTCATGGAGGGCCTCCGCCCCCGCCCCTGAACCGTACGAATGTGCGCGTTCTGTCACAGCCCGCCCGCCCGCGCCACCTGCAGGAACCCGCCACACGCCCATGTCGTCCCTGGGGGAGTACGACGGACCCCTCATCGCCTAGTGTCGACGTCGGGTCACGGAGCGAGACAGCAGTGCGGCAAGGCAGCAAGGCAGTGAGGACAGTGCGATGGCGCGGGTGGACATGACGGAGACCGACCACGACGGCACGGGGAGCGGGCGTCCCCGGACCCGGTTCCGGACCGCGCTCGACGGGCTCCGCCGGGACCGCGGCATCTGGCGCCGGGGCATCCTGATCGCCGTGGCGGCCGTGGCGCTCACGCTGCTGATGGTGCTCCACGCCGACATCCCCAACCGGATCGGCAACCTGGGCAGCCTCACCGAGACCTTCTTGCCCTGGCTCGGCCTGTTCGTGCCGCTCCTCCTCGTGCTCGCGCTCGTGCGGCGCTCCGCCACCGCGCTGATCGCCCTGCTGCTGCCGGCCGTGGTGTGGCTGAACCTCTTCGGCGGTCTCGTGGCCGACAAGTCGTCCCCCGGCGGCGACCTGACCGTCGCCACCCACAACGTGAACGCCGACAACCCCGACCCCGAGGGGACGGCCCGCGCGCTCGCGGCCTCCGGGGCCGACGTGCTCGCCCTGGAGGAGCTGAAGGGCGACATGGTCCCGGTCTACGAGAAGGGGCTCGCCGAGACCTACCCGTACCACTCCGTCCAGGGCACGGTCGGCCTCTGGAGCAAGCTGCCGCTGCGCGCCGCGCAGCCCGTCGACATCCACATGGGCTGGACCCGCGCGATGCGGGCCTCGGTCGTCACCCCGAAGGGGGAGGTGGCGGTGTACGTCGCGCACCTCCCGTCCGTCCGGGTCAAGCTGAACGCCGGCTTCACCGCCAACCAGCGCGACAACAGCGCCAACGCGCTCGGCGAGGCCATCGCCGACGACCGGCACGAGCGGATCGTGCTCCTCGGCGACCTCAACGGCACGATGAACGACCGGGCGCTCAACGGCGTCACCTCGCAGCTGCGCTCCACCCAGGGCGCGGCGGGCGACGGCTTCGGCTTCAGCTGGCCGGCCTCGTTCCCGATGGCCCGCATCGACCAGATCATGGTCAAGGGCGTGGAGCCGATGTCGTCCTGGGCGCTGCCGGAGACGGACAGCGACCACCTTCCGATCGCCGCCCGCGTGAAGCTCTGAAACCTTCTCTCCACCCTCCGGAGGCCACTGGGAGGACGGGGTCTGAGACGATTTGTTGCGTCGAAGAACTAATCCCCCCGGAAAGGCCCCCACCATGCCCGTGGCGCTGCTCGCGCTCGCCGTCTCCGCCTTCGGCATCGGCACCACCGAATTCGTGATGATGGGCCTGCTCCCGCAGGTCGCCGACGACCTCGGCACCTCCGTCCCCACCGCCGGGTACCTCGTCTCGGCGTACGCGATCGGGGTGGTCATCGGTGCCCCGCTGCTCACCGCCCTCGGCTCGCGCGTCCCGCGCAAGCGGATGCTGCTCCTGCTGATGGCGCTCTTCACGGTCGGCAACCTCGCCTCCGCGCTCGCCCCCGGCTTCGGCTGGCTCGTCGCGGGCCGCGTCCTCGCCGGGCTGCCGCACGGCGCGTTCTTCGGCCTCGGCGCCGTCGTCGCCGCCCGGCTGGTGCGCGAGGACCGGCAGGCGCGGGCGGTCGCCACGATGTTCCTCGGCCTCACCGTCGCGAACATCCTCGGCGTACCGGCCGCGACCCTGCTCGGCCAGCACCTCGGCTGGCGGGCCACCTTCCTGGTGGTGTCCGCGATCGGCCTGCTCGCCATGGCCGCGCTCGCCCGCCTCGTGCCGTACGTGCCCGTGGACGGGCGGCAGGGCCTCGCCGGCGAGGTGCGCGCGCTGCGCCGCCCACAGGTGCTGCTCGGCCTGCTCACGGCCGTCTTCGGTTTCGCGGGCGTCTTCGCCGTCTACTCGTACCTCGCCTCGATGACGACCGAGGTGATGGGCTTCGGCGACTCCGCCGTCACGGTCGTCCTGGCCCTCTTCGGCCTCGGCATGACCGGCGGGGCGCTCGCCGCGGGCCCGCTCACCGACCGGGCGCTGCGCCCCACGCTGTACGGCTCGCTCGCGGCCCTCGTCCTCGCCCTGGTCGCCTTCCGGTTCACCGTCCACGTGCCCTGGCTCGCCCTGGTCACGGTCGTCGTGCTCGGCGCCGTCGGCTTCATGACGACCACCCCGCTCCAGATGCTGGTCATGAACAAGGCGAAGGACGCGCCGACGCTCGCCTCCGCTTCCAACCACTCCGCCTTCAACCTCGCCAACGCGGGCGGTGCCTGGGCCGGCGGGGCGGCCGTCGCCGCCGGCTGGGGCTGGACGTCCCCGGCCCTCGTCGGCGCGGGCCTCACGGCCGTCGGCCTGGCGGTCGCGGCGGTGGCGGGCCTGCTCGACCGCTCCGGCGGTACGGCGGAGGGGACCTCCCGGGTCGTCACGGGAAGCCCCCTCGCGGCGGAGGAACCGGCCGCCTGCCGGCCCCTCGCGGAGGATCAGCCGGCTGTCAGTCGCCCCCTCGCGGCGGAGGCACCGGCGGTCAGCCGGACGTCGTCTCCCGCCAGCCGTTCGTGATCGGCAGCCGCCGGTCCTTGCCGAAGCCCTTCGCCGAGATCTTGGTGCCCGGCGGGTACTGGCGCCGCTTGTACTCGGCCGTGTCCACCATCCGCAGCGTCCGGGTCACCAGCTCCTCGTCGAAGCCGGCGGCCACGATGGCGTCCAGGCCCTGGTCGCGGTCCACGTACAGCGCGAGGACCGCGTCCAGGACCTCGTAGTCCGGCAGCGAGTCCGTGTCGACCTGGCCGGGGCGCAGCTCGGCACTGGGCGGCTTGCTGATCGAGCTCTCCGGGATCGGCGGGGTCTGGCCGCGATCCTCGGCGGCGCGGTTGCGCCAGCGCGCGAGCCGGAAGACGTCCGACTTGTAGACGTCCTTGATGGGGCCGAAGGCGCCGACGGAGTCGCCGTAGAGCGTCGAGTAGCCCACCGCCAGCTCCGACTTGTTGCCGGGCGCCAGGACGATGTGGCCCTCCTGGTTGGAGAGCGCCATCAGCATCGTGCCGCGCAGCCGCGACTGGAGGTTCTCCTCGGCGAGCCCGGTGAGCCCGAGCGCGCCCATGTACGCGTCGAACATCGGCTCGATCGACACCGTGCGGAAGTTCAGACCGGTGCGGCGGGCCAGTTCGGCCGCGTCGCCGCGCGAGTGGTCCGAGGAGTACTTCGAGGGCATCGACACGCCGTACACCTGGTCCGCGCCGAGCGCGTCGCAGGCGATCGAGGCGACGAGCGCCGAGTCGATGCCGCCGGACAGGCCGATCAGGACCGAGCGGAAACCGTTCTTCGCGACGTACGCCCGCAGGCCGATCACCAGCGCCGAGTACACCTCCTCGTCGTCGTCGAGCCGGTGCGCGTAGCCGCCCGTCAGTTCCGGCTCGTACGCGGGCAGCGGCTCCTCCGACAGCACCACCCGGTCGATCCGCAGCCCGTCGTCGACCAGGCCCCCCGGCGCGTCCGCCCCGGCCGCGGGCAGCTCCAGATCGAGGATCACGCTGCCCTCCACGAACTGCGGGGCGCGCGCGATCACTTCGCCGGCCGCGTCCACGACGATCGAGTCGCCGTCGAAGACCAGCTCGTCCTGACCGCCCGTCATCGCCAGGTAGGCGGTGACGCATCCGGCCTCCTGGGCCCGCTTGCGGACCAGTTCGAGCCGGGTGTCGTCCTTGTTCCGCTCGTACGGCGAGGCGTTGACCGACAGGAGCAGACCCGCGCCGGCGCTGCGCGCCGCGGGCACCCGGCCGCCGTCCTGCCAGAGGTCCTCGCAGATCGCCAGGGCCACGTCGACGCCGTGGACGCGGACCACCGGCAGGGTGTCGCCCTGCACGAAGTAGCGGTACTCGTCGAAGACGCCGTAGTTCGGCAGGTGGTGCTTGGCGAAGCGCAGGGCCACCTCACCGCCGTACAGGACGGCCGCGGCGTTCTCCGGGGACCCGGCGGGCCTGCCGAGGCGCGGCCGGTCACGCTCCGAGCGGTCGAGGTAGCCGACGACGACGGGCAGCTCCCCGAACCCCTCGTCCGCCAGACGCCGGGCGAGCCCGCGCAGGGCCGTCCGGGACGCCTCGACGAAGGAGGAGCGCAGCGCGAGGTCCTCGACGGGATATCCGGTCAGCGCCATCTCGGGGAACGCGACGAGATGCGCGCCCTGCCCGGCGGCGTGCCGGGTCCAGTGCACGATCGCCTCGGTGTTCCCGGCGATGTCTCCGACGGTCGAGTCGATCTGATTCAGTGCGAGGCGTAGTTGAGGCACCCGCCCAGTGTAATCGTCAGACCGACGCTATGTCCTGGGATCGGCGGGGGCGAGTCCCGCTCCGCCGACATGCGGGGCGGCGGCACCTGTTGATCACGGCCGCAGGACGACCACTGACGAACCGGCAGAGTCGGCACGCCCCGCCGCGACCGGCACGGAGACCATCGCCGCCGGCGGACCGCTCCTCCTCGGCCTCGCCATCCCCGCCGCGCTCCTCAGGTACCGCCAACCCGACTGGGTCCACCCCGACCACCGGGAACCTTCGCCTGCCTTCTGACGTTCGATCCGATATGCCCAGGAGTGTCACGCGTACGGCCGGACTGCTGCTGGCCCTCGGCGCGCTCGCGTACACCGCCTGGCTCCTCGAAGTCCTCGTCCGGACCGGGCTCGACCCGGTCCGGACGTACGTCTCCGAGCTGGCCGCCGCCGACCAGCCCCTCGGCGGCCTCTTCCGGGCCACGGACCTCGCGGCCGGGCTCCTGGTCCTCGCGGGCGCCCTGACGGGCCTCGCGAGCAGCCGCGGCGCCCTGACGGGCCTCGCGAGCAGCCGCGGCGCCCTGACGGGCCTCGCGAGCAGCCGCGGCGCCCTGACGGGCCTCGCGGCCGGCCGTGACCGCCGCCCGCCGGACCCCCGCGTGCCGTCCTGGGCGCGCCCGGAGCGGGCCCGCCGCCCCTGGCTCCTCGTCGGCTGGACCGCCCTCGCCGTCTTCGGCGCCGCCACCGCCGTCGACTCGCGGCTGCCGCTCAGCTGCGCCCCGACCGTCGACCCCGAGTGCGCGGCCCGCGAGACCGCCGGGCTCGTCCCCGCCACCCATACGGCCCACGCGATCAGCTCCGGCCTCGCGATGACCGGCGCGCTCGTGGCCCTCGTCGCCCTCACCGTCGCCGCCCGCCGGTACGGGCAGTGGCCGCTCCTGGCCCGCACCGGTCCGGTCCTCGTCGTCCTGGAGCTCGCCGCCACCGCCTGGACGCTGGCGGCCGTCGCCGCGTTCGAGGCCGGGAAGGGCATCTGGTCGCTCGGTGCCGGCCAGCGCCTCCAGGTCCTCCTCGTCGCGGTGTGGCTCGCGGTCCTCGCGTACTCCCTGGTGCGCGAGGGGGAGCGGTGACGGTGTTCGTACGGATCGGGGGAGTCGCCCACCACGTGGCCGTCGACGGCTCCGGGCCGGTCTGCGTCCTCGGCGCCGGCCTCGGCCTCAGCTGGTTCGACTGGGACCCGGTCCTCCCGTACCTCGCCCCGCACCGCACCGTCGTCCGCTTCGACCGCCCCGGCCACGGCCTCTCCGCCCCGGCGGCCGCGCCGCCGACCGCGGCCGGCGAGGCCGACCGGATCGCGGCCCTCCTCGACGCCCTCGGGGACGCGCTCGGACCGCGCGGGCCCGTCACCGTCGCCGGGCACTCGATCGCCGGGTTCCACGCGGAGGCCTTCGCGCGGCTCCACCCCGACCGGACCGCCGCCCTCGTCCTCGTGGACTCCTCGGTGGAGGAGCACCCCCGCCCCTCCCGTACCACCGCCGGATCCCGCGCCCTCGCCGCCGTCCTCTGCGCCGCCGGCGTCCCCGCCGCCCTCGGCCCCCTGGTCCGCCGGCTCGCCGTCCGCGGCGACCCGACGCCCCCCGCGCTGATCCGCCGCGTCTACGGCACCTCACGCGTGCTGCGCGGCGCCCTCCTGGAGAACGCCCGCTACGGGGACGTCGCCGCCGAACTCCTCGCCCTGCGCGCCCGGCACCCCCTCCCGCCGGGCCTGCCCGTCACCGTCCTCGCCGCCCCCGACGGCTCCGCCCGCTGGGAACGGCGCCAGCGCGCGCTGGCCCGGCGGCTCGGCGCCCGCTACGAGGCGGCCGAACCGTCGGGCCATCTGGTCATGCGCGACCGCCCGGACGCCGTGGCCCGCGCGATCCTGCGGACCGGTCACGTGGCGGAGTAGACGCTCATACAGAACGACTTGATCTGCTCGTCCGACAGATGCTGGGCCAGATCGGCCTCGCTGATCATGCCGACGAGCCGCTTGCCCTCGATGACGGGGAGCCGCCGGATCTGATGGCTCTGCATCTCCTCCAGGACGTCGCCCACGTCCGCGTCCGACTGGACCCAGCGCGGGGTGCCCTTCGCCATCTCGCCGCAGGTGATCTTCGACGGGTCGTGGCCCATGGCCACGCAGCCGACCACGATGTCGCGGTCCGTGAGGATGCCGCAGAGCCGTTCGTGCTCGTCGGCGATGGGCAGCGCGCCCACGTTCAGGTTGCGCATCAGCTGGGCCGCGCGGTCGAGCGTCTCGTGAGCCGGGATCCACTGGGCCCCGGGATGCATGATGTCCCTTGCCGTGGTCATGGGGTGCGTACCTTTCGTCGGGCCTCGTCGTACGGACTCCCCGAGCCCGTCCATTGTCGGCGGACGCCTCGGCCCCCGCGACCGCAGCGGGTCACGGGGGCCGTGGGCCTCGTCCGGCGGGGTCAGGCCCCGCGCTTCCTGAGCATGTCCGCCATCAGCGCCATCTCGGACCGCTGCGCGTCGACCATGCCCTGCGCGAGGTTCCGCTCGATCTCCACGCCGCACTTCCGGACGCAGCCCTCGGCCATGTGGACCCCGCCCTTGTGGTGCTCGGTCATGAGCTTCAGGTACAGGATCTCGGCCTTCCGGCCGCTGGCCCGCCGCAGCTCGTCCAGCTGCGCGTCGGTCGCCATGCCCGGCATCAGGGCCCCGTCCAGCGAGTCCGCGTCGGCCGAGACGCCCATGCCCATCCAGGTCATCGGCTCCACCCCGGACTCGTTCTTCGGCAGCCCCCACAGGTCGAGCCAGCCGAGCATCATGCCCCGCTGGTTGGCCTGCGTGTTGGCGATGTCGTACGCGAGCCGGCGCACGTCCTCGTCCTTCGTCCGGTCCCGGACGATGAACGACATCTCGACGGCCTGCTGGTGATGGACCGACATGTCCCGGGCGAAACCGGCGTCCGCCGACGAGGAGGCCGGGGTGCTCGGGACCTCGTCGCGGTCGGCGGAGGCCACGGTGACCGCGCCCCCGGCGAACAGCAGCGCCAGCGCGACGGCGGTGACCGCCGCCCCCTGCGTACGGTTGAGCCTCACTGGCCCATCCCCGTACCGCCCTGCCCGTCCGCGCCGATGCCGCCCGTGCAGGCCGCGCCCGGCTCCGGGGTCTGCGGACCCTGGACGTACTTCGTGAAGAACGCGTCGACGCGCGGGTCGTCGGCGCCGTCCACGGTCACCTGCTTGCCCCAGGCGGACAGCATGATCGAGCCGGCCTGGTCGTCCACCGGGCTCATCAGCGAGTACTTGGTCTTGCCGACCTTGTCGGCCAGCTCCTTCACGTCGGCCTGGGAGGCCTTCTTGTTGTACGTCACCCAGACGGCCCCGTGCTCCAGGGAGTGCACGGCGTTCACCTCGGCGATCTTCTTGTCGTAGACCACGCCGTCGCAGTTCATCCAGACCGGGTTGTGGTCACCGCCGACCGGCGGCTTCATGTCGTACTTCACGGCCGTCTCGACGTGGTTGCGGCCGAGCTTCTTCGCGTCCCAGGACTTCTCGGCCGCGATGGGGGCCTTGGCGGCGGCGTCCTTCTTGTCCTGCTCGTCGGACTTCTTCATCAGCACGAAGGTGCCGAAGCCGACGAGGCCCAGCACGACGACGGACGAGACGCCGATGGTGATCAGACGGTTGCGGCGCTCGCGCGCCTGCTCGGCGCGGCGCATCTCCTCTATTCGGGCGCGGCGGTCGGCGGTGGCGGAGCGGTTGGCGGCCATGGTGATGTCGTCCTTCTTCAGGAGTGGGGTGGAGTTCGGGGGTGGACGTGCGGGGCGGGGCCCGCCGCGAGGCGGGCACCCGGTGCCGTCACGTCCGGAGAACTTGAAGGACGTGCAGGTCCGGCGCGCGCGGCCGGGCGTCCGAACGGCGGGCCGGCCCGTCACCGGAAGGCGGCGCGGGACGCGGCGAGATGCCCTCCGCGTGGAGCGGGGTGTCGGGCGGGGGCGCGCTGAGCACCGCGGGGGAGAGCGAGGGGAAGAGGGAACAGCCGCCGCGGTCGTACGGACAGACGAACTCGCCGGCGGCACCGGCCGAGGCCTCGGCGCCGACGGCCGCGGCCCCGGCGGCCGGCCGCGCGGCCCCCTCGTGATGGGCCCGTGACCCGTCCGGCCCCGTCCCCAGACAGAGGAAGAGCGCGCCGAGGAGCGTCGCCACGGCACTCACCAGTGCCATGGGACGCGCGTGTCGGGACAGGCGTACGAGCCGTGGGGCCCCCATGGGCGCAGATCGTAGTGGGCGAGAGGCCCCTGTGGGCCGAACGGGGTACCACTCGGTACCGGCGAGAGGGTGCCGGAACGGTGGACGACCGCCCGGATCCGGCCGTTCTCCCGTTACCTGAGTCACACCCGAGCGGGCAGTATGGGTGTGCAACGTGCGCGAAACCATGTGGTGGGATGCTCAGGTGCCCCCCGATGCACCGGAGGCGGTGGGAGCAGGCGGCCTGACCAGCGAGGATGGGTGTGGAAATGGACAAGCAGCAGGAATTCGTGCTCCGTACGCTCGAGGAGCGCGACATCCGCTTCGTACGCCTGTGGTTCACCGACGTGCTCGGCTTCCTGAAGTCGGTGGCCGTGGCGCCCGCCGAACTGGAGCAGGCCTTCGACGAGGGCATCGGCTTCGACGGCTCCGCGATCGAGGGCTTCGCCCGGGTGTACGAGTCGGACATGATCGCCAAGCCGGACCCGGGCACCTTCCAGATCCTGCCCTGGCGCGCCGAGGCCCCGGGCACGGCCCGGATGTTCTGCGACATCCTCATGCCCGACGGCTCGCCGTCCTTCGCGGACCCGCGCTATGTCCTGAAGCGCGCCCTTGCCAAGACCTCCGACCTCGGCTTCACCTTCTACACCCACCCCGAGATCGAGTTCTTCCTCCTCAAGGACAAGCCGCTCGACGGCACCCGGCCCACCCCGGCCGACAACTCGGGCTACTTCGACCACACCCCGCAGAACGTCGGCATGGACTTCCGCCGCCAGGCCATCACCATGCTCGAATCCATGGGCATCTCGGTGGAGTTCTCCCACCACGAGGGCGCGCCCGGCCAGCAGGAGATCGACCTCCGCTACGCCGACGCCCTGTCCACCGCGGACAACATCATGACCTTCCGCCTGGTCATGAAGCAGGTGGCCCTGGAGCAGGGCGTGCAGGCCACGTTCATGCCGAAGCCGTTCTCGGACTACCCCGGTTCGGGCATGCACACCCACCTGTCGCTCTTCGAGGGCGACCGGAACGCGTTCTACGAGTCGGGCGCCGAGTACCAGCTGTCGAAGGTGGGCCGCTCCTTCATCGCGGGCCTCCTGCGGCACGCGGGCGAGATCTCCGCCGTCACCAACCAGTGGGTCAACTCGTACAAGCGCATCTGGGGCGGCTCCTCCCGCACGGCCGGCTCGGGCGGCGAGGCCCCCTCGTACATCTGCTGGGGCCACAACAACCGCTCCGCCCTCATCCGCGTCCCCATGTACAAGCCGGGCAAGACGGGCTCGTCCCGCGTCGAGGTCCGCTCCATCGACTCGGGCGCCAATCCGTACCTGACCTACGCGGTCCTCCTCGCCGCCGGTCTCAAGGGCATCGAGGAGGGCTACGAACTCCCGGCCGGCGCCGACGACGACGTCTGGGCGCTCTCCGACGCGGAGCGCCGCGCGATGGGCATCGAACCGCTCCCGCAGAACCTGGGAGAGGCGATCGCCCTGATGGAGAAGAGCGAACTGGTCGCCGAGACCCTGGGCGAGCACGTCTTCGACTTCTTCCTCCGCAACAAGAAGCAGGAGTGGGAGGAGTACCGCTCCGAGGTCACCGCCTTCGAGCTGCGGAAGAACCTGCCGGTGCTGTAAGGGCGTTGGGAGACCTCGTGCCCGCCCGCGCCGACCGGGCGGGCGGCTCCCGTTCGGCCGTGCGACCCAAACCCCGTTGCCCGGGGCGCGGGAGGCGGTTCAGACTGCCGCCGTGAAGATCGAATCCGTCGCCACCGCGCGACTCGTGTTGCATCCGTTGAGCGTGGACGAGGCCGAGCGCATCGTCGCCCGGGAGTCCGGGCCCGGGGACCTCTGGGGGGAGGGCTATCCCGGGGACGGGGACGTGCGGGCGAACACCGGGTTCCTGCGGGGCGTCGCCGAGCGGGGCGATCCGGGGCCGTACCGGGTCTACGAGATACGGCTCGACGGCGTCGCCGTCGGCGGCATCGGCTTCCACGGGCCGCCGGACGAGATCGGCGTCGCGACCGTCGGATACGGGCTCGTGCCCGGGGCACGGGGCAAGGGGTACGCCTCCGAGGCGCTGCGGGCCCTCCTGGAGGTGGCCCGCAGGGCCGGCGCCGCCGGGGTGAAGGGCGACGCCGATCTGGACAACCCGGCCTCGCACCGGGTGATGGAGGCCGCCGGGATGCCCTGCGTCGCCGAGGACGGACAGCTCCGCCACTTCTACCTGGGTTTCTGACGTCCGTACGGCTCCGGCCGCGCTAGCGTCGGGTCCCATGCCGGAACCCGAGAGCCGTGTCTGGTACGCCGCCTACGGCTCCAACACGCACGTCGAGCGCCTGCGGTACTACCTCGACGGCGGCCGTCCGCCGGAAGCCGTGCGGGGGTTCCCCGGGTGCCGGGACCGGCGCCCGCCCGAGCGGTCCGTGCCCGTCGAGCTGCCCGGCCGGGTGTACTTCGCGACCGACTCGCCCGTGTGGGGCGGCGGCCGCGCCTTCTACGACCCGGCGGCGGACGGCACCGCGTGGGGCGTCGCCCACCTCCTGACGGCCGGACAGTTCTCCGACATCGCGGCCCAGGAGATGTACCGCCCGCCCGGTGCCGACCTCGACCTGGCCGGGGTCCGCGCCACCGGGCGCCGGGTCCTCGGACCCGGACGGTACGAGACCCTCGTGTGCCCCGGCCTCCTCGACGGCCTCCCGGTGCTGACCTTCACCGCCCCCTGGCCGATGCCGGGCGACGGCGGCCTGCGGGCGCCCTCCGCCGCCTACCTGCGGCACCTGGCGGCCGGACTGGGCCGGGCCGGGGCCTGGGCGCACACCGAGGTCGCCGCCTATCTCGCCGCCTGTCCCGGCGCCGCCGGCCACTGGACGGCCCGCGCCGTGGCCGGTCTCAGCGCTCCGCCAGCTCCGACGGGGCCTCCTGCACCACCCAGCCGTTGCCGTCCGGATCCACGAAGGACATGAACGAGTTCCAGGTGCCGCCCTTGCCGTCCTCCCAGCCGGTCTCGCCGACGTGCATCACCGGCGAGACGTCGACACCCCGGCCGACGAGCGCCTCCCGCGCCGCCTCGATGTCCGTGACGCAGAGCTGGAGACCCTGCAGGCTGCCCGGGGCCGCCGTCTTCGTGCCGGGCATCTGCGGCATGCCGCCGAGCATCGAGATCGAGCAGCGCGAGCCCGGCGGCGTCGCCTGGATGACCCGCACGCCGGGCGCCACCTCGCTGTCCAGGTCGATCGTGAAGCCGCACTTCTCGCCGTAGAACTCCTTCGCCCGGTCCAGGTCGCTGACGGGGACCGTGACGACTTCCAGCGTGATGTTCATGGGGACCACGGTCCCGTACGGGACCGGTCCACGCACCCGGAACGGCTCAACGCGTCGCAGGTGTCCAGTGCAGCCGGCCGTCCAGGCCGATCGCCGCCACCCCGTCCGTACCGGCGTCCGGCGCCCCGGAGAACAGGAACCGCTCCAGCGTCCAGACCGGCCGCGCCCCGGCCCGGCCGTGCGGGGCCGTCGCCAGGAAGCCGGTGCGGGAGCGGACCGCGAGCAGGCCGTCGCCGCCGCTCACCGGACCGAACCCCGCGACACCGGTGCCGGACAGCTCCGTGACCGGGGACACCGGGCCCGTGCCGGAGAAGTCGGCGCTCCGCAGATCGCCGGAGGCCGGCTTGCGGAACCAGAGCCGTACACCGCCGCCGTCCGGCGCCGCGCTCGCGCTCAGCGCGAGGGTCGTCGGCGGCAGCCCGGTCGGCGCCGGCCCGGTCAGCGGCCCGCCGGGCGCCCGCTCGGCCCAGGCGAGGACGGTGTCCGGGGTGCTGGCGAAGACGTATCCGCGGCCGTGCGCGTCCGTCGCCGCCACCGGGTCGCCGTACACCTCCGTGCCGCCCAGCGACCGCCACGGGCCCCAGCCGCCGTCGGCGCGCTGCTCGCGGGCCGTCAGCCGGTGGCGGCTGTCGCGCAGCACCAGGGTGGCCCGGCCGTCGGCGGCCACCGTGACGGCGGGGGCACTGATGTCCGAGGTCCCCTCGGCGTCGCTGCGCTCGGGCGTGCCGAGCGACCGCCAGGCGCCGAAGGAGCCGCCGGGGACCGACTGGACGGTGGTGACGACCTCGCGCCGGTAGTCCGCCGCGTCGCCGCCGAGCGTCGTGCGCGTGCCGAAGACGGCGATGCGGCCGTCGGGCAGGGACACGGAGGTGACCCCGCTGTCGAGGCCCCCGCCGGGCAGCATCTCCGGGCCCCGCCAGGCCACCGCGTCGGCCGGCTTCCGCCAGGCCGCGAGGTGGCCGTCGAGGACGGAGAAGGCGCGCAGCCCGCCGTCGGGGCCGCGCTGGACCCAGGAGGTGGAGGTGCCGCGGGCGTAGCGGACGGTCTGCGTCCAGCCGCGTCCGGCGGGCCGCGCGGCCACCTTCAGGTCGCCGCAGCCCGCGACGGTCCCGCAGTCCTGGACCCCGTCGAGCCAGGCGTACGTCTTCAGGGTCGCCAGCTTCGCGTCGGCCGCGTCGGGGTCGAGGGTGTGCGGCAGGGCGCTGGTCGGGTAGCCGAGGTAGTTCTGCACGCCGACGTGCGGGTGCCCGGGCAGCTCCGCGTACCGGGCGAGCGCGGCCTGGGCGAACCGCGCCCCGAACAGGTGGTCCTGGTGGTCCCGGAACGCCCCGCCGTCCGGGTACGTGCCGGGGCTCGGGTCCTGTGCCCTGACGAAGGTCGGCCGGAACCGCTCCAGGATCCCCGTCAGCGTGGCGACGACCTGTTCCCTCGTGTAGGCGAAGTCGGCGGCGACCGGGGTGCCGGCGGAGCGCTGCGACTCGAGCGCGGTGATCCGGCCGGTCCACAGGCCGTGGAGGCTGTGCGGCCGGTCGCCGTTGATGGCGCCGGCCTCGCGTATCTGCAACCACATCAGCTTGACCTGCGGCTTGGCACGCAGGGTGTCCAGCTCGGCCCACCCGCCGCCGGCCGTGGGTATCGCCTCCCGGTCCCAGGCGCTGGTCCGGCTGCCGGTGGCCATCTCGGCGTACGCCGCGCGTATGCCGTTCTGCCGGGCCTCGGCGTAGCCCGCCTTGTCGGTCGGGGTCGCGGCGGCGTCCCGGGGGCGCGCGTTGACGCCGTCGGACTCGCCGGCGGTGAGGTAGACCGAGGTGAGGGGGCTGCCGGAGCGCAGGGACTGGGACACGTCCGGGTTCATGAAGAACAGGTCGTCGTCGGGGTGGGCCACGATCTGCACCACGGAGGCGGGGGAGCCCGTGGTCCGGACCGGGGTCCTCTTCGCGGGTGCCTTCGCCTCCGGCGCCGGCGGGGGCGGCGCGGGTGCCTCCGGCTTCGCGGCCGTCACCGAGAGGAGTCCGGCGAAGGTGCCGCCGACCAGGGCGGTCGCGACGGCCGCCGAGACGATGCTGCGGCGGGAGGGGCGGCGGGGGCGGACAGGCATGATCGGCGGCGCTTTCACTGACGGGCGGGGCGGGGCGGGGCGGTGCAAGGCGAGGCTGGGGCGGGCGAAGCGAGGCGAGGCGGGGCGAGGCGGAGTCGAGCGAGGCGGGGCGGGGGTGGCGGGGCAGCCCCCGCAGGCACGCGGCGGGGAGCCGCGCACCTCAAGACGGACCTTCCAGATTTACGGTTCATTCGCCCGGAAAGCGATCTTTGTGCGCGATCTCACGTGTGACGCGGCGCATCGGCGGGCGGGGAAGCCCCCGGCCCCCGCTCCCGATAGGCTCGACCCCTTGGGGCTGACCTGCTCGGAGGGAGCGGCGGAATGACGGTGCCGGGACGCAGGAGCAGCACGTTCTCACGTCTGCTGCGGCACGGGTTCACCGACCCCTCGGGGGCCGAGCGGCTCCTGGACGTGCCCGAGCTGTCCGCGCTGCGCGGCGACGACGTCCTCCTCGACGCCCTCGGCGCGACCCCCGACCCCGACCTCGCGCTGCGCGGCCTGGTCCGGCTCGTCGAGGCGCAGCCCGAGACCGAGCGGGGGACCCTCACCACCACGCTGCTCTCCGCGAAGCCGTTCCGGGACCGGCTGCTGGGGGTGCTCGGCTCCTCCGAGGCGCTCGCCGACCACCTGGCCCGGCACCCCCGCGACTGGGAGTCCCTCGTCCAGTACGAGGCGGCCGACCTGCACCCGGGGGTCGCCGAGTTCGAGCAGGGGCTCGCCGAGGCCGTCGACCCGGTGTCGCTGCGGGTCGCCTACCGCCGCTGCCTCCTGGCCATAGCGGCCCGTGACGTGTGCGGCACCGCCGACCTCGCCCAGACCGCCGCCGAGCTCGCCGACCTGGCGACGGCGACCCTGCGCGCCGCGCTCGCCATCGCCCGTACGGCGGCGCCCGCCGACGCCGCCATGTGCCGGCTCGCGGTGATCGCGATGGGCAAGTGCGGCGGCCACGAGCTCAACTACGTCTCCGACGTGGACGTGATCTTCGTCGGTGAGCCCACGGAGGGCGCCGACGAGGGCAAGGCGATCCAGGCCGCGACCCGGCTCGCCTCCCATCTGATGCGGATCTGCTCGGAGACCACCGTCGAGGGCACCATCTGGCCGGTCGACGCCAACCTCCGCCCCGAGGGCCGCAACGGCCCCCTCGTCCGCACCCTCTCCTCCCACCTGGCCTACTACCAGCGGTGGGCGAAGACCTGGGAGTTCCAGGCGCTCCTGAAGGCGCGCGCGGTGGCCGGCGACCCCGAGCTGGGCGCCCAGTACATCGACGCCGTCTCCCCGCTCGTCTGGCAGGCCGCCGAGCGCGAGAACTTCGTCCCCGACGTGCAGAAGATGCGCCGCCGCGTCGTCGACAACATCCCCGTCGCCCAGGTCGAGCGCGAACTCAAGCTCGGCCCCGGCGGCCTCAGGGACGTCGAGTTCGCCGTCCAGCTCCTCCAGCTGGTGCACGGCCGCAGCGACGCCACGCTGCACAGCGGCACCACCCTCGACGCGCTCGCCGCCCTCGCCGCCGGCGGCTACGTCGGCCGGGCCGACGCCTCCCAGCTCGACGAGGCGTACCGCTTCCTGCGGGCCATGGAGCACCGCATCCAGCTGTACCGGCTGCGCCGCACCCACCTGGTCCCCGAGGACGAGGCCGACCTGCGCCGCCTCGGCCGCTCCCTCGGGCTGCGCACCGACCCGGTCGCCGAGCTCAACAAGGAGTGGAAGCGGCACGCGGCCGTCGTGCGGCGGCTGCACGAGAAGCTCTTCTACCGGCCGCTGCTCGACGCCTTCGCCCAGCTCGCCCCCGGCGAGATCCGGCTCAGCACGAAGGCCGCCGGGCAGCGGCTCGAAGCCCTCGGGTACGCGGACCCGGCCGCCGCCCTGCGCCACCTGGAGGCACTGGCCTCCGGGGTGAGCCGCAAGGCCGCGATCCAGCGGACGCTGCTCCCGGTGCTGCTCGGCTGGTTCGCCGACTCGGCCGACCCGGACGCCGGACTCCTCGGCTTCCGCAAGGTCTCCGACGCGCTGGGCAAGACCCCCTGGTACCTGCGGCTGCTCCGGGACGAGGGCGCCGCCGCGGAGAACCTCGCCCGGGTCCTCTCCGCCGGGCGGCTCGCCCCCGACCTGCTGCTGCGCGCCCCGGAGGCCGTCGCGATCCTCGGCGACCCGGAGGGCCTGGGGCCGCGCGGCCGGGACCATCTGGAGCAGGAGGTCCTCGCGGCGGTGGGCCGGGCCGACGACGCCGAGCAGGCGGTCGCGGCGGCCCGCGGGGTGCGCCGCAGGGAGCTGTTCCGTACCGCCGCGGCCGACCTGATCGGCTCGTACGGCACCGAGGACAACCCCCGCGAGCCCGATCCGGGCGCGCTCGTCGACCGGGTGGGGGAGGCCGTCACCGACCTCAACGCGGCGACGATCGCCGGCGCCCTGCGGGCCGCCGTGCGCGCCGAGTGGGGCGACGAGCTGCCGACCCGGTTCACGGTGATCGGCATGGGGCGCTTCGGCGGCCACGAGCTGGGGTACGGCTCCGACGCCGACGTGCTGTTCGTGCACGAGCCGCGCGAGGGCGTCGACGAGCAGGAGGCGGCCAAGGCCGCGAACCGGGTGGTCGCCGAGATGCGCAGGCTCCTCCAACTGCCCACCGCCGACCCGCCGTTGCTGATCGACGCCGATCTGCGCCCGGAGGGCAAGAGCGGCCCGCTGGTGCGCACCCTCAAGTCGTACGAGGCCTACTACCGTCGCTGGTCGCTCGTCTGGGAGAGCCAGGCGCTGCTGCGCGCCGAACCCATGGCGGGCGACCGGGAGCTGGGCGAGCGGTTCATCGAGCTCGTCGACCCGCTGCGCTACCCGGTGGAGGGGCTCGGCGAGGACGCGGTCCGCGAGATCCGGCGCCTCAAGGCCCGGATGGAGTCCGAGCGGCTGCCGCGCGGCGCCGACCCGACCCTCCACGCCAAGCTGGGCCGGGGCGGTCTCAGCGACGTCGAGTGGACGGTCCAGCTGCTGCAGATGCGGCACGGCTGGGCCGAGCCGGGCCTGCGCACGACCCGGACCCGCGAGGCGCTGGGCGCCGCGCACGCGGCGGGGCTGATCCCGACCGAGGAGGCGCAGACCCTCGACGAGGCCTGGGTGCTCGCCACCCGGGTGCGCAACGCGGTGATGCTGGTGCGCGGCCGCCCCGGCGACACCTTCCCCTCGGACCCGCGTGAACTCGCCGCGGTCGCACGGTACTTGGGGTACGAGCCGGGGCACGTCGGCGAGATGGTCGACGACTACCGCCGGATCACCCGCCGGGCGAGGGCCGTCGTCGAGGAGCTGTTCTACGGGGCGTGAGGCCCGAGGGCTACTGCTGCTTGAGGTACGGGGCGAGCAGGGTGCCCCACGCCTTCAGCATCTGCTGGTACTCGGCGGGGCAGCGGGCGGCGCGGTCCGCCGGGAGGAAGCCGCCGGGGTTGTCCTCGGTGAGGACCACGGACCGGTAGAGCTCCGGGTCGGAGCCGTACAGCCAGCAGGTCGTGTTGTAGAAGCGCTGCGAGCTGAGGGAGTGCTCGTCGGCGAGCTGGGCGCTGATGTCGCCCTGCTCCGTGGCCTGGGCGAGGGCCGCCCACGCCTCGATGGCGCTCACCGCGTATCCCTGATGGAGCGAGTCCTCCGAGAGCAGGAGGGCCGACAGCTGGTCCGCCGCGTCCTCCTCCCGGCCGGTCACGGGCAGGTCGTAGACGTCGATCAGGGCGTGCGCGAACTCGTGGAAGACGGTGCTGTTGGAGAAGCCGATGACGTCGTCGTCGGTGGCGCGGGCCTGTTCGGCCGGGCTGCCGTCGGTGTTCTGTTCCGCGAAGACGCTCCGGAACAATCCGGCGTATCCGTAGCAGAAGTAGATGCTCTGGGTCTCGGGATCCCACGCGGCGTTGGCCTCGTCGCAGCTCACGCCCACCAGGGGGATGTTCCCGGGGAGTCCGACCAGGTCGTTCACATGGGCGGCGGCGCTCTCCAGGACCTCGTTGTCCTGGAGGAACTCCTGCTCGGCCGCGTCCTCCTGGGTCTGTGCGGGCCGGTACTCCACGACCAGCAGACCCGGCCCGGGCGCGGCGGGCGCCGCGGGAGCGCCGAACACCAGCAGGGCCGAGGCGGTCAGGACGGCAGCCGCCCATCTCCGGAACAGCATCGTCGTCTCCGTCCCGTGACGTGGAACTCCCCCTGGGACGCGCCGTACAGGAAAAGCATAGGCCCCTACGGGGTGTTCAGCATGTTCCGCACGCGGTCCAGGTAGCCGGCGAGGGCCAGCTCGAAGGCCCGGTCGCCGCGGCCGTCCGGGGCCGCGCCGAGGGCGCGGGCCAGCCGCGGGGTGGCCGTCTCGTCGGTGACGTCCCACATCGCCTCGGGGGCGGCCATGTCGAGGGCCGAGCCGAGGACGATGTTCTCCAGGGCGATGACGACGGGCATGACGTCCGTCAGGGCGAAGCCGGCGTCGAGCAGGCGGCCGACCGCCTTCTCGTACTGGGCGAGGACCTTGGGCGCCCGCACCGGTGAGGTGGTCAGCAGCGCGATCGCGCGCGGATGGGCGGCGAAGGCGGCCCGGTAGGACCGCGCCCAGGCCGCCATGGCGGTGTCCCAGGGCTCGTGGTCGAGGGTCGCGCCGTCGATCGCGCCGGCGACCCGCTCGCGCAGCAACTCGACGATGCCGTCCCTGCCGTCGACGTGGTGGTAGACGGAGGCCGTCTGCACGCCGAGCCGCCGGGCGATCTGCGGGACGCTGAACTCGCCCTGCTCGTCGACGATCTCGAGCGCCGTGGTGGTGATCCGCTCCCGGTCGAGGAGGGGTCTGCGCGGCCGGCCCATGAATCGTCACTCCCTGTTCAGATGCTCGTCAGGTCTTCCCGAACGGTCGAGCACGAGGCTACATTGCGCAAACCGAAAGCCTTTAGGTTTCCTGTCGCGGAAAGGCTTCCCCCGCCATGTCCTCACCCACCCCCGACGAGCCCCCAGGCCTGAGAACCGGCACCCTCACCACCGCCGACGTCTCCTTCTTCGTCGTCTCCGCCGCCGCCCCCCTCACCGTCATGGCCGGCGTCGCCCCGGTCGCGATCCTCCTCGGCGGCATCGGCGCACCCGTCGGCTACCTCCTCGCCGGCCTCACCCTCACCGTCTTCGCCGTCGGCTTCACCACCATGAGCCGCCACGTCCGCAGCGCCGGCGCCTTCTACGCGTACATCACCCGCGGCCTCGGCAAGCCGGTCGGCATCGCCGCCGCCCTCGTCGCCATGCTCGGCTACAACGGCATGGAGATCGGCGTCTACGGACTCCTCGGCTCCGCCACCTCCGACACCGCCGCCGCCCTCGGCCACGACGTCCCCTGGCTGCCCGTCTCCCTCGCCGGACTCCTGGTCATCTGGTACGGCGGCTATCGCTCCATCGACTTCGGCGCCAAGGTCCTCGGCGTCCTCCTCGTCGCCGAGACCGGCATCCTCGTCCTCCTCGCCGCAGGCGTCCTCCTCGACGGCGGTGCCGACGGCCTCTCCCTCGGCGGCCTCGCCCCCGCGCACGTCCTCACCGGCGGCACGGCCGCCGTCCTCGCCTTCGCGTTCGCCGCCTTCACCGGCTTCGAGTCCACCGTCATCTACCGGCGCGAGGCGAGGAACCCCGAGCGCACCATCCCCCGCGCCACCTACATCGCGGTCGCCTTCCTCGGCCTCTTCTACGCCTTCGTCGTCTGGACCGTCATCCAGGCCTTCGGCGAGGACAAGGTCGTCCAGGCCGCCGCAGCCGACCCCGGCGGCCTGTTCTTCGCCGCCATCACCACGTACGTCGGAGCCTGGGCCGCCGACCTGATGCACGTGCTCATCGTCACCAGCGTCCTCGCCTCCCTCCTCGCCTTCCACAACGCCATCAACCGGTACACGCTCTCCCTCGCCGACGAAGGCGTCCTGCCGAAGGCCTTCGGCAGGATCCACCCCCGCCACCGCTCCCCGTACGTGGCCGGAGCCGCCCAGACCGCGCTCGGCGCCCTCGTGGTCCTCGCCTTCGCACTCGCCGGAGCCGACCCGTACCAGCAGCTCCTGCTCTGGGTGAACACCCCCGGCATGATCGGCCTGATGGTCCTCCAGCTGCTCGCCGCGCTCGCCGTGCCCTGCTTCTTCCGGCGGATCGACCACACCGAGGGCGTCCTGCGCACCGTCGTCGCCCCCGTCGCCGCCTTCCTCCTGCTCGCCGGGGCGATCGGCCTGGTCACCGCGCACGTCGACCTCTTCACCGGTGCCTCCACCACGGTCAACACCGTGCTCGTCTCCCTCACCCCCGCCGTCTTCCTCCTCGGGCTGCTCCTCGCGTACCGGCTCCGCCGCACCCGCCCCGAGACCTACGCCCGCTTCGCCGCCGAACCGACCGACCCCGGAGACCCCGCATGTCCGCACCCGACCTCGTCCTCGTCAACGCCCGCGTCCGCGACCCCGAGCTCACCGGCGCCACGGCCGTCGCCGTCCATGGCGGACTGATCACCGCCCTCGGCACCGACGCCGAGGCCCACACCTGGACCGGACCCGGCACCGAGACCGTCGACCTGGCCGGCGCCACCCTCACCCCCGGCCTCACCGACGCCCACAGCCACCCCGTCTGGGGCCTGGAGATGTTCACCGGCACCGACCTCTCCGCCGTCACCGACCTCGAAGGCCTGCGTGCCGCGCTCCGCGCCGCCGAGCGCCGCGACGGCTGGGTCCTCGGCTTCGGCCTCGACCACAACGTCTTCGGCGGCCGCCCCGTGCACCACGACCTGATCGAGGACGCCCTCGACGGCGCTCCCGCCCACCTGCGGCTCTACGACGGTCACTCCGCCCTCGTCAGCTCCGCCGCCCTCAGGGCCGCCGGCATCGAGGGACCGCGCTCCTTCGCCCAGCACTCCGAGATCGTCTGCGACCCCGACGGCCGGCCCACCGGACACCTCGTCGAGCACGCCGCCATGGACCTGATGACCCCGGTCCTGCCCACGCAGCCGTACGCCGAGCGCCGCGCCCGGCTCGTCGGGCTGCTCGGGGCCATGGCCGCCACCGGCCTCACCGCCGCCCACGTCATGGACCTCGGCGGCCACGACGTCCCCGGCCTGCTCGCCGGCATCGAGGAGGACGGCGACCTGCCGGTCCGCCTCCGTCTCGCCCCCTGGTGCATGCCCGGCGCCACCGCCGAGGAGCTCGACGCCTTCGTACGGCTCCAGGAGCGGGCCGGACGCCTCTGGGCGGTCGGCGGCGTGAAGTTCTTCATGGACGGCACCGTCGAGGGCGGCACCGCCTGGCTGGAGCACGCCGACTGCCACGGCCAGGGCACCGACGCCTTCTGGCCCGACCCGGCCGCCTACTCCGCCGCCGTGCGCCACCTCCACCGGGCCGGGGTCGGCACCGCCACCCACGCCATCGGCGACGCCGCCGTGCGCCACGTCCTCGACACCGTGGAAGCCCTCGGCGCGGGCGGCCCCCGCCACCGGATCGAGCACATCGAGACCGTCCCCGACGACCAGCTGGGCCGCTTCGCCGCGCTCGGCGTCGTCGCCTCGATGCAGCCCCCGCACACCGCGTACACCCGCGCCGACCACACCGACGAGTGGTCCAAGCGGCTGGGCGAGGAGCGGGCCGCCCGCGCCTGGCGCTGCCGCGACCTGCGGGACGCCGGGGCGCACCTCGCCCTCGGCTCCGACTGGCCCATCGCCCATCACGACGCGCGGCAGGTCCTCGCCACCGCGCGGGCCCCGCGCGGCGCGGCCGCCGCCCGGCACGGGCTCACCGGTCTGATGGCCCTGGAGGGGATGACCACGCACGCGGCGGTCGCCGCGGGGGAGGAGGCGGTCGCGGGCCGGATCGCCCCGGGATACCGGGCCGACCTCACCGCCTTCGCCGTGGACCCCGTGGAGGCCCCGGCGGACGAGGTCGCCGAGGCCCCGGTCCGGCTGACGGTCGCGGGCGGCCGGATCACGTACCGGGGCTGAGGGCGGCCGGATCACGTACCGGGGCTGAGGGCGGCCGGATCACGTACCGGGGCCGAGGGCGGCCGGATCACGTACCGCGGCTGAGGGCGCTCGGATCGCGTACGCGGCGAGGGCGCCCGGATCACGTACGCGGCGAGGGCGCCCGGATCGCGTACCGGGGCCGAGGAGCGGGTGCGTCAGCGGCCGGAGCCGACCTGCTCCTCCGCGTCCTCCGGCGCGCGGTCCGTCCCCTTCACCGGGGGCGGGCCGCTCCGCCGCGGGGTGGACGCCGTGGGCTCCACCAGCTTCGGCAGCCGGTGCGGGCGCGAGCCGTACCAGAAGTAGGAGACGGCGAAGCCGAAGGACAGGCAGATCACGCCGCCGACCGCGTCCATCCAGAAGTGGTTGGCGGTGGCCACGATGACGACGAGGGTCGCCGTCGGGTACAGCAGGCCCAGGATCTTCGCCCAGGGCGCCTTGGCCAGCAGGAAGATGGTGACGCCGCACCAGAGCGACCAGCCGATGTGCATCGACGGCATGGCCGCGTACTGGTTCGACACGTGCTTGAGGTTCCCCGAGGCCATCGAGCCCCAGGTGTGGTGGACCAGCACCGTGTCGATGAAGTTCTGGCCGTTCATGAGCCGCGGCGGCGCGAGCGGGTACAGGTAGTAACCGACCAGGGCCACACCGGTGGTGGCGAACAGAACGGTACGGAACGCCGCGTAACGGCCCGGATGCCACCGGTACAGCCACACGAGCACACCGATCGTCACGACGAAGTGCAGCGTGGCGTAGTAGTAGTTCATCGACACGATCAGCCATGTCACCGAGTTCACGGCATGGTTGACGGCGTGCTCGAAGGCGAGACCGAGGGACTCCTCGGTCTTCCAGATCCAGTCGGCGTTCTTGAGCGCCTCGGCCTTCTGCTCCGGCACCGCGTTGCGGATCAGCGAGTACGTCCAGTAGCTGACCGCGATGAGCAGGATCTCGAACCAGATCGTGGGGCGCCGGGGCGTGCGCGCGCGCAGCCGCGCGAACCTGCCCTCGTCGGTCACGATGGGTGACGACGACGGGGTCGTCCGGCTGTCCAAGCTCTTCACGGTCGTTTCACCCATAGCGCAAGAGTCTGCCAGATCCCGTCCCCCCGACCGATCATCCCTCGGTCGGGTTCCGGGTGCACCCGGTCCACCTCAGGAAGGAGTCCGGACGGACGTCGGGGCGGATGCGGTCGAACCACGAACCACCAGCTCAGGCATGAAGACGAACTCGGAGTGCGGGGCGGGGGTGCCCCCCACCTCCTCCAGGAGCGCCCGCACCGCGGCCTGGCCCATCGCCTGCACCGGCTGCCGGATGGTCGTGAGCGGCGGATCGGTGAACGCTATGAGCGGAGAGTCGTCGAAACCGACGACGGAGACGTCCCGGGGGACGTCGAGACCCTGCTGCCGGGCCGCGCGGATCGCACCGAGCGCCATCATGTCGCTCGCGCAGACGACGGCCGTGCAGCCCCGGGAGATCAGCGCGCCCGCCGCCGCCTGCCCGCCCTCCAGCGTGTAGAGCGAGTGCTGGATCAGCGCCTCGGACTCCTCGGGGGACAGGCCGAGCCGCTCCCGCATGCCCTGCTGGAAGCCCTCTATCTTGCGCAGCACCGGCACGAAGCGCTTGGGCCCGACGGCGAGCCCGATCCGGGTGTGGCCGAGCGCGGCCAGGTGCGTCACGGCGAGCCGCATCGCCGCCCGGTCGTCGGGCGAGACGAACGGCGCCTGGACCTTGGGGGAGAAGCCGTTGAGGAGGACGTACGGGACGCCCTTGCCGCGCAGCTGGTCGTAGCGCGTCATGTCGGCGGTGGTGTCGGCGTGCAGACCGGACACGAAGATGATGCCGGCGACGCCGCGCTCCACCAGCATGTCGGTGAGCTCGTCCTCGGTGGACCCGCCGGGGGTCTGGGTGGCGAGGACCGGGGTGTACCCCTGCCGGGTCAGGGCCTGCCCGATGACCTGGGCGAGGGCGGGGAAGATCGGGTTGTCCAGCTCGGGGGTGATGAGGCCGACGAGCCCCGCGCTGCGCTGGCGCAGACGCACGGGCCGCTCGTAGCCGAGCACGTCGAGCGCGGCAAGGACGGACTCGCGGGTGGCGGCGGCCACGCCCGGCTTGCCGTTGAGCACGCGGCTGACTGTGGCCTCACTGACCCCCGCCTGGGCTGCGATGTCTGAGAGCCGCGCGGTCATGAAGGTGGACTGTACCGGTCACGGGGCGTATTGCCCACCGCTCCTGCACGGACGGTCACGGCACGCTCCTTCCGCAAGCTCTTGCAGTCCTTGCGGGCGCCTTGTGGGGGCATTCGGGCCGGAAAGGGGGATCGTCCGCCCCTGTCAAGCGATCCTTCGGCAACCTTCGGGACACGCGGATGTAACGATCGCCGGGTCTTGCAGAAAGTTCTCGCAAGCTCTTTCGGCGCGTTTTCATCCCTGTTACGTTCCTGGCAACCCGGAGCGCCGCGAGGGAGCGGTCGCATGAGGAAGGTTCCAGCCCCTCGTCACCCCCGGGATCATCGAAGGAGTTCACATGCGGCGTGGCATAGCGGCTACCGCGCTGGTCGCGGCCCTGGGCGTGACCCTGGCGGCGTGCGGCGGCAGCGACAGCGGTTCCAACGGCGGTTCGAAGGGTTCGGGCGAGCTCTCCGGCACCGTGACCTGGTGGGACACCTCCACGGTCGGCTCCGAGGACAAGGTCTTCAAGAAGATCGCCGAGGAGTTCACCAAGGCGCACCCGAAGGTCACCGTCAAGTACGTGAACGTGCCGTTCGGTGAGGCGCAGAACAAGTTCAAGAACGCCGCCCAGTCCGGCTCCGGCGCCCCCGACGTCATCCGCTCCGAGGTCGCCTGGACCCCCGACTTCGCCAGCCTCGGCTACCTCGCCCCGCTGGACGGCACCTCCGCCCTCAAGGACCAGGACGACTTCCTGGAGCAGGCCGCCGCCTCCACGAAGTACAACGGCAAGACCTACGCCGTGCCGCAGGTCATCGACTCCATGGGCATCTTCTACAACAAGAAGATCTTCAAGGACGCCGGCGTCGAGGTCCCCAAGAGCATCGCCGAGCTCAAGTCCGTCTCCGCCAAGATCAAGCAGAAGACCGGCAAGACCGGCCTGTACCTGCGCGGCGACGACCCGTACTGGTTCCTCTCCTTCCTGTACGGCGAGGGCGGCGACATGGTCGACGCCGAGAAGAAGACCGTCACGATCGACAAGCCCGAGGGCGTCAAGGCGCTCGCCACGGTGAAGGACCTGGTCGACTCGAAGGCGGCGATCACCGACGCCACCAACGGCTGGGACAACATGCAGGCGGCCTTCAAGGACGGCAAGGTCGCCATGATGATCAACGGCCCGTGGGCCGTGACCGACACCTACGCGGGCAAGGAGTTCGCCGACAAGGCCAACCTGGGCATCGCCCCGGTCCCGGCCGGCTCGGCGGGCCAGGGCGCCCCGCAGGGCGGCCACAACCTCGCGGTCTACGCGGGCTCCAAGAACCTGGACGCCTCCTACGCCTTCACCGAGTACATGACCTCGGTCGAGACCCAGACGCGGATCGCCAAGGAGCTCAGCCTGCTCCCGACCCGCGAGTCCGTCTACATCAAGTCGGACGTCGCGACCAACGAGATGATCTCCTTCTTCAAGCCGGTCGTCGCCAAGGCCGTCGAGCGCCCCTGGATCCCGGAGGGCGGCAGCCTCTTCGAGCCGATCAAGGTCGAGTACACCAAGGTCCTCACCGGCCAGACGACCCCGGACGCCGGAGCCAAGGCGATCGGTGACTCCTACCGCAAGCTCCTGAAGGACTGGAAGTAAGAGAGAAGGCAGGCCGGCCCATGGCTGTGGACACCCCCAGCCAGTCGGTGGCGAAGGCCGCGGGCGACACCGTCGCCCGCGGCCGGAGCCGCGGAACTGGTACGTCGCACCGCGCGGCGAAGCGCTCCCTCTCCACCTACTGGTACGCCTGGGCGATGGTCGCCCCCGTGGTGGCCGTCATCGGCGTGATCATCGGTTATCCGCTGGTCCGCGGTGTCTATCTGTCGTTCACCGACGCCAACGAACGGAACGTCGCCCGGTCGATCGGCGTCAACGAGATCCCCGCCACCTACGAGTTCATCGGCCTGGACAACTACAAGGACGCCATCACCGGGAGCCAGTTCCTCGGAACCCTCGGCTGGACCGTCGTCTGGACCGTGTCCTGCGTGGCGCTGACCTTCGGCCTCGGCCTCGGCCTCGCCAACATCCTGAACCGCAGGATCGCCGGCCGCTCCGTCTACCGGATGCTGCTGATCCTGCCCTGGGCCGTCCCCGGCTTCGTCTCCGTCTTCGCCTGGCGCTTCCTCTACGACGAGCGCCGCGGCATCCTCAACCAGATCCTCGCGGGCGGCGGCATCGACGCCGTCCCGTGGCTCAACGACCCCACCTGGGCCAAGCTCTCGGTCATCGCGACCAACGTCTGGCTCGGCGTGCCGTTCATGATGGTCGCCCTCCTCGGCGGACTCCAGTCCATCCCCGGCGAGCTGTACGAGGCCGCGGAGATGGACGGCGCGAACGCCTGGCAGCGCTTCCGGCACATCACCCTGCCCGGGCTGCGCTCGGTGTCGACGACGGTGATCCTGCTCTCGACCATCTGGACCTTCAACATGTTCCCGGTGATCTTCCTGCTCACCCGGGGCGGGCCCGGCGAGGCCACCCAGATCCTCGTCACCCAGGCCTACAAGTTCTCCTTCGAGATCAGCCCGCGCGACTTCGCCCAGTCCTCGACGTGGGGCGTGCTCATCCTGGTCCTCCTGATGGTCTTCGCCGCGTTCTACCGGCGCGTCCTCCGCAAGCAGGGAGAAGTCTGGTGACCACCACGACCCCCGCCCCCCAGACCGCGAACACCCCGATCCGGGGCCGCCGCTCACCGCTCGCCTCGATCGGCCTGCACCTCACCCTGATCGTGACGTCCGTGATCGCCGTCTTCCCGGTGCTGTGGGTGCTGCTGACCTCGCTGAAGCCGGCGAAGTTCGCGACCACCACGGACTTCTTCAAAGAGACGACGTTCGAGAACTACACGAACCTGCTGAACGACACCCCGTTCCTCACCTGGTTCGGCAACTCGCTGCTCGTCGCCGGTCTCACCACCGTCGTCGGCGTCTTCATCTCCGCCACCACGGGCTACGCCGTCAGCCGCTTCCGGTTCCCCGGCAAGCGCGGCCTGATGTGGACCCTGCTCATCACGCAGATGTTCCCGGTCGCCGTCCTGATCGTGCCGATCTACAACATCATGGCGTCGATGGGCCTGCTCAACCAGCCGGCCGGCCTGGTCATCACGTACCTGACCATCGCCGTCCCGTTCTGCGCGTGGATGATGAAGGGCTTCTTCGACACCATCCCGCGCGAGATCGACGAGTCCGGCTACGTCGACGGCCTCACGCCCTTCGGCACCTTCTGGCGGCTCATCCTGCCGCTCGCCAAGCCGGGCATCGCGGTCACCGCGTTCTACTCCTTCATCACCGCCTGGGGCGAGGTCGCCTACGCCTCCGCCTTCATGGTCGGCGACGAGAACCTCACGCTCGCCGGCGGACTGCAGAAGTTCGTCAACCAGTACGGCGCGCAGTGGGGCCCGATGGCCGCGGCCTCCGTCCTCATCGCCGTCCCCGCCGCCCTGGTGTTCCTCTTCGCCCAGCGGCACCTGGTCACCGGCATGTCCGCCGGTGCCGTCAAGGGCTGAACCGCACCCCTCCCCATGTCCTTACGACCCAAGGAAGACATGACCCAGCACCTCGCCATCCCCGCCGCCGCCCCGACCACCGGCACGCACACGGGCTGGTGGAGAGACGCGGTGATCTACCAGGTCTACCCGCGCTCGTTCGCCGACGGAAACGGCGACGGCATGGGTGACCTGGAGGGCGTCCGCAGCCGGCTGCCGTACCTCAAGGAGCTCGGCGTCGACGCCGTCTGGCTCTCGCCGTTCTACGCCTCGCCGCAGGCCGACGCCGGCTACGACGTCGCCGACTACCGGGCCATCGACCCCATGTTCGGCTCGCTGCTCGACGCCGACGCGCTGATCCGCGAGGCCCACGGTCTCGGCCTGCGCATCATCGTCGACCTGGTCCCCAACCACTCCTCCGACCAGCACGAGTGGTTCCAGCGCGCCCTGCGCGAGGGCCCCGGCTCGGTGCTCCGCGAGCGCTACCACTTCCGCCCCGGCCAGGGCGCGAACGGCGAACTGCCGCCCAACGACTGGGAGTCCATCTTCGGCGGCCCGGCCTGGACCCGCACGGAGAACCCGGACGGCACTCCCGGCGACTGGTACCTCCACCTCTTCGCCCCGGAGCAGCCCGACTTCAACTGGGAACACCCCGCCGTCCGCGACGAGTTCCGCTCCATCCTGCGCTTCTGGCTCGACATGGGCGTCGACGGCTTCCGCGTCGACGTCGCCCACGGCCTGGTCAAGGCCGCGGGCCTGCCCGACATCGGCGCCCACGACCAGCTGAAGCTGCTCGGCAACGACGTCATGCCCTTCTTCGACCAGGACGGCGTCCACGAGATCTACCGCTCCTGGCGGCAGATCCTCGCCGAGTACGACGGTCAGCGCATCCTCGTCGCCGAGGCCTGGACCCCGACCGTCGACCGCACCGCGAACTACGTGCGCCCCGACGAGATGCACCAGGCCTTCAACTTCCAGTACCTGGGCACCCACTGGGACGCCGCCGAGCTCCGCACCGTGATCGACGCCTCCCTCGACGCGATGCGCCCGGTCGGCGCCCCCACCACCTGGGTGCTCTCCAACCACGACGTCACCCGGCACGCCACCCGCTTCGCCAACCCGGCGGGCCTCGGCACCCAGCTCCGCGAGGCCGGCGACCGCGAGCTCGGCCTGCGCCGCGCCCGCGCCGCGACCCTCCTCATGCTGGCCCTGCCCGGCTCCGCGTACGTCTACCAGGGCGAGGAGCTCGGCCTGCCGGACGTCACCGACCTGCCCGACGAGGTCCGCCAGGACCCGTCCTTCTGGCGGGCCAGCGGCCAGGACGGCTTCCGCGACGGCTGCCGGGTGCCGATCCCGTGGACCGCCGAGGGCTCCTCGTACGGCTTCGGCGACGGCGGTTCCTGGCTGCCGCAGCCCGCGACCTGGGCCGAGCTGAGCGTCGAGGCGCAGACCGGCGACCCCGGCTCCACCCTGGAGCTGTACCGCAGCGCGCTCGCCGTCCGCCGCGAGCGCCCCGAACTCGGTGCGGGCGAGTCCGTCGAGTGGCTGGAGGCGCCCGAGGGTGTGCTCTCCTTCCGCCGCGACGGCTTCGTCTGCACCGCCAACACCACCGGCCGGGCCATCTCCGTCCCGCTGCCCGGCCGGTACATCCTCTCCAACGAGGACGTCCGCGTCGTCGACGACGAAGCGGAACTGCCCGCCGACACCACCGTCTGGTGGGCGGTGTGACGATCCCCCTGCCGCGGGGGGGGGGGGGGGGGGGCGCCCGGGCCCCGGGGGGGGGGGCCCCGGGGGGGGGGGGGGGCGGCCCCGGCCGCCGGCGGCGGCCCGGGCAGCGCGCGGGGCGGG
>NZ_JBEOST010000003.1:0-432 GCF_040303145.1 Streptomyces sp. NPDC096079
CCCGTTCTGCTTCGTCGGCCAGAAGGAGCTCGGCCGGGGCGACTTCTCGAAGATCCCGAACGGGCTTCCGGGCGTGGAGAACCGCATGGACCTGCCACCGTGGTGTCGTACAGGCCCTTCTCCGTCAGGTCAGTGGACCTCAGCCGTTGCGCTTCCAGCGCGGCTTGTCGTCGCGGCGGCCGAAGGAGCCACCGGTCGAGCCGGTGCTGCCGCGGTGGTCGTCACGACGGCCGTACGGGCGGTCGCCGCCCGAGCGGAAGCCGCCGGCGGGGCGGTCGTCGCGACGGTCACGGTTGAACGGACGGTCGCTGCCGCGGTGGCCGCCGGAGGGGCGGTCGTCGCGGCGCTCGAAGGAACGGCCGCCACGGTCATCACGGTTGAAGCCACCCGACGGACGGTCATCGCGACGGAAACCACCCGACGGGCGGTCGT
>NZ_JBEOST010000003.1:526-309911 GCF_040303145.1 Streptomyces sp. NPDC096079
GGTCGTCACGACGGAAGCCACCGGAGGGACGCTCGTCACGACGCTCGAAGGAACGGCCGCCACGGTCATCACGGTTGAAGCCACCCGACGGACGGTCGTCACGACGGAAGCCACCCGACGGGCGGTCGTCACGACGGAAGCCACCGGAGGGACGCTCGTCACGACGCTCGAAGGAACGGCCGCCACGGTCATCACGGTTGAAGCCACCCGACGGACGGTCATCGCGACGGAAACCACCCGAGGGACGGTCGTCACGACGGAAGCCGCCACGGTCGTTGTCACGGCGGAAGCCACCGCGGTCACCGCGGTCGTCACGGTTGAAGCCACCGCGGTCACCGCGGTCACGGCGCTCGAAGTTGCCCCGCTCGTCGCGGAACGTCGAACGCTCCTCGCGGCGCTCCTCGGCCTTCGCGGCGCGCTCGGCCTCGACGGCGGCGGCGGCGACCTCGGCCTCGGCGGCCTCGGTCACCTCGGCCACGGCGGCCTCCGGGTCCTCGCCGCGCTCACGGGCGGCGCGGGCCACCAGGCGGTCGGCCTCCTCGCGGAGCTCGACGGCACGGCGCTGCAGGCGCTCCAGCTGCTTGGTCAGGTCGACGACCTCGCGCTCGGCCTGCTTGGCCGAGTTGTTCGCGGAGTCGGCCTGGACCTCGGTCAGCGAACGGGCGCCGGTGATCTCGGCGACCTCCGGGTCGAAGGCGCCGGCGCCGCCGACGATGTGGCGCGAGGCGTCGACGCCCGCGTCCTCCATCAGGCGGAAGATCTGACGGCGCTGGTGCGGCAGGGCCAGGGAGACCACGACGCCGGAGCGGCCGGCGCGGGCGGTACGGCCCGAGCGGTGCAGGTAGTCCTTGTGGTCGCCGGCCGGGTCCACGTTGAGGACCAGGTCGATGCCGTCGACGTGGATGCCGCGGGCGGCGACGTCGGTCGCGACGAGCGCGTTGACGTAGCCGTCCTTGAAGTCGGCGAGGGTGCGCGTACGGGCGCCCTGGGTCATGCCGCCGTGCAGGGCGTCGGCCTTCACACCGGAGTCGCGGAGCTGCTCGGCGATGCGGTCGGCGCCCAGCTGGGTGCGGACGAAGATGATCGTGCGGCCCTTGCGGGCGGCGATGGCGGCGGTGACCGGGGCCTTGTCCTTCGGCTTCACGACGAGGACGTGGTGGGTCATCGTGGTGACGGCACCGGCGGACGGGTCGACCTCGTGCGTGATCGGGTTGACCAGGTAGCGCTTGACGAGGGTGTCGATCTCGTTCTCCAGGGTGGCGGAGAAGAGGAGACGCTGGCCGCCCTCGGGGACCTGGTCGAGCAGCTCGGTGACCTCGGGCAGGAAGCCCAGGTCGGCCATCTGGTCGGCCTCGTCGAGGACGGCGATCTGGACCTGCTCCAGGGAGCAGGCGCCGCGGTTGATGATGTCGCGGAGACGGCCCGGGGTGGCGACGAGGATGTCGACGCCGCGCTCCAGGGCGTAGATCTGGTTGCCCATGGACGTACCGCCGCAGACGACCTTCATCTTGAGGCCGAGCACGTCGCCGTAGGGCTGGAGGGCGTCCGCGACCTGCATCGCGAGCTCACGGGTCGGGGTGAGGATGACGCCGCGGGGCTTCTTCTTCTCGGTGTGGCCGTCCGCGAGGGTGGCGAGCAGCGGCAGACCGAAGGAGAGGGTCTTGCCGGAGCCGGTGCGGCCGCGGCCGAGGATGTCCTTGCCGGCCAGGGCGTCCGGGATGGTCGCCGCCTGGATCGGGAAGGGGGTGGTGACGCCGTTCTGCGCGAGCTTGCGCACGACGCCCTCGGGGAGACCGAGGTCGCCGAAGGTGATGGTGGGCTCGTCGGAGACGGTCTCCTCGACGACCGCCTCGGCGGTGTCGTCCGCCTCGGTCACGACGGTCTCGGTGGCCTCGACGGCCTCGACGATCTCGTCGTTCTCGGGCATGACGGCGTGGTCAGAACTGAAAATGGACATGCGAAATGCGAAACCTTCCGGAGTCTCGGCACGCGCCCGTCAACTCCGTGATTTCGCAAACGACCGCCTCAATGCGGTCAGCCACGGCTAGGGAGAGTACGCGCCACGCGGCGCTCTTCTGTGTCGGCGCCGGGCAATAGGATCAAGCGATCTACCACCATACGGACTCTCCCCCACCTATAGCAAATCGGACTCCGTCACACCGGTCCGACCTGCGGGGACGCCATCGGCTCCGGGGACGCTCCCGGCCCGTCCGCCGCCCGCATCGCGCCCATCTGGGTGTCGGTGCCGGAGGGCGGTGGATCGGTGGGGTTCGAGGTCGGCTCCGGCGTCGGCTCGGGCGTCGGGTTGGCGGTCGGCTCCGGCGTCGGCTCGGGGCTCGGCACGGTCGGCTCCGGCGTGGGCGTGGCCCCGCCCCCGTCCGCACCCCCGGCGCCTCCCCCGCTGCCGCCGCTCCCCCCGCCGCCGCTGCCGTTCCCTCCGCCGCCCGGGACCTCGTGCCCGCCACCGGCCGGCTGTGTCTTCGACGGCCCTCCGGGCCCGCCGGGACCCTGCCCCGGCAGCACAGCGCCCGGGGAGGGCGTCGCCGTGCCGGACGGCGAGCCGCTCGGGACCGGGGACTCCTCGCCGGCACCGGCCGGCGCGGGCCCGCCGCCCCTGTCCTGCCGGCCGCTCCACGAGCCGCCGTCGCCGCCCCGGTCTCCCCCGCCCCCGTCGCCCTCGGCCGCCACGCCGTGCTTCCCCCCGGACGCGCCGGGCGCCGGCTTCGCCCCCTCGTCGCTCACACTCATACAGCCGCTCAGACCGGCACAGGCCGCGACGGCCAGCGCGGTGGCGGCCCATCTCACCGGGGTGGGCAAATGGCGCACGGGGGCACCTCCAGGACACAACAGGCAGGAACGGAACGCGTCGCACTGCCCAACTCCCCGGGCACCACAAGGGACACGCGCCGGGAGGCCCGAGCCTCAGCCGTACCCGAGGGCGTGCAGCCGTTCGTCGTCGATGCCGAAGTGGTGGGCGATCTCGTGCACGACGGTGATCTCGGTCTCCGCGACCACGTCCTCGCGCGACTCGCACATCCGCAGCGTCGGCCCCCGGTAGATCGTGATCCGGTCGGGGAGCACGCCGGCGTACCACTCGCCCCGCTCGGTCAGCGGCGTCCCCTCGTAGAGCCCGAGCAGCTCGGGATCGTCCGGGGCGGGCTCGTCCTCCACGAACACGGCGACGTTGTCCATCAGCCGTGTCAGCTCCGGCGGGATCCGGTCCAGGGCCTCGGCGACAAGCTCCTCGAACTCCTCGCGCGTCATCTCCAGCACGGGCCCATTCTCCCCCCGTCCGGGGGCACCTCCCACGTGCGGCCGGGAACCGTTTTGGCGATAGCGCCCGGCATCCCATATGCTTCTCACGTCCCCGACGCACTGAGAAGTGCGCAGGTGAGCCTCTAGCCCTCATCGTCTAGTGGCCCAGGACGCCGCCCTTTCAAGGCGGTAGCACGGGTTCGAATCCCGTTGGGGGCACGCATGATCGTGTGCGAGACTAGTGATCGCGCACAAGCTTGGCTCTGTGGAGCAGTTGGTTAGCTCGCCACCCTGTCAAGGTGGAGGTCGCGGGTTCAAGTCCCGTCAGAGTCGCTGAAGCTGGAAACAGCTTCGTGGCTGGGTAGCTCAGTTGGTACGAGCGATCGCCTGAAAAGCGATAGGTCGCCGGTTCGACCCCGGCCCCAGCCACAAAGAGAAGGCCCCGTTCGAAAGAACGGGGCCTTCTTCGTTCCCCGAGACGTGCGGTCGTACGGGGAAGGGGCCCGCGCCCCTCCCCCGTACGGCTCAGGCCTCCTCGCTCCGCCGCGCCCTGCGGCCCCGCAGCGCGAGTCCCACCGCCACCGCCGCCACGACCGCGACGAGCAGCGCCCAGTCCGGCACCGACCGGCCCAGTGCGGCGACCCGCTCCTCCACGGCGAAGGACGCGTCCACCGAGAGCAGGCCCGGCAGCCCGGTCGTCCCGTCGAAGACCAGGAAGAGCGCGCCGAGGGCGAGGAAGAAGAGGCCGGAGAGCAGCGAGGTCGAGTGGACCTCGAAGCGCCCGAGCCGGAGCGGACGGCCCCGCAGCCAGCGCCGCCGGCCCAGCTCGTACCGGTCCCAGAGCAGTGCGAGGACGAACAGCGGGACGGCCATGCCGAGCGCGTACACGGCCAGGAGCAGCCCGCCGTACGCCGGGCTGCCGCTCAGCGCCGCCACCGTCAGGACGCTGCCGAGGATCGGGCCCGCGCAGAAGCCGGCCAGGCCGTAGACCAGGCCGAGGGCGTAGACGGAGAGCGCCGACGTGGGGCGGATGCGGCCGCTCGCCTCGGCGATCCGGCGGGAGGTGAAGCCCAGGCCGAGCATCTGGAGGACGCCGAGACCGATGATCAGCCAGCCGCCGACGGTGACGAGCAGGTCCCGGTGGCCGTAGAAGAACCGGCCCGCGAGGGAGCCGGCCGCGCCGAGCGGGACGAGGGTGGTCGCCAGACCCGCGTAGAGGATGCCGGTCCTGGCCACCAGCTTCGCGCGGGTGTCGATCGAGTACGCGAAGAAGGCGGGCAGGAGCAGCGCGCTGCACGGGCTGAGCAGGGCGAGGAGGCCGCCGAGGAAGGCGGCGAAGTAGCCGATGCCGGAGGTCACGGGCGGGCCTTGGCGGTCTTCGCCGCCGCCTCGATGGCCTCCGTGAACGTCTCCAGGGGCTGGGCGCCCGCGATCGGGCGGCCGTTGACCAGGAAGGACGGGGTGGAGGTGGCGCCGAGCGAGTAGCCCTGCTCCTGGTCCGCGCGGACCGCCGCGCGGGCCGCCGCGCCGTCGGTGTCCCGGGCGAAGCGGGCCGCGTCGGGGACGCCGGCCTCCTTCGCGAGGGCGGCGAGCCGGTCCTTGCCGAAGCCCTTCTCCTTGGCTCCCTCGGCGTACGCGGCCCGGTGGAACTCCCAGAAGCGGCCCTGCTGCCCGGCGGCCCAGGAGGCGCGGGCGGCGGTCTCCGACTCCTCGCCGAAGATCGGGAAGTTCCGCCACTCGATGCGGAGGGTGCCGTTCTGGACGTACTTCCTCACCAGGGCGGGCTCGGTGTCGCGGGCGAACTTCCCGCAGTAGCCGCACTTGAAGTCGGCGTACTCGATGAGCACCACGGGCGCGTCGGCGCGGCCGAGGGCGAGCTTGTCGGAGGCGTCGCGGCGGGCGTACGCCTCCAGTTCGGCGTAGACGCCGGCGGACGGGTCGGCGGACACCTCGGCGACGGAGGAGGAGCCGGAGGCGCCGGGGGAGGCGGGCTTGGTGGCGGTGTACGAGACGACGCCGAGCAGCACGGCGGCGACCGCCACCCCGGAGACGAGGGCGACGGGCTTGGTCCTGGACATGCGGAAGCGCTCCTGGAGGAGTGGTGAGAGGGGAAGGACGGCGGAGGGCGAACCGTTCCGCCTACACCCTCAGGACCGACAGCTCCACCGGAGACGGAGGCACGCGCGCGGGTGGCTCCCGGCCCGGCGGCACGGCCGGAGCGCCCGGGTCCTGCTGCCGGGTCCCGGGGGCAACCCGGTCGGCGGCCAGGGCGGGCAGCAGTTCGGCGAAGCCGTGCGCGCGCGGCGGTACGACGGGACCCGAGGCCCCTTCGTCGGCGGGACCGGGGTCGCAGCCGGGCACGGCGGCGCCCAGGACGACCGGGGCGGCCCCGGGCGGCGGGCCCACGGCGGCGCCGCAGACCAGGAGGCCCAGCACCAGACCCAGCAGCGCGGCGAACGCCGCCGTCGCGCGGGTGGTGCGGAACATGCGAAACCTCTCAGGCCGGGCCAGATGCCCGGAATACTACGCACCGGAGCCCCGCCCCCTTCGTAAATCGGTTCGCCGCTTCTCGTCCGCAGGTGCGATCCTGGATCCCGTATGTCTACTTCCTTCGCCGCCCTCCAGTCCGTCCTGGCCGAGGTCTCGCTGCGGGACTCCCACCGGCTCGGCCGCCGTCTCGAAGGCGCCCGCCGCATCCGCAAGCCCGAGGCCCGCGCGGCCGTCCTGGACGAGATCGCCGCCGAGGCGGCCAAGGCCAAGGAGCGCGTCGACGGGCGCGCCTCCCGCGTGCCCCCGGTCACGTACCCCGAGCAGCTGCCCGTCTCGCAGAAGAAGGACGAGATCCTGGAGGCGATACGCGACCACCAGGTCGTGATCGTCGCCGGTGAGACGGGCTCCGGAAAGACCACCCAGATCCCGAAGATCTGCCTGGAGCTGGGCCGGGGCGTCCGGGGCATGATCGGGCACACCCAGCCCCGCCGGATCGCCGCCCGCACGGTCGCCGAGCGCGTCGCCGAGGAGCTGCGGACCCCGCTCGGCGATGCCGTCGGCTGGAAGGTCCGGTTCACCGACCAGGTGAACCCCGACGCGACCTTCGTGAAGCTGATGACCGACGGCATCCTGCTCGCCGAGATCCAGACGGACCGCGAGCTGCGCGCGTACGACACGATCATCATCGACGAGGCCCACGAGCGGTCCCTCAACATCGACTTCCTGCTCGGCTATCTGGCCCAGCTCCTCCCGAAGCGCCCCGACCTCAAGGTCGTCATCACCTCCGCGACGATCGACCCGGAGCGCTTCTCCCGCCACTTCGGCGACGCCCCGATCGTCGAGGTCAGCGGGCGTACGTATCCGGTCGAGGTCCGTTACCGGCCGCTCCTGGAGGAGGACTCCGAGGAGTCCGACCGGGACCAGATCACCGCGATCTGCGACGCCGTCGACGAGCTGCAGAAGGAGGGGCCGGGCGACATCCTGGTCTTCCTCTCCGGCGAGCGGGAGATCCGCGACACGGCGGACGCGCTGACCAAGAAGAAGCTCTTCGGCACGGAGATCCTGCCGCTGTACGCCCGGCTCTCGCACGCCGAGCAGCACCGGGTCTTCCAGGCGCACTCGGGCCGCCGGATCGTCCTCGCGACGAACGTCGCCGAGACCTCCCTGACCGTCCCCGGCATCAAGTACGTGATCGATCCGGGCACCGCCCGCATCTCGCGCTACTCGCACCGCACGAAGGTGCAGCGCCTCCCGATCGAGCCGGTCAGCCAGGCCAGCGCCAACCAGCGCAAGGGCCGCTGCGGCCGTACCAGCGACGGCATCTGCATCCGCCTGTACTCCGAGGACGACTTCCTGGTCCGACCGGAGTTCACGGACGCGGAGATCCTCCGGACGAACCTGGCCTCCGTCATCCTGCAGATGACCGCGGCCGGCCTCGGCGACATCGAGAAGTTCCCCTTCATCGACCCGCCGGACCACCGGAACATCCGGGACGGCGTCCAGCTCCTCCAGGAGCTCGGCGCGATCGACCCGGCGGAGAAGGACCCGAAGAAGCGGCTCACCCAGCAGGGCCGGAAGCTCTCCCAGCTGCCCGTGGACCCGCGGCTCGCCCGGATGGTCCTGGAGGCCGACAAGAACGGCTGTGTCCGCGAGGTCATGGTGATCGCGGCGGCCCTCTCGATCCAGGACCCGCGCGAGCGGCCGTCCGAGAAGCAGGCGCAGGCCGACCAGCAGCACGCCCGCTTCAAGGACGAGACGAGCGACTTCCTCGCCTTCCTCAACCTGTGGCGGTACGTCCGCGAGCAGCAGAAGGAGCGCGGGTCCAGCTCCTTCCGCCGGATGTGCAAGCAGGAGTACCTGAACTTCCTGCGCATCCGCGAGTGGCAGGACATCTACAGCCAGCTGCGCACGGTCGCCAAGCAGATGGGCATCCATCTGAACGAGGAGGACGCGCCCGAGCAGTCCGTCCACGTCTCCCTGCTCTCCGGCCTCCTGAGCCACATCGGCCTGAAGGACGTGAAGGAGTCCAAGGACGGCGCGAAGGACGGCGCGCGCCGCGAGGGCGGCCGGGGCGAGTACCTGGGCGCGCGCAGCGCCAAGTTCGCGATCTTCCCCGGCTCCGCGCTCTTCAAGAAGCCCCCGCGCTTCGTGATGTCCGCCGAGCTGGTGGAGACCTCACGGCTCTGGGCCCGGGTCAACGCCCGGATCGAGCCCGAGTGGATCGAGCCGCTCGCCCAGCACCTGGTGAAGAAGACGTACAGCGAGCCGCACTGGGAGAAGGACCAGGCGGCCGTGATGGCCTTCGAGAAGGTGACGCTGTACGGCGTCCCGATCGTCGCCGACCGCAAGGTGAACTACGGGCGGATCGACCCGGAGGTCTCCCGCGACCTGTTCATCCGGAACGCGCTCGTCGAGGGCGACTGGCGCACCCACCACAAGTTCTTCGCGGACAACCGCAAGCTGCTCACCGAGGTCGAGGAGCTGGAGCACCGGGCCAGGCGCCGGGACATCCTCGTCGACGACGAGACGCTCTTCGACTTCTACGACAAGCGCGTCCCCGAACACGTCGTGTCCGGAGCCCACTTCGACTCCTGGTGGAAGCACAAGCGCCACGAGGAGCCCGAGTTCCTCGACTTCGAGCGCGAGATGCTCATCAACGAGAAGGCCGGGGCGGTCACCAAGGACGACTATCCGGACTCCTGGCGCCAGGGCGCCCTGAAGTTCCGGGTGACGTACCAGTTCGAGCCGGGCGCCGACGCGGACGGCGTCACCGTCCACGTGCCGCTCCAGGTGCTCAACCAGGTGACGGACGAGGGCTTCGAGTGGCAGATCCCGGGTCTGCGCGCGGAGGTCGTCACGGAGCTGATCCGCTCCCTGCCGAAGCCGATCCGCCGCCACTACGTGCCCGCGCCGAACTTCGCGAGCCGCTTCCTGGACGCGGTCGTGCCCGTCCAGGAGCCGCTGACGGGCGCGCTCGCCCGTGAACTCCAGCGGATGGTGGGCGTCCCGGTCACGGCCGAGGACTTCGACTGGGCGAAGGTCCCCGAGCACCTCAAGGTGACCTTCCGGATCGTCGACGAGCGGCGCCGGAAGCTGGCCGAGGACAAGGACCTGGAGACGCTGCGGCTGAAGCTGCGCCCCAAGGCCCGTCAGGCGCTCTCCAAGGCCGCCGCGGCGGTCACGGGCGGCCCGGACGGCTCCGGGCCCTCCCTGGAGCGCACGGGCCTCAAGGACTGGACGATCGGGACGCTCACGAGGGTCTTCGAGACCAAGCGCGGCGGGCAGCCGGTGAAGGCGTACCCGGCGCTGGTCGACGAGGGCGACTCCGTGGCCGTGCGGCTCTTCGACTCGGAGGCCGAGCAGGCGCTCGCGATGTGGCGGGGCACCCGGAAGCTGATCATGCTGAACATTCCGGTGAACCCGGCGAAGTTCGCCTCGGACAAGCTGACCAACCAGCAGAAGCTGGCCCTGTCGTCGAATCCGCACGGCTCGATACAGGCCCTGTTCGACGACTGCGCGACCGCGGCGGCCGACAAGCTGATCGCGGACCACGGCGGCCCGGCCTGGGACGAGGAGTCCTTCCGCAAGCTGTACGACAAGGTCCGCGCGGACCTCGTGGACACGACGGTGCGGACGGTGGGGCAGGTCCAGCAGATCCTGGCGGCCTGGCAGGCCTGCGAGCGCCGGCTGAAGTCGACGAACAGCCTGGCCCTGATCGACAACCTGACCGACGTGAGGGCGCAGCTCGCCTGGCTGATGCCGGCCGGCTTCGTCACCCGTACGGGCCTGAAGCGGCTCCCGGACCTGATGCGCTACCTGGTGGCGGTGGACCGGCGGCTCCAGCAGATGCCGACCGGGGTCCAGCGGGACACCACCCGGATGGAGAAGGTCCGGGAGATGCTGGACGAGTACGCCTGGCTGCTCGAACAGCTTCCGAAGGGCCGCCCGGTGCCGTCCGAGGTCACCGACATCCGGTGGATGGTCGAGGAGCTGCGGGTGAGCTACTTCGCGCACGCCCTGGGCACCGCGTACCCGATCTCGGACAAGCGGATCGTGAAGGCGATCGACGCGGCGGCCCCGTAGGGACCGGTGCGCGGGACCTCGCCGCCGGCGAGTTCGACCAGACCCCCTGACCTGCTGTACAGTCTTGCTCGCAGCCGCTTACGAGGGGCTGCGAGCAAGGCTCTGTGGAGCAGTTGGTTAGCTCGCCACCCTGTCAAGGTGGAGGTCGCGGGTTCAAGTCCCGTCAGAGTCGCCTTCACGAAGGCCCGCATCGCGAGATGCGGGCCTTCGTTGCGTTCCCGTGTCTTGACGGGGCCGCGCGCCCACCGGTACCCCGGACTTCAGGGATTCGGGGGCCCACACCGGAGGTGGTCGCGCATGGCCGCGGCGTCCGCAGCACGGCACGACACCCGCGCGCTGCTGCGCGCCCATCTGGCGGCCGCGTCGCGGTACGGACACCTCACCCGCCACTGCGTGGTCTGCCATCGCCTCCTGCGGCTCGCCATGGAGCTTCCCGAGGCGGAGGAGGCGGTCGAGCCGGCGGAGCGGGCCGGGGAGCGCACGGAGGACGAAAGTCCCACCGACCCATGACCAACGGCGGGTTGGGGGCGATCCCGGAGGTGGCAGGCTGTTCCTTGGCAAGACTTCTCCGGTGTGACGGGAGTCACTGAAACCGTTTCGGAAACCTCCGCACTTACACCCTCCCTACACCGGCCCGATTTAATATGTGCAATTGCACCACCCGGGAGAGGGTGTGGCGCAGGGCACAAAAAAGATCGCGCTGGACCCGGCGGAGTCCAGCGCGATCGTTGACGAAGTCCTGTTGGGGCAGGAGCCCGTCGGCAGTACTAGGGGTGGGCGACCGGATTGGGGGATCCGGACGGGCCCGGTGTTACGGGGTGTTGCGGGGTTCTGCAGGGTTCTGCGCGACCTCAGGCCTCGCTGCGCTGCTGCGGAATGCCCGCCAGCAGCGCGCGAACCTCGGCCTCGCGGTACCGGCGGTGCCCACCCAGCGTGCGGATGGACGTGAGCTTCCCGGCCTTCGCCCAACGGGTCACCGTCTTCGGGTCCACGCGGAACATCGTGGCAACCTCGGCAGGGGTCAGCAGCGGCTCGGCATCAGGGGTGCGAGCGGTCATGAGCGGCCTCCTCGGGAGAACCGAACCAATCTCGGTTCTTTCCTCTAAATTCTGCACCTTGACCCGCGTTGCCCGAAATGGCAGAAGCGGGCCGAGTCGGTTATAGGACGAACGGCTTGTCCTCGGCACTACAACTACACCATCCGTCCAGCCACGTCGGCCAAACCGATGGAATTGCCCTCGCAGGTGTTCATCAGCGGCGGAAGTCGATGGACCATGCCATAACGGACAGTCACGCCACTGTGACGATCAGTCACAGAGCGATCAGGAGTCCTCAGACCCCCCATAGAGTGCAATGCTGAGCGTTCCGCCCGAACTTGGGCGGAAGGAACCCTCCCCGGACTCCTTGTCCTATTTTGGCACGAGGGTGGGTGATGGGCGCAAGGGTGCGTTACGTGCTGTCCGTCACGCTTGAGCCAAAGGCCCGGATCAGGACCAACGTCCCCGCCCCCACGGTGCGAAAGACCTGAGCCACCCGACCGATCGTGAATCGGCCACCGAACCTCCAAGATCATTTACACCCGTCGGACATGTCTTGTCGATACCGACCTGACGAACTTGTCCGGCTGATGTCAGTTCGCGAAACGCAGGTCCCTGACCGTCCGCCAGCGCTCCGCCAGCCGCCCGTACACCTCGCTCGCCGCCTCGCCGTCCCCGGCCCGCAGCGCGGCGATCCCCTCCGCCAGCTGCGCGGCCGACCGGTCCTCCGCCAGCCACCCGGCCGGCACCGCGTGCACCAGACCGCCGAAGTCCAGCTCCACGAGCGCCCGCGGATGGAACTCCTCCAGCCAGCGCCCCACCTCGACCAGACCCTGCGTCATCGGACCGTCGTCGATCGACTCCCGCAGCGCCCGCAGCGCCCGCGCGAGCCGCCGCCGCGCCTGGGCCATCGTCGTCCGGTAGCGCAGCACCGGCGCCCGGCCCTCCTCCGCGTCCCCCGGCTCGTACTCCCGCTCCTCGTCCCCGAAGAGCGCGAACCAGCGCAGCGGCACGTGCCAGACCCCCGTACGGATCCACGGCCGCGCGTCCGGGTTCCGGCTCAGCCACCGCTCGTAGTCGCTCGCCACCTGCACCCGGACCACCGGCGGCAGCATCGCGTCGAGCACCGACGCCGGATACGGCCCGGCCACCAGCTCCTCCAGGGCCAGCCAGCCCCGCAGCCGGGTCCGCCACGGGCAGATCACCACCACCCCGTCCAGCCGCGCGACGAAGGCCTCCCCGCTCTCGTGGACCGGCACCGGCACCGGGGGCGTCGGCAGCAGGTCCGCGAGCGAGCGGCGCAGCTCCTCCTGCGCCCCCGGGACGCTCGGCCGGCGCGCGTACCGGTCCCAGTGGGACCTCTCCGGCTCGGGGAACGCGGCCAGCGGCTCGTACACCCGCAGATAGGACGCGTAGGGAACGGGGACCGTGGAGGCGACCGACATGTCGCGAATCCTTCCACGGAGGTCCCCCGGGAGGGGGTGATCCTCGGCACTGCGGCCGATCTACGCCGGGGTAGGACTTACCCTCGTGCCGAACTGGTCCTCCCCCACCCGCAGGGAGGGCCGAAACCGCCGCTTCGTACTTGGGAGTCACCACCGTGACCGATGTGACCGGCGTTCCTGCTGACGTACTGCACACCTTGTTCCACTCGGAGCAGGGTGGCCACGAGCAAGTCGTGCTCTGCCAGGACCGCGCCACCGGCCTCAAGGCCGTCATCGCCCTCCACTCCACCGCCCTGGGCCCCGCCCTCGGCGGCACCCGTTTCTACCCGTACGCCACCGAGGCCGAGGCGATCGCCGACGCGCTCAACCTGGCCCGCGGGATGTCGTACAAGAACGCCATGGCCGGCCTCGACCACGGCGGCGGCAAGGCCGTCATCATCGGCGACCCCGAGCAGATCAAGACCGAGGAACTGCTCCTCGCCTACGGCCGCTTCGTCGCCTCCCTCGGCGGCCGGTACGTCACCGCCTGCGACGTCGGCACCTACGTCGCCGACATGGACGTCGTCGCCCGCGAGAACCGCTGGACCACCGGCCGCTCCCCCGAGAACGGCGGCGCCGGTGACTCCTCCGTCCTCACCGCCTTCGGCGTCTTCCAGGGCATGCGCGCCTCCGCGCAGACCCTCTGGGGCGACCCGACCCTGCGCGGCCGCAAGGTCGGCGTCGCGGGCGTCGGCAAGGTCGGCCACTACCTCGTCGAGCACCTCCTGGAGGACGGCGCCGAGGTCGTGATCACCGATGTGCGCGAGGAGTCGGTGCGCCGGATCACCGACAAGCACCCGCAGGTCACCGTCGTCGCCGACACCGACGCCCTGATCCGCGTGGAGGGCCTCGACATCTACGCCCCCTGCGCGCTGGGCGGCGCCCTGAACGACGACACCGTCCCGGTGCTCACCGCGAAGATCGTCTGCGGCGCGGCCAACAACCAGCTCGCCCACCCCGGCGTCGAGAAGGACCTCGCGGACCGCGGGATCCTCTACGCGCCCGACTACGTGGTCAACGCCGGTGGCGTGATCCAGGTCGCCGACGAGCTGCACGGCTTCGACTTCGACCGCTGCAAGGCGAAGGCGACGAAGATCTTCGACACCACCCTGGAGATCTTCGCACGTGCGAATGCCGATGGCATTCCGCCGGCCGCCGCGGCCGACCGCATCGCCGAGCAGCGCATGGCGGACGCCCGCCGGCGCTGAACCGCGACCCCCTCGACACGGGAGCCGGCCCGCCGCCGGAGAGACTTCGCTCACGCCCTTCGGCGGGTCGGCCCTCAAGAAGAGGTTAAAATCGCGATTGACCAGCGAGGAAGGGGCACCTCGATGGTTCTGTACCGGGGTATGTGATGCGCGCGGCGTACCGTAGACCCACGGAAACAGGTACCGTTGAAGCCCTACGGACCGGTCTCTCTGTCGAGAGTCCGTTCCGAATCATGAACGCGTGTCAAGACTCTGGGGCCGACGAGCCCCGTCACCGAGGGGGTCGAGCCATGGGGCGCGGCCGGGCAAAGGCCAAGCAGACCAAGGTCGCCCGCCAGCTGAAGTACAGCAGCGGCGGGACAGACCTGACGCGTCTGGCCAATGAGCTGGGCGCTTCGACTTCGAGCCAGCCGCCGAATGGCGAGCCGTTCGAGGACGACGACGAGGAAGACGACCCGTACGCCCAGTACGCGGATCTCTACAACACGGACGACGAGGACGAGGACGACGAGTCCGGTCCGGGCACGTCCCCGCGTCGCGCTTGACCTTCTGAATCACCGAAACCCGGACCGGGGTCACCCGGCCGGGTTTCTGTGCTGTCCGCACGCTGTCGGCACACGGCTCGCACCGGAGGCGGAGACGCCGACGGGGCGCCCCCTCAGGAGCGCCCCGCCTCGTACGTCTCCGACTACTTCGCGTAGTCCCCGACCAGCTCCGCGCCGGTCGTGTGCGCCCCGCGCTCGGTGATCTCGCCCGCGACCCAGGCCTCGACCCCGCGGTCCTCCAGGGTCGCCAGGGCCACGTCCACGGACTCGGCCGGCACGACGGCCATCATGCCGACGCCCATGTTCAGCGTCTTCTCCAGCTCCAGGCGCTCCACCTGACCGGCCTTGCCGACCAGGTCGAAGATCGCGCCCGGCGCCCAGGTCGAACGGTCGACCGTGGCGTGCAGCCCGTCCGGGATCACCCGCGCCAGGTTGGCCGCGAGGCCACCGCCCGTGATGTGGCTGAAGGCGTGGACGTCCGTGGTCCGGGTGAGGGCCAGGCAGTCCAGCGAGTAGATCTTCGTGGGCTCCAGGAGCTCCTCGCCGAGCGTCCGGCCGAGCTCCTCGACCTGCTGGTCGAGGGTCATGCCCGCGCGGTCGAAGACCACGTGCCGGACGAGCGAGTACCCGTTGGAGTGAAGGCCCGAGGACGCCATCGCGATGACCGCGTCCCCCGTACGGATGCGGTCCGCGCCCAGCAGCCGGTCGTGCTCCACGACACCCGTGCCCGCGCCGGCCACGTCGAAGTCGTCCGGGCCGAGGAGGCCCGGGTGCTCCGCCGTCTCGCCGCCGACCAGGGCGCAGCCGGCGAGGACACAGCCCTCGGCGATGCCCTTGACGATGGCGGCGACCCGCTCGGGGTGGACCTTGCCGACACAGATGTAGTCGGTCATGAAGAGCGGCTCGGCACCGCAGACGACGATGTCGTCCATGACCATCGCGACCAGGTCGTGGCCGATCGTGTCGTACACGCCCATCTGGCGGGCGATGTCGACCTTCGTGCCGACGCCGTCGGTCGCGGAGGCGAGCAGCGGACGCTCGTAGCGCTTGAGGGCGGAGGCGTCGAAGAGGCCGGCGAAACCGCCGAGGCCGCCGAGGACCTCGGGGCGCTGCGTCTTCTTCACCCACTCCTTCATGAGCTCGACGGCGCGGTCGCCCGCTTCGATGTCGACGCCCGCACTCGCGTAGCTGGCACCGGTGGTCTGAGACATGGGTTCAGAGCTTTCGTGTCGTACTGCGGGTGTGCAGCGGGGTCTTACGGGCGACGGAGGGCGTCGGAGGCCGCGGTGGCGGCCGGGCCGGCGGCCAGCTCGGTCTCCAGGAGCTGCTTGCCGAGCAGCTCGGGGTCCGGCAGCTCCATCGGGTACTCGCCGTCGAAGCAGGCACGGCAGAGGTTCGGCTTCTGGATCGTGGTCGCCTCGATCATCCCCTCCAGGGAGATGTACGAGAGCGAGTCCGCGCCCAGCGACTTGCCGATCTCGTCGACCGACATCCCGTTGGCGATCAGCTCCGCGCGGGTGGCGAAGTCGATGCCGAAGAAGCAGGGCCACTTGACCGGCGGCGAGGAGATCCTGATGTGGACCTCGGCCGCACCGGCCTCGCGGAGCATCCGGACCAGGGCGCGCTGGGTGTTGCCGCGGACGATCGAGTCGTCGACGACCACGAGCTTCTTCCCCTTGATGACTTCCTTGAGGGGGTTCAGCTTCAGCCGGATGCCCAGCTGGCGGATGGTCTGGGAGGGCTGGATGAAGGTGCGCCCGACGTAGGCGTTCTTCACCAGGCCGGCGCCGAAGGGGATGCCCGAGGCCTCGGCGTAGCCGATGGCTGCCGGGGTGCCGGACTCCGGCGTCGCTATCACCAGGTCGGCCTCGACCGGCGCCTCCTTCGCGAGGCGGCGGCCCATCTCCACGCGGGAGAGGTACACGTTCCGGCCGGCGATGTCGGTGTCCGGACGGGCCAGGTACACGTACTCGAAGACACAGCCCTTGGGCTTCGCTTCCGCGAATCGAGAGGTACGGATGCCGTTCTCGTCGATCGCGATCATCTCGCCCGGCTCGACCTCGCGGACGTAGCTGGCGCCGCAGATGTCGAGGGCGGCGGACTCGGACGCGACCACCCAGCCGCGCTCCAGACGGCCGAGGACCAGCGGGCGGATGCCCTGCGGGTCACGGGCCGCGTAGAGCGTGTGCTCGTCCATGAAGACGAGGGAGAAGGCGCCCCGGACGTCGGGGAGGACCTTCGCGGCGGCCTGCTCGATGGTGAGCGGCTCGCCGTCCTCGTCCACCTGGGCGGCGAGGAGCGCCGTGAGGAGGTCCGTGTCGTTGGTGGCCGCCACACGAGTGGTGCGGCCTTCCCGCTTGGGCAGGTCGGCGACCATCTCGGCGAGCTGCGCCGTGTTCACCAGGTTGCCGTTGTGGCCGAGCGCGATCGAGCCGTGGGCGGTCGCCCGGAACGTCGGCTGCGCGTTCTCCCACACGGAGGCCCCGGTGGTCGAGTAGCGGGCGTGACCGACCGCGATATGACCTTGGAGTGAACCGAGAGAAGTCTCGTCGAAGACCTGGGAGACGAGTCCCATGTCCTTGAAGACGAGGATCTGGGAGCCATTGCTGACCGCGATTCCCGCGGATTCCTGACCCCGATGCTGGAGGGCGTAGAGCCCGAAGTACGTGAGCTTTGCGACCTCTTCACCCGGAGCCCAGACACCGAAGACGCCACAAGCGTCCTGGGGGCCTTTCTCACCGGGGAGCAGATCGTGATTGAGTCGACCGTCTCCGCGTGGCACGTTTCCGAGTGTAGACGGGCTCGACCACTGGTCCGAATTGAGGAAAACCGGGGGTGCCCGCACTCGTGCGATCGCACCAATTGATCGATTGCGGCTTGGAGGGGCCCACAAAGCAGGCGGGGTAAGGGTTTCCGGCCACCAGGCCCGTACGAGCGGACGCTCGTACCAGGCCCGGGCCGGTCCCGCGATGTGACGGACGCCGCAGTCCGCGTCCGCTCAGCGGGCCGACGCGGTCGCCGTGAGGCCCTCGCCGGAGGCATCCGTGAGGGTCAGCGTTCGGTGGTTCAACCGATAGGTGAGCGGGCCGTCGAGGAGCTCGTACAGCTCCGTCTCCAGCTGCATCTGCGGGCCCGTGCACATCATCCGGGTCGTCGCCGCCGGGCCCTCGACGGTGAGTGCGTGGGCCTTCTCGTCGAGGCGTGCGGTCGCCGAGAAGTTGTTGCAGCCGAGATTGCCCGTGACCCGGCCGTCCGCCCCGAGGACGAACCGCGCCTTGTCGCCGCTCCCGGCGGGCGGCGAGGCCACCGTCCCGCCCGAGACCAGGCCGTCGACCTTCCACGTGGTGCCGCGCAGCGGGACGGCCGGCTCGGCGGTCAGCTCCAGGCCGGCGCGCCCGTCGGCCGAGGACAGCCGCAGCTCGTCGCCCTTCAACGTGCCCTTGAGCCGGCCGGAGAAGGCCTTGAGCATCTCCTTCTCGAAGCGCTGCCGGTCACCGGGGCAGCCGATCTCCGTCACCTCCTCCGGGGAGACCGAGAGGGTGTCGCCCTTCAGCACCACGGTGGCGCCGAAGGTGTTGCAGCCGGTGTTCCCCCGGGCCCGGCCGTCCTCGAAGTCGACGCGGGCGCCGTCGGGGGCGGCGGACCTGCGGCCGTCGACCGTGACGGCGCCGACCGTCCAGTGCGTGCCGGCGACCGGCAGGTCGGGGGAGACGGTGTCCGCTCCCCCGGAACCGGCGCCTGACTCCGTACCGCAGGCGGTCAGCAGAAGGAGCGGGACCAGGACGACGAGTGCGCGTGGCTTCGGCATGGAGGTGGGACGGACCGGCGGGTCGTACGGTTCCGGGCTCAGGCCATCAGAGGGAGCAGGCCGCTCAGGTCCGCGCGCTCCCCGCTCGCGCTCACGCGCGCCCCGTCCCGCTCCACCGCCCACTCCGTACGGCCCGTCGCGAGCCTGATCCAGGTCAGCGGGTCCGTCTCCACCACGTTCGGCGGGGTGCCCCGGGTGTGCCGGGGGCCCTGCACGCACTGCACCACCGCGAACGGCGGGATCCGCACCTCGACCGCCCCTCCCGGTGCCTTCACCGCGAGGGCGTCGGCGAGCAGACGGGTGCAGGCGGCGAGCGCCTGGCGGTCGAAGGGGATCTCCCGGCCGGCCGCCCGGTTCAGGTCGTCGGTGTGGACCACGAGTTCGACGGTGCGGGTGACGAGGAAGTCCCCGAGGCGCATCGGGCCGATCCACAGGTCCATCACCCGGTCGTCGTCGTGCGCCGCCAGCGCCTCGGACAACCGGGCGCCGGCGCGCTCGTACAGCTCCGCGAGGGGCGCCCCGCCGAGCGTCTCCCGCGCCGCGTCGGCGATCTTCCCGGCCAACGCGACCGTGGTGAACGGCCAGTCGTGCGGAAGGAGCCGCCCCTCGGCCGCGGGCGGCCGGTCGAGCCCCCGGGCCAGCGAGTCGGCGATCCACGCGACGTGCCCGGCGAGATCGGCGACCGTCCACTCCCCCAGGTGCGTCGGACGGGACAGCTCGTCGGGGGTGAGACCGCGCACGGCCTCGGCGACGTGGCCGAACTGGGCGAGGACCGCGGCCCGGGTCCTGGCGGAGTCGTAGCTGCGGGGGCGCTTCTTGGCGGGTGGCATGGCCCGAGGCTAGCGCTGAGACTGGAAGGGCAGGGAGCCAATCGCGAGCGAGAGCAGGCGACGGGACCATGACCCATCACGAGCACCCCCACGCCGCCCTGGTGCGCCGGGGCTACGAAGCGTTCGGCAAGGGGGACATGGAGACGCTGGCCGGGATGATGACCGGCGACTGCACCCAGCACGTGCCCGGCGAGAGCCGGATTTCCGGGCACTACAAGGGACGGGACAGCGTCCTCGGGGACTACTACCGGATGCTCGGCGAGCTGAGCGGCGGCACCATGCGCGTCGAGCTCAAGGGCGTCTACGTGGACGGCCGCGGCCATGTCATCACCACGCACCGGTTCTTCGCCGAGCGCGGCGACCGCGGCATCGAGATGGACGGCGGCCTGTTCTTCACGCTCGTCGGCGACAAGATCTCCGACATCGACGAGTGCATCGCCGACATCGTGGAGGCGGACTCCTTCTGGGGTCAGGAGGCCGCCGGATAGGCCTCCGCCGGCACGTCGAACGTCGCCCCGTTCCCCGGCACCCCCACCCCGCGCCAGGTGAACGGGACGCCCAGGGCCGTCTCCGGGTCGGGGCCGTCCATCAGCTGGAAGTGCACGTGGGGTTCGGTGGAGTTGCCCGAGTTCCCGCACCGGGCCAGCTCCCGGCCGGCGAGGACCCGGTCGCCGGGCCGGACGGCGAGCGAGCCGCGCCGCAGATGCGCGTACATCGCGTACGTACCGTCGCCGAGGTCGAGGACGAGGTGGTTGCCGGTGACACGGCGCGCCCCGGCGAGCGCGCGGACCGACGACTCGGCCAGCAGCATGAGGGCGAGGGCGGGGAGCGAGCCCCGGCTGAGGTGGTCGCGCTGCCCGTCCTCCGCGTGCACGACGGTCCCGCCGGCGACCGCGAGGACGGGCGCGCCGAAGGCGGGGAACTCCTCGCTCCGGCGGAACACCGGCCACAGCCAGGCGAACGACGGGCGGGGACGGTCCTCGTCCTCCCGCACGATGTCGATGGCGTACGTCTGACCGAGCTGGTGCGTGCCGTGGCTGGGCGTCCGGTCGGCCGGACTGTTCAGCGCCGACCAGCGGCCGGTGACCGGCGGTTCCACCTCGACCGGCTCGCCGGGAGCAACGGCCTCGAAGCGCTTCCGGGCGGTACGGGAGAGCGTGAGGCCGAGGGCCGCGCCGGCGACCGCCGGGAGCCAGCCGACCGCGTACGGATAGGGCGGGTCGACGAAGACCGAGGCGACGGCCTGCACGACGAACAGCAGCCACAGCGCGCGGTGGACGAGCCCCGCGGCCTTGCGTGCGGACATGCGCTTCCCCCCGGAGGTCGCGGTCACGGGCGGGCGGCGGTGAGCGCCACCAGGAGCGGGACGACACGGGCCGGCGGCACCTCGTGGCGCCCGCGCCCGGAGGTCTGCAGCCAGCCGGCCCCGGTCAGCTGGCGCAGGTGGTGGTAGATCTGGCCGGTCGTGCCGATCCCGTCGAGGTCCGCCAGCTCGGCGGCGGTGCGACGGCCGCCGAGGATCTCCCGCAGCAGCCGGAGCCGTACCGGATGGCCGAGCGCGGCGAACGAGTCGGCCGTCCCGGACCAGTCCTCGTCGAGCAGCCGCTCCGTGAAGGCGCCGAACTGCCACTCGTACCGCTCGTGGGTCGGCAGCCGGACCGACCCCGTGAACAGCACGGCGCCGTCCTCGCCCGCCTCGCCCGCCGTGGCGAGTTCCGCCTTGAGTCCTTCGAGGGCCCAGAGCGTCGCCTCGATCCCGGGCGCCGGGGGATCCGTGGCCTCCAGGGCCGCCATGCGCCGCTCCAGCTCGGCGACCCGCTCTTCCAGCTCCATGGCATGGAGATTACGTAATTACGTGATCCCTGTGCAAGGGAACGCGAAGAAGCCCCCGCCCGGACCCGAAGGTCCGGACAGGGGCTCCCCCCGTGCTCTCGATCAGGCCAGCAGGCCCGGGATCGTCGCCTCGTGCGCCTCGCGCAGCTCCGCGAGGGAGAGCGCGAACTCGCCCTGCACGTCCACGGAATCACCGTCGACGACACCGATCCGCGTCGCCGGCAGACCCCGCGCACCGCACATGTCGGTGAAGCGGAGCTCCTCGCTGCGCGGGACGGCGACGACCGCACGGCCGGCCGACTCGCTGAAGAGGAACGTGAACGCGTCCAGGCCCTCCGGGACGACCAGGCGCGCGCCGTTCCCGCCGCGCAGGCAGGACTCGACGACCGCCTGCACGAGACCGCCGTCGGACAGGTCGTGCGCCGCGTCGATCATGCCGTCGCGCGAGGCCGAGATCAGGATCTCGCCGAGCAGCTTCTCCCGGTCCAGGTCCACGGCCGGCGGCATGCCGCCGAGGTGCTGGTGGATCACCTCGGACCAGGCCGAACCGCCGAACTCCTCCTTGGTGTCGCCCAGCAGGTAGAGGAGCTGGCCCTCTTCCGCGAAGGCGATCGGGGTGCGGCGGTTCACGTCGTCGATCACACCGAGGACGGCCACGACCGGCGTCGGGTGGATCGCGACCTCACCGGTCTGGTTGTACAGCGACACGTTGCCGCCGGTGACCGGGGTGCCCAGCTGGAGGCAGCCGTCCGCGAGACCACGGGTGGCCTCGGCGAACTGCCACATCACGGCCGGGTCCTCGGGCGAACCGAAGTTCAGGCAGTCCGAGATCGCCAGCGGCTTGGCACCGGAGGCGGCGACGTTGCGGTACGCCTCCGCCAGCGCCAGCTGCGCGCCCGTGTACGGGTCGAGCTTCGCGTACCGGCCGTTGCCGTCGGTCGCCATGGCCACGCCGAGGTTGGTCTCCTCGTCGATCCGGACCATGCCCGCGTCCTCGGGCTGCGCCAGGACCGTGTTGCCCTGCACGAACCGGTCGTACTGGTCCGTGATCCACGACTTCGAGGCCTGGTTCGGCGAGGAGACCAGCTTCAGGACCTGGTCCTTCAGCGCGGCGCCGTCCTGCGGCCGGGGCAGCTTGCCGGCGTCGTCGGCCTGGAGCGCGTCCTGCCAGTCCGGGCGCGCGAACGGCCGGTGGTAGGTCGGGCCCTCGTGGGCGACGGAACGCGGCGGCACGTCGACGATCTGCTCGCCGTGCCAGAAGATCTCCAGGCGCTCGCCCTCGGTCACCTCACCGATGACGACCGCGATGACGTCCCACTTCTCGCAGATCTCCAGGAAGCGGTCGACGTGCTGGGGCTCGACGATCGCGCACATGCGCTCCTGCGACTCGCTCATGAGGATCTCCTCGGGCGAGAGCGTGGCGTCGCGCAGGTGCACCAGGTCGAGATCCACCCGCATGCCGCCGGAACCGGCGCTCGCGAGCTCGCTCGTCGCGCAGGAGAGCCCGGCGCCGCCGAGGTCCTGGATGCCCGCGACCAGCTTCTCCTTGAAGATCTCCAGGGTGCACTCGATGAGGAGCTTCTCCTGGAAGGGGTCGCCGACCTGGACGGCGGGGCGCTTGGTGGGCTTGGTGTCGTCGAAGGTCTCGGACGCGAGGACCGAGACGCCGCCGATGCCGTCGCCACCCGTGCGGGCGCCGTACAGGATGACCTTGTTGCCGGGGCCCGAGGCCTTGGCGAGGTGGATGTCCTCGTGCTTCATCACGCCGATGCAGCCGGCGTTGACCAGCGGGTTGCCCTGGTAGCAGGAGTCGAAGACGACCTCGCCGCCGATGTTCGGCAGGCCCAGGCAGTTGCCGTAGCCGCCGATGCCGGCGACGACACCGGGCAGCACGCGCTTGGTGTCGGGGTGGTCGGCCGCGCCGAAGCGCAGCGGGTCGACGACCGCGACCGGGCGGGCGCCCATGGCGAGGATGTCGCGGACGATGCCGCCGACGCCGGTGGCCGCGCCCTGGTAGGGCTCGATGTACGAGGGGTGGTTGTGCGACTCCACCTTGAAGGTGACCGCGTACCCCTGGCCGACGTCGACGACGCCCGCGTTCTCACCGATGCCGACGAGCATGGCGTCGTTCTCGGGGGTCTTCTCGCCGAACTGCTTCAGGTGGACCTTGCTGCTCTTGTAGGAGCAGTGCTCGGACCACATGACGGAGTACATGGCGAGCTCGGCGCCGGTGGGACGGCGGCCGAGGATCTCGCGGATGCGCGCGTACTCGTCCTCCTTGAGGCCGAGCTCCTTCCAGGGCTGCTCGCTGTCCGGCGTCTCGCTCGCGTGCTTGACGGTGTCGAGGCTCATCAGGCGTTGACCAGCTTCTTGAGGATCGAGGTGAAGAAACCGAGGCCGTCCGTCTTGCCGGTGCCGATCAGCGGCTCGACGGCGTGCTCCGGGTGCGGCATGAGGCCGACCACGTTGCCCGCGGCGTTGGTGATGCCCGCGATGTCGCGCAGCGAGCCGTTGGGGTTGACGTCCAGGTAGCGGAAGGCGACCCGCCCCTCGGCCTCCAGCTCGTCGAGCGTGCGCTCGTCGGCGACGTACCGGCCGTCCATGTTCTTGAGCGGGACCTCGATCTCCTGGCCCGCGGAGTAGTCCGAGGTCCAGGCGGTCTCCGCGTTCTCCACCCGCAGCTTCTGGTCGCGGCAGATGAAGTGGAGGTGGTTGTTGCGCAGCATCGCGCCCGGCAGCAGATGGGCCTCGGTGAGGATCTGGAAGCCGTTGCAGATGCCGAGGACGGGCATGCCCGCCTTCGCCTGCTCGATGATGGTCTCCATCACCGGCGAGAAGCGGGAGATGGCTCCGGCCCGCAGGTAGTCGCCGTAGGAGAAGCCGCCGGCCAGGACCACGGCGTCGACCTGCTTGAGGTCCTTGTCGCGGTGCCAGAGCGAGACGGGCTCGGCGCCCGCCAGGCGGGCGGCGCGCAGCGCGTCCTGGTCGTCGAGCGTTCCGGGGAACGTGACGACGCCGATGCGTGCGGTCACGACTCCACCTTCACGACGAAGTCTTCGATCACGGTGTTGGCAAGGAAGGTTTCGGCCATCTCATGGATGCGGGCGAGGGCGGCGTCGTCGACCGGTCCCTCCACCTCCAGCTCGAAGCGCTTCCCCTGACGGACGTCGGCGATTCCGGCGAATCCCAGGCGAGGCAGTGCACGCTGCACCGCCTGCCCCTGAGGGTCGAGGATCTCCGGCTTGAGCATGACGTCGACTACGACGCGTGCCACTGGCACTCCCGGTGGTGTGTTGCGTGGGCGGTTCCCTCAGCGTACCTGCCTCCAAATTCTACGCGGGTAGAGATCTGAAGGATCCTACAAAAGCCCGGTTCAGGGCGGCGTGCACCACACGAACACCATCCCCGCGCGCGGCACACACTCCCCGCAAAATTCGAGTGAAATATTGCGGAGCGCATTGCACCGGGACACGCTGAAACAATTGACAGGGCTTCACAATGCGACGCCCACCGCTGTACAAAGGAATCCAGAAGAAAGCAGCATTGTCCCGGCACAGCCGTACGGTCGGCATCGTCGCACGTCAGGGGCGCCACAAGCGCTCCGTCGACCCCGGCGGCCGCAGGAAAGGACCGATATCCGTGGCTCAGCGTGTGGTGGTCACTCTCTCCGACGACATCGACGGCGGAGAAGCGGCTGAAACGGTCGCGTTCGGCCTCGACGGGAAGATGTACGAGATCGACCTGAATGCTGCCAATGCAAAGAAACTCCGCAAGGCCCTCGCGCCCTACCTCGCCGCGGGCCGCAAGCTGCCGGCGCGGACCGCGGCCGGCCGGAGCCTGCCGGTCGACGCGTACACGCACACCGCCCTCGCCCCCGACCCGGCGGCGGTCCGCGCCTGGGCGCAGTCCAACAAGATGGACGTCCCCGCCCGCGGCCGGATCCCCAAGCGCGTCTACGAGGCCTTCCGCGCGGCGAGCTGAGCGACGCGGGAGCGGGTGACGGGGGAGCCGGGTGACGGGGGAGCCGCTGACGGGGCTGACGGCGAGGGGGCCGGCGGTGACGGGGGCGGCGGTGACGGGGGCGGCTCCCGGCGCCGGGCCGGAGCCGATTTGCATTGCACCCCCCATGATCCGCTAGAGTCTGAATCACGCCGAGGGGCGAGGCCGAAAAGCCGAGTCCCCAGCAGCGTGCGGGTGTAGTTCAGTAGCAGAACAGCCCCCTTCCAGGGGGAAGGCGCAGTGTGCGATCCCTGTCACCCGCTCTGCGAGAAACGCGTTACCGACCACTCCGGTGGATCAGGTAGAGTGGTGCTCGCACCGAGCAGCGCAAGCTGACCGGTAGCAATGCGGACGTGGCTCAGTTGGTAGAGCATCACCTTGCCAAGGTGAGGGTCGCGAGTTCGAATCTCGTCGTCCGCTCAGGGAGTACGAAGGCCTCGGTTCTCAGGAACCGGGGCCTTCGTCGTTCCCTCGGAGCGTGTGAACGGCCCCACATGGTGGTGTGTCACGAGCACCTCCGGCCTTGGGTATAGTTAGCAGCGCGCTACGGCGCATGCGGACGTGGCTCAGTTGGTAGAGCATCACCTTGCCAAGGTGAGGGTCGCGAGTTCGAATCTCGTCGTCCGCTCCACGAAGAAAGCCCCCGGTCGAATCGACCGGGGGCTTTCTCGTTCACTGCCCTAGGACCAGGCGCTCCCGGTCAGCAGCTCGTACGCCTCGATGTACTTGGCGCGGGTCTTCTCCACGACCTCACGCGGCAGCGCCGGCGGCGGCTGCTCGCTCTTGCGGTCCCAGCCGGAGGCCGGGGAGGTCAGCCAGTTCCGCACGATCTGCTTGTCGTACGAGGGCTGGGCACGGCCCGGCTCCCACTCGGCGGCCGGCCAGAAGCGCGAGGAGTCCGGGGTGAGGACCTCGTCGGCGAGGACGAGCGACCCGCCCTCGAAGCCGAACTCGAACTTGGTGTCGGCCAGGATGATGCCCCGGTCACGCGCGATGTCCCGGGCGCGGGAGTAGACGGCGAGGGTCGTCTGGCGCAGCAGCGCGGCCGTCTCGGCGCCGACCTGGCGGGCGACCTCCTCGTACGAGACGTTCTCGTCGTGGTCGCCGACCGCGGCCTTGGTGGCCGGGGTGAAGATCGGGGCGGGCAGCTCGGAGCCGTCGGTCAGCCCCTCGGGCAGCGCGAGGCCGCAGACCGTGCGGGACTCGTCGTACTCCACCAGGCCGGAGCCGGTGAGGTAGCCACGGGCGACGCACTCGACCGGGACCATGTCCAGGGACTTGCAGATCAGCGTGCGACCCGCCCAGTCGGCGGGGGCGCCGGCCGGCACCTCGGTCGACAGGACGTGGTGGGGCACCAGGTCGGCGAGCTTGTCGAACCACCACAGGGAGAGCTGGGTGAGGACCCGGCCCTTGTCGGGGATCTCGGTGGGCAGGACCCAGTCGTAGGCCGACATGCGGTCGCTCGCCACCATCACGAGGTCGCCCGCCTCGTTCCGGTACAGGTCGCGGACCTTGCCCGTGTGGAGATGGGTCAGGCCCGGGACCTGGACGGGCTCGGGCTTTTCTACGAATCCGGACACGGTTCCTCCGCGTAGGTTGATCCAGGAGCGTGTCCGATTCTCTCGCACATCCGGGCGGATCATGCCGCCCGGCCCTGTGACCCCCCGCTCAGTCCGCCGTTCTCCGGGGGGCCGTTCTCAGGGGCCGTTCTCCGGGGGGTCGTTCTCAGGGGCCGTTCTCCGGGGCCGTTCTCCGGGGGGGATCAGTCCCTCTTGCAGATGCGGTCGAGGAGGTTCGCCGTGGCGCGCTGGACCCGCGCGTCGACATGCCCCGGCCGGTCGAGCGCCGGCGACCAGGCGAAGGTGCCGGACGCGAAGACCCAGGCGCCGGACGGGGCCCGGTAGAGACTGGTCTCCTGGTGGCGCAGGGCGCCCTCGCTGTCCTGGTACGGCGAGTGGGAGAGCAGGATGCGGCCCTGGTGCTCCGGCAGCGCCGTCCGCGGGAAGTACCGGTCGGCCTCGCCCGCCACCAGGCCCGGGAGCTCGTCGCCGTCCCCCGCGCCCGTCGCCTCCCAGAGCCAGTGCTCCGCGTTCCGCACGACCAGCGGGTGCGGTTCGGGCACCCGGCCCGCGTACTGGATGCCGAGCAGCTGCTGCTCCGGCCGGTCCACCTCGCGCCAGAGCGCGGGGCGGCCGGGGCCCCGGCGCTTGCGGCAGGTGAGCAGGCGGTCCGGCACCCCGGACGGCGAAGGGGCCAGCTCCACCTGCCAGTACATGGTGTTCGCGGAGAGGAAGACGAGCGAGGTGCCCTGGTCGCGGGCGAGCTCGGCGGTCCGGCGCATCGGCGCCGACCAGTACTCGTCGTGCCCCGGGAAGACCAGCCCCCGGTAGCGGCTGGGGTCGACCCGGCCGGCGTGCAGGTCGCGCGTCTCCGCGTAGGCCAGGTCGTAGCCGTAGCGCTCGGCCCAGCGGATGAAGTCGTAGGCGTGGCCGACGTGCAGGGGCAGCCCCGCGCCCGCGTACGGGCGGTCGAAGGAGACCGTGACGGCGGCCTCCTCCTCGCCGAGGAGCCGGCCCTCCTCGTCCCAGGCGTGGTAGAGACTGGCGCCGGTGTGCCCGTCCTCCGGATAGAGGTTGTACGCCTGCCACGTCACGTCCGGGAGGACGAGGAGCAGATCCGCCGGGTGGTTGTCGCGGACCGTGAAGGGGATGTGCGAGCGGTATCCGTCGGCGGTCGTGAGCACGGCGACGTACGCGCCGATCGACCAGTACGTGGGGACCTGCAGCCGCCAGGACTGCCACCAGTGGTGACAGGACACCGTGCGGTCGGCGGTGAGCGGGGCCGGCTGGACGATTCCGGAGAGGCGCGGGCTGGTGGTGATCTTCGCGGCGCCGTCGCCGCCGTAGTGCCCGATCCGGTAGACGTCGACCGAGAACTGCTGCGGTGGGTCCACGGTGATGTGGAAGTCGATCGACTCGCCCGGCGCCACGGCTCCGCCGGACGCGAAGCCCTTGATCTGCCGCCGGACGTCGTCCGCGGTCCGCGGGCCGCCGCTGCCGCCCCGGGCCAGGATCTCGTCCGCGTACCAGGGGACCATCTGCCCGGTGTCGTCGAAGTAGTTCTCCGAGCCGCGCAGCCAGGGCAGCGGGCCCTGGCCGAAGGGATCGGAGACGGCGTGCGCGAGCGCACCCGACTCCCACCGTCTGATCTGCTCCGCCCCCATGTGCGCCCCTCCCTCGACTCCCCCGGTCGGCCGGTCAGTGCCTGTGGTTGTTGCCTCTGTCAGTCGCGGTCTCCAGCACATCACATAACGCACGCACTCCGTCACCGTTCGTCGTGAATTGACGAGAGTGGAAGCCGGACCTCCGGGTAGCGGGAGGTCCGGCGGTCCCTCAGACCAGGCGTACGGGCTTCTCCGGGCGCACCCCGGTACGCGCGAGCCAGGCCCGCAGGGGCTCCGGGTCGCCGTCCTCGACGAGGGCGAGGACGCGCGGGCCGAGATCCGCCGCCCGCTCGCCGCCGACGAGCAGCGCGGGCCCGTCGAGCCAGTCGAGACCGGGGGCGGCCTCGGCGGTGTCCACGGCCGCGCAGCAGACCATCGCGGTCACGTGGTCGGCCAGCAGATCGCGCCCGGTGCGGGGCGGCTGGAGCGGGAACAGAGGCAGGGGCCCGTCGGGGCCGCTGACGGCCAGGTGCGGCTCGGCCTTCCGGCCCGCATCGGCGGTACGGGCGGTCTCGGCCGCCGCGGCCACCCGGGCCTCCCGGGCCGCCTCCTCCCGGGCGAGCAGCGCGCTGAGCGCTCCGGCGAGCGCCTCGGCGGCGGGGTTGACCGGCTCGTCGTCGCCGTCCCCGTCGTCGCCCGGATCTTCTCCTGCTCCTTCTTCATCTACGTTCTCCGCGCCCTCCGCGCTCTCTGCGCCCTCTGCGTCTTCGTCGTCGCTCGCGTCGAGGGCCGGTCCCGTGTCGCACGTCGTCAGATGGGCCATCACGCGGGTGAGGGTCGGGCCGGCCGCGTCCGAGGCGCGGCCGCCGGAGGCCCCGGCCACGCCCAGGCCGTCGAGGACCTGGTGCAGACGAGCCGCGTCCGTACGCCACTTCCGGTCGACGACCTCCTCCGGATACTGGCTCCACTCCACCGGGGCCCAGTCGGGGCCGGGCTCGGCGGGGCCGCCGTGGAAGAGGCGGGCGGCGAGCAGCGAGGCGGCCTCGTCGACCGCGCCGGGCTCCTCCAGGAGGTCGCAGGCGGGGCGCTCGCCGAGCCGGGAGGAGAAGCCCTCCGCGAGCCGGTCCCGTCGGGACAGCTCGGTCAGCGCGGAGACCACGCCCGCGTCGAGCTTGGCGGGCCAACGGCCCATGCGCCAGGCGGGCAGCGCGACCCGGGTCAGGAGCCGGTCCCAGCCCGCGTAGGCCAGGCCGACCTGCTCCTGGGCGACGATCCGTACGCCGTAGTCCACGGCCTGGGCGCGCTCCGAACCGGCGGCGGCGACTCCGCGCTCCATCTCGGCGGCGTGACCGCGGCAGGCGCGGAGCAGCACCCTGGCGACCTGCCCGACGCCCTGGGCGCCGAACCGGCGGAGCGGGTCGAGGCCGGGGGCGCGGGGCACGGCGACGGCGGCGTCCAGGCCGCGGACGAAGCGGCGGGCCGCGGCTATGTCGGGCTGGGCGGCCGGTCCCGTACCGGCGACGACCGGGGCGAGGACGGCGCGCAGCTCGCCGACGCGCATCCACCACAGGAAGGGCGAGCCTATGACCAGGACCGGAGCGCCGTCTCCGCCCGTCGTGCGGTGGAGACGGTGGGCCCGGTGCGTGCGGTCCTCAAGCCAGCTGTCGCAGTCCGGGGTGAGGGCTATCGCGGCGGGCGCGGGGACGCCGAGCCGGTCGGCCAGGTCGCGGACGAGCCGGTACAGGTCCGGGGCGGCGGTCTCGGCGAGCTCCACCGTGGGCGTGGCCGCGGGCCGGGCCCGGGCGACGACGAGGGCGACGGCCGTGGCGACGAGGAGGACGAGGACGGCCAGGACGGTCACGGCCCAGCGGGCCGCGTCCCAGGCCGCTCCGGTGAAGTGGCCGGTGACCCCGCCCGCGTACAGGACGACGGCCACCGCCGCGGGGAGCACCGCGAGGCCCAGCGCCCTGCCGCGGACGCGGAGGACGGCGAGGGCCCGGGAGTGCGCGGCGCGCGCACCCCACTCCTCGCCGACAACGGAACCGGTACCGGACACGCCGTTCATCACCCCCTCCTGTCCTCGACGGGACTGCCTGTGGCGGTGTTGCTCACTCCCCCACTGTGGCACCCGCCACTGACATCGCAATGCCGGTGGGCCAAGTGCCGGAATGCCTTCGCCGCACCCTAGTTGGGGCTGTGGCGGGCGTCATCCGTATGGCCGAGCCGTCACTCGATGGAATGGCTTTGGGTAAAGGTGATGGCACACATGTGGCCGTGTGGTTCACGGCTTCCGCACCACACGGCCACAAGAGAATCACGAGGATTCAGGCGAAAACGAGCGATATCAGGCCTCGGCGGCCTTCCTCGCGATGTCCGTACGGTGCTGCGAACCGTCAAGGCGGATGCGGCCGACCGCCGCGTACGCGCGCTCGCGGGCCTGCGCCAGGTCCGTTCCGGTGGCGGTGACCGAGAGGACCCGGCCGCCCGCGCTCACGACGGCGTCGCCGTCCCGCTTCGTCCCGGCGTGGAGCACGTACGCGTGCGGGGCGTCCTTCTCCGCGACCTCGCCGAGCCCCTCGATCGGGTCGCCCGTGCGCGGGGTCTCCGGGTAGTTGTGCGAGGCCACGACCACGGTGACGGCCGCCTCGTCGCTCCAGCTCAGCGGGGCCTGGTCGTCCAGCGTGCCGTTGGCCGAGTTCAGCAGGACGCCCGCGAGCGGGGTCCGCAGACGGGCCAGCACGACCTGGGTCTCCGGGTCGCCGAAGCGCGCGTTGAACTCGATGACCCGTACGCCGCGGCTGGTGATCGCCAGACCCGCGTACAGCAGACCGGAGAACGGCGTGCCGCGGCGGCGCAGCTCGTCGACCGTCGGCTGCAGGACGGTCTCCAGGACCTCCTCGACCAGCTTCGGGTCGGCCCAGGGCAGCGGCGAGTAGGCGCCCATGCCGCCGGTGTTCGGACCCTCGTCGCCGTCGAGCGCGCGCTTGAAGTCCTGCGCGGGCTTCAGCGGGAGGACGGTCGTGCCGTCGGTGATCGCGAAGAGCGAGACCTCGGGGCCGTCCAGGTACTCCTCGATGACCACCCGGTCGCAGGCGAGCGCGTGCGCGCGGGCCTTGTCGACGTCCTCGGTGACGACGACGCCCTTGCCGGCGGCGAGGCCGTCGTCCTTGACCACGTACGGAGCGCCGAAGGCGTCGAGCGCCTCGTCGATCTCCGCCGGGGTGGTGCACACATAGCTGCGGGCGGTGGGGACCCCGGCGCCGGCCATGACGTCCTTGGCGAACGCCTTGGAGCCCTCCAGCTGCGCCGCCTCCTTGGACGGGCCGAAGACGGGGATGCCGGCCGCGCGGACGGCGTCGGCGACACCGGCGACGAGCGGGGCCTCCGGGCCGACGACGACCAGCTCGGCGCCGAGCTCGGTCGCGAGCGCGGCGACGGCCGCGCCGTCCAGCTGGTCGACGGCGTGCAGCTCGGCGACCTCCGCGATTCCGGCGTTGCCGGGCGCGCAGTGCAGAGCGGTGACGTCGGGATCGAGGGAGAGAGAGCGGCACAGGGCGTGTTCGCGGGCGCCGCCGCCGATGACGAGGACCTTCACGCCTGCCAGGGTAGCCCGCGGGGCGGGGTGCCCCTTGTGCGGGCCACCGAGCGAGACGCCCTCACTGGTTCGGATATTCCTCCACAACCGTGGCGCCGAGCTCACGCACGATCAGGTCGTGACCGGACAGCGCCGACTCGACGAGGTCCGGGTCGTCCTCCTCCGGGACGTCGTCCTCGGGCGCCACCGGCTGCGGCGCGGGCGGGGTGTACGCGGGGGCGGGGGCCGGTGCCGGAGCCTGTGCCTGCGGGAAGGCCGGGGCGGACTGCGCCTGTACGGGGGCGGGCGGCGGGGCCTGCTGGAAGGCGGGCGCGGGAGCGGCGGGCCGGCCGCCGCCTCCACCGCCGCCACCGCCACCGAAGCCGCCGCCGGACCCGGAACCGAAACCGGCACCGGACCCTCCTCCGCCGCCGAAGCCGGTGGCGGCGGGCGGGGGCGAGGCACCGCCCGAGGGGTCGATGATCGCCTCGATCTTCCAGTTCACCTGGAACTGCTCGGCGAGGGCCTGCTTGAGGACGTCCTCGCTGCCGCTGCTCGCGAAGTTGTCCCGGGCGCCCGCGTTCAGGAAGCCGAGCTGGAGCGTCGTGCCGTCGAACCCGGCCACCTGGGCGTTCTGGCTGAGCAGGATCCAGGTGAAGCGGCGGCGGTTCTTCACGGCGTCGAGGATCTGCGGCCACAGGTTCCGCACCTGGGCGGTGTCCCCGCCCGACGGGGCCGGGGCGGGCGCCTGCGGCGCGGACTGCGCCTGCACCGGCGCGGGGGCCGGGGCGGCGGGCGCCGCGGGCGCGGACGCGCCGGGCCAGGCGCCGGGGGTTCCGCCGCCGGGAGTGGCGGCACCGGGCCAGGCGCCGGGCCGGGCCGCGGCGGGCTGCTCCTGCGCGGGGGCCGGGGCGGGGGCCGCCGGCTGGGGCGCGGGGGCGGGCTGCTGGACCGGGGCCGGCGGGAGGGGGGGCGGGGCCATCGGCGTGTGGGCGTCGGGCCCGGGGACGTACCCCAGGGCGGGCGACGGGGGTCCCGGCGTGAAGACGGGGGCGGGCGCGGCGGCGGGCGCGGCGGCGGGCGCGGCGGCGGGCGCGGCGGCGGCGCCGCGCTCCAGGCGGTCGAGGCGCGCCTGCAGGGAGCGCTCGTCGTCGAAGGCGGCGGGCAGCAGCACGCGCGCGCAGATCAGCTCCAGCTGGAGCCGGGGCGAGGTCGCGCCGCGCATCTCGGTCAGACCCGTGTTCACGAGGTCGGCGGCCCGGCTCAGCTCGGCGGCCCCGAACACCGAAGCCTGGGCCTGCATGCGCTCGATGACGTCGACGGGGGCGTCGATGAGGCCCTTCTCGGCGGCGTCGGGCACGGCCGCGAGGATCACCAGGTCCCGCAGCCGCTCCAGGAGGTCGGCGACGAACCGCCGGGGGTCGTTGCCGCCCTCGATGACCCGGTCGACGACCTCGAACGCGGCGGCGCCGTCGCCCGCCGCGAACGCGTCCACGACGGAGTCGAGCAGCGACCCGTCCGTATAACCGAGGAGGGACGTCGCCATGGCGTACGTCACACCGTCTTCGGCGGCACCGGCGAGCAGCTGGTCCATGACGGACATCGAGTCACGCACGGAACCGGCACCGGCGCGGACGACGAGCGGCAGCACCCCGTCCTCGACGGGGATCCCCTCGCGCCCGCACACCTCGCCGAGGTAGTCCCGGAGCGTGCCCGGCGGCACCAGCCGGAAGGGATAGTGATGGGTCCGCGACCGGATCGTCCCGATGACCTTCTCGGGCTCGGTCGTGGCGAAGATGAACTTGAGGTGCTCCGGCGGCTCCTCGACCACCTTCAGGAGGGCGTTGAAGCCCGCCGAGGTGACCATGTGGGCCTCGTCGATGATGTAGATCTTGTAGCGGCTGGAGGCGGGCCCGAAGAAGGCCTTCTCCCGCAGGTCACGGGCGTCGTCCACACCACCGTGCGAGGCGGCGTCGATCTCGATGACGTCGATGGACCCGGGCCCGTTGCGCGCGAGGTCCCGGCAGGACTGGCACTCGCCGCAGGGCGTCGGCGTCGGCCCCTGCTCACAGTTCAGACACCGCGCGAGGATGCGCGCACTGGTCGTCTTGCCACAGCCGCGGGGGCCGCTGAACAGGTACGCGTGATTGACCCGGTTGTTCCGCAGGGCCTGCTGCAACGGGTCGGTGACATGCTCCTGCCCGATGACCTCGGCGAAGGACTCGGGGCGATAGCGGCGGTACAGCGCGAGAGACGACACGTATACGAGGTTATAGGCGCCCACCGACAACCCGGGAAAACCGACCGCCGCCGGGGGAACGCAAGCGCCCCCCACGCACCTGCCAGAGCCGACCTACCCTTGCTGCCTTCCGGCCCTGGGGGAGTTCAGTCAGATAGCACCGCGTGAGGGGCTCCGCCCAGCGTACCCGATGCCGACACCGCCCCGTGCCCCCGGGCCCCGGGCGCCCCGCGCCGCCACCCCTCCTCGATGCCTCCGCCTTCCCTCCGCGACGCCTCCCGGATCCCTCCCCGGGGAACCTCGTACGGATCACGTTCGCGAGCACCCCTCAACGTCTTGTATTGTTTGCGGCGGAGGATTCGCCTAGAGGCCTAGGGCGCACGCTTGGAAAGCGTGTTGGGGGCAACCCCTCACGAGTTCGAATCTCGTATCCTCCGCCAGTGCCTCACCGGGCACGTTGTCGAAGGGCCCCACCGTTCGCGGTGGGGCCCTTCGACGTTTCCGGCGCTCCGCGCCGCCTGCCCGGGTCCCGCCCGAGGCCTGGACGGGTCCTGGGCGGGTCCTGGGCGGGTCCTATACGGGGCAGGGGCGGTACTCGAGGCTCAGTTCGCGGTCGACGGCGTAGCTGGTCCGCATCGAGGCATCGATCACCTGCTGCCAGCTGCCGTACTTGGCGTACAGCTGGTCCGCGGTGGGGCCGAGGGGGTTGCCGTACTTGGCGATGTTCCGCTCCTCCAGGATCCGGACCTCCTCCGGGGTCATGCCGGCGCGGGTGATCTCCTTGGCCTGGTTCCGCATGTCGACGAGCTCGCGCGCGATCTCCTCGTCCGTGGCACCGGCCTCCCGCATGTCGCGCTCGGTGCGGTGCATGTCCTCCAGGAGACCGTGGTAGCGCATCCGGGTCCGCTGCGCCTCCACCTTCTCGTCCATCGGCAGGACACGGATCCGGCACACGACCGGGTCGGCACTGGGACAGGGGTCGTCGGCGGATACGGGCGGGGCGAGCGGGGCCGTGATGACGGAGCCGCAGGCCTCCGCGGCACCGGCCACGGACGAGCCGGCCGTGCCGAGGAGGGCGACGGTGGCCACGAACGGCACGAGGGCGCGGCGCAGCAGGGAGGAAGAGGAAGGACGCATGCGCGCATCCTCGGGGGCGCCGCGGGGCCCCTTCACGCAGGCGCACCGGTGATCACCCCTACGGGGACGGGTAACCGTTTTGATCAAAGATGCACCTTTCTGGTGCAACGACTTGACCGGGCCCTACCTGTTGCCGATCGCACCGGGTGGAAGTCCGAGGCGCCCGAGGGTGCTCCGGCTACAGAAGCGGGAGCTCATCAAGGTGCTCGACGCGGCGCCGGCCAGCTGGCCGGCGGAGGCGGGCAAGCCGAAGCAACTGCACGACCAGACGGGCGCGGGGGCACTGTCCGGCACGTTCCGGGGCACGCTCTTCGTGCTGAACGCAGCGGTCGGGACGGCGGCGGGGGCGCTGGGCGGGAAGATGGCCGATGTCGGCATCGACGACGACTTCATCGACTCGTCCAAGGCGAAGGTGACGCCGGGGGCTTCGGCGCTGTTCCTGCTGTCGCAGGACGCGATGGTGGAGCGCGCACGGGAGGCGTTCCCCGGAGGCCACACGGAGCTGATCCACTCGAACCTGGACAGCGAGAAGAAGACGAGGCTCCGCGAGGACTTCGCGAACCAAGCCCCACACGCGCCGACAAGCTCGCTCCTCGAAGTGGCCCCACAGGACTGAGCGGGGGCCGGGAGGGGGTCGTTCACTGGATAGGGGGGAGATCGGCTGGAGGCACGTTCCTGCTCGATCCTGTCTGTAGTGATACCGATACTTTCTGTGATGACCAGTCGGCACACTCACTTCAACCAGGGGTATCGATGAGGAAGTTGGCTACGGCAGCGATTGCTGCGGGGTTGTTCTTCGGCGGGATGGGGGTCGCGGCGGCCGACTCGTGGCATGCAGTAGCGGTCTTCAGGACCGGCGGAGCTCAATTCACGGATGCCCGGTACAAGTGGGAACCCGTAGAGCATCAGCAGGGAGCGTTCCACATCAAGGGCAAGCTGCGTGACGTCGGCCTGAACGACAACCACAACGTGTATCTGCAGGTGAAGGTCCACGGCTATGGGTGGAACCGCTTCGACGGCGTGCAGCGGAAGTCGGTCTCGATCGACAAGCTCGTCCACGACGGTGCCACTCGGTACACGAGCACGGCAGACGTGCGTGTGTGCCGGAATCGCGGCTCGCTACACCCGGACAACTGCTCGCCGACGAAGCACTTTAATCGCTAGGGCAGTCGATCTCTGCGGGAGACGCCCGTCGGCGTCTCCCGCTCCACGGGAGTACGCACCACGATGGATGTCATCCTCCGCGCCGAGGGCGTGGATCTCTTCTACGGCACCCAGCAGGCGGTATTCGGTGCCGATTTCACGCTCAAGCGCGGCGAAGTGGCCGCCATCATGGGCAGTAGCGGATCAGGCAAGTCCTCCCTGCTGTACTGCCTCGCTGGCGTCCTGCCGCCCTCCAACGGGGCCGTGATGTTCGACGGAGTGCAGCTCTCGTGTCTCCCCGACGGGGAACTCAGCGCGCTGCGCCGCACACGTCTGGGCTTCGTCTTCCAGTACGGGGAGCTACTGCCGGAGCTGACCGTCGAGGAGAACGCCGCACTGCCTCTCCGGCTCGCCGGTATCAGCAAGTCCCATGCCCACGTCATGGCGGCCCAGGTACTAGGGCGTCTCGGGATGGGGGATCTACTGCGGCGCAGAACGTCAAAGCTGTCGGGCGGCCAGAGTCAGCGCGTTGCGGTTGCGCGGGCCCTGGTACACCGCCCGGACGTGGTGTTCGCCGACGAACCCACCGGGGCGCTCGACAGTGCCAACGCGGCTGCCGTGTTGGATGAGTTCCTGCAGCTGGCGAGAAGGCAGAAGACGGCCGTGGTCATCGTGACCCACGATGCCGATGTCGCCGCGAAGGCCGATACCCAGTACACGATGTCGGACGGTGTACTGGTCCAACGGGTGGCGGTGTGAAAGCGTTCGTCCTCGGTATGCGTCTGCTGGGGGGCAGCGGGCGCAGAGCACGTGTCCGCCTTCTCCTGATGGCGCTCGGGTCCGCACTCGGGGTTGCTTGCCTGGCTGCCGCACTCACCATTCCGACGATCATCGCGGCCCATGACGCAAGGGTTACGAGTCGCGCGGTCGTTCCGGGTGCGAGCAAGAACGCCGTCTACCAGGAATTCCTGGACCCCTACGGCTCGCAACCACTGCGCCGTGTCTTCATCGGACGCACAGGCGTCGGACCAGTCCCACCGCCGCCAGGAGTCGAAGCCATCCCGCAGGCGGGCGAAGCAGTCGTTTCGCCGAAACTAGGCGAGATCTTGGCAGCCAACCCACGCGCCGCAGGGCTTGTACCCGGTCGTGTGATCGGCACCATCGGACGAGCGGGACTCGGCGGGCCCGACGACCTTTTCGCCTACATCGGCACCGATCCCAAGAGCCTAAGTGCGCCTGCGCCACTCGGCCGCTTCGGTTCCAAGTACACGCAGCATGAGGTCATCGACCCCAGCACCCTGGACATCCTGCGGTTCACTCTCGGCTGCATCGTGCTGCTCCCCCTCGTCATCTTCCTCTCCGTCTGCGCACGACTCTCCGGAGAATCTCGCGCGCGCCGACTCGCAGCGCTTCGGCTCGTCGGCCTCAGCGTGAAGGACACGTTGCGGGTCAATGCTGGGGAAACCGTCGTCGCTTCTGGTGCCGGGGCGGTGATCGGGCTTATCGGCTATCTCGGGATCAACGAGATCATGGCCCGGATCGGACTGCCGGGCCTGCACTGGTTTCCAGCGGACGGGCGCCCCGAGGGGGCAACCATCGCCGTATGTTTGCTGGGGTGTCCGGCCCTCGCGTGGGTCGTCGGGCAGTTCAGTGCTCGACGGGCGGCCCAGTCACCCATCAGCGTTCGTCGCACCGGGGAACGGAGACCTCCGAAGAAGCACGGGACATTGCTGCTGGTACCCGGGCTCGGGATCATCGGCGGATACTGCTTGCTGAGTGCGATGGGGCGAGATCCGTCCGGCGGCTCCGGTAGCGCAGTACTGGTTCCTGGCGCCGTACTGATGACTGGAGCGGGGCTTGTCTTCGGCCTGGCTCCGATTACCTCTTGGCTCTCAGGCCGTCTGGCAGCATCCTCGACATCACTACCTCTGTCATTGGCCATGCGGCGTACGGAGGTCGATCCTGGTAGCGCACTGCGGGTTGTCACTGGCCTCGTGCTGATGGTGTTCGGTGCTTCTCTCACACAGGGTGTACTCATCGAATTGGATCAGGTCACTCGACGAACAGCTCCAGTCCAGGAGTACAGCCTGTCGGCCTCACAGCTGAGTACACGGCAGCATTCGCAGATCGCGGGCTTGAGTGGAGTACTAGCTCATGGGCTGACCGCCGACTCATGGGTGCCCACCATGGAGCAGGAACTCCCCAGGATCCGAAGCATCGTCGCTACATGTGCCCAGTTGGCTGCCTTCACCGAGACAGCGCAGGGATGCATCGACAACAGGGTCTTGAGGATTGAGGATCCCACGTTCCCGCTTGATGAGGACGCCCTCCCCGGTAGCAACTTCACGTTCCTGCTCAGCGATGGGCGAAAGCTGAAGGCATCTGTTCCTCACGACGCTGTGACCGTTCGGGCCTACCAGCCCTCAGAGTTCGCCGGCCCCAGCCTGCTCATTCCCCCCTCCTTCCTTCCCCAAGGCACTTACCTCTCAGGCGCGCGCTTCGTTCTCGTCAGTTCTTCCGACGCCCCGACCGTGCGGGAGGTACTCGATGGGATCGGGGCGGTGGCTCCCACCGCTTCCGTTGAGCCCGTTGGGATCGTCATCGACTCGCTCGCTCAGTTGACCGTCATTCGGAGTCTGCTCGTCGTCGGGATGGTGCTCGGGCTCGTCATCGGGGTTGCCGCGTTTGTCGTGTCCGTGGCCGATCGGGCCATGGAGCGACGGGGGCAGGTGGCCGCGCTGGTCTTGTTGGGGGCTCGGGCCGGGACCTTGCGGGTGGTGCAGGTGGTGCAGGTGGTGGTGCCGTTGGCGGTGGGGCTTGGGGCGGCGATCGTTGCCGGGTGGCTCGCCGAGTCCAGTTACCTGATCACCGGCGGCGGTGCCGTGCACTGGGACTGGGACGGCTTGCCCCTGCTCTTCGCCTGTGCGGTCGGGGTCATGCTCGCCGCCGCCGTCGCCTCCCTTCCCATGGTGCGGCGGCACGTCGATCCCGAGCACATCCGGCGGGACTAGGTCACGCCGCCAGGGTGTGGGTCGTCCGGGCGTCCACGCGGGAGCGGAGCGTCAGCGTCGTCGCCGCCGTCGCCGTGCCCGCGAGGAGCGCCGTCCACCACAGGGCCCCCGGGCCCGCCGTCGTGTACGCGGTCACGCCCAGGGTCAGCGCCCCGAACCGGGCCACCCCCCAGGTCCAGCTGAACGCGCCCTGGTAGCGGCCCCGGGCGTGGGCCGGGGCCAGGTTGGCGAAGACGCCGGCCGCGATGCCCGCGACGACGACCTCGCCGAGCGACCAGACGACCACCGACACCGTGTAGCCGGCGACGCCGTCGGCGAGGCCGGTCAGCGCGACGCCCACCGCGATCAGCGCGCTGCCCGCGCTCTGCACCACCAGCTGCGGGAAGCGGGCCAGCCACGCCGTCGCGAAGGGCTGCAGCGCGACGACCATGACCGCGTTGACGGCCGCCATCGCCCCGTACACCGCCGGCGAGAGGCCGCTGTCGCGGACGGCGAGCGGAAGCGCCACCTCGGTCAGCGAGTACACGAAGAGCTGCACGCCGAAGAGCGGGAGCAGGAGCAGGGCCAGGCGGTCCCGGAGCACCACTCCGTAGCCGATTCCGTCGTCCTCCTGCCGCTGGGCGGTCTCGCGCTCCGGTTCCTTCAGGCGGAACGTCACCACGAGCGCGTACAGCAGCATCGAGCCCGCGTCGACCGTGAACAGGAGCCAGTAGCCCTGGGCCGCCAGGTAGCCGCCGAGGACGCCGGCGACCGCGGTGCCGATGTTCACGCCCCAGCCGAAGAGGGCGTACGCGCGGCGCCGCCGTTCGCTGTCGACGGCGTCGGCGAGCAGCGCGTACGCCGCCGGGGAGACCGTGCTGCCGGCCGCGCTGATCAGCAGCGCCGCCGCCGCCATCGTCCACACCCCGGGCGCCAGGAACAGCGCGCCCTGCGCCGCCGCCGCGCCGATCAGGCCGATCAGCATCGTGGGGCGGCGGCCGATGCGGTCGGCGAGGATGCCGCCGACGGCGGGGCCGATCAGGTTGCCCGCGCCGAGCGCGCCGAGCACGTACGAGGTGTCCCCGCCGGTCACTCCCCGCGAGGCGAGGAAGAAGACCAGGAACGGGGTGACGAGGTAGCCGAGACGGTTGACGATCGTTCCCGCGAAGATCGTCCAGACCACGGACGGGAGGTCGCGGAACGCGGAGGGAGGAGTGGTGGAAGGCATGGGAGGAGCTTGCTTTTCTTCCTCCGCCTCCCTCCAATGATTAAGCTCAGGCCGAATCCATCCTCCTAGTCCAGGACGTGCGACGCATGGACGCCGGTCTCAGCTTCTCCGCCGCCGATCTCGCCCAGACCCGTTTCGCCGTCTCCCCCATGTGGGAGGTCGTCACCAGCTACCGCGTCGTCGCCCACCACCCCGACTCGGCCCCGCACGGGCGCTGGGCCTCCCAGGTCCGGCCCCGGCTCGTCCGCGCCGGACTCGACCGCGGCTGGCTCGCCGCCCTGATCCCCGCCCGCGGCTACCTCGCCGACTTCCTCAACCCCACCCCCGCCGGGCCCTTCCCCTCCCTCGGAGCCGAGCTCGACGCCATCCGCCGCGCCCCCGCCGGGGACGTACGGGACGATCTCGACGCCCTGGAGGGGAACGGTGCCGACGCGGCCCGGCTCCGGGTGCTGCGCGAGGACCCCGAGGCCGTCCTCCCCAAGGTCGCCGACGAGATCGAGACGTACTGGGAACTCGCCCTCGCTCCCTACTGGGCCCGCATCCAGAAGGTCCTGGAGGCCGATGTCTTCCACCGGGCCCGGCAGGTCGCCGAGCACGGCTCCGCGCGGGTCCTGAGCGAGCTCCACGAGACCGTGCGCTGGGACGACGGCACCCTGCGCCTGGTCCGGCGGCACTGCGCCCTCACCCGCGACCAGGCCGGCTCCGGGCTGCTCCTCGTGCCGTCCGTCTTCGCCTGGCCCCAGGTCCTCACCCGCTCCGTCCACCCCGATCCGCCCCAACTCGCCTACCCGGCGCGCGGTTTCGGGAGCGTGTGGGAGCCCCGTACCGCCGACGCCACGGACGCCGTCGCCGCCGTCCTCGGCCGCTCCCGCACCCTGCTCCTCACCGAGCTCGACACCCCCGCCTCCACCACCCAGCTCGCCACGCACTGCGGCATGTCCGCCGCCGGCGTCTCCCAGCACCTCGTCGCCCTCCGCAACGCCGGCCTCGTCACCGCCCACCGCAGCGGCCGCTCCGTCCTCTACGCCCGCACCGCCGTCGCCGACCAACTGCTGCATCCGTGAGTTCCGTCAGGAAGGACGAGCCCGTGACCTCCGATTCTCCGACCGGCCCTTGGGCCGAGCGCACCCTCGTGCGTGACGGTGTACGGCTCTCCTGCCGCGACTGGGGCGGTTCCGGTCCCGACACGCTCCTCCTGCACGGGCTCGCCGGGCACTCCGGCGAATGGGACGCCACCGCCCGGCTGCTGCGCGACGCCGGCCACCGGGTCGTCGCCCTCGACCAGCGCGGACACGGCGCCAGCGAGCGGCGGCCCGCCGACGTCTCCCGTGCCGCGTACGTCGCCGACGTCGTCGCCGTGGTCCGGGAACTCGGGCTCGTACGGCCCCTGTTGATCGGACAGTCGCTCGGCGGGCACACCGCGCTCCTCACCGCCGCCGCCCATCCCCGGCTGCCGCGCGGGCTCGTCCTCGTCGAGGCCGGGCCCGGTGGCGCCGAGCCCGGCCTCGCGCAGCAGATCGGGGGCTGGCTGCGGGCGTGGCCGGTGCCGTTCCCCACGCGGGAGGCGGCCGTCGCCTACCTGGGCGACGGGAAGCGCGCCGTCGGGGAGGGCTGGGCCGACGGCCTGGAGGAACGCGACGGCGGTCTCCTGCCCCGCTTCGACCCCGACGTCATGGAGCGCTCCCTCGACGAGAACTCCCGGCGGGCCTTCTGGGACGAGTGGGCGGCCGTCGACTGCCCCGCGCTCGTCGTCCTCGGGCAGGGCGGGATCATCAGCCGGGACGAGTACGCCGAGATGGTCCGGCTGCGGCCCGCGCTGCACGGCCTGAGCCTGCCCGGCGCCGGGCACGACGTGCACCTGGAGCGGCCCGAGGTGCTCGGCACGGCGATTCTCGACTTCGTCCGGCGGGAAGGGCTCCAAAGCCCTTGCCTTGGAGTGCACTCCACTTCCTAGAGTGCGCGCATGCGCTATCGGGTACTCGGCGGGACCGGGATCGACGTCAGCACCTACTGCCTCGGCACCATGATGTTCGGGGCGGTCGGCAACCCCGACCACCAGGAGTCCGTACGGATCATCCATGCCGCCCTCGACCAGGGCATCAACTTCGTCGACACGGCCGACATGTACTCGGCCGGCGAGTCCGAGGAGATCGTCGGCAAGGCGCTGCGCGACCCGCGGCGCCGCGAGGCGACCGTCCTCGCCACCAAGGTGTACTTCCCCGTCGGCGGCGAAGGCCCCAACCGGGGCGGAACCTCCCGGCGTTGGATCACGCTCGCCGTCGAGAACAGCCTCAAGCGGCTCGGGACGGACTGGATCGACCTCTACCAGGTGCACCGGCCCGATCACCGGACCGACATCGAGGAGACCCTCGACGTCCTCGGCGACCTGGTCACCCAGGGGAAGATCCGCGCCTTCGGCTGCTCCACCTTCCCCCCCGAGGACATCGTCGAGGCGCACGCCGTCGCCGAGCGGCGCGGGCTGCGCCGCTTCCGGTCCGAGCAGCCGCCGTACTCGCTCCTCGCCCGCGGCATCGAGGCGAACGTCCTGCCCACCGCGCAGAAGTACGGGATGGGGGTGCTCACCTGGAGTCCGCTCGCCTCCGGCTTCCTCACCGGCAAGTACCGCAAGGGCCGGGCCATCGACCTGACCAGCGGACGGCCCGCGCTCACCCCGCACCGCTTCGACCCCTCGCTGCCCGTGAACGCCGCCAAGCTCGACGCCGTAGAGGAGTTCGTCGCGCTCGCCGAGGAGATCGGGTGCTCCCTGCCCGAGCTGGCGATCGCCTTCGCCGCCGCGCACCCGGCCGTCACGTCCGTGATCATCGGGCCCCGCACGAGGGAACAGCTCGACGGGCTCCTCAAGGGCGCTCCGGTCGTCCTCACCGACGAAGTCCTCGACCGCATCGACGCGATCGTGCCGCCCGGGACCAACCTCTACCAGCCGGACGGCGCCTGGCGGCCCCGCGTCCTCACCGACCCGGCGCTGCGGCGCCGCCCGCTCGGCGAGCGGGCGGCGGGGTAGCACCGGCGGACACCGGGACCGGTCCCCGTCACCGATGGACGGTCACGCGAACTGCTCCGTGCCCACCACCCGGAGCAGTGCCAGCCGCTCCCCCGCGTCCGTGCCCGGCGGCGGGGTGTAGAGGACGAGGCGCTGTTCGCCCTCCGGGGCGAGCAGCACCTGGCAGTCCAGGTCGACCGGGCCGATCACGGGGTGCGCGACCCGCATCCGGCTGTGCCGGCGGACCGCCACCTCGTGCCGCTCCCACAGCTCCGTGAACTCCTCGCTCGCCCCGCGCAGCCGCTCCACGAGCCGGGTGGCGGCCGGGTCGCCGGAGCGGCGGGCGACGGCGGCGCGCAGGTCGGCGACGTGGAGACGGCTGTAGTAGGCGTGCTCATCGACCGGGTAGGCCGTGCGGGCCGCCGCGTCCGCGAACCAGCGCCAGGCCACGTTCCGCCCGTGCTCCGACACCGTGCACACCCCGCCGAGCAGGGACTGCGCCATCGCGTTCTGCGCGAGGACGTCCCCCAGGTCGCTCAGGACCTGCGCGGGGGTCGTGTCCAGCTGGTCGAGCAGGTGGAGCAGGCCGGGGGCGACGTGGTCGCCGGCCGTGACGCCGGCGGGCGGGCGGTGGCCGGCGAGGAGGTGGAGGTGGTCGCGCTCGTCGGTGTCGAGGCGCAGGGCCCGGGCGAGCGCGGCGAGCATCTGCGGCGAGGGCTGCGGGCCGCGGGCCTGCTCCAGGCGGATGTAGTAGTCGGCGGACATGCCGGCGAGCTGGGCGACCTCCTCGCGGCGCAGTCCGGGGGTGCGGCGGCGGGGCCCCGCCGGGAGGCCCGCGTCCTGGGGGCGGACCCGCTCGCGGGAGCGGCGCAGGAAGTCGGCGAGTTCACGGCGGTCGATCGTCATGCCGATCATGGTGCCGGGTGCGGGGCGCCGTATCCAGGGATCGCCGGTCCCAGGGTCAGGAGGGCTCTCCCGGGGGCTTCCGGCGGGCGGCAGGGTCATCGGTGTCAGCCACCGGGCGGTTCCGCAGGGAACTCCGGTGGGGCTCACCCCTCGTTCCCCAGGAGCAGATCATGGCCACCGTCACCGTCGGCACCGCCCACGTCCACTACGACGTCAAGGGCTCGGGCACCGGCCCCGCCCTCCTCCTCGTCCACGGCACCGGTTCCGGCGGCGCCGCCGTCAACTGGGGGCAGACCGCGCCCCGCTTCACCGGTGACCGCCGGGTGATCACCCTGGACCTGTCCGGGGCGGACCGGACCGCCGACGACGGCGGCGCGCTGACCGTCGAGACGCTCGCCGCGCAGGTCGTCGCGGTGATCGAGGACGCGGGCCTCGGCCCGGTCGACCTGCTCGGCTTCTCGATGGGGTCGGTGGTGTCCGCGGCCGCCGCGGCCCTGCGCCCCGACCTGGTCCACCGGCTGGTGCTGGTCGCGGGGTGGGCGCACACCGAGGGCGACGAGTACCTGCGGAACATGTTCACGCTGTGGAAGCGGCTGGGCGAGAACGACCCGGCGGGCTTCGGCCGGTTCGTGACGATGACCGGGTTCAGCCGGGGCTTCCTCAACTCGATAGGCCGCGAGGGCGTGGAGGCGCTCGTCCCGAACATGCCGCCCACGCCCGGCACCCTGCGGCACGTCGAGCTCGACCTCACGGTCGACATCCGCGGACTGCTGCCCCGGATCACGGCGGAGACGCTGGTGGTGGGCGGTACGCAGGACGCGACCGTGCCGGTGGAGCACAGCCGGGAGCTGGCCGCGTCGATCGGCGGCAGCTCGTACGCGGAGATCGACGCCGGGCACGTGATGTTCTTCGAGAGGGAGGACGAGTTCGTGAAGACGGTGGCGGATTTCCTCGGCCCGGCCGCCGCCTGAGGCGATGCTTGGCCCCATGGGTGAGACGAGAGTGATCGACGCGGCGGAGCGCCGGGCCCGGCTCGGGGTGCGGCACCGGCTGGCGGGGAGCCGGCGTGCGGGGTCGGCGGAGGAGGTCGGGGGCGCGCTCGTGGCGCTGCACGCGACGGATCCGGCGAGCGTGTTCCTCGCGGTGGCCGCCCGGCTGGCCGGGGGTGTCGAGCCGGTCGGGGCGGTGGAGCGGGCGCTGTACGAGGACGGGGCGCTGGTCCGGATGCACGGGATGCGGCACACGGTCTTCGTCTTCCCGTCCTCGCTGGCCGCCGCCGTCCAGGCCTCGACGACCGAGCCGGCCGCGGTCCGCGAACGCACCGTGCTCCTCAGGCACTTGGCGGCCGGCAGCGACTTCGACGGGGCCTGGCTCGCGGAGACGGAGCGACTGGTCCTCGCCGAGCTGGGCGCCCGGGGCGAGGCGACGGGGACGGAACTCGGCGCGGCCGTACCGAGGTTGAGGTCGGAGTACGTGTACGGGCCGGGCACGCGTCAGGAGGGCGTGCAGTCCGTCGCGAGCCGGGTGCTGCGGGTGCTCGGCATGGAGGGCCGGATCGTACGGGGTCGGCCGCAGGGCTCGTGGACGTCGAGCCGCTTCCGCTGGGCGCTCGCCGAGGCCCACCCCGTACGGGATCCGGCCGAGGCGCGGGCGGAGCTGCTCGGGCGGTGGCTGGGGGTGTGCGGTCCCGCGACCGAGGCGGACCTGACGTGGTGGACGGGGTGGAAGGTCACGGACGTGCGGAGGGCGCTCGCGGCGGTCGGGGCGCGGTCGGTGACGGTGGAGGCGGGGACGGGGTTCGTCCTGCCGGAGGACCTCGGGCCCGTGCCGGAGCCGGAGCCGTGGGCGGCGCTGCTGCCCGCGCTCGACCCGACGGCGATGGGGTGGCAGGGCCGTGACTGGTATCTGGACCAGGAGCATCGGGCGGCGCTGTTCGACCGCAGCGGGAACATCGGGCCGACCGTGTGGTGGAACGGCCGGATCGTCGGCGGCTGGGCCCAGGGCCCGGACGGCGGGATCTCCCACCGGCTCCTCGCCGACGTGGGCGCGGAGGCGGAGCGGGCGATCGCGGCGGAGGCGGAGCGGCTCGCGGGGTGGGTGGGGGACGTCCGGGTGACGCCCCGCTTCCGGACACCGCTGGAGCGGGAGCTCGCCGCGGGAGGATGACGGGGCCCCAGGCACGGGAGCTCGCCACGGGTCGATGACGGGCCGCAAGGCACGGGGGCTCGCCACGGGACGATGACGGGCCCCCAGGCACGGGAGCTCGCCACGGGACGATGACGGGCCGCAAGGCACCCGGAGCTCGCCGCGGGTCAATGACGGGCCTCCAGGCCCGGGACGCCCAGGTCGTAGAGGCCGTCGAGGACGAGGTCGACGCCGACGGCGGCGAGCAGCAGGCCCAGGAGGCGGCCGAGGAGCTCGATCGTGGCGTGGTGGGTGCGGCGCAGGATCGGGGCGAGGACGAGGACGCAGACCAGGTCGAGCGCGATGACGGCCACGTACGCGCCGACCACCGTCGAGCGCCAGCTGACGGAGTCCCGTTCGGACGCCTCGATGAGTACGGCGGTCATGGCGAGCGGGCTCACGACGTACGGCATGAGCAGCTCGCGCACCCCGCTGACCAGGTCGGGGGCGTCGTCGTGGGCGGTGTCGGAGCCCAGGTGGAGGCCGAGGACGAGTCCGACGGCGTAGATGAAGAAGATGACCCCGCCCGCGAGCTGGAGGGCGGGGGTGCTGATGTGGAAGAGGTCGAGCAGCCAGGGGGACGTGATGCCGGTGACGAGGCCGACGAGGACGGCCGCGCCGGAGGAGAGCAGGGCGATGGTCCGCAGCTGGCGGACGTCGTGGGCCTGGGCGAGGCCGGCGAAGGCGAGGAGCACCTTCGGGGGGCCGACGACGGAGAAGAAGGTGATGTAGGCGGCGGAGAAGGTGAATGCGTTCACACCGGAATGATGGGGCGGTGGAGTGGTTTCTCCCGTTTTCCCGGTTCCTGTCCGCGCGGTGTCGAGAACACCGGCCCGGCTCCGACTGTGCTGCGAGAGGACGTGACAGCGAGAACGAACGAGGAGGACGTCATGAAGTACCTGGTGATGGTCCAGGGGACGCAGGTCGACTACGAGGCGATGGTGGGCCGCGGCTCGGCGCAGAGCCCCGCCTGGGACAAGACGCAGCTCAAGGCCATGTTCGACCACATGAACGCGATCAACGAGGAGGTGTCGGCGCGCGGCGAGATGGTCGACGCCCAGGGCCTGGCCGCCCCGTCCGCGGCCCGCTTCGTCACGGTGGACGCCCAGGGCGAGCCGGTCGTCACCGACGGCCCGTACGCCGAGACGAAGGAGGTCCTCGCGGGCTTCTGGGTCCTCGACTGCGACTCCCTGGAGCGGGTCACGGAGATCGCCGCCCAGGTCGCCCGCTGCCCGGTCCCCCCGGGCTCCCCGGAGTACCCGGTGGTCATCCGCCCGATCGACGAGGGCGGCCCGAGCCAGGACTGACCTCCGCCCGGGCGCAGAACTTCGAGCACGAAGCCTGGCGGTGAAGCCCCGACCATGGCCACACAGCCGTTCGGGGCTTCACCCCTGGAGTTCGTCCGGCTTTCACATTTCCTCCCCGACCTCACGTTGCGGACGCTACGGTTCCCCCTTGGGGCGCACATCACATCGCGAGGGTCCGGGGGGACGCATGCACGAGATGTCCAAGGGGGCCAACATCGGGCTGGCCACCCTCAGCGAAGACAGCGGCGCGGTCGTCGTGGGTCTCAGCTGGAGCAGTGCGACGGGCGACGGTGACGCGGACGTCTCCGTGCTGCTCGTCGACGGCAGCGGCAAGGTGCGCGGCGATACCGACTTCTACTTCTACAACCACCCCTCCGCCGAGGACGGCAGCGTGCAGCTGCTCGGCAAAGTCCCGACGGAGAACGGCAGCGAGGACCGGATCAGTCTGGACCTCACGGCGATCCCCGAGGACGTCGCCAGGATCGTCGTGGCAGCGAGCCAGTACGGCGGCAACTGCTTCGGCGAGCTGAACGACCTGCGCATGACGGTCACCGATCGCTCGGGCGAGGCGCTGCTCGGCTTCTCCATCGAGGACGCCACCGTCGAGACGGCGTTCATCTTCGGTGAGCTCTACCGGCGGAACGACGAGTGGAAGTTCCGTGCCGTCGGCCAGGGATACGAGACCGGACTCGCCGGACTCGCCACCGACTTTGGCATCGCCGTCGACGAGGGAGACGAGACCGAGGACCAGCAGGAGGTCCACGACGACGCGGACGACCGGGAGCTCGGTGCGGAGCGCGGCGAAGCCGCGACCGGCGTCTCTCCCGGCTTCGCCGAAGCCGAGGCGGCCGGCTCCATTCCCCTCCCCGTGCCTTCCGCACCTGAGGCCGTCGGCACCGCCGCGATCCCCCCGCAGCCCGGCCCGGACCACACGGGCTCCCAGTCCGTCGCCGCTCCTGCCTCCACCACGACAGAGGAGACGCCTGAACCGGCCCGACGCCGGGCCGCCCGGACGGCCAAGAAGAAGGTCACCCTCCCGAAGGCCGCGAAGAAGTCCCTGGCGGAGAACGACACCTGGAAGCCGGCGCGTCTCTTCCCCGTTCCCTCGTACAAGAGCGACCGGGAGCGCGAGGTGCGTGCGACGTCCGTCCTGCTCTCGGTGATGGCGGAGGTGCCCGAGTTCGGGCGACGCCTCACCGCCGGCTTCGGAGCGCCCGCCGGCCGCATGCAGACATTCACCGAGGTCTCGCTCCCCCACGGAGACAGCCCGAAGCGACCGGACGGGGTGATTCGGACGGAGCGGGCGGGGAAGCTCTGGACGGCCCTCGTGGAGACCAAGACCAACGGCAATCCGCTGAAGTCCGAGCAGGTCCAGAACTACATGGACATCGCCGCCAGACGCGGGTACGAGGCCGTCATCACCTTGTCCAACGACGTGGCTCTCGAAGGCAGTCCGCTCGTCGAGGTCAAGACGGACGGCAGGCGCAAGCACAAGGTCTCGCTCTGGCACCTCTCGTGGGCCGAGGTGGCCCACCAGGCCCAGATGCTGATCAGGCACGAGGGCGTGGGAAACGCCGCGCACGCCTGGCTGCTCCAGGAGTTGCTCCACTACCTCCAGCACGAGAACTCCGGCTGTCACGGCTTCCAGAACATGGGGCCGTCGTGGGTGCCCGTACGCAACGGAATCGACGCGGAGACGCTCTGTCAGGGCGATCCCCGCGCGGTGGAGGTCGTGGAGAACTGGGAGCGCCTGATCCGCCAGGTCTGTCTGCGGCTGGGCGGCGAACTCGGCCAGAAGACCCTGCCCGTGCAGCGGGCCAGCCGCGGCACGGACCCCAAGTCCCGGCGTACGGCGCTCGCCGACCGTCTCTGCGAGGAGGGCAAGCTCGCGGCGGAGCTGCGCGTCGACGGCGCGCAGAGCATCCTGTCGATCACGGCGGACCTGCGTACCGGAAAGATCCGCACGTCCATCGACGTGCCCTCCCCGGACGGCGCGTACCCCCTCTCCGTCGCGAAGCGCCTCCTGAGGGCCTTGGACGAGGCTCCCGCCGACCTCCATGTGGAGACGCTGCTCGAGGGTCGGAGCGGGCCGCGGGGAACGCTGGAGCGCCTCCGTCCCGAGCCGGGCGACCTGCTGCCCAAGGACGGTGCGGTGATCACCGGTTTCCGGCTCTCGCTCTTCAAGGGCATGGGCAACAGCCGGGGCAGCACGGAGTCGGGCTTCATTCGCAGCATCGACGAGGCGGTCGACCGCTTCTACGGGTCCGTGGTCACCCACATGGGCCAGTTCGAGCAGCGGCGGGCACCCCGGGCGCGGGCCGCCGTCACGCCGGCCGGGACACCGGGCTGAGCCCCCCGCACGTCAGTGCAGCCCGTGGGCCCCGCTCGGGTGGTGGGGCCTGCCTCGGGGGGTGAGGAGGGGGGCCGCCAAGGCCGTGCCGGCGGCCGTGAGGGCGCAGAGGGTGAAGGCGGTCGTGTAGCCCGTCGTGGAGGCGCCCAGGGCGAGGGTGGAGGCGAGGGCCACGCCGAGGGTGCCGCCCAGTTCGTGGAAGGTGTTGACGATGCCCGAGGCGAGGCCCGCCTCGTGGGCGGGGATGAGGCCGAGGGCCGTCGTGGTCGCCGTGACGAAGACCGCACCGAGGCCGAGGGCCGCCGTCGCCAGGGACGGCAGGAGGGTCGTCCAGGGGTCGGCGGTGGGCGTCAGGAGGGCGAGGGGCAGGCAGCCCGCGGCCGCGAGGGCCATGCCGCCGGCGGCGCAGGCGCGCGGGCCGGCGGTGGTGACCAGGCGGGAGCCGAGGTGGGCGCCGATCGCCGTGGTGAGCGCGACCGGGAGGAAGAGGAGCCCGGTGCGGAAGGCGTCCAGGCCGTCGACGCGCTGGAGCCGCAGCGAGCCCAGGAAGAAGAACGCGATCAGGAGAGCCGTCGCCACCAGCATGAGGAGGGAGCCGGCGACGACCGGGCGGCGGGTGAGCATCCTCAGGTCCATCAGGGGGGTGCGGGTCCGGCGTTCCGTCGCCGCGAACGTCCCGTACAGCGCGATCGCGGCGAGGAGGGACAGCAGGGTCACGGGTGAGGTCCAGCCGTCGTCGCCCGCGCGGACGAGGCCGTGGACGAGGGCGCCGGTGGCGGCGGTGACGAGGAGGGCGCCGGGGACGTCGAGGTGTCCGGTGCGGCCGGTGCGGGTGTCCACGGGGAGGAGCCTCGGGAGGATGGCGAGCAGCGCCAGGCCGGTCGGGACGTTCACGTGGAAGATCCAGGGCCAGCCCGGGCCGGCCGTGAGGGCGCCGCCGAGGAGGACGCCGACGGCGGAGCCGGTGCCGCCGATCGCGGCCCAGACGCCGAGGGCCCTGGCCCGTTCCGGGCCGTGGAACGTGGTCGTGACGAGGGCGAGGGCCGCCGGGGAGAGGAGGGCGGCGCCGATGCCCTGGGCCGCCCGGCCGGCGAGCAGGATCTCGGCGTTCGGCGCGAGGCCGCAGGCCAGGGACGCGGCGGTGAAGAGGGCGAGTCCGGTGAGGAGGGTCCGGCGGGCGCCGACGGCGTCGGCGAGGCGTCCGCCGAGGAGCATCAGGCCGCCGAAGCAGAGGGTGTACGCGGCGACGACCCAGGTCAGCGCGGTGCGTCCGAGGTCCAGGTCGGCGGCGACGGCGGGCAGGGCGACGTTCACGACGGTGACGTCGAGGATCAGCATGAACTGGGCCGCGCAGATCAGCGCGAGGGCCGTCCAGCGGCGTGGACGGAGGTCTGCGGGGGCGGTGTCGGCAGGCATAACTGAACTGTACGGCACAGTACAGTTGAACTCAACGGTACAGTTCCCTTGGTACGCTCCCGGCATGGACCCCAAGCCCGCCCCCACCGGCCCCCGCGCCGCCCGCAAGCGGCAGGCCGTCGTGCGGGCCGCCCGCGACCTCTTCCTCCGCGAGGGCTTCGGCGTCGGCATGGACGCCATCGCCGCCGAGGCGGGCGTCTCCAAGGTGACCGTCTACAACCACTTCGGCAGCAAGGAAGCCCTCTTCACCGCCGTCGTCGCCGGCGCCCTGGACGAACCGTTGCACGGGGACGCCGAAGGCCCCGACCTCTCCCGGCTCCCCGACGCCGAGGACCTGCGCGCCGCCCTCACCGAGGCCGGGCGCGCCTGGGCGCGGGCCGTGCGCGAGGACGAGGAGGGCCGCGCCCTGCGCACCCTCGTCGCCACCGAACTCCACCGCTTCCCCGAGCTCGGCCGCGCCTGGAGGGCGCACGGCCCGGCCGGACACCACCCCGCCGTCGCGGACGCCCTGCGCGCGCTCGCCGACCGGGGCCGGCTCGCGATCCCGGACCTGGAGGTCGCGGTCCTCCAGCTGTACGCGCTGCTCGTCTTCCCGCAGATGGTCTTCGAGCAGTACGGGACGGAGCTCACCGAGGAGCTGGGCGAGCGGCTCGTCGTCGACGGCGTGGAGATGTTCCTCCGCCGCTACACGCCCTGACAGGTGTCATCCTTGGTCTTCGACGGAACCCCGCGCCGGGGAGTAAATTACCCCCTGGGGTATCCATGGAGGAGTGGCAGTGGAACTCGATCTCGCGGGCGCCGAGCTCAAGTCGGTCCTGAACCGGCTGCGCCGGGCCCAGGGCCAGATCTCCGGCGTGATCCGGATGATCGAGGAGGGGCGTGACTGCGAGGAGGTCGTGACCCAGCTGGCCGCCGCGTCCCGCGCCCTCGACCGGGCCGGGTTCGCGATCATCGCGACCGGCCTCCAGCAGTGCCTGACCGACATCGAGGGCGGCCGGAAGAACGGCGAGGACCCCGAGAAGATGCGGGCCAGGCTGGAGAAGCTCTTCCTCTCGCTGGCGTAGCGGCGGCACGCCGCACAACGGGAAGCACCCCCGGGGCCGCCGCCCCGGGGGTGCTTCCCGTATCGCCGTCAGTCGTCCGCGAGGCCCTTCAGGCGCTTCGCGATGCGGGTCAGGCGCCGGCCCTGGTAGCGGGCGGCCTCCAGGACGTCCTCGCCGGGCGCGCCGTTCGCCCCCGGGTGGGCCGTGCCGTAGGGGTTGCCGCCGGCCGCGTAGACCGCCGGGTCGGTGAAGCCGGGCGAGACGATGACCGAGCCCCAGTGGTGGAAGGTGTTGTAGAGCGCGAGCAGCGTCGACTCGTTGCCGCCGTGGACGTTGTGCGCGCTGGTGAAGGCGGTCGCCGGCTTGTCCGCCATGACGCCGCGCTGCCAGAGCCCGCCCGTCGTGTCCACGTACTGCTTGAGCTGCGCGGCCACGTTGCCGAAGCGGGTCGGGGAGCCGAGCGCGTACGCGTCCGCCCACTCCAGGTCCTCCAGCGTGGCGACCTCCACGTCACCGGTGGCGTCCACGTGGGCGCGCCAGGCCGGGTTCGCGTCGATCGCGGCGTCCGGGGCGAGCTCGGGCACCCGGCGCACGCGGACCTCGGCGCCCGCCTTCTCCGCGCCCTCGGCGACGGCCTGGGCGAGCTGGTGGACGGACCCCGTGGCCGAGTAGTAGATGACGGCGACCTTGACGGACATGGTGGACTCTCCTCAGCCGGACTGGACGAGTGAAGCGGATCACTTTCCGCTTCCACACCCAGAGGTTAAGCGGATTGCTATCCGCTTTGCAAGGGGAACAGGTATGCTCGCATCAGAAAGCGACCGACGGGGGAACGGGGCTCAGCGAACAGGAGTCGACAGATGAGCACGGAGAACCCGCGGGCCGGAGACAGCGCGGCGGCGCAGGAACTCAGCCTGCTCCCCACCCTCGGCACCCCGGCCCCCGAGCGCGCCGACGCGGCGCGCAACCGGCGCAGGATCCTCGACGCCGCCGCCCGCATCGTCGCCGAACAGGGCCCCGACGCGGTCACCATGAACCAGGTCGCGCACGCCAGCGGCATAGGCGTCGGCACCGTCTACCGCCGCTTCGGCGACGTCTCCCAGCTCCTGTGGGCGCTCCTCGACGACCGCGAGCGCCGCTTCCAGGAGGCGTACATGAGCGGCCCTCCCCCGCTGGGCCCCGGCGCCCCGGCCGCCGAACGCCTCGACGCCTTCCTCGACGGGCTCGTCGACCGGGTCGCCGCGCAGCGCGCGCTGCTGCTCGCGGCGCACTCCGCCGCGCCGCGGGCCCGCTACCACAGCGGCGCCTACCGGGTCATGCACACGCACATGGCCCTGCTCATCGGGCAGCTCAAGCCGGGCAGCGACAGCACGCTCCTCGCGCACCTGGCGCTCGCGCCGTTCTCCCCGGACGTGATGCACCACCTGACGGTCGAGCAGGAACTGCCGGCGGACCGGCTCAAGGCCGGCATCCGGGCGCTGCTGACCCTGCGGGACTAGGCGGGACCCCGACGGGCCCCGGGGACCACGGTACGGATGGTGGTGGACCCGGGGCCTCCGGCGGCGCAGGATCTCGCCATGACCACGTATCTGATCCTGCACGGCTTCGAGAACCGCCGCCCGCCCGCCCACTGGCAGCACTGGCTCGCCGAGCGGCTGCGCGAGCGCGGCCACGAGGTCCGCTACCCCCAGCTGCCCGATCCGGACGCGCCCGTCCTCGACGCGTGGCTCGACGCCCTGGAGGAGCACGGGGAGCGCCCCGCCGAGGGCGAGTTCGTGGTCCTCGCGCACAGCCTGTCGGTGCTGCTGTGGCTGCGCGCCGGGCGGCGCCGGCCCGACGCCGACCGGGTCCTCCTGGTCGCGCCGCCCTCGCCCGGGGTCACCGCCTCGATCCCCGAGATCGCCGCCTTCGCCGAGGGCCTCGACCTCACGGAGTCCGGGCTCAAGGCGCGCCTCGTGTACGGGGAGGGGGACCCGTACTGCCCCGAGGGCGCCGACCTGCACTACGGCATCCCGCTCGGCCTCGACCTGGACCTCGTGCCGGACGGCGAGCACCTCAACCCCGACTCGGGGTACGGGGAGTGGCCCTCCGTCCTGGAGTGGTGCGAGGACCCGACCGTACGGGTGCGGGGAAACGGCGCGCAGCAGGACGGTCCCGGCCGGTAGCGTCGGCCGGATGCATCCCGTGACCGCACCGTACGACCAGGGCCTGCTCGACGTGGGCGACGGAAACCGTGTCCACTGGGAGGTCTCCGGGAACCCGGACGGCAAGCCCGCGCTCGTCGTGCACGGCGGGCCGGGCTCCGGGTCCTCGCCGCACGCCCGGCGCCGGTTCGACCCCGAGGCGTACCGGATCGTCCTCTTCGACCAGCGCGGCTGCGGGCGCTCCACCCCGCACGCGAGCGACCCGGCCGCCGACATGTCCGTGAACACCACCGCGCACCTGGTGGCCGACATGGAGCGGCTGCGCGAGCACCTGGGGATCGAGCAGTGGCTGCTGTACGGCGGCTCCTGGGGCTCGACCCTGATCCTGGCCTACGCCCAGGCGCACCCGGAACGCGTGTCGGAGATCGTGATCGCGGCCGTCACGACCACCCGCCGCTCCGAGACCGCCTGGCTGTACGAGGGCGTCGGCCGCTTCTTCCCCGAGGCCCACGAGCGCTTCCGGGCGGGCGCGGACCACGCGGAGGACCTGGTCGGCGCGTACGCGGCCCTCATGGACCATCCCGACCGGGCCGTACGGGAGAAGGCGGCGGCGGACTGGTGCGCCTGGGAGGACGCCGTGCTGTCCATGGAGGGCATGGGCACCCCGTACACCGACCGCGTCGACGACACCCGGCTCGGCTTCGTCCGGATCTGCTCGCACTACTTCGCGCACGGCGCCTTCCTGGAGGAGGGCGCCCTGATCCGCGACGCGCACCGGCTCGCCGGCATCCCCGGGGTCCTGATCCACGGCCGGCTCGACATGGGCGGGCCGCTGACCACCGCCTGGGAGCTGGCCCGCGCCTGGCCGGACGCCGAGCTGCACGTGGTGGAGCAGGCCGGACACCTCGGCGGCGGGGAGACCGGGGAACTGGTCCGGGCGGCCCTCGACCGCTTCGCGAAGGGGTGAACCCACCGGGCGGGCCGCACGCGCCCGCGTGATGCTGGTCCCATGAGTCCCGAGATCCATCTCGCCCAGCAGCCGGAGGCCGACGCGCTCCTCGGGCGGTCGCCGCTCGCCGCGCTCGTCGGGATGCTCCTCGACCAGCAGGTCCCGATGGAGTGGGCGTTCTCCGGCCCGTACACGATCGCGACCCGCATGGGCCACGACGACCTCGACGCGCGGGAGATCGCCGTCCGGGACCCCGAGGAGTTCGCCGCGCTGCTCTCCGAGAAGCCCGCCGTGCACCGCTACCCGGGCTCGATGGCGCACCGGATCCAGCAGCTGTGCCAGTTCCTCGTCGAGGAGTACGGGGGCGACGCCGAGGCCGTCTGGGCGGACGCGGCGACCGGGAAGGAGCTGCTCGCGCGGCTCCAGGCGCTGCCCGGCTTCGGGAAGCAGAAGGCGCAGATCTTCCTGGCCCTGCTCGGCAAGCAGTACGGGGTGCGGCCCACGGGCTGGCGGGAGGCGGCCGGGCTCTACGGCGAGGAGGACTGTCACCGCTCGGCGGCGGACATCACCGGGCCCGAGTCGCTCGCGAAGGTGCGCGCGCACAAGCAGGAGATGAAGGCGGCCGCCAAGGCGGCGAAGGCCGCGAAAGCACCGAAGGGCGGCCATTCGGACGGGAATTGAGAAGTCCGTATGTCATTCCTGTGCGACCTGACAGGAATTGCGTCGGATCTGTTCACAGAATGCCCCCAGATCGCTAGCTTCCCCTCAACCTCGTCCGTACCGGGAAGGACTTCTGTGAACGCATCCCAGCGCCGAGCCGCGGCCATCCTCGCCGCCGCCGCCCTCGCCACCCCGCTGGTCCTTGCCTCCCCCGCCACCGCGGGACAGGACCCGGGCGCCGCACCCGCCCGCGACGCCGCCAGGCTGGCGAAGAAGCTGGTCCGCGAAACCACCGCCCAGGACGCCTACAAGCACCTGCAGAAGTTCCAGGCGATAGCCGACTCGGCCGGCGGCAACCGGGCGGCCGGCACCCTCGGCCACGACGCCTCCGCCGCGTATGTGTACACGCAGCTGAAGAAGGCCGGATACGACGTCCGGTACCAGCAGTTCGACTTCATCTACACCCAGACGCTCGCCGAGAAGGCCTCCGTCGTCGCGCCCGCGCCCCGCGCGCTCGACATCAGGGCCATGACGTACACGAAGTCCACCCCGGTCGGCGGCGTCACCGCCGACCTCGCCGCCGTCCCGGTCGACGCCGACGGCTCCACCGGCTGCGAGCCGGGCGACTTCGCCACCGGCGCCTTCACCGGGAAGATCGCGCTGATCAAGCGCGGAGTCTGCTCCTTCGCCATCAAGCAGCAGAACGCCGCCGCGGCCGGCGCCGTCGGCGCCGTCGTCTACAACAACGTCGACGGCGTCCTCTCCGGCACCCTCGGCGACCCGGCCTCCGGGAAGATCCCCACCGGCGGGATCAGCCTCGCCGAGGGCACGCAGCTCGCCGCCGACCTCGCCAAGGGCCCGGTCTCGCTCTCCTTCGAGATCCGCCAGCTCCAGGAGAAGCGCGTCACCAACAACGTCATCGCGGAGACCCGCGGCGGCAACGCCGCCAACACCGTCATGCTCGGCTCCCACCTCGACTCCGTCACCGCGGGCCCCGGCATCAACGACAACGGCTCCGGCTCGGCCGGTCTCCTGCAGACCGCCCTCGAACTCGCCAAGTCGAAGGACAAGGTCCGCAACAAGGTCCGCTTCGCCTGGTGGTCGGCGGAGGAGGTCGGCCTGCTCGGCTCCGAGCACTACGTCGACACCCTGAGCGAGCTGGGCCGCAAGGAGATCAAGCTCTACCTGAACTTCGACATGATCGCCTCGCCGAACTACGGCCTGTTCGTGTACGACGGCGACAACTCGGACGGCGTCGGCTCGGGCGCAGGCCCCGAGGGCTCCGCCCAACTGGAGCGCGACATCACCGACTTCATGGACGGGCGCGGGGTCCCGCACGAGGGCACCGACTTCACCGGCCGCTCCGACTACGGCCCGTTCATCGCGGTCGGCATCCCCTCCGGCGGCACCTTCACCGGCGCCGAGGGCATCAAGACCGCCGCCCAGGCGGCCAAGTTCGGCGGCACGGCGGGCGTCGCGTACGACGTGAACTACCACGCCAAGGGCGACGACCTCGCGAACGTCGACATGAAGGCCTTCGACGTCAACATCGACGTCATCGCCAACGCCGTGGGCACCTACGCCCACGACATCTCCTCCCTGCGCAAGCCGGTCGTCTCCACACCGACCACCGGTGACGCGGGCAGCGGCGGCGGCCTGCACGGCGACCACGACGAGGTGACCGCCTAGTCAGCCGTGGCGTGGGCCGCCCGCCCGGTCAGCGTCTGCGGCGGGCCGTCCCGAACAGCGAGCGGCTGATCTCCCGGCCCAGCTGGGTGCCGACCGAGCGGGCCAGGGACGTGAAGATCCCGCTGCCCACCACCTGTTCGGCGAGCGAGGGCTCCTCCTTCCGACCCTTCGGAGCGGGAGCCCTCGCTGCTTCCTTCTCCTCCGCCGCCCGGAGCGCCGCCTCCTCCGCCGCCCGCTGTTCGGCGGTCAGCTTCTCGTACGCCGACTCCCGGTCCACCGCCTCCGCGTACCGCCCGTACAGCGGCGAGGCCTTCACCGCCGCCTCCAGGGCCGCCGCCCCGACCGGGCCCATCAGCGACTCCGGGGCCCGCAGTCGGGTCGCCGCCACCGGCGTCGGAGCCCCCTTCTCGCTCAGTACGGTGACCACGGCCTCGCCCGTACCGAGGCCCGTGAGCACCTCCTCCAGGTCGTACGGCGAGTTCGGGAAGGTCCGCACCGTCGCCTTCAGGGCCTTCGCGTCGTCGGGGGTGAAGGCGCGCAGCGCGTGCTGCACCCGGTTGCCGAGCTGCGCCAGCACGTCCGAGGGCACGTCCTTCGGGGTCTGCGTCACGAAGAAGACCCCGACGCCCTTCGAGCGGATCAGCCGCACCGTCTGGGTGATCGACTCCAGGAAGGCCTTCGAGGCCCCCTTGAAGAGCAGGTGCGCCTCGTCGAAGAAGAAGACCAGCTTCGGCTTCTCCAGGTCGCCGACCTCGGGCAGGTCGGCGAAGAGGTCCGCCAGCATCCACATCAGGAAGGTCGAGAACAGCTGCGGCTTGTCCTGCACGGCCGGCAGCTCCAGGACGGACACGACCCCGCGCCCGTCCTCCGCCGTCCGCAGGAACTCGCTCGTGTCGAACTCCGGCTCCCCGAAGAAGTCCCCCGCGCCCTGCTGCTCGAAGGCCGTGATCGCCCGCAGGATCACCCCGGCCGTCGCCGTCGAGAGCCCGCCGATCCCCTTCAGCTCGGCCTTCCCGGTGTCCGAGACCAGGAACGCGACCACCGCCCGCAGGTCCTTGAGGTCGAACAGCTCCAGGCCCTTGGCGTCGGCGTAGTGGAAGATCAGGCCGAGCGACTGCTCCTGCGTCTGGTTGAGCTGGAGCACCTTGGAGAGCAGCAGCGGACCGAAGCTCGTCACCGTCGCGCGGACCGGGATGCCGGGGCCGGTGCCGCCCAGCCCGTAGAAGGCGCAGGGGAATCCGCGCGCCTGCCACTCCTGGCCCACCTGCCCGGCGCGCTCCCGCACCTTCTCGCCGTCCGCGCCGGGCGCCGAGATCCCGGAGACGTCGCCCTTGATGTCGGCGAGGAAGACCGGGACCCCGTTCGCCGAGAGCTGCTCGGCGATCAGCTGGAGCGTCTTCGTCTTGCCGGTGCCGGTGGCTCCGGCGACCAGACCGTGGCGGTTGAGGACGGGCAGCGGGACGCGGATGCGCGCTTCCGGGTGACAGACGCCGTCCCAGAGCAGAGCCCCCAGTTCGAGTGCGGGTCCGTCGAAGGCGTACCCGGCGGCGATCTCGGCGGCGGGGGCCGCGAGGGAGGCGGGCGCCTGGGGGGCTGCGGGCGGCGTCAGGGGGGCCGCGGGCGACGCGGCAGGGGGCGCGGGCGGCCCCGTGGGAGAGGCGGGCGGCGGCTCGCTGACGCTCATGACGGGACCCCGATTCCGGTTTTGTCACGGTTTGGACCAGCATCCCACTGCCCTCGCGTGGCTGCGCCGGGAGCCGCTCGCCCGGTAGGCTTTCCGTGTGATCTTCAAGCGCATCGGAAACGGAAAGCCGTATCCCGACCACGGCCGGGAAAGCACCCGGCAGTGGGCGGACGTCGCGCCGCGCCCGGTCCGCCTCGACCAGCTGGTGACCACCAAGGGCCAGCTGGACCTGGAGACCCTGCTCGCCGAGGACTCCACCTTCTACGGCGACCTCTTCGCGCACGTCGTGAAGTGGCAGGGCGACCTCTACCTCGAGGACGGACTGCACCGCGCCGTCCGCGCGGCGCTCCAGCAGCGCCAGGTGCTGCACGCGCGCGTCCTGGAGCTCGACTGAGGCCTCCGGTCCCCTGACCGGCTGACCCTTTCGGGGTCAGTTCACGCCCATCCGGACGCGATCACATGATCATCAAGTAGGCATCGCCGACGGGCGGCATTACGCTGCGTTCATGAGCATGCTCACTCCCCCCGGCATGGGCGGAAAGTACCGCATCACGGGGGATGTCTACCCCCGCATGCGCCGCCCCCACCGCCGGCGCAGGATCGTCCTCGCGTCCGCCGCCGCCGTGGTCGTGCTCGGCGCGGCCGGCTGGGGGACGCTGCAGCTCGTCGACGTGTTCTCCGGCGACGGCACGAAGACGACGGCCGGGAAACAGGCCGACTGCAAGCCCGCGCCGAAGGCGACCACGGCACCCGCCGCCGCCCTTCCCAAGCCCGCGCAGATCACGGTCAACGTCTACAACGCGACCCCGCGCAGCGGGCTCGCCAAGACGACCGCCGACGAGCTCAGGAAACGCGGCTTCAAGATCGGCAAGGTGGGCAACGCGCCCGCCGCCTACGACAAGAAGGTCCCGGGCGCCGGTCTGCTCCTCGGCGCGCCCACGGCCACCAAGGGCGCCCTTCCGGTCCTCGGCACCCAGCTCGCGGGCGCCACGGCCAAGACGGACACCCGGGGCACGGCCGACGTCGACCTGATCATCGGGACCGCGTTCAAGACGCTCTCCCCGAAGGCGACGGCGGACGCGGCCCTGGTCACCCTGACCAAGCCCGCGCCCGCTCCCACCGGGAAGTGCTGAGCTCCTCCTCGGCGGAGCCGGCTGTTGCCTACTCGGCGGAGCCGTACATGCGGTCGCCCGCGTCGCCCAGGCCCGGGACGATGTAGCCGTTCTCGTTGAGACGCTCGTCGACCGAGGCCGTCACGACGGTCACCGGCGTGCCCGCGAGCTCGCGCTCCATGACCTCGACGCCCTCCGGGGCGGCGAGGAGCACGACCGCGGTCACGTCGTCGGCGCCGCGCTTGATCAGCTCCTGGATCGCCGCGACCAGCGTGCCGCCGGTCGCCAGCATCGGGTCCAGGACGTACACCTGGCGGCCCGAGAGGTCCTCCGGCATCCGCGTCGCGTAGGTCGACGCCTCCAGCGTCTCCTCGTTGCGGATCATGCCCAGGAAGCCGACCTCGGCCGTCGGGAGCAGCCGGACCATGCCGTCGAGCATGCCGAGCCCGGCGCGCAGGATCGGGACCACCAGCGGACGCGGGTACGACAGCTTCACGCCGGTCGTGGGCGTGACGGGGGTCTCGATGTCGACCTGCTCGGTCCGCACGTCCCGGGTGGCCTCGTAGGCGAGCAGGGTGACCAGCTCGTCGGCGAGACGGCGGAAGGTCGCGGAGTCCGTTCGCTTGTCGCGCAGGGTGGTGAGCTTGTGGGCGACCAGGGGGTGGTCGACGACGTGGAGACGCATGACTCAACAGTAGCCCGCCGAACACTGGCGTCGACCCACCGCGCTGGGGGAAGGTGGGGGCACAGGGACCCAGCGATGGGGTGGTGTGGCCCATGCCCGACCTGGAAGAACCGGCCGACGAAGCCGCCGAGGGGGCGGCACGGGCGCCGGCACCGGAGACCGACGCGGAGCGCCGCAGGCGCCGCGCCCAGTTCCTCCGCGAGCTGGGCGAGGCCAAGGCGCTGCGCGAGCGCGTCCAGCCGCGACGCGCCCGGGCGGCACGGATGCGCCAGGCGATGCGGATGAGGACCTTCCGGTGGTGAGGTCACGGCCGGGGGATCCGCTGTGCGCCCCCATCGTGCGCCGGGGTCGCGCGCCCGCCCGATCGCGGGGTCGTTCAGACTGATGCACGACGCAAGAGCCGAAGACCTCTCCTGATCGCGTCGTTTCTGTCACGATGCCGATTGGGCGGGGCATCAGGAGCGCGCCGCCGGAACGTCACACCTCTGATCAGTGGGAGAGAGTCAGGTGTACTTCGCCGCACTGCTCGCGCGCACCGAAGACGGGTGGGAAGCGAGCGACACGGAGCTCGACGACGTGGAGACCCTGTCGGATCTGGCCGAGCTGGCCCGTGAGGCCTCGGACGACGACACGGTGATCGTCTTCATCGAGCAGGAGGACGCGTGGTTCGGGATCGTCCGGATCGAGGGTGAGGAAGACCCTCGCATCTACGTCTCGGACGGAGCCGCCGCCGCCCGTTCCTCGTACGGGGAGATGCTCACCCGGGAGCTCCTCGGTGACGACCTGGACGACCTGGTCGACGACCTGGAGACGCTGGACCTCGACGGCACCGAGGACGGTGAGCCGCTCGACGGCGACGCGGACGAGGACGACGAGGCGGGCTCCGTCGCCGCCGAGGCCGTCCCGGCCGCTCCGGTGGGCGACCGGCTGATCCTGGCGGACCTCGGGATGTCGGCGGAGGACCTGCTGGCCCTCGACAGCGACGCGCTCACGGAGATCGCCGACGCGCTCGGCGCCGCCGAGGTCCTGGAGGCCGTCCGCTAGTGGCATCCGCGGTACCTGTTCCCGAGCCGGCGGACGCGCGCGTCGCGGACGCCGTGCCCGACCCCGTGCGGGACCCCTGGCGGGACGCCATGCGGCTCGCCCTCGCCGAGGCCGACGCGGCCGCGCCGGCCGGTGACGTACCGGTCGGCGCGGTCGTGCTCGGCCCGGACGGCGCGGTCCTCGCCCGCGCGCACAACGAGCGGGAGGCCACCGGCGACCCCACGGCGCACGCCGAGGTGCTCGCCCTGCGCCGGGCGGCCGCGGTGACCGGGGAGTGGCGGCTGACGGGGTGCACGCTGGTCGTGACCCTGGAGCCGTGCGTGATGTGCGCGGGCGCGCTCGTCCAGTCGCGCGTCGAGCGGGTGGTGTTCGGGGCGCTCGACGAGAAGGCGGGCGCGACCGGTTCGCTCTGGGACCTCGTCCGGGACCGGCGGCTCAACCACCGGCCCGAGGTGATCCAGGGCGTTCTCGGCGAGGAGTGCGCCGCCCAGTTGACGGCCTTCTTCCGCGCCCGCTGACCTGCGGCGGGATACGGATTTCATCGCAGCGGGACTTTGGGCTAAGCTCTCTCTCGGTAGCGTGTCCGAGCGGCCGAAGGAGCTCGCCTCGAAAGCGAGTGTGGGGAAACTCACCGAGGGTTCAAATCCCTCCGCTACCGCTTCGATCGAAGGGCCCGACGCATCAGCGTCGGGCCCTTCGGCGTATCTCCCGCGCGCACGGAGAAGGCGCGCGGACGGAGGAAGAGGCCCACGGACGAGGAAGGCCCCGGTCCGCGCGCACGGCGCGGACCGGGGCCTTCTCACGGAGGACGGGGGGAACGGCATCGGGGGGACAAGCCGCTCCCCCCGATGAGAACCGGACCTGCCGGTCCTGCGCCGCGTTCAGGGGGAAGCTCGCGGCGCGGACCCCGCAGTGCGGGCCGGTTCCTTCGAGCCCCGCCGATTCCTGCCAGATCCGCCGGGCTCGACATCCATACTGCGCGCCCGTCACCCTTCCGGGGGGCGGCGAAAGGCCTCGATCGCAGGGCCCTTGGTCCATAAGGGCTCGGTTAGAGTGGCGCGGTTCGTACGGCGGGGGAACAGGGGAGGGCTGGGCAGATGGCGCAGGCGAAGAAGATCGCGCTGTACGCGGTCGTGGTCTTTGTGCTGTACACGATCGTCACCTCCCCGGCCCGGGCCGCCGATCTGGTGCAGGTAGGGTTCGAGGGCATTTCCAGCGCCGCCCAGGGAGTCGGCCAGTTCATGACCGAACTCGTCAACTAGGAGCTCTCCGTGATCCGCCATCTGGTCCTCTTCAAGCTCAACGACGGCGTCTCGCGCGACGAGCCGCGCGTGGTCGCCGGCGTCGAGGCGTTCCGCGCGCTCGGCGACCAGATCCCGGAGCTGCGCTTCTGGGAGTGCGACTGGAACATCACGGACCGCCCGATCGCGTACGACTTCGCCATCAACTCGGCCGTCGAGGACACGGACGCGCTCCAGCGCTACCTGGACCACCCGGCGCACCAGGCGGGCGTCGCGCAGTGGCGCGAGTTCGCGACCTGGGTGATCGCGGACTACGCCTTCTAGGGCTTCGTTTCACTCCGAGGCCCCCTGCCGTCGCGGCGGGGGGCCTTTTCCGTGCGTGACCTCCCCTTTTTCCGCCACCATGCCCTCAACACGGTGCTATGCGGTGCTTGCACACAGTGGACATGTCTTGTGATGCTATGACCGCTTTTGACGGATGAGTTGACCGTAGTTGACCCAGTCGACCAGCAACACCAGCCAAAGGGGTGGCGTGAACGTGCCGGCCAGTACAGCACCTCAGGTCCCTCCCCAGCACGAGGCGGGCGGCGGCCAGGAGGCCCCCCGCGCGCGCCCCCAGAGCACCCGCGGCGCCGACACCCGCGCCCTCACCCAGGTGCTCTTCGGGCAGCTCAAGAACCTGGAACCGGGCAGCGCGGAGCACCACCGGGTGCGCGGGGCCCTCATCGAGGCCAACCTGCCGCTCGTGCGGTACGCGGCGGCCCGCTTCCGCTCCCGGAACGAGCCGATGGAGGACGTCGTCCAGGTCGGCACCATCGGCCTGATCAACGCCATCGACCGCTTCGACCCCGACCGGGGCGTGCAGTTCCCCACCTTCGCCATGCCGACCGTCGTCGGCGAGATCAAGCGGTACTTCCGCGACAACGTCCGGACCGTGCACGTGCCCCGCCGGCTGCACGAGCTCTGGGTCCAGGTGAACGGCGCCACCGAGGACCTGACGACCGCTCACGGCCGCTCCCCCACGACCGCCGAGATCGCCGAACGGCTGCGCATCGGCGAGGACGAGGTGCTCGCCTGCATCGAGGCGGGCCGCTCGTACCACGCGACCTCCCTGGAGGCCGCGCAGGAGGGCGACGGGCTCCCCGGACTGCTCGACCGGCTCGGCTACGAGGACCCGGCCCTGGCCGGTGTCGAGCACCGCGACCTGGTGCGCCATCTGCTCGTCCAGCTGCCCGAGCGGGAGCAGCGGATCCTGATGCTGCGCTACTACAGCAACTTGACCCAGTCTCAGATCAGTCAGGAGCTGGGCGTCTCGCAGATGCACGTGTCAAGGCTCCTCGCCCGCAGCTTCGCCCGCTTGAGATCCGCAAACAGGATCGAAGCGTAACCAGAACGGGTAGACCGGTTCGGAGCAGTTATCCGGCGCCCCAAATGCCGTACACCCCTTGTTTCCTGCGGAAATGACCCCTCGCAGTGTCGACAAGTCACTACAGCGTGTTGCCGACATGTGACATTCTGCTGGAACCGAGTTTGCCGCAGCCCCGCCGCCGGTATTCAGGTGGAGGCTGCGTTCCTCAGATGGTCGCGGCCACCGCGACCGTCCGCGACCTCAAGGGGGTGGCATGTCCACAGAACTGGGCAGCTCGAAGGTGCTCACGCTCACGCCCGTTCCCGTGCCCACGCAGACGACGGCGCCGACGGCGACCGACAGCGCGGAGACGACGCCGCCGCCGATCACGGTCACGCCGGGAGCCCTCGACACCCGCACCCTCTCCCGCTCCCTGTTCCTGCGGCTGCGCGCCCTCGACACCGAGGGCGCCGCGGCCGACAGCCCGGAGCGGACCTACGTCCGCGACACGCTCATCGAGCTCAACCTCCCGCTCGTGCGGTACGCGGCGGCCCGCTTCCGCTCCCGGAACGAGCCGATGGAGGACATCGTCCAGGTCGGCACCATCGGCCTGATCAAGGCGATCGACCGCTTCGACTGCGAACGGGGCGTGGAGTTCCCGACGTTCGCGATGCCGACCGTCGTCGGCGAGATCAAGCGCTTCTTCCGCGACACCTCGTGGTCGGTGCGCGTCCCGCGCCGGCTCCAGGAGCTGCGGCTCGCCCTCACCAAGGCCAGCGACGAGCTCGCCCAGAAGCTCGACCGCTCCCCCACCGTGCCCGAACTGGCCGCCGTGCTCGGGGTGTCGGAGGAGGACGTGGTCGACGGCCTCGCCGTCGGCAACGCGTACACGGCCTCCTCGCTGGACTCCCCGTCGCCCGAGGACGACGGCGGCGAGGGCTCCCTCGCGGACCGCCTGGGCTACGAGGACACGGCCCTCGAAGGCGTCGAGTACCGCGAGTCTCTCAAGCCGCTCCTCGCCAAACTCCCGCCCCGCGAGCGGCAGATCATCATGCTCCGCTTCTTCGCGAACATGACCCAGTCGCAGATCGGCGAGGAGGTCGGCATCTCCCAGATGCACGTCTCGCGGCTGCTCACCCGCACCCTCGCCCAGCTGCGCGAGGGTCTCATCTCCGACTGACTTCCCCGGAAACGCCGCCTTGTTGACGCTCCGTCAGCCACACTGGGGCGCATGAGGCGAAGGAAGCCGGTACTCGCGGCGGTGGCGCTCTGCCTCGGCGGAGCGCTGACCGCGTGCGGCGGCGGTGACGGCGAGGGGTACGCGGCGGTCGGCGCCGGCCCCTCCCCCAAGGGCGCGGTCGCCCCTTCGGGCGTGGTCACCCTGGTCCCCCTGGAGCCCTCGGAGAGCGGGACGACGTCCAGCACGTCGTCTCCTTCGCCCGCGGCCCCCGGGACGCCCGGCACGGCCGGGAGCGAGCCCTCTCCTGGCCCCTCCGGAGCCGCCGGGACCCCTGGCGCCTCCGGAACCTCCGGCCCGTCCCGTACGGGCACGGGCACGGGTACGGCCCCGGGTACGGGATCGGGCTCCGGCGCGGACTCCGGTTCCGACTCGGGCTCCGGCTCCGGTACGCCTCCGACGACCCCGCCCGGCCACGGCGGCACCGGCACCCCGCCCCGTACCCCGTCCGCGACGCCCGGCACCGGGGCGCCGCCGTCCTCCCCCGCGCCGACCACCCCTCCGGGGCCCGCCGTGCTCAGCGTCTCCGCGCCCGTCCTCGCGGCCGGCGACCAGCGCTGGTGCCAGCGCGTGACCGTCACCTTCCGCAACACCGGCGGGACCGCCGCCACTTCGGGCACGGTCCGCTTCGCGACGCACGTCATCGGGCTGCTCGGCACCGACTGGGCGACGGTCGAATCCCGTCAGCCGCTGCCCGCGCCGATCGCCGCCGGGACGGCCAGGACCCGGACGTACACGGTGTGCGTGGACTCCTGGCGGGTGCCGCTCGGCATGCGGGTCGACACCCGCGAGGTCACCGTCGAAGGGCGCTGACCAGCACCTCCGCGAACTCCTCCGGGTGCTCCACACAGCCCACGTGACCACCGGGGAACGCGAGGGTCTCCGCCCCGGTCAGCTCGGCGATCCGCCGGGAAGGACCGGTGAGCGCCTCCTGGTCCGCCGTCTCCCGTCCGACACCGAGCACCAGCTTCCCCGCGGCCGCCCGCAGCCCCTCCAGGTCCGGGGCGGAAGAGGAGAACGGGCACAGGACGTGCTCCAGGAAGACCGGCATGTTGGCCGCCATGCGGGAGGCCATCGCCCTGAGGGAGGCCGGCAGTTCGGTGTGCTCCCGCTCCGGCTTCCGGCCGTCCGGCGTCTCGGAGAACCGGGCCATGGCGGGTCCGAGCCCCCGCGTGCGGTGCAGCGCGCGCACCTCGGCGAAGTGGTCGCGGTACGGGACGGGGTCGTCGAGCAGCTCCACCAGGGGCGGCTCGTGGGCGACGAGCCGGCGCACCCGGTCCGGGCGGGCGGCGAGCAGGTCCAGCGCGACGATGCCGCCGGAGCTGCCGCCGAAGACGTACGCGGGCTCGTCCGGCGAGACCGCGTCCAGGACGGCGAGGGCGTCCGCGCGCCACTCGGCCACCCGCTGGTCGCCGAGGGGCTCGTCGAGCGGGCTGCGCGAGAGTCCGCGCTGGTCGTACGAGACCACCGTGTGCCCGGCGTCGGCGAGCGGGCCGGCCATCCCCTCGAACATCCCGGCGTCGCCCGCACCGCCCGGGATCAGCAGCAGGACGGGCCCGTCGCCGCGGGTCTCGTACCGCAGACGGGCACCCGGAACCTCCAGCACGTCGACGTTCATGAGCTGTTCCCCCAGTTCTCCAGGATGTGGTGGAGCGCGTCGAGCGAGCGCGCCCAGGACTCGGCGACGGGGCGGGAGTGCGCGAAGCCGCCGCTCAGTTCGAGGTGGACGTAGCCGTGGAAGGTGCTGCGGAGCAGACGGCCCGCGTCGGTGAGGTCGGGCTCCCCGAGGCCGTAGCCGTGGAGCATGCCGTACGTGAGCTCGACGGCCCGCCGGAAGACGGCGGTGTCGGCGACCTCGTCGAGTTCGATGCGCTGCTGCGTGGCCGCGTAGCGCCCGGGGTGCGCGAGGGCGTAGTCGCGGTAGGCGCCGGCGAACGCGACGAGCGCCTCCTTGCCGGAGCGGCCGGCGACGGCGGCACCGATGGCGTCGTTCATCTCGGCCGAGGCGAGGAGCGCGAGCCGCACCCGCAGGTCCCGCAGGTTCCTGATGTGCGAGTAGAGGCTCGCGTCCTTGACGCCGAAGCGGCGTGCCAGCGCCGAGACGGTGACCTCGTCGAGGCCGTCGGCGTCCGCCAGCTCGGCGGCGGCCCGGACGAGCCCGTCGACGGTGATTCCCGCGCGCACCACGGGCAGCTCCCTTCCCAGGATTCCCAGGAGTCCCCGAGTTCCTAGGACCCCTAGGAAGAAAGCTAGCACTCCTAGGTTCGGTCAGGAACTGAGAAAGCGCACTCCCGTCAGGCGCTCCGACTCCTCCCACAGCCTGCGGCCCGTCGCGGGATCGTCCGCCGCGTCGGAGAGCCGTACGCGGGTCGGGGCACCCCGCAGTTCACCCATGCCGCCCGGGCCGATGAACTCGCCACCCGCGACGGACGGATCGGTCGCCGCGTACAGCTGGGACAGCGCACCCCGCTCCGGCCGCTGGGCGAGCAGCGGGTTGCCGACGCGCCCGAAGAACAGCTTCGTCAGGCCCGAGGTGTCCTTCATCTGGAGGCTGGTGGCGGTGTAGCCCGGGTGGGCGAGCACACTGCGGACCGGGCCCGCGGCCGCGGTCAGCCGGCGGTGCAGCTCCTTGCCGAAGACGGCGTTGGCGAACTTGGACTGGTTGTAGAAGGCCATGGGCGCGTAGCCGCGCTCCCCGCTCAGGTCCTCGAAGCGGAGACTGCCCTGCCGGTGGTTGATCGAGCTGACTGTGACCACCCGGGGATCGGTCCCGGCGGCGAGCCCGTCGAGCAGCAGCCCGGTGAGCGCGAAGTGGCCGAGGTGGTTGGCGGCGAACTGGAGCTCATGACCCTGGGCGCTGAGCGTGCGGGGCGGCGCCATCACTCCCGCGTTGTTCACGAGCACATCGAGGCGCGGATGCTCCGCGCGGACGCGGTCGGCGAAGGCGCGCACCGAGTCGAGGTCGGCGAGGTCGATCCGCCGCACGGAGAGGAGCCGGGCGTCGACGTCGAGGCCCTCGACGGCGCGGCGGCCCTTCCCCTCGTCCCGTACGGCGAGGATCACGCGCGCGCCCCGGCGGGCGAGCTCGCGGGTGGTGGCGAGGCCGAGACCGCTGTTGGCCCCGGTGACGACGAAGACCCGCCCGGTCTGGTCCGGGATCCGGTCGGCGGTCCAGCGCTGCTTGTCAGTCATACGGCACACGTTGCCGTTCGTGTCACCGAGTGTCAAGCACGACTCTGGATGCCATGGCCGTCACCGCAGTACCATCGGGCCGTGACCACCCTCGCCCAGCGCAAACGCCAGCTCGTCGCGACCGAACTCACCGAGGCGGCGCTCCAGCTGCTCGCCCTCCGGGGCTTCGACGCGGTGACCGTCGACGAGATCGCGACCACCGCGGGCGTCTCCAAGCGGACCTTCTTCCGGTACTTCGCGTCCAAGGAGGACGTGGTCGTCCAGTTCCTGGCCGGCATGGGCGCCGACATGCGCGCGGGGCTCGCCGCCCGACCCGTCGGCGAGCGCCCCTCCGAGGCGCTCCTCCACACCGTCTCCGTACCGCTGGCGACCTGCGGCGACCACGCCGACCGCGCCCTGCCGGTGGTCCGGCTGATCCTGCGGACGCCGGCCCTGCTCGCCCGCTTCCTGGAGCACGAGGCGCGCTGGCGCGAGGAGCTGACGGAGGAGCTGGCGGCCCGCCTCGGCCGCGATCCCGGGACCGACCTCTTCCCGCGGCTCGCGGCGGGCATGGCCCTGGCCGCCTTCGACGCCGTGCTGCACCGGTGGAGCGAGGGCGAGGGCGCCGAGGATCCCGGCGCGCTGATCGAGGAGGCCTTCGCGACGCTCGCGCCGGCCCTGGATTCCGTATCCGCTTAGGAGCGGTCCGGACCCGGGCGCGAGGAGTCGCAGTGGGTGGGCCGGGTCCGCGCACAAGCACAGTGGGCCGGGTCCGCGCACAAGCACAGTGGGCCGGGTCCGCGTACAAGCACAGTGGGCCGGATCCGCGTACAAGCACAGTGGGCCGGATCCGCGTGATGCGGATCCGGCCCACCTGTTCGAGGTACGGAGCGGTCAGCCCAGCGCCAGCCAGGCGACGGCCGCCAGGACGACGATCACGGCGACGACGCCGACGATCAGGCCGACGCGCGGCCCGCCCGACTGGGTCGCGGCCTGCGGCTGCCGCTGCTGCGGGGTGCCCTCGTCGACGAAGGCGCGGAACATCTGCGTGCTGCCGGCGGGGTCGTAACCCTCGGGGCCCTGAGGGGGCTGGCCCTGGCCGTACGGTGCTTGGGGGTTGTGTGCCATGGGCCAGGACCCTAGCGAAGTCCGGGTGGGGGGCCCAAGCCCCGGCACCACCCCTTCACCTTTACCGATTCTTTAGCGCCGTTTGACCGATTTAGTTTGCCTGAAGCAACCATCCATCTCTATGGTTGCCCTAAGCAACAAGATGGCCGGGGGTGCCCGATGGCGACACGGAACAGGTACGAGGAGCTCGCCCGCTCCGTGAGCGCGATCGGAGCCGTGAAGCGCGGACTCGCCCGCGTCCTGCCCGTCGAATGCCAGGGCGGCTCCGCCGCCGTACTCGCCCTGGTCAACCACCACGGCGACATGCGGACGAGCCGGCTCGCCGAACTGATGGCCGTCGACATGTCCGTGTGCAGCCGTCATGTGGCCCACACGGTGGAACACGGCTGGATCGAGCGCCTGCCCGACCCGGACGACAAGCGCTCGCGCATCCTGCGGCTGACGGAACCGGGCCACGCGATGCTCGGCGAACTCGACCGCCGGGTGACCGAGGCCTTCTCCCGTCACCTCGCGGACTGGACCGACGACGACGTCGAACTCCTCACCCACCTGCTCGCCCGCCTGCGCGACTCCTTCGGGGACTGCCGGGCCCAGGCCCACCACGCTTGAGAAAAAGGAAGTTCATGGCTACGACGACCACGCCCGACACCGGTGCGCGGGACGGCGTCACCGGTAGCGGCGGTGGCGGCGCGACCGCCCCGATGACGCACCGGCAGATCATGGAGGCGCTGTCCGGGCTGCTGCTCGGCATGTTCGTCGCCATCCTGTCCTCGACGATCGTCTCCAACGCCCTCCCGCAGATCATCACCGACCTCGGCGGCGGCCAGTCCGCCTACACCTGGGTCGTCACCGCCTCCCTCCTGGCGATGACCGCGACCACCCCGCTCTGGGGCAAGCTCGCCGACCTCTTCTCCAAGAAGCTGCTCGTCCAGATAGCCCTGATCGTCTACGTCACGGGCTCGATCGTCGCCGGCCTCTCGCAGAGCACCGGCATGCTCATCGCCTGCCGAGTCGTCCAGGGCGTCGGCGTCGGCGGTCTGACCGCCCTCTCCCAGATCATCCTGGCCGCGATGATCGCCCCGCGTGAGCGCGGCCGCTACAGCGGCTACCTCGGCGCGACCTTCGCCGTCGCCACCGTCGGCGGCCCGCTGCTCGGCGGCGTCATCACCGACACCGACTGGCTCGGCTGGCGCTGGTGCTTCTACGTGGGCGTGCCCTTCGCGATCATCGCCCTGATCGTCCTGCAGAAGACCCTGAAGCTCCCCGTGGTGAAGCGCCAGGTCAAGGTCGACTGGGCAGGCGCCTTCTTCATCAGCGCCGCCGTCTCCCTGCTCCTCGTCTGGGTGACCTTCGCGGGCGACAAGTACGACTGGATGTCCTGGCAGACCGCCGCCATGGTCGGCGGCTCGGTCCTCCTCGGCGCGGTCTTCGTGCTCGTCGAGTCCAAGGCGAGCGAGCCGATCATCCCGCTCCGCCTCTTCCGCAACCGGACGATCACCCTCGCCTCGCTCGCCTCGCTCGCCGTGGGCGTCGCGATGTTCGCCGGCACGGTCTTCTTCAGCCAGTACTTCCAGCTGGCCCGGAACGAGTCGCCGACCATGTCCGGCGTCCTCACCATCCCGATGATCGGCGGCCTGTTCGTCTCCTCCACCGTCTCCGGCCTCGTCATCACCAAGACCGGCCGCTGGAAGGCCTGGCTGGTCAGCGGCGGCGCCCTGGCCGCCGGCGGACTCGGCCTGCTCGGCACGATCCGCTACGACACGGCGTACTGGCACATCGCGCTCTTCATGGCGGTCCTCGGCCTCGGCCTCGGCATGATGATGCAGAACCTGGTGCTCTGCACCCAGAACCAGGTGGCCCCCGCCGACCTCGGCGCCGCCTCCTCCGTCGTCACCTTCTTCCGCTCCCTGGGCGGTGCGATCGGTGTCTCGGCGCTCGGCGCGGTCATGGCCCACCGGGTCACGGACTACGTCAAGGAAGGCCTGGCCGAGCTCGGCCCGAAGGCCGCGGCCGCCATGGGCAAGGGCGGCTCCGGCGGCGGCATCCCCGACATGGACAAGCTGCCGGCCCCGATCCGCACGGTCATGGAGGACGCGTACGGCCACGGTGTCGCCGACGTCTTCCTCTACTCCGCGCCGTTCGCGCTGCTCGCCTTCGTGGTGACCCTGTTCATCAAGGAAGTCGCCCTGAAGAGCAACACGGCGAAGGCGGAAGCCGAATAGGAAAGCTCCCGGCCGCGCTTCGAGCGGAGGCGCGGCCGGGTCGAGTACGGAGCGGCGGGCAGGGGACGGCCCGCCGCTCCGTCATTTTTGTTCGTCCGTGCGCCGTGCGGCTTCGGCCTCGCGCGCGACCATGACCTCGATGCCGGCGATCAGGACGTCCAGGGCGTAGCCGAAGTCCCGGTCCCAGATGACGCTGAGGCTGTCGTGCGAGGTCCGCTCGTCGAGAATCTCCCTCAGCCCGTCCACCTGTTCGGTGAGGTCCGGGTCGTCGCGGAAGGCGTTCACCGAGTCCACGTAGAACTCGTCCTGCGACATGCCGGCCTCCGCCGCCCGCCGGCCGAACTGGGACTCGACCGTCCCATAGCCGTACACGAACTGGAACACCGCCGACATCGCGCTGGGCCGGCGATCCAGCGGCAGGCCGGTCTCCGCGACCGTCTCGTGGATCTTCTGGCCGACGGCGATGGCGTGCGGGCCGATGTTCAGGTACTGGCCGGCGCTCGGCGACATCCACGCGTGGCGGACCAGCATCCGCCGGTAGTCCAGGGCGAGCAGCCGGATCCGGTCCCGCCAGTCAGCGGCGGCGTCGACCGCCGCCAGGTCGATCTCGCCGTAGACGCTGTCCATCGCGTACTCGAGGATGTCGTCCTTGGTGTCCACGTACCAGTAGAGGGACATGGCCGTGACGCCCAGCTCGGTCGCGAGCTTGCGCATCGACAGCTTGGCCAGGCCCTCCTCGTCGAGCATCCGGATCGAGGCGGCGACGATCCGGTCCCGGTCGAGCCCGGCCGGGCCGCCACCGCTGCGGGCGGCCCGCTTCTCCAGCCAGACGCTGGAACGCGTCGGGTTCTTGGCCCGGTCGGCTGCCTTGACCATCACGTTCCTCCGTCTGTCAGCGGTCCGTGACCATGCTAGGCAGCGACAGGCTGCTCGGGCGCCACGGCCTTCTCCGCGCGCTCGGCCCGCCTGAGCAGCGCCGCCGCGACCAGACCGCCCACGAAGACGGCGATCGCGCCGACCAGCTGGCTGGTCTGGAGGCCGGAGGCGAAGGCGTCGGAGATCTGCGCCCGCTCGGCGTCGTTCCCGGCCGCCGCGAGGGCGGCCGGCAGGGAGGTCGCAGTGACGGCGACGAGCACGGCGAACCGGGCGTTGAGCACGGCGCCGAGGACGGCGACGCCCAGGCCGTTGCCGAACTCGGCCAGGGTGCCGTTGATGCCGGCGCCCACGCCCGCCTTCTCCGGCGGGATCGCGCTCATCACCGCGTTGGCCATGGCCGGGGAGGAGACGGCGATGCCGACGCCCATCAGGACCAGGCCGAGCAGCATGCCCCCGTAGCTGCCGTCCGTGCCGCCGCCGAGCAGCGAGATCGAGGTGAGGCCCGCGGCGACCAGCGTCATGCCGAGGACGACGGTGGGCGGGGTGCCGAGCTTCATGACGATCCGCGGGCCGACGCCGGTCAGGTTGAGGCCGACGATCGTCAGGGCGAGCGGCGCCATCCGCAGGCCGGCTTCGAGCGGCTCGTACCCGAGGACGAACTGCAGGTGCTGGGTGAGCAGGAAGAGCGAGCCGCCCATGCCGAAGACGACCAGGATCGAGCCGCCGATGGCGCCGATGAACTTCTGGTTCCGGAAGAAGTGCATGTCGAGCATCGGGTACGGGGTGTGCAGCTCCCACAGCGCGAAGGCACCGAGCCCGGCGACACCGATCGCGGCCGGGACCAGGACCTGCCCGGAGAGCCAGCCGTGCTCGGGGCCGCTGATGATCGCGTACACGACGGCGGTCATGCCGATGGTGGACAGCAGCGCGCCCAGCAGGTCGGGGCGCTCGCCCTGCGGGTTCTTGGACTCGGGGACGAGCTTGAGGACGGCGACGAGCGCGACGACGGCGACCGGGATGTTGATCAGGAAGATCATTCCCCACCAGAAGTGGTTGAGGATCACGCCGCCGACCAGCGGGCCGCCGGCGAAGCCGAGCGACGCGACCGTGGACCAGAGCGCGATGGCCTTGACCCGCTCGGAGTCGTCGAAGATCTGCATGACGACGGCGAGGGTCGTGGTCATCAGGAGCGCCCCGCCGACGCCCATGCCCGCACGGGCGGCGATGAGCTGCCCGGTGGAGCCGGCGAGGCCGGCGGCGAGCGAGCCGAGGCCGAAGAGCGCGAGACCGGCGGCGAGGAGCTTCTTGCGGCCGTAGCGGTCGGCGGCGTTCCCGGCGGTGAGCAGCAGTCCGGACTGGACGAGCGAATAGGCGTTGATCATCCACTGGATGTCGGTGGTGGAGGCGTGGAGTTCGGAGGTCAGCGAGGGGATGGCGACGCTGAGCACGGTGTTGTCGAGCAGCACGGTGAGCTGGGCGAGACAGATGACGCCGAGGATCAGCCAGCGCTGTGGATGGCCGCCGGTAGCTGTCATGACAGAAGACTCCTATACGGTGTACGAGACCAAGGCTCGTACACCGTATAGGGACTCTCGTACGCTGTATAGGGGTTATTTCCTCTGCTGGGTCAGGTCGTAGAAGGTGGCGCCGTCGACGGTCACCTTCGTGAAGTTCTCCGACACCCAGGTGGAGATCTCGGAGTTGCCGCCACCGGGACCGCCGCCCATGCGGCCACCGCCCTCGCCCTCGGAGTCGCCGCCGATGAAGTAGTGGATCCTGCCCTCCGCGACGTACTCCTTGAACCGGGCGAGCGTCGGGGACGGGTCGCTGCCGTTGAAGCCGCCGATCGCCATGACCGGCTTCTCCGTGGCGAGCTGGTAGCTCGCGGCGTTCTGCGCGCCGACCGTGGCCGCGACCCAGGTGTACGCGTCGGCGTCCGCGAGCAGCGCGGTCTTGGCCTTCGCGCCGACACTGGCCCCGTTGAGGAGACCGCCCATGCCGCCACCGGTGCGCAGGTTTCCGCCGGGGCCGAAGCCCTCCGGGGCGGCGCCGCCGGGCGGGGTGCCGGCGGGCATCCCGCGACCGCCCTGACCACCGGGCGGCTGACCACCGGGGAGCTGACCACCGCCGGGCATCTGGCCGCCGCCCGGCATCTGACCGGCTTGGCCGCCCCGGCCGCCCTGGCCGCCCTGGCCGCCCTGGCCGCCCTGGCCGCCCTGGCCGCCCTGCGGCATCATCCCGATCTCGAAGAGGCGGCCGCCGCCGCCCGGGCCCCGGCCGCCGAACGCGCCGCCCGCCGGGCCCGCCGTCACGATCGAGCCCTGGTGACCGGCGTTCACCGTCTCCACGGTGTACGCGAACGGCCCCGCGAGCCCCGCCGCCAGGCCCAGGCCCGCCACCCCGAGCCCCAGCCGCCGGTCGACCCGGCCCGCGAACAGCAGCCCGAGCGCGGCCACCGCGCCCGCCGCCAGGACCGTCCAGCGCAGCCACGGCAGCCAGTCCGGCGTACGGCCCAGCAGCGTCCAGGCCCACCAGGCCGTCACCGCCACCGTCACCGCGAGCGCCGCCGAGGCGGGCCACCGCGTCCGCTCCTCCCACAGCACCGCCGCGCCCATGCCGGCCAGCGCCGCGAGGTACGGGGCCAGGGCCACCGTGTAGTACTCGTGGAAGATGCCGGCCATGAAGCTGAACACGGCGAGCGTCATCAGGAGCGCACCGCCCCACACCAGGAACGCGGCGCGCGCCGTGTCCGTCCGGGGCGCCCGCCAGGTGACGACGAGCCCCGCGACGAGCAGGACCAGCGCGGCCGGCAGCAGCCAGGAGATCTGACCGCCGACCGAGTCGTTGAACATCCGGACGATGCCGGTCTCGCCCCAGCGGCCGCCGCCCATGCCGCCGCCCGGGCCGCCACCGCCGCCGACGCTGCCGGTCTCGTCGCCGTTGATGCGGCCGAGGCCGTTGTAGCCGAAGGTCAGCTCCAGGAAGCTGTTGTTCTGCGAGCCTCCGACGTACGGACGGGAGGACGCCGGCCACCACTCGACCAGGGCCACCCACCAGCCCGCCGACACCAGCAGCGCCAGGCCCCCCAGGGCCAGCCGCCCGAGCCGCCGGCCGAACCCGCCGGGCGCGCACACCAGGTACACGACCGCGAGCGGCGGCAGGATCAGGAAGGCCTGGAGGGTCTTCGCGAGGAACGCGAAACCGAAGGCCACCCCCGCCCACACCAGCCACGTCGCGGCGCCCCGCTCCTGCTCCAGGGCGCGCAGCACGCAGTACACGGCGACCGTCATCAGCAGCGCGAGCAGCGCGTCCGGGTTGTTGAAGCGGAACATCAGCGCGGCGACCGGCGTCAGCGCCAGGGCCGCGCCCGCGATCAGCCCCGCGCCCGCGCCGAACCGGCGCCGCACGGCCGCGTAGAGCACGGCCACCGTGCCCACGCCCATGAGCACTTCGGGCACCAGGATCTGCCAGGAACCGAGCCCGAAGAGCCGGACGGACAGCGCCATCGGCCACAGCGCGGCCGGCGGCTTGTCGACGGTGATGGCGTTGGCCGCGTCGAGGGAGCCGAAGAAGAAGGCCTTCCAGCTCTCCCCGCCCGCCTGGACGGCGGCGGAGTAGAAGGAGTTCGCGTAGCCGGAGGCGCTCAGGTTCCACAGGTAGAGCAGCCCGGTGGCGACGAGCAGGCCGAGGAAGGCGGGCCGGACCCAGGGGGCGTCCTCGGCGCGTCCGCGCCACAGCCGGGCGGGCCGGCCGGCACGGGGCGCCGCGGGGACGGCCGGAGAGAGGGTGGTCATCGTTCGTTCCTTGCTGACGCGCGGTCCGGGAAGACCCAGAGCCGGAAGAGGAGGAAGCGCAGGACGGTCGCGGCGAGGTTGGCGACGATCAGGACGGCCAGCTCGGTGGAGTGCGCCGGATCGCCGGTCGCCGCCCCCAGGGCGGCGAGCGAACCGCTGGTCAGGGCGAGGCCGATGCCGAAGACCACGAGTCCCTGCGCCTGGTGGCGGACGGCCCGGTCCCGGCCCCGTACGCCGAAGGTGAGGCGCCGGTTGGCGGCCGTGTTGGCGACGGCGGACACCAGGAGCGCGGCGGCGTTCGCGAGCTGCGGACCGACACCGAGCCGGAAGGCCGAGTACAGCGCGAGGTAGACGAGCGTGGACAGCGCGCCGACCGCGCAGAAGCCGACGAGCTGACGGGCCAGACCGCCCGGCACGCCGTTCAGCTCGCGGTCCCGTGGGTCGTCGCCGAAGGGCCGGGCGAGCCGGTCGAGGGGCAGCGAACCGGTCGCGAGGGCCCGCCCCACCCGCCACACGCCCTTCAGGTCGTCGGTGGCCGTCCTCACGATGTGCACGGTCGAGTCGGGGTCGTCGACCCAGTCCACCGGCACCTCGTGGATGCGCAGCCCCGCCCGCTCGGCGAGCACCAGCATCTCGGTGTCGAAGAACCAGCCGGTGTCCTCGACCATCGGCAGCAGCCGCTCGGCGACCTCCCGCCGTATGGCCTTGAAGCCGCACTGCGCGTCGGAGAACCGGGCGGCCAGCGAGGAGCGCAGGATCAGGTTGTAGGCCCGGGAGATGAACTCCCGCTTCGGCCCGCGCACCACCCGCGAGGAGCGGGCGAGCCGGGAGCCGATCGCCAGGTCCGAGTGGCCGGAGATGAGCGGGGCGACCAGCGGGAGCAGCGCGTTGAGGTCGGTGGACAGGTCCACGTCCATGTAGGCGAGGACGGGCGCGTCCGAGGCCGACCACACGGTCCGCAGCGCCCGGCCGCGGCCCTTCTGTTCGAGCCGCACGGAGCGCACCTCGGCCACCTCGGCCGCGAGGGCGGCGGCGACGGCGGACGTCGTGTCGGTGGAGGCGTTGTCGGCGACGGTGATGCGGAAGCCGTAGGGGAAGGTCCGGAGGAGATGCGCGTGGAGCCGCCGGACGCACGGCTCCAGGTCCTTCTCCTCGTTGTAGACGGGGATCACCACGTCCAGGACGGGCCGTCCGGCGACGTTCACCGGCAGGTGCTCCCGGGCGGGAAGGGCTTCCCCGAGGGTTTGGGTTCGCATGACGGGGACACTTCCGGGCCCCGCTGTCACGGCTGTGTGATGACCCTGTGCCCTGCCTGTGAGTCCGGCACGGCGACCGGTTCCCCGGCCGGAAGGGCGCCCTGTGCGGCGTCCTGTGCGCCGGGGAGCCGGACGGTGAAGACGGTCCGGCCCGGGGTGCTCCGCACCGTCACGTCACCGCCGTGCGCGAGCACGACCGCGCGGACGATGGCGAGGCCGAGCCCGGTGGATCCGGCGTGCCGGGAGCGGGAGGCGTCGCCGCGCGCGAAGCGTTCGAAGACGACGGGCAGCAGCTCGGGCGGGATGCCGGGGCCGCCGTCCTCGACGTCCACGCACGTCCCCGTGCCGTCCGTGCGGACGCGTGCCGTGACCTCGGTGCCGGGCGGGGTGTGGGTACGGGCGTTGGCCAGCAGATTCACCAGGACCTGCTGGAGCCGCGCGCCGTCGGCCCGTACGAGCACGTCCCGCTCGGGCAGTTCGAGGCGCCAGTGGTGGTCGGGGCCGGCGGCGCGGGCGTCGCTGACGGCGTCCACGACGAGCGGGACGAGGTCGGTGGTCCCGTACGAGAGGGGGCGGCCCGCGTCGAGCCGGGCGAGCAACAGGAGGTCCTCGACCAGGCCCGTCATCCGGGTCGCCTCGGACTCGATCCGGCCGAGGGCGTGCCGGGTGTCGGGCCCGCACTCCTCACGGCCGCGCCGGGTCAGCTCCGCGTACCCCCGGATCGAGGCGAGCGGGGTGCGCAGCTCGTGGCTGGCGTCCGCGACGAACTGCCGGACCCGCGTCTCGCTCTGCTGGCGGGCGTCGAGCGCCGAGTGGACGTGGTCGAGCATCCGGTTGAGGGCCGCGCCGACCTGGCCGATCTCGGTGCGCGGGTCGGCCTCGGCCTCCGGGACCCGCTGGTGGAGCGCCACCTCCCCGCTGTGCAGCGGGAGCCGGGCGACCTGGCGGGCGGTGGCGGCGACCCGCCGCAGCGGACGGAGCGCGACCCGGACGAGCACGGTCCCGGCGAGCGAGGCCGCGACGAGCCCGGCGCCGGTGACGCTCACCTCGACGAGGACGAGCGTGGAGAGGGTGTCCTCGACCTCGGTGAGGGGGATGCCGGTGACGTACGCGCCGTGGACGCCGGCGGCGTACGCGACCCGGTACGAGCCGAGCCCGCCGGGCAGTTCGACGGTGTGCGGCCGGCCGTCGCGGGGCACGGCGGCGAGCGCGGCCCGCTGGGCCCCGTCGAGTTCCACGGTCCGGACGTTCCGCCCGGACGTCCCGTCGTCCCGCGCCTCCGCCGAGTAGCCGGCCGTGGTGATCTCGCCGTCCACGAGGACCGCGCCGACGGTCCCGATCGGGGTGCCGGGCCCCTGGACGAAGGCGAGCGGCTGCTGCACGCGGCTCGGATCGAGCAGACCGGGCCCGGGGGCCATGACGGCCGGCGGGCCCGACGCCCGCGCGGCGACGATGCGGACCTGCTCGTCGGCCTGGTCGTACAGGTACGAGCGGAACGCGATGGTCGTCACCGTCCCGATCACGGTCGCGACGACCGCGATCAGCGCGACCGCCGAGACCACGAGCCGCGTCCGCAGCGACCACGGCCGCCCACCTCGTACGCGCACGGGCGCTACTCCCCCGGCTTGATCAGATAGCCCGCTCCGCGCCGGGTGTGGATCATCGGGGAGCGGCCGGCGTCGATCTTCCGGCGCAGGTAGGAGATGTAGAGCTCGACGACGTTGGCCTGGCCGCCGAAGTCGTACGACCAGACCCGGTCGAGGATCTGCGCCTTGCTGAGCACCCGGCGCGGATTGCGCATGAGGTAGCGCAGCAGCTCGAACTCCGTCGCGGTGAGATGGATGGAGTCGCCACCCCGGGTGACCTCGTGGCTGTCCTCGTCGAGGGTCAGGTCCCCCACGGCGAGCAGGGACTCGCTGCGCGTCTGCGCGGCCCCGGACCTGCGGATGAGGCCGCGCAGCCGCGCCACGACCTCCTCCAGGCTGAAGGGCTTGGTGACGTAGTCGTCCCCACCGGCCGTGAGCCCGGCGATGCGGTCCTCGACGGCGTCCTTCGCGGTCAGGAACAGCACGGGCACGTCGGGCAGTTCGCGGCGGATCGAACCGAGCAGGCTCAGCCCGTCGACGTCCGGGAGCATGATGTCGAGGATGACCACGTCGGGCCGGAACTCGCGCGCGGAGCGGAGGGCGGCGGCCCCGTCCCCGGCGCTGCGGACCTGCCAGCCCTCGTAGCGCAGGGCCATGGAGAGCAGTTCGGCGAGCGAGGCCTCGTCGTCGACGACGAGGACCCGGACGGCGCTTCCGTCGGCGCGGAGCATGTCGGCGCGGGTGCCGGTGCGGCGTGTGGTGACGGTCATGACGTCCACGGTGTCCAGCGCCGCTGAGAGGCCCCTTGCCCTTTCCTGTGAATTCCCTGAGAAAGGCCCGCCCGGGCCGCTCAGGGTTTCACGTGAAACAACGCGGCTCCGTTCTCGTACAGGACGCGCCGGAGCCAGTCGTCCCCGAGCCCGAGACGGTCGAGGGCGTGCAGCTGATGGGCGTACGGGTAGGGGATGTTCGGGAAGTCCGAGCCGAGCAGGATGCGGTCGCCGAGGTCGAGAAGCCGCCCGCGCTCACCCGCCGGGAAGGGCGCGAGCCGCTCGCTGAAGTCCGTGAAGGCCATGGTCGTGTCGAGGTGCACGCCCTCGTACCGCTCCGCCAGGTCGAGGAACTCGCCGTACTCCGGCATCCCCATGTGGGCGACGATCACCCGCAGCCGGGGGTGCCGGGCGAGCAGCCGCCCCATGGGCCCGGGACCCGTGTAGGTCCCCGGGCTCGGGCCGGAACCACAGTGCACGACGACGGGGGTGCCGCTGTCGGCCAGCGCCCCCCAGGAGCCGTCGAGGGCGCCGTCGGTCGGATCGAAGCCGCCGACCTGGAGGTGCACCTTGAAGACCCGCGCCCCGGCGTCGAGGGCCTGCCGGACGTAGGCGTCGACGCCCGGCTCGGGGAACAGCGTCGCCGTGTGCAGGCAGTCGGGGGTGCGGGCGGCGAAGTCGGCGGACCAGGAGTTCAGCCAGGCGGCCATGCCGGGCTTGTGCGGGTAGAGCATCGCGGTGAAGGCGACCACGCCGAAGCCGCGCAGGAGGGCGAGCCGGCGTCCCTCCTCCTCCCGGTAGGCGATGGGCCACTCGACGCCGGTCAGCGGCCCGACGGCGTCGAAGTACGCCCAGACCTTGTCGAGGACGTTCTGCGGCATGAAGTGCGTGTGCACGTCGACGAGCCCGGGAAGGCCGAGCCGCGCGATCAGCTCGTCCGGCTCACTCACGCTCAAAGCCGTAGCTCCGTTCGACCTTGCCGATGTGGACGCTGTAGCTCTCGTACCAGTGCTCTCGCCCGTGCGCCTTGGCGGCCTGGTGCTCGCCGTTCAGCCGCCAGGCGTCCAGGGACTCCAGGTCCCGGAAGTAGGCGACGGTGATGCCGATGCCGCCGGGAGTACGGGCGGACTCGTAGCCGAGGAAGCCGGGGACGTCCTGGACGATCTCCTGCATCCGGACGGCCGTCTCCGCGTAGCCCTCGGGCGCGTCGGGACGGACGGAGGTGAACACGGCGGTGTAGTAGGGCGGTTCGAGGCCCGCCACCAGCTGGGGAGTCATGTGATCACCCTCGCCGGGGCGGCGGCGGAATGTCCACGGCGGCCGGGGAAAGGGATCCAAGACTTTACGAAGCCGCCCCGCCCTCAGAACAGCTCCTCCTGAGCACCCTCGTTCGCCCCGCCCCGCCCTCAGAACAGCTCCTCCTGAGCACCCTCGTTCGCCCCGCCCGCCACCGTCACCGGCACCGAGAAGCCCTCGGCGTCCTCCCCCGCGGCCTCCAGGACCCAGCCGCCCATGAGCCGGGTGTCGAGCGCGAGACACCGGCCGTCGGGGGCGCGGAGGTGCAGGTCGGGACCGGCGGCGGCGAGCAGCCGCCCGGAGACGACCCCACCGCCGACGAGCTCGGTGACCGTGCCGTCGAGGCGGGGCAGCCCGTCGAGGTGGAACGCCCCCGCGTGGTCGCGCGCGGCGAACTCCAGCGGCTCCAGGGTCTCCGTCCAGCCGCCGACCGCCCGTGCGCGCCGGTACAGCTCCTCGACCTCGCGGGCCCGCTCCGGCGCGGGCGGCAGGGCGTGCCGGGCGGCCCGCTTCCGCTCGTACGCCACCCGGTCGGGCACGCCGAGGGCCTGCCGCAGCACCTCCTCGGTGCGCCGCGCCGCCATGAGCGGGCCCCGGCCGAGCCAGCTGAACGCGACGGCCCCCTGCTCCAGGAGCCGGGCCTCGCCGCGGGCCTCGGCGGTGATGCCGACCTTGGTCATCCCGGGCCCGAACCAGGCCAGGTAGACGCGGTAGGGCCGGGGGTCGTCCGCGATCGTGTCGGCCGCGACCGAGTGGGCCCGGTCGAGCCGCGCGCACTCCGGGCACCGCCCGCCGGTGGTGCGGCCGGGCACGACGGCGGCCAGGGGGCAGGGGTTCCCGCGGGCGCCGGGGCACCGCCGGACCCCGACGGCACGGAAGGCGAGCCGCTGCCCGTACACGAGCGGACTGACCTTCCCGCCCCGCCACCGCAGGCCGGGCACACCGCCGCCCCACCCGAGCCCCCGGCACCACCACTCCACGCCGCCCACTCCTCCTACGCTCCCTTGATGCCCAGTCTCCGCCACATCCGCTTCCAGTCCCCGGCCAGAAGCCCGCGGGGCCACCACCCCGGCGTCTTCGGCCTGGCGAACGCGCTGGCCCGCGAAGGCCGGCTCTCCGCCGACGAGTACGCGGTCTGGCGCGCCTCGAACGACTGGTACGACGCGCACTTCCCGAACCCGACGACGGTGGACCCCACGGTCTACGACCCGGCGGTGAACCCGGGGGCCGCCGCCTGGTTCCGGCCCACGGCGACCGAGGCGCTGGCCAGGGTCGCCCCGTACCTGCGCATCCTGCGGGACCACGGCGTGCCCTGCGTGCGCCTGGAGTCGGCGGACCCGGGACGGATCGTGTACGAGGACGCGTACCAGGTGGTGGCGGTGGGTCGGCCCCGTCGGGACGCGGCGGGTCACGGCAGCACGTAGATCCGGGTCCCGTCCGGGGCCGGGGTGCCGACCTCCCGCATGCAGCCCCGTTCGAGGAGGAGGCGGACGCAGTCGCGCACCCGTTCGCCGGAGAGGCCGGTGCGGCGGGTGACGTCCTGGGCCCGGTAGCGCACCCCGCCCCGCACGAGCGCCGGCGCCAGGCAGGAGGCGACCGTCCGCACGTCCCCGGTGATGGCCCAGGACTCGACGAGCTCCTGCGGGGTGAGCGCGACGACCGCGCCGGTGCGCTGGCGGGGCACGGCGAGCCGCTCCAGGGAGTCGGCGACCCGGGAGAGGCTCTGCCTGGTCTCACGGAGCAGCTCCGCGTACTCGACGTGCTCGGCGTACGCGGCGGCCCGCTCGTCGAACCGCCCTTCGAGGCGGACGAGGACGTCCACGAGCTCCGGTGGCAGCAGGAACCCGGAGTGCACCGGCGAGGGTTCGAGTCCGTACCCGCCGTATCGCTGGACCGCCGCCACCACCCCCGCCGTCCACGCCCGGAACGGCCCGGCCTCGGGTCTGCGGCACGCCCCGACGAGCTGGACGAGCCCCTCCAGGCTCACCATGCGCGTCGAGGCCCGGATGCCGGAGGACCGGCCGGAGAAGCCCTCGCCCCCGCTGACGTCCCGAGCGGCCGCCAGGCACTCCTCGCCCAGGGCCACGGTCCGCAGCGCCTCCCGCGACCCCGCGTAGCCCAGCCGCTTCGCCACGTCCACCACCGGGAACCAGTGGGCGCCGTCCGGCGCGGTCAGCCGCCGAAGGCGCGCTCCGGTGGCGACGTACGCCAGGTCATCGATGTCGATCGCGTCCATCGATCATCACCTCCGCCTCGCAAGCTAGGCCGAAGGCATATTCAACTGACATGCAAATCAGACAGGTTCACCCAAAAGGGGAGGGTTCTCGGCGATTCACCCGAGCCCCCTCCCCCTTCCTGCGCCTACGTGGCGACGTTCCTGCGCCTACTTGGCGACGAACTGCGTGAGGATCGCCTGCACCTCGTAGATGTCGACGCCCTTGGTGAAGGTCTTCGTGACCGGCAGCGAGGTGCCCGAGATCCAGATCTTCAGCTCGGCGTCCAGGTCGAACGTGCCGGCCGTCTCGACGGCGAAGTGCGTGATGCTCCGGTAGGGGATCGAGTGGTACTCGACCTTCTTGCCGGTGATGCCCTGCTTGTCGACGAGCACGAGCCGCCGGTCGGTGAAGAAGATCGTGTCGCGGATCAGCAGGTACGCGGCGTGCACCTGCTCCCCCTGACCGAGCAGCCGCGCGAAGTCCTGCTGCGCCTGCGCCGGATCGATCGCGTGCGCGTTCCCGAAGAGCGCCATGCCCCAAACCCCCACATCCGATGAGAAAGAAAGATCATCCGACCCTAACTCCCGCGCGGGAGCACCCGCTACGACGGAGAGGTCACGGACTAGGATCCGAGCATGGTGCTGACCATGAACGACGTGGACCGGTTCGAGGCCGCCAGGCCCCGCCTGGAGGCGATCGCCTACCGCCTCCTCGGCTCGGCGAGCGAGGCCGAGGACGCCGTGCAGGACACCTTCCTGCGCTGGCAGGCCGCCGACGTCGACCGCATCGAGGTCCCCGAGGCCTGGCTGACGAAGGTCCTCACCAACCTGTGCCTCAACCAGCTCACCTCGGCCCGGGCCCGCCGCGAGACCTACGTCGGCGAGTGGCTGCCCGAACCGCTCCTCGCCGGCGACCCGATGCTGGGTCCCGCCGACACCGCCGAGCAGCGCGAATCCGTCTCGTACGCGGTCCTCGCCGTCATGGAACGCCTCTCCCCCAACGAGCGCGCGGTGTACGTGCTGCGGGAGGCCTTCGACTACCCGCACCGCGAGATCGCCGAGATCCTCGACCTCACCGAGACCGCCAGCCAGCAGATCTTCCACCGCGCGAAGAAGCACGTCGCCGCGGGGAAGGCCCGCACCGAGATCGACGAGGCCGAGGCCAAGCGGATCGTCGAGGAGTTCCTCGCGGCCGCCATCAGCGGCCGTACCGAACCGCTCGTACGGCTCCTCACGGGAGACGCCGTCGCGATCGGCGACGGCGGCGGCAAGGTCCCGGCGCGCGCCAAGGCGTTCGAGGGCGCCCTCGCGGTCGCGACCTTCATGCGCGGTCTCTTCAAGCCCGGCATCGCCAAGCAGAAGATCGTCGGCGGCTCGCCCGAGGTCTACGCCACGACCGCCAACGGCTCCCCCGCCGCCGTGGCGGTCCTCGACGGCCGGGTCATCGGCATCATGTGCCTGGAGGTCACCGAGGACGGCATCAAGGCCTTCCGCAACCAGGTGAACCCGGACAAGCTGGAGCGCGCGACGCGGCAGTGGGCGACGACGGACCACGGCGCCCCACTCCTGGAATCGGCCTTCTAGCGCGCATGTGACCCACGTCACACCCTCCACCTGTCAGGAATCGCGCGGCTGCCCGGTTCAAGGGTCGACACCGCGTGAGAGACCGCGTGAGACAGGAGCAGGGACATGCAGCAGCACCGGATCATCGTCCTCGGGGCCGGCTACACCGGAGCCATCGCCGCCGGCCGCCTCGCCAAGCAGCTCCACCGCGAAGACGTCGCGATCACCCTCGTCAACGCCGAGCCCGACTTCGTCGAGCGCGTCCGGCTGCACCAGCTGGCCGCCGGCCAGGAGCTCACGCCCCGGCCGTTCAGCGAGATGTTCGCGAGGACCGGCGTCGAGCTGAAGCTGGCGAAGGTGACGGCCGTCGACGCCGACCGGAAGACGGTCACCATCACGACGACGGCCGGCGCCGAGGAACTGACCTACGACACCCTCGTGTACGCGCTCGGCAGCGGCTGGAACAGCCAGGGCGTCCCCGGCACCGCGGAGCACGCCCACGAGGTCTCGAGCCGCCCCGGAGCGCTGCGGCTGCGCGAACGCCTCGCCGCCCTGCGGGCCGGGGAGTCCGTGGTCGTCGTCGGCGGCGGCCTCACCGGCCTTGAGGCCGCGACCGAGATCGCCGAGGCCCGCCCGGACCTCGACGTCGCCCTCGCCGCCCGCGGCGGACTCGGCGACTGGCTCTCGGACAAGGGCCGCGCACACGTGCGGAAGGTCCTCACGGGCCTCGGCGTCACGGCGTACGAGCACACCGAGGTGACGGCGGTCGAGGAGGGCCGCGTGACCACCACCACCGGCCCGGTCCCGGCCGCGGTCACCGTCTGGACCACCGGCTTCGCGGTGCACCCGATCGCACGGGCCACGACCCTGGAGGTCACCGACACGGGCCGGATCGTGGTCGACGCGACCATGCGCTCGGTCTCGCACCCGGACGTGTACGCCGTCGGCGACGCGGCCCTGGCGATGGGCCCGGGCGACAAGCCGCTGCGGATGTCGTGCGCCTCGGGCGCGCCGATGGCCTGGCAGGCCGCCGACGCCATCGCGGCCCGCCTGACCGGCAGGAAGCTCCCGAAGACCCAGCCGCGCTACTTCAACCAGTGCATCTCGCTGGGCCGCAAGGAAGGCCTGATCCAGTACGTCACCGCCGACGACCGCGCGGTCCGCGCGGCCCTCACGGGCCGGTTCGCCGCCGGCTACAAGGAGCTGGTCTGCAAGGGCGCGGTCTGGGGCGTCGCCAACCCCACCATGGGCCTCCCGACCCGCCGCCACCGCATCCTGCGCACCCCGGCCCCCGCCACCACCCCGGCCGAAGCCGCGGCCTGACCCCCCACCACCAGCCGCCCCCGCCCCCGACTCCGGCCGCTCCCCGCGACCTGAGGGGGCGGGCGGAAGGCATCAGACGACACACCCCGCCCACCCGAACCCACGCAACGCAAGAGGCCCCGGATCTCTCCGGGGCCTCTTGTCTGTGTGCACTCGGCAGGATTCGAACCTGCAACCTTCTGATCCGTAGTCAGATGCTCTATCCGTTAAGCTACGAGTGCTTGTTTTTAGTTCTTGTCTCCGTTCCCCGGCCCTTTCGGCCCGCTGTCCCGGCGACAGGAAGAACATTACATGAGTCCCGCCGTCATGTGAAATCCATTCCCCCCACCCGTTGTGACCTGCGAAAACGTCGCGATGGGGGTCGAGTGAGGGGCGGTCGGCGAGGGGGCGTGGCGGGGGTGGGCGGGGCGGGAATCCGCTGAAAGAGACCGGGGTCACACCCTTCGAGGGGCGGAGGCGGTGGAGAGGTCCGGGAACGGCCGAAGCCCCGGCCTTGGGGGCCGGGGCTTCGGTAGGGGCGGAGGCGGAGGGATTTGAACCCTCGATGGGCTTTAAGACCCAAACCGCATTAGCAGTGCGGCGCCATAGACCGGACTAGGCGACGCCTCCTCGCACCGCGCGCATACGCGGGTGGTGCGTGCAGATGATGACACAGGCGAACCCGCTGTCACCAATCGATTCTCACCGTACTAGCCCTCCGGGGTTCAGGGCAAAGCCCTGCCCGCCCGAGTCCCGCCCCGTCCCCGCCCGGCGCACCCCGCTTGCGCAACGCCTCGGCGCCCGGAGCGTTAGAGGGGGCGGGCGTGCCGTGCGCCCGCGCCCGCCGTACTCCCCGTGCTCCTGGAGATCCGCATGCTGCGCCGTCTCGTCCTCGCCACCCTCGCCACCGCCGCCGGGACCGCCGGTCTCGGCCCCCTGCCGCCGCTGAACCTGTTCGCGTCGCCCGACACGCTGACCGTGACCGTCGAGAAGAGCGGCCACAAGGAGGCCGACGGCACCTTCCGGCTCACCTGCGGCGACCGCGTCGAGGGCGACCACCCGGCCGCCGAGGACGCCTGCACGCGCCTGGGGCAGCTGGCCCAGGAGGGCGGCGACCCGTTCCGGCCCGTCCCCCGGGACCAGATGTGCACCCAGGTGTACGGCGGGCCCGCCCTCGCCCATGTCACCGGCACCTGGCAGGGCCGCCGGGTCGACGCCCGTTTCTCCCGGGCGAACGGCTGCGAGATCGACCGCTGGGAGAATCTGGAGCCTTTGCTTCCCCTCGTTCGGGGATGAGCCCCGGAGGCTCCCTTAGACTCCCCTCAGTGACAGGCTGCGGCCCGAGGGGCAAGATGGGGCCGGCCGGCCGATAGGGCGAGCACGTGCAGTGCGTCAGGGAGGAAGCGTCGTCGTGAGCAGCAGGCCATCCCGAGGCGCTGCTCGCCTCGCAGCCATACTCGACGCCCTCCCCGACGGCCTCGTGCTCGTCAACTGCAACGGCACGGTCGTCAACGCCAACACCATCGCCCTCGGCATGTTCGAGACGCCCGGCACCGCGCTCGTCGGGCGCGGACTGCTCGACCTGCTGCCCGGCTTCGACTCGCGCCTCATCCCCGGCTCCATGCGCCGCCCCGAGGGCACCGACGAGCGGGGCCGCACCAAGCCCGCGCGGATGATCGCCCGCCGCACCGACGGCAGCGAGTTCGCCGTCGAGGTGACCAGCGCCAGCCTGGAGGACGGCCGCGAGGCCTACGACTCGTACGGCGGCTACACCGGCGACGAGCTGCTCATGCTCGTCGTGCGGGACCTCACCGGGACCCTCGACACCGAGGCCGAACTCGCCCGCTCGCAGCGGCAGACCGAGATGATCCTGCGCGCCGCCTCCGAGGGCGTCGTCGGCACCGACACGGACGGCCGCGTCGTCCTCGTGAACCCCGCCGCCGCGCAGATCCTCGGCTACCGCGCCGGGGAGCTCGGCGGCCAGGAGCTGCACCCGCTGATCCTCGCCAAGCGGGCCGACGGCGAGCCCTTCCCGTACGAGGAGTCCCCCCTCGCGGACACCCTCAAGTCCGGCCGCAAGCACCGGGTCCGCGGACAGGTCCTGTGGGCGAAGAAGGGCGACCGGGTGCCGGTCGACCTGACGACCGCTCCGGTGCGGGACGGGGACCAGCTCGTCGGCGCCGTGATGACCTTCACCGACCGCAGGCCGTACGAGCAGCTCGTCGAGGAGCACGCCGCCGAGCTCGCCGACCGCGCCGAGCGGCACGCGGCGGAGCGCGAGGCGCAGGCGGAGAAGTACGCCTCCCTCGCCGCCCGCCACGAGCAGCTGACCGCCGTCCTCGCCGAGTCGCTGCGCGGGCCCCTGGACGAGCTGCGCACCCAGCTGGGCACCCTCGCCGCCGACGACGCCGGGCAGCTGTGGCCCGAGGCCAACCAGGTCCTGCACCACCTGGCCGCCGGGTACGCCCGGATGACGGCCCTCGTCGACAACGTCCTCGGCTACCAGCGTCTCGACGCGGGCGCCGAGAAGCTCGACAAGGCCGTGGTGCTGCTCGACGGGGTCGTGTCCGGCGGCATCGACGGCGCCGTGGAGCTGATCGGTCCCGGCCGCGCCCAGTTCGCCGTGCACGCCCCGCCGATCGAGGCCGAGGTGGACGCGGCCCGGCTGACGACCGCGCTCGCGCACCTCGTCGCGGACGTCGCCGGCGTCGACGCGACCGGCAAGAGCAAGGCCGAGCGGACCCCGAGCGATTCCACGATCGTCGTGGCGGCCGCGCAGCGCGGTGATGTCGTACGCATCGAGGTCCGCGGTCCGTACGCGGGCGGCGACCCGGTGCACGGGCCCGTCGTGCGCGGCATCGTGGCGGCGCACGGCGGCGTCGTGCAGACCCACGAGGTGCCGGGGACGAGCGGCGGTGCCTATGTGCTCGAGGTGCCGGTCGGCGCGGGACGGGGCACGGTCCCCGCTCCGGACCGTGCTCCCTCGGGTGGCGGCCGCGAGGCCCTCGCCCTGCCCGCGCAGGCTTCGGGACCGGCCGCCGGAGCGGACCCGGGTTCCGGTGCGGGATCCAGCACCGGTTCCGGTACGGGGTCCGCGCCCGGTCTGGCTTCCGGGCCCGTTCCCGCTTCGGTCTCCGGGCCCGTTCCCGTCGCCGATGCGGGTGTCGAGGCCTCCGGTTCCGGGCGGCGGCGGGCCCGGCGCGGCTCCACCGACGCCTTCCTGGAGAGCGCGGTCGCGCCCGAGGCCACCGAGCCCAGTGGCCGCCGCCGTGCCCGTACGGGAGAGTCCGCCGGTCCCGCCGAGCTGATCCCCGCCCAGCAGAACGCGGCCGTGGACGCCGCGCGCCCGGTGCCGTCCGGCGTGCCCGCCCCCGTCCCGGCGCCGACTCCCGCGCCCGTCGCCGTGGAGCCCACCGGGCGCCGTCGCGGCAGGCCCGCCGAGGGCTCCGTGGTGACCGCCGCCGAGGGCGCCCAGGGACGTGCGGCGCTCGGCGCCGCCGTACCGCCGCAGGGCGTGGCCGTCGAGCCCTCCGGGGCCCCCGCGCAGGCCCTCGCGCTGCCCGCCGTCGCCTCGTCCGCCGTCGCGCCGTCCGCCCCCGAGGAGGCTCCGGCACAGCCCAGCGGGCGTCGTCGGCGCGCGCTGGCCGCCGCGCAGGAGCGGGCCGCCGCCGCCGAGGCCGGGCCCCGCACCCCGTTCGCGCTGCCGCCCGCCGAAGCCGACCGCGACGCCGAACCGGTCCTCCCGGCGGCCGCTCCCGCGACCCCGCTGCCCGTCTCGGACGAGGGACAGCACGAGGCCGTACGCGGCGTCCCCGGCAGCGACCACGCGCCGCCGCAGCCGCACCCGCAGGCCGAAGGCGTGGCCGTCGAGCCGACCGGGCGGCGCCGGGCCGTTACGGTCCCGCAGCCGGAGCCCGCGCTTCAGCCCGAGTCCCGGAAGCCCGCCGGGACCGGCACCGGTTCCGTACCGCTGCCGCCCGAGCTGCCGATGCCGGCGACCGTGTCGAAGGACTCGACCCAGGGGCGGGCGTTCAGCGTCCGCACGCTCGGGCAGGGCGTCCCGTTCGTCCCGCCGGCCGGTCCGGTCGCGCCCGGCACCTCCGCCGCGCCCTCCAACGGCTCGGGGCGGCGGCGCAGGCTCGCCACCCCGCCCGAGATCGACCCGCCGGTCCCGGCCGCGCTGCCCGCGCCCGAGGCCAGGCCGCACCCGCAGCCGACGGCACCGGCTCCCTCGCCGCACGACACCCCGGCCGAGGGCCGCGCGTACGCCATAGGAGCGCCCGCCGAAGGCTCCGCCGAGGGGCCCGAGCCGCTCGACGGCCCCGGCGGCGCGGTCGAGGTCGCCAACCGGCCCGCCCCGCGCCCCGTCGACGACGAGCTGCCCCCCGAGCCCCTCGACAACCCCCGCCGGCTGCTCGTCTGGCCCGCGCCCGACGTCTCCACCCAGCAGGCGCTGAGCGACCGCGGCTACCGGCCGGTGATCGTGCACTCCCGCGAGGAGGTCGACGCGCAGATCGCCGCCTTCCCCGCCGCGCTCTTCGTCGACCCGCTCACCGGTCCCATCACCCGCACCGCGCTCCAGTCGCTGCGTCAGGCCGCCGTCGCCGCCGAGGTGCCGGTGCTGCTCGCGGCCGGGCTCGGGCAGGCGACCCGGGAGGCGGCGTACGGCGCCGATCCGGCCGTACTCCTCAAGGCGCTGGCGCCCCGCGACAGCGAGCAGCACCCGTCCCGGGTCCTGCTGATCGAGGAGCACGAGTCGATCGCCGACGCGCTCGCGGCCACCCTGGAGCGGCGCGGGATGCAGGTCGCGCGGGCCGCCACGGACACCGAGGCGGTCACGCTGGCCACCCAGACCCGGCCGAACCTGGTGGTGATGGACCTGATGCAGGTGCGCCGCCGCCGGGCCGGGATCATCGACTGGCTGCGCGCGAACGGGCAGTTGAACCGCACGCCGCTCGTCGTCTACACCTCCGCGGACCTCGTCGAGGAGGAGCTGCCGAAGCTCGACTCCGGCGAGACGGTCCTGTTCCTCGCCGAGCGGTCGAACAGCGCCGAGGTCCAGGCGCGGATCGTCGACCTGCTCGCGAAGATCGGCACCAACTAGGGCACCGGCACGGACGGGAACGGGGAGGGCCTCGGCCCTCCCCGTTCCCGTCCGTGCCGGTGCCCGTCCGGAGAGCCCTAGAGCTGGGTCACGTCCAGCTCGCCCTCCGCGTACTGCCTGCGGATGACCTTCTTGTCGAACTTGCCGACGCTCGTCTTCGGCACCGCCGGCACGATCGCCCACCGCTCCGGCAGCTGCCACTTCGCGATGCCGCCCTCGTCGGCGAGGAAGGCCTTCAGCATCGCGTAGTCCGCCGTCGCGCCGTCCTTGAGGACCACGGTCGCGAGCGGACGCTCGCCCCACTTCTCGTCCGGCACCGCGACGACGGCCGCCTCGGCGACCTCCGGGTGTGCCATGAGGGCGTTCTCCAGCTCGACGCTGGAGATCCACTCGCCGCCGGACTTGATGACGTCCTTGGCCCGGTCGGTGAGGGTGAGGAAGCCGTCGGGGCTGATCACGCCGACGTCGCCGGTCTTGAGCCAGCCGTCCTCGCTGAACTTGTCGGCGGGCCGGATCTCCTCGGCGTCGATGCCGCCGAAGTACGAGCCCGCGATCCAGGTGCCGCGCACTTCGAGCTCGCCGGCCGACTCGCCGTCCCAGGGCAGGTGTTCGCCGCCGGGGCCGACCAGCCGGGCCTCGACGCCGGCCGGGAAGCGGCCCTGGGTGACGCGGTAGGGCCACTCCTCCTCGGAGGTGAGGCCGTGCGGCGGGTGGGCCATGGTGCCCAGCGGGGAGGTCTCGGTCATGCCCCAGGCGTGGCAGAGGCGGACGCCGAGCCGGTCGTACGCCTCCATGAGGGAGGGCGGACAGGCGGCTCCGCCGATGGTGACCTGGGCCATCGAGGAGAGGTCGCGGGGGTTCGCGGTGACCTCGGCGAGCAGGCCCTGCCAGATGGTGGGGACGGCCGCCGCGTGGCTCGGCCGCTCGCGCTCGATCATCTCGGCGAGCGGGGCCGGCTGGAGGAAACGGTCCGGCATGAGCATGTTGATGCCGGTCATGAAGGTGGCGTGCGGCAGGCCCCAGGCGTTGACGTGGAACTGCGGGACGACGACCAGGGTCGTGTCCTTGTCGGTCAGGCCCATCGACTCGGCCATGTTCACCTGCATGGAGTGCAGGTAGATCGAACGGTGCGAGTACACGACGCCCTTGGGGTCCCCCGTGGTGCCGGAGGTGTAGCACATGGCGGCGGCCGAGCGCTCGTCCAGCTCGGGCCAGGCGTACGCGGTCGGGCGGCCGGCGATCAGCTCCTCGTACTCGTGGACGCGCGGGGCCGCGCCGTCCAGGAGGGAGCGGTCGCCCGGGCCCGCGACGACGACGTGCTCGACCGTCGGCAGGTGCGGGAGCAGCGGGGCCAGGAGCGGGAGCAGCGAGCCGTTGACGAGGACGACCCGGTCGGCGGCGTGGTTGACGATCCACACCAGCTGCTCGGGCGGCAGACGGAGGTTGAGGGTGTGGAGCACCGCGCCCATGGAGGGGATCGCGAAGTACGCCTCGACGTGCTCCGAGTTGTTCCACATGAGGGTGGCGACGCGCTGGTCGCCGGTGACGCCGAGTTCGTCGCGCAGGGCATGGGCCAGCTGGTGCGCGCGCGTTCCGGCCTCCGCGAACGTGCGGCGCTGCGGCTCGGGCTCGCCCGTCCAGGTGGTGATGGTGGACTTCCCGTGGATCGTCATCCCGTGCTGGAGGATGCGGCTCACGGTCAGTTGTACGTCCTGCATGGTGCTGTACACGGGGCGTCCTCCCGGTGGGCGCTACGTGGCAGAAGGGGTGTGGAGATTCTGCGCACGTACCGCGCGGTATGTCACTACCCGAGAGTACGGAAATTGCCAGTGATTACTGGCGGGAGCCGCCAGGGCCTCGCCCGCTCCTACCGCACGGGCGTCAGCTCCGGGTCCTCGCGGAGCTTGCCGAGCGCCCGGGACACCGCGCTCTTGACCGTACCGACCGACACCCCGAGCACTTCGGCCGTCTGGGCCTCGCTGAGGTCCTCGTAGTACCGCAGGACCACCATCTGGCGCTGCCGCTCCGGCAGCTTCAGGACCGCCCGCCACATCGCGTCGTGCAGCACCTGCCGCTCGGCCGGGTCCGGCTCCGGGAGGCCGACGGGCTCGGGCAGCTCCTCGCACACGAACTCGTCGACCTTGCGCTTGCGCCACTGCGACGTACGGGTGTTCAGCAGCGCGCGGCGGACGTAGCCGTCCAGCGCCCGGTGGTCCTCGATGCGCTCCCAGGCCACGAAGGTCTTGGCGAGCGCGGTCTGGAGGAGGTCCTCCGCGTCCGAGGGGTTGGCGGTGAGGGAGCGCGCGGTGCGCAGGAGCACGGGCCCACGCGCCCGTACGTACGAGGTGAAGGTCGGGTACGACGCGTACTGCGAGGCACCGGCGCAGACGGGGCCAGAGGGTGGCGGAGTCATGACTCCACGCTAGGAGCGCGCGGCACCCGGCGGATCGGCCCCAGGTCCCGACCCGCCGTCCGCCTCAGGTTGTAGGGGTGGGGATGCCCTCACCTCCTCTGGGTGGAGGCTGTCTCCACCCGGCTCAGGGTCGGAGCGCGCGGGCGAGGGGCGCCGGGGCCCGTCGCACGGCGCGGCCCGGGTGACGGGCGGGGCTCAGGGGCGGCTCGAGTCGACGAACGTCAGGGGGACCGGGACCCGTGCCGTGGACCGGGCCGGGGCGGTGACCCGCGCGACGGGCGCGTCGATCGCGTTGCGGTCGATCGCGAGGGTACGCCCGCCGTACGTCTCCGTGACGTTCCCCGCGTACTGGTGGATCCGGGCGTGCGGCGTCCAGGCGTCCGGATGCAGCACCGACTCGGTGAGCAGCGCAGGCGTCCCCCGCCAGCGCGCGAACCACATCACCTCCGGCAGGTCCTTCGTCCCCGCCCGCCGCTGCGCCTCCATGTCCCGCACCCCCGTGTCCACGCTGCTGTAGAAACCGGGCACATAGCCCAGCCGCCGCACCTCCCGGTTCCAGGCACGGACGAACGCGAGGGTGGTCGCGGCGCAGCTCGCGTCGTCCCGCCGGTACGCCTCGATGTCGAGGTAGAGCGGGCTGCTCGTGCCGATCCCCAGCGCCTTCGCCGCCTTCACCGCGTCGCCGCCCTCCTTGGTGCCCTGGGTCACGGGAGCGCTGCCGATGGCGTACTTCCGCTTGGCGAGCGAGTCCACGCACGGTGCCTGGGAGCCGACGAACAGCGGCAGCAGCCGCCAGCCCATGGAGTGCGCGGAGGCGACCCAGGCGGGCGTGAGCTCCTTCTGGACGGGGCAGCCGCGCCCCCGCCCCCCGAAGTAGATCCCGACGGCCCCGTACGGCGACCCCCGCCAGGCCTTCATCACCGTGAGGGACGGCGCCTCACAGGTGTCGAACGCCTTCCCGGCGAAGAGCACGGGCGCCGCGAGCGCGGGCGCCGCGAGCACGGGCGCCGCGAGCGGGGGCGCCGCGAGCGGGGCACCGGGTGCGGGCGCCGGGGCGCCGGGAGCGCGTCCGGGTCCGGGTGCGGGCGCGGGGGCGCCGGGGGCGGGCGTGCCGGGGCCGGATTCGGTGGCCCCGGTCGTGGCGGCCCTCCCCGAGGGGGAACCCGCCCTGATCGAGGTGGCGGTCATGGTGGTGGCCCGGACGGAGCCGGTGGTGGTCGCGGCCCTGACGGAGGCGGTCGCGGCGGACGCCGTCGTGGCGGCGGTCGTGGTGGCGGCGGTCGTGGTGGCGGCGGTCGTGGTGGCGGTCGTGGCGGCGGCGGTGGTCGTGGTGGCGGTCGTGGCGGCCCTGGCGGTCGAGGGGCGGTCGGACCTGGTCGTCGGAGGTGGGGCGTTCAGGAGGGCCGCGCCGGCCAGCACCACCAGCACGGCGGCGGCCACGGTCCGCGCCCCGGGAGGCGGCGCGGTGCAGGGGCGGACGGGGACCGAGGGCGGGGCCGGGACGTACGCGGGGGCGGCTTCGGATGCGGGCGACCTACGAGTGCTCATGGCGCGAGTGAAGATCCACCCGCCCCGACCGGCCACCGCTCAGGCCGTCGCCTCAGCCGTCCGTGCCCAGGATCAACCCGGACGTGGGAACCCCCGTGCCCGCCGTGACCAAGGTCCGGGCCGCGCCGGGTATCTGGTTCACCGAGGTGCCCCGGATCTGCCGGACGGCCTCCGCGATGCCGTTCATGCCGTGCAGGTACGCCTCGCCGAGCTGCCCCCCGTGGGTGTTCAGCGCAAGCGCGTCGGCCGCGACGAAATCGGCCGCCTCCCCCGGTCCGCAGAAGCCGAACTCCTCCAGCTGCATCAGCACGAACGGGGTGAAGTGGTCGTAGAGGATGCCCACGTCGATGTCGGAGGGCGCCAGTCCGGACGTCCGCCAGAGCTGCCGGGCCACCACGCCCATCTCCGGGAGCCCGGTCAGGTCGTCCCGGTAGAAGCTGGTCATGGCCTCCTGCTTGCGGCCGGCGCCCTGGGCCGCCGCGAGGATCACGGCGGGCGGGCGCGGCAGGTCGCGGGCACGCTCGACGGAGGTGACGACGATCGCCTGGCCGCCGTCGGTCTCCTGGCAGCAGTCGAGGAGTCTGAGCGGCTCGACGATCCAGCGCGAGGCGGCGTGGTCGGCGAGGGTGATGGGCTTCCCGTGGAAGTACGCGGCGGGGTTGCGGGCCGCGTGACGCCGGTCGGTGACGGCGACGTGGCCGAAGGCGTCCGGCGTCAGACCGTACGTGTGCAGGTACCGCTGTGCCGCCATGGCGACCCAGGAGGCCGGGGTGAGCAGCCCGAAGGGCAGCTGCCAGCCGAGCGCGGCGCCCTCGGCGGAGGGCTCGCGCTGCTGGACCCCCGAGCCGAAGCGGCGCCCGGAGCGCTCGTTGAACGCCCGGTAGCAGACGACGACCTCGGCGACCCCCGAGGCGACGGCGAGGGCGGCCTGCTGCACGGTGGCGCAGGCGGCACCGCCCCCGTAGTGCACGCGGGAGAAGAACGACAGCTCGCCGATGCCGGACGCCTGGGCGACGGTGATCTCGGGGTTGGTGTCCATGGTGAACGTGACCATGCCGTCGACGTCGGCGGGGGTGAGCCCGGCGTCGTCGAGGGCGGCGCGCACGGCCTCGACGGCGAGGGAGAGTTCGCTGCGGCCCGAGTCCTTGGAGAACTCGGTCGCCCCGATCCCCACGACGGCCGCACGCCCGCCGAGCGTGTCCCTGGTGCGGACGCTCATGGCGTCACCTCCACGGTGACCGTGCCGGTGACGTGGTGTCCGAGCCCGTTGGCGCCGATCACCCGGACGCTCGCCGTGGCGCCGTCCACCTCGGTGACCGTGCCGGTCAGGACCATGGTGTCGCCGGGGTAGTTGGGGGCGCCGAGCCGGATCGCGACCCGGCGCAGGACGGCCCGGGGGCCGAAGTGGTCGGTGATGTACCGGCCGACGAGCCCGTTGGTCGTGAGGATGTTCATGAAGACGTCCGGGGAGCCCTTCTCCCGCGCCAGTTCGGCGTCGTGGTGCACGTCCTGGTAGTCACGGGAGGCGATGGCCCCGGCGACGATCAGGGTGCGGGTGATCGGGATCCGCAGCGGCGGCAGCTCGTCTCCGGGCTTCATGGGGGTCATGGCGGTCATGACGGGGTTCCCTTCGCGAGCAGATCGCCGAGTTCGGCGAGGAGTTCGGTGCCGCAGCCCAGGTAGGCGTCGAGCTGCCGGCCCCACAGGAAGTGCCGGTGGACGGGGTGGTCGAGGTCGGCGCCCATGCCTCCGTGCAGGTGCTGCCCTGCGTGCACGACCCGTTTGCCCGCCTCGGAGGCCCACCAGGCGGCGGTGAGCGCCGGCCCGCCCGCGTCGAGACCCTCGTCGAACCGCCAGGCGGCCTCGTAGGCGGTGACCCGGATGGCCTCGGTGTCCATGTGGGCGTCGGCGGCCCTCAGTTGCACCGCCTGGTGGGTCGAGAGCGGGCGCCCGAACTGCTCCCGTATCGACGTGTACTCCACGGCGCGGGCGAGGGACCCGGCGCACACCCCGGCCTGAAGCCCGGCGAAGGCGATCCGCGCGGCGGCGAGCACGTCGTCGTACGCACCGGGAGCGATGGCCCGACCCGGCCCGTCGGCGCCGGGCGGGGCCCCGAGCCGCTCGGCGGGCGTCCCGTCGAGGACGAGCCGGGCGGCGGCCCAGGGCGCGGTGAGCTCGACGGCCTCGACGGCGGCCGCGTCCTCGGTGCGGACCAGCCACAGGGCGCGGTCCTCGTCCGGCACGAGCACATGGGTGGCGTCCCTGAGCCACGGCACCCACTCCACGACCCCGCTGAGCCGCTCGCCGCCGCGCGAGCCGATCGTGCCCGGTGCCGGGAGCGCGCCCGTCACCACCGTCGTACCGTCCCGGAGCCCGGGGAGGAGGCGGGCGCGCTGCTCGTCCGTGCCGTGCCGGGCGACGGCGAGGATCCCGTACACACAGCTCGCGGCGAACGGCACCTGTGCCGTCCTGAGGCCCTGCTCCTCCAGGAGCAGGACGAGACCGAGCAGACCGGTCTCCTCGACCGCGCCCGGCAGTCCGGCGGCGCAGAGCGCCTTCCACAGTTCGGTGTCCGTGCCGGTCCCCGCGGCCCGGAGCCGCTCGTGGGTGGCGAGGTCGGCGAAGATCCGCCCGGCCAGCTCCCGGGCGGCCTCCTGCTCCTCGGTGGGGGTGAAGTCCATGTCAGTCCTCCCCTCCCGCGCGGAAGACGGGAAGCTCCAGCTCCTCGTCGACCCGCAGGAACTCCAGCCGCACCGGCATCCCGATCCGCACCTTGTCGTACGGCACCCCCACCACGTTGCTGATCATCCGGACCCCCTCGGCGAGTTCGATCAGTCCGACCGCGTAGGGGGGCTCGAAGGCCGGGAAGGACGGGTGGTGCATCACCACGTACGAGAAGACCGTCCCGGTGCCGGCCGCCTCGACCGCGTCCCACTCCCGCGAGCCGCAGTCGGCGCAGCCCGGCAGCCAGGGGAAGCGCGGGGTCGCGCAGTCGCGGCAGCGCTGGATCAGCAGCCGGTGGGCGGCCACACCCTCCCAGAAGCCGGCGTTGTCCCGGTTGACGACGGGCCGCGGCCGCCGGGCCGCGGGCTTCGGCGGCTCCGCCTTCCGGGCCGCGGGCGCGTACTTGAGGATGCGGAAGCGGTGGGTGCCCGCGAGCTCGCCGTCCGCCCGGACGTCGGTCCGCGTGGTCACGAAGTGCCCGGTGCCCAGCTTGGTGGTCTTGCGCTCCGACACGGACTCGATGACGGTGTCGAAGCCGATCCGCTGCCCGGGGCGGAGCGGCCGCAGGTACTCCTGCTCGCAGTCGGTCGCGACGACCGAGGTGTACCCCGCTCCGTCGAGGAGGGCGAACAGCTCCTCGTACGCGGACGACCGGTCCGTGTGCCCGGAGAGACCGCCCATCGTCCAGGCCTGGAGCATCGTGGGGGGCGCGACGGCGTCGGGTCCCTCGTAGGCGGGGTGGGTGTCCCCCATGGCCTCGCACCAGTGCCTGATCATGGGCAGGTTGACCGGGTCCTTGCCGGTCCCCGCGGTGGCGGCGGGCCGCCCCTCGAAGGCCACCAGCCGCTCGTACAGCGCGTCCGCCGGTTCCGTACGGGCCGCGGCGGCACGCTCCCTCCCGCCCCCGTCCGACCGCTCCGTACCGCTCATCGACGGCCCCTCGCCTTCATGCCGAGCCGCATCCTCGCGACGATCTCGCGCTGCACCTCGCTCACCCCTCCCCCGAAGGTGTTGATCTGCGCGGCCCGGTTCATGCGCTCCAGCTCACCGCCGTCGACCTCCCCCGGCGATCCGCCTCGCACCGTCCCCGGCCCGCCCGCGATCTCCTGACATATTCGATACACCTCCACCGCCGATTCGGTTCCCGCGAACTTCACGCCGCTCGCGTCCCCCGGGGCCAGCCGGCCGGCCCCCACGTCCCCCACCAGACGCCAGTTCAGCAGGCGTGTCGCGGCCAGGCGGGCGTGCGCTTCGGCGGCCCGGATCCGTACCCACGGCTCGTCAATGCGGCGCCTGCCCGTCACCGGATCGGGGGTACGCGCCCGGTCGAGGACGGCCGCGAAGAAGTCCTCGGCCTGCATGCCGATCGCGGCCAGGGCGACCCGCTCGTGGTTGAGCTGGCTGGTGATGAGGCCCCAACCGCCGTGCTCGGGTCCGACGAGGTGCTCCGCGGGGACCCGTACGCCGTCGTAGTAGGTGGCGGTCGTGGTCAGCCCGCCCACGGTCTCGATCGGCGTCCAGGAGAAGCCGGGGGAGGCGGTGGGGACGAGGAGGATGGAGATGCCCCGGTGCGGCGCCGCGTCGGGGTCGGTGCGGCAGGCGAGCCAGATCCAGTCGGCGTTCTGCGCGTTGGAGGTGAAGATCTTCTGTCCGTCGATCACCCAGGAGTCCCCGTCCCGTACGGCCCGGGTGCGCAGGGAGGCGAGGTCCGTGCCCGCCTCGGGCTCGCTGTAGCCGATGGCGAAGACGGTCTCGCCGCGCAGGATGCCGGGCAGGAAGGTGGCCTTCTGTTCCTCGGTCCCGTACGCCATGAGCGTGGGTCCGACGGTGTTGAGGGTGACCATCGAGACGGGGGCGCCCGCGCGGTACGCCTCGTCGAAGAAGACGAACTGCTCGTCGGGCCCGCGGCCCTGCCCCCCGTACTCCTCGGGCCAGCCGAGGCCGAGAAGCCCGTCCGCCCCGATCCGCCGGAGCAGCCGCCGCTGGGCGGCACGGTCGCCGGCGGCGGGCGGCCCGTCGGGCATCAGCTTCCGGAAGTACGCGCGGAGTTCGGCGCGCAGCCGTAGCTGCCGCTCGGTCGGGGCGAGGTGCACGGCGACGGCCTCCCGTGGGACGACTGAGGTTTCTGACTGTCCGTCAGATTCCGGTCCGGTGTCAAGCCGCGGGAAAGCGGGACGGCCCGCGCGGCGATACCGAAGTACCGTCGCGCGGGCCGTCGTTCACACCACGGTCACGCCCCCCGTCGGGCCGGTGTCCGTGCGGGGGTCACCACCACGGGTGGAAGTTGACCACGTTGTTGGACTGGCCGATGCTCGTGAAGGCGGAGCCGTTCACGCTCGCGGTGTTGTTCTGGTTGGAGGCACCGGAACCGGTCGCCACCTGCTGCGTCGTGGTCGAGTTGCCGAAGTTGTCCCCACCGACGCCGCTGCCGATGATCGAGGCGACGCTCGTGTTCGATCCGTCGTCCGCGAAACCGCCGTTGTCGGCCTGGGCCACCCCGGTGAAGAGCGCGGCGGCGAGGGGCAGGGCGGCGGCAGCGGCGAGGATGCGGGCGGTACGGATGCTTGCCATGTCTGTTCCTCCGGGAACTCAAAGCTGATGCTTCTGCACGGAACTGCGCTGTGGAACTTCTCTACGGAATTTCCATGAACTAGGGCCATTCCCAAGGCAGTCGGCCTACCGCCTCGGTTGTTGTGCTCGACGTCGCGAATCCAGAGTTGCCCACCGAATCCCCGGCGAACCACCCCGGAGCGACCGATTCCCCCGCAAGCGTGAGGACAAGCCGATAAACCCCGGCAGGATGAGGAAACCCGCAGCTCACGCGGGCGGAGGGGGCCCTGACAGCGGCCGGGGACAGCACGACCGGTGCGCCGCAAGGGAGGAAGCGTTCCGGCAGATTTTCCTCCCATCCTTCTCTCGGAACGCCACGACGGCGCGTCTCGACCGCCGAGGAATCGCACAGGGAATTCCACGACGGAAGAGTGTTCGGAAAACGCGCGGCCGGTGGCTACGAGGCCTCTCGCAGGGCCTCCTCGAAAGCCCCGTACGCCGCCGCGTCGAAGAGCACGAAGCGGACCTCCTCCACTTCGGTGCGGGCCGCCCGTACCGTCTCCACGGCGATCCGGGCGCCGTCCGCCATCGGCCAGCCGTAGATCCCGGTCGAGATCGCGGGGAAGGCGACCGTGCGGTCCCCCGACTCGTCCGCGACCCGCAGCGACTCGCGGTAGCAGGAGGCCAGCAGCTCCGAGCGGTCCTCGTCCCGCGACCAGACCGGTCCGACCGTGTGGATCACGTGCCGCGCCGGCAGCCGCCCCGCCGTGGTCGCCACGGCCCGCCCGGTCGGCAGCCCCTTGCCGTAGTGCGAGCGGCGCAGGTCCTGGCACGCGGCGAGGATCTCGGGACCGCCCTTCCGGTGGATGGCGCCGTCGACCCCTCCGCCGCCGAGCAGCGAGGAGTTCGCGGCGTTCACCACCGCGTCCGCCGCCTCGGCGGTGATGTCCCCCTGGACCAGCACGATGCGCACCACGACAACAGCCTTCCCTCCGGCCCTCCGTATCCGGTCCCGGATTCAAACCGCCCGGCCCACACCGGGCAACCGAAAAAGAGGGGGCGCCCCGGAACGGCCCGGGGCACCCCCTCCTGACGCGTGTGTCACTGCTGCGGCGGGCGGTCCTGACCCTGGTCGCCCAGCTGCTGCTTGAGCTTGTCCTGGGCGGTGTCGACCTGGCTCTGGTACTTGCCCTGCGTCTTCTCGTCGGCGAAGTCGCCGGCCTTGTCGACGCCCTGAGAGGCCTTGTCCTCGTGGCCCTTCAGCATCTGCTTGAGCTTGTCCATCACAGACATCCTGACCTCCTAGCCGCTGTTCCAGCCCTTCCAGCATCGAGGCCCCTCACCACAACCGCATCCGCAGACCGCCCGGGCGTCCACGCGAAAGGGGTGCTCCTTGTCAGGAGCACCCCTGGTGACCAGCGCATACGCCGATCCGCTGCGGTGGGTGTGGGATTTGAACCCACGGTGACTCGCGCCACGACGGTTTTCAAGACCGTTCCCTTAGGCCGCTCGGGCAACCCACCCTCGCCCCGGCCCACCTGGGGTGGAGCGGGCTACAGCGTACCGGCTGCGGGGGTGGGGCGGGTCAGCTGTCGCCCGTGCGTTCGCCGAGGACGACCGTGGCCGTGGCGGTCTTGCCGTCGCGCTCGTAGGTGATCTTCACCGAGTCGCCCGGCTTGTGCGTCCAGATCTCGCTGATCAGGGTGGGGCCGCTGTCGATCGGGTGGTCGTCGAAGCCGGTGATCACGTCGCCGCCCTTCAGGCCCGCCTTCGCCGCCGGGCCGCCGGGCGTGACCGAGGCCGTGCCACCGGAGCCCTGGCTCGCGATCGTCGCGCCCTCGCCCTTCTGGTTCATGCTCACGGTCGCGCCGATCACCGGGTAGACCGGCTTGCCCGTCTTGATCAGCTGCTGGGCCACGTTCTTCGCCTGGTTGACCGGGATCGCGAAGCCGAGGCCGATCGAGCCGGCCTGCGACTGGCCGAACCCGCCGCTGGTCGACTGGATGGCCGAGTTGATGCCGATGACCGCGCCGCTCGCGTCGAGCAGCGGCCCGCCGGAGTTGCCCGGGTTGATCGAGGCGTCCGTCTGCAGCGCGCTCATGTACGAGTTGCCGCCGCCGGAGCCGTCGCCTGAGGCGACCGGGCGGTTCTTGGCGCTGACGATGCCCGTCGTGACCGTGTTCGACAGGCCGAACGGGGCGCCGATCGCGATCGTCGAGTCGCCGACCGCCACCTTGTCGGAGTCCCCGAGCGGCAGCGGCGTCAGCCCCTTCGGGGCGTCCTTCAGCTTCAGGACCGCCACGTCGTAGCCCTCGGCCCGGCCGACGACCTCCGCGTCGTACGTCTTGCCGTCCGAGAACGTCACGGACAGCGTGCCGCCGTCCGCCGCCGACGCCACCACGTGGTTGTTGGTGACGATGTGGCCTTCCTGGTCGTAGACGAAGCCGGTGCCCGTGCCGCCCTCGCCCTCCTGGGCGCCGCCGGACTGGGCCTGGATCGTGACGACGCTCGGCAGGGCCTTCGCCGCGACCGCCGCGACCGTCCCCGGGTCCCGCTTGAAGGAGGCCGGGGCCTGGCCGGAGGAGACCGTGGTCGAGCTGAAGCCGTTGTCGCCGCGCTCGGCCGCCCAGTAGCCGATGCCGCCGCCGATGCCGCCCGCGACGAGCGAGGCGATGAGGACGGCCGCCACGAGGCCGCCGGTCCGCTTGCGCGGGGCGGGGGGAGCGGCCGGTACGGGCTGCTGCGGGGCGCCCCACGCGGGGACGGCCGGAGGGGGCGGCGGCCAGCCGCCGGCGGGGGCGGCCGCGACCGCCTCCGGCGCGGGGGCCTGGACGGTCGGGGCCGTCGGTGCGGGGGCGGGGGCCTGGACGGTCGGGGCCGTCGGTGCGGGGGCCTCGGCCGGGACCGGGGCCTGGACCGCCGTCGGCTCGTCGCCGGACGGGGCGGCGGGGGAAGCCGGGGAGGTCTCCTGGGACTGCGGGGCCGGCGTCTCGCCCGCCGGCTCGCCGGCCTTCGGCGGTACGGGAGGCGTCGGAGGGGCGGACGGCGCAGCCGGGTCCGCCGGAACCGGCGTGCCCTCGTTCTCGGTGCTCACAGCTCGCTCTCCTCGTTGACTGCGCGGGGTCGGGTGGTCGGGGTCCTCACGGGCTCCAGGGTGCTGCACCAGCTTTTCCCACAGGACGTCAGGCCGCTGTAAGGCGGAGCTGTGCGTTCGCACTCCATCCTTTATATACGGACAGAACGGACAGCATCAGGGGTGCCCGCGCCACCCCGCCAATGGCACCATGACGCCGTGACTCACGCACGGCAGCACCCGAACCGCGTCCCCCTCCAGGTCGTCGCCCACCGCGGAGCCTCCGAGGACGCACCGGAACACACCCTGGCGGCCTATGTGAAGGCCATCGAGGACGGCGCCGACGCCCTGGAGTGCGACGTCCGGCTCACCGCCGACGGCCACCTGGTCTGCGTCCACGACCGGCGCGTCGACCGCACGTCGAACGGCCGCGGAGCCGTGTCCGCCCTGGAACTCGCCGACCTCGCCGCCCTCGACTTCGGCACCTGGAAGGGGCGGGACGACTCCGGCGAGAGCCCCGACTGGAAGGACCCCGGCGCCACCTCCGTCCTCACCCTGGAACGGCTCCTGGAGCTGGTCTCCGACGCCGGGCGCCGGGTCGAGCTGGCCATCGAGACCAAGCACCCCACCCGCTGGGCGGGCCAGGTCGAGGAGCGGCTGCTCCAGCTCCTCAAGCGTTTCGGCCTGGACGCGCCCGCGTCCCCCGCCGACTCCCCCGTACGCGTCATGAGCTTCTCGGCCCGGTCCCTGCACCGGATCGCCGCCGCCGCGCCGACCCTGCCCACGGTCTCGCTCGCCCAGTTCGTCTCGCCCCGGCTGCGCGACGGACGGCTCCCCGCGGGCGCGCGCATCGCGGGCCCGTCGATCCGGATCGTCCGGCACCATCCTGCGGTGATCCTGCGGCTCCAGAAGGCCGGGCACCAGGTCCACGTGTGGACCGTGGACGAGGCCGAGGACGTCGAGCTCTGCGAGCGCCTGGGGGTGGACGCGATCATCACCAACAGGCCGAAGCAGGTGCTCGGCCAGCTGGGCCGCGCCTGAGCTGCGGGGCACCTCTCCCGCCGCTCCTTTCCCTTGTGCCACAAGGGGTAGCGGCCCTCACAGGGTGTGCACCGGCGCGTTCCGCGCGTACGCGATCGTCACGAGTGCCTCATCCCACGCTGATTGGCCGGTTTCCGGTCCAGGCCATTGGGGCATCCACACGGTGGCGTGGGGCAAAGGAGGTCTCGGGGGTGGCGTTGGTGGTGGCACAGGAGGTGCCCACGTCGTCGAGCATGGCCGTACCCCATGGCCCTGCGGGCGTGGGTGAGGCGCGACACCGGATGCGGGACGAGCTGTACCGCAGCGGGGTGTCCGAATCGGTCGTCGACGACGCGGTACTGATCCTTTCCGAGCTGCTCAGCAATGCCTGTCGCTACGGCAGGCCGCTGGGACACGCGGAGCGGGGCGAGGGCGATGTACGGGCGGCCTGGCGGGTCGACCCGGCGGGCGGCCTGCGGGTCGAGGTGACCGACGGCGGTGGCCCGACACGGCCCGTCCCGTCGACGCCCTCGGTCACGGCACGGGGCGGCCGCGGGCTGAACATCATCGGGGCGCTGGCCCGGGACTGGGGCGTGCGGGACAGCGCGACCGGCGAGGTCACGGTCTGGGTGGTGGTCACCGAGGGGCACCGGCGCGAGGACTTCGCGGCGCGCGTCGGCGGCGGCCCGGGCCTCGACTTCCTCGACGCGTACGACGATCTGGACTGACGCCGAGGAGCGGCGACCGCGACGAAGAGGGGCGTTCGGGCACGGGGTGCCTGGACGCCCTCGTGATGTCCGGGCCGTACGAGAGGCCTTGGGCCTCCAGGCCGCACCCGGGCCGTACGAGACGTCCTGACCGGCTTCTCGAACCAGGTCCTGAGCTCGGCGCGGCCGTTGTCGGTGATCCGGGACCCGCGGCCCCGAGCGCCCGCCGCCCCGCCTGAACGGCGTCGGCGCCCGGTGCGGCTAGGCTCGCGCCCGATACAGCACCGCACTCCGCACAGCCGCGATCGGGAGATAGCCACACCATGGCCAAGAAGCGCCCCCAGACGAAGGCCGGCAAGGCCGGCCAGGCACAGGTCACGAGCGGGGAGATCCCGGTCGTCGGCGCGCGCGAGCCGTGCCCGTGCGGTTCGGGCCGCCGCTACAAGGCGTGTCACGGCCGGGCCGCCGCGCACGCCGTGACCGAGCTCGTCCAGCGCCCCTTCGAGGGCCTGCCCGGCGAGTGCGACTGGGTCGCGCTCCGCGAGCTGGTGCCGGCCGCCACCGTGCCGCTCACCCTGAAGGGCGGGCTGCCCGAGGGCGTGCCGTCCGTGACGCTCGCGACCGTGCTGCCGATGGCGTGGCCGGCGCTCCGCCGCGACGACGGCTCCGTCCTGCTCGCCCTGCAGAACGACTCGACCTCGGGCGACCTGGCCCGTGACCTCGCCGACACCCTCCAGCGCGCGCTGGAGGTCGAGCCGGGCACTCCGGTGCCCGCGCGCCGCGTGTCGGCCGAGGGTCCGCGTCTGCAGGAGCTGCTCGACGCGGACGCCCCGTTCGAGCCGGAGGTCCACTCGGGCTTCGAGTTCTGGATCCCGCAGTCGGCGGACGGCGCGGACCCGGAGGTCGCGGCCTCCCTGGAGCGGGCCAACGCGGCCGCGATCCCGACCGTGAAGCTGGCGGGCGTCGACTCCGCGTACTGGTGCGAGACCCCGGACAAGAACCACCTGCGCTGGGTCATGCCGCACCCGGAGGAGAAGCTCCTCGACGCGCTCGCCCGCCTCCATGCCGGCGAGGGCACCTCGCTCGGCGGCGACACCCGCCTCGTCGGCTCCTTCCGGGCGCACGGCCTGATGGTGCCGGTGTGGGACCTGCCGACGTCGATGACGGCCGAGGAGTGCGAGAAGCCGGCGGCCGAGTTCGCCGAGCGGCTCGCCGCGGCGCTCGCCTCCGACGCCCCGCTGACGGCGGAGGAGCGTCGGGCGCGCGGCGGCCTCACGAACCGTCAGGTGACTCTCAGCTGATACCCCAGGTGGTATCGGTGACTGACAGACCGACCAGTCGGTGACTTCCGCCACAAGGCGGGTCTCCGGACGGGTAAATCCCTGTCCGAATAACCGAGATCGAATTTGCGAACAGCAGATCTCTTGTTACCGTTCTGGAAGCCCGGTCGCTGGTGCATCCCCCGTCGCCAGCGACCGGGCCTTTCCATGTCCGCTTCCGGCAGGGCCGGGGCGTCCGACGTTCAACTTCCTTCGCCGTCCGCCGTGTTGCTCCCCGCGCGCAACAGCAGCGGCGTGCTGTCGCCCTCACCGGCCCCCGCGAATTCCGCGACCGCCGTATAGGCGGTGGCCATGCCCCGCACGCGCTCCCTGGGCGTTTCACAGGTTCCCGGTTCGTCCTGCGCCGGGACCGGGCAGCCCACTCGCACGGTCCGCCCGGCGGGGCCCATGAGGGTCAGGAACGCGTCCAGCTGCCGGCCGGTGGCGTTCCGGTAGTAGGTGCGGGCCCAGACGTCGGGCCCCTCGCTCAGGACACAGGTCTGCGCCTCGGCCCCATCGGGAGAGGCGAGTTCCGGCCCACAACGCGAGACGCGCTCGGGCGCCGCCGGCGCCTCGGGAATCGCGGAAGCGGTTGCGGGGGTGGTGGAGTCCGGTGTACGGGGCCCCAGGCCGAGTCCCGTCAGCAGGTCCCCGGCCTTCGCGTCGCCCTCCGCGCCCACTCCGGCCGGACGTCCGGGCTCCCGCGTCGGGCCCGCCGTCGCGACGAGCGGCAGCAGGACGGCGACCGTGACGGCGGTCCCGAGGCCGACCACACGGAGGTTGACCGGGCTCATGGGACCCACCTGCTCCTGCTCGATCTCGGACGGTGGGGTGAACATAGCGGCGGGATCCGGGCGCTCGGTCGGCCGCGCGCCCGTTTCCCGTGCAAGTCGGACCAGGACACACCCGTTCGGGTGAACGAGCGGGTCCGGGGCGTCAGTACGCCAGCCTGCTCCCGCCGCCCGGCGTGCTCGTGCTCGCCTCGACGAGGGCGTCGACCACGGCCTCGACGTCGGGCAGCCAGGGCCGGGCCGAGCCCGCGAGCGGTGCCCGCTCCCAGCGGACCTGCCCGGTCCCCGCGACCGACGGCGGCAGCAGCAGGTAGCCGCCCTCGCCGTGGAAGCGCAGCGAGCTGGGCACGCTGTCCTTCGCGTACAGCAGCTCGCCCAGCCGTTCGAGGCCGTACGGGGCGACCAGGATCGACCAGCGGGTCGGGGTCGCCACCACCGGGCCGAGCCGCATGCCCGTCGCGTCGAGCGCGGCGAGCGCCCGCGCGCCCGCCACCGCGGGCAGGCTGACCGCGCAGGGAGCGCCGCCGCCCGTGGCCAGCACCACGGGGGCCTCCGGACGCCGGGTCCACCACCAGCGGACCATGCGCTCGTCGGTGGTGGCCGCGAGCAGCCCGGGGTCGTAGGGGTGCGCGCCGGGCACCACGCAGTCGGGGTCGGGACAGGAGCAGGCCACTCCCGTGGCCGTACGGGTCGTCGCTCTCAGGCCCGCGCCCGGCAGGACGGGCCAGTTCCACTCGACCGCGAAGGCGACCGCCGCGTCGAGCCGTGCGGTCCTCTCCTTGCGCCGGAACCGGAGCCTGCGTCGCCTTCCGAGGATCTCGCGCATGAGCGCTCGTTCCTTTCCGTTGAACGCCGAATCCACATCACACCATGTGCAGATCTCTTCACCGTGCGTATCAGCGCGTGCCGCGTCGGCGGGGTGCCGGACCGCCGGGGGGCGGTGCGGACCGGGCCGGTGCCGGGTGGGTCCCGGGGGAACCGGGTGGAGCCAGGTCAGAGCCGGAGCGGGTCAGAACACGTTCCCCGCCACGCGGTGGCGGGTTGCGGCCTGCGGCGGGAAAGACGCCGGGGTTCCGCGTCACGTTCCGGGGCGGTGTCAACTGCCCCTGCCTGTCACCGTTTACGTACCCAGCACGCTTGGAATGACGCGCTTTCAAACGACGCCAGTCGACCGCAAAAGGTGCACACCGGGGGCAATTTTCGGCCAACTTCCCGCCCACTTCAACCCCTGCGCACGACCTCACGGACACCACAAGTCCCGTGGGGACAATGCTGGACATCGTTCCTCTTGTGCGTGTACATGTGGATGCATCGAGCGGCTCAGAATGACATGGGGGTTTGCGATGCTATGGCGTCAAACGCACCGGTCGGAAAGCCGACTGACATGAGCGTCCCGCACATGCCGAAAGTGGCCGGAATCGATTCCACGGTTCCCGGTCCCCCGCACACTACGTCGCCCCTCTCCGGGGTCCCCGCAGCGGCAGGACCCGCCGACGCGGCCCTCCCACCCGGTGCCCTGATCCAGGACCGACTGGCCTCCTGGGTCTCCGACCTCACCACCCTCCACGAACTCACCGAGCGCCTCATCAGGACCGCCTCCCTCGACGAGGCCCTCCGTGAGGTGCTCGGCGCCGGCGCCGCCCTCGTCGGCGCCCGCCGCGGCATGGCCGTCCTCGAACCGGCCGACGGCCACGGCCCCACCAGCACCATCGGCCTCGGCCTCGCCCACTCCGACCTCGGCACCATCGAGACCGTCCCGCGCGGCGCCACCAGCTACGGCCGCCTCCTCGACGGCCTGCCCGATCCCGGGCACCCGGAGCGCGTCCCCGACCCGATCGCCATCCGTGACGTCCGCACGGAGGAGGGCCTCGACCCGCGCCACCGCGAGGTCGCCGCCCGCCTCGGCTACGCCGCCAGCTACGCCCTGCCGCTCGCCACCCAGGAGGCCGGCCGGCTCGGCGCGGCCGTCTGGCTCTACGACGAGCCCGCCGAACCCACCGACCGGCAGCGCCACCTCATCGGGCTCTACGGCCGCTTCGCCACCGAGCACCTCGCCCGGCTCCTCCAGGTCGAGCGCGCGAGCGTCCAGGTCGCCACCGTCGCCGAGGAGCTGCTCCCCAGCCGACTCCCCCGCGTCCCCGGCGTCCAGCTCGCCGCCCGCCACCGCACGGGACCGACGGGCGGCGGCGACTGGTACGACGCGCTGCCGCTGCCCGACGGCGCCCTCGGTCTGGCCGTCGGCTCCGTGTCCGGCACCGGACCCAGCGCGCTCGCCGCCATGGGCCGGCTGCGCGCCTCCCTCCGGGCGTACGCGGTGATGGAGGGCGAGGACCCCGTCGCCGTCCTCTCCGACCTGGAACTCCTGCTCCGGCTCACCGAACCGGCCCGCTCGGCGACCGCGCTCTTCGCCTACGCCGAGCCCGCCCGGCGCCGGATCGTCCTCGCCGGCGCCGGGCACGCCCCGCCGCTGGTGGTCGGAGACCGCCGCACCGAGTTCGTCGAGACCTCGCTCTCCGCCCCGCTCGGGATGCTCTCCTGCTGGGAGGCGCCGAGCGTGGAGCTGTCCCCCGCGCCCGGAGAAACGGTGCTTCTCTACACGGACGGGCTGCTGCGCCGTACCGGAGACGCCATGGACCGGGCCTTCGCACGGCTGCACGCCGCCGCCGCGAGCGTGCCGAGGGCGGACCGGGGCGACCCGGGCGCCGTCGCGGACCACGTCCTGCGGACGCTGCTCCCGGAGGGACTCGACCCGGCCGTGGACGGGGAGGACGTGGTCCTGCTCGCCGCCCGCTTCGAGTGACCGGAATGTGACGCTCCGGTAATGGGTCTTCCGGCCCTGGGCCCCCTTCCGTACGACCGTACGATGGTGGGGGTTCAGTGTCGTACCAAGAGGAGGCAGACCCGTGGCCGAGGAGCTCACCCCGGAGACCCCGGAAGAGACCGAGACCGAAGAGCAGGCGATCAAGCAGCGGAAGAACGGCCTCTACCCGGGCGTGTCCGACGAGCTCGCCGAGAACATGAAGTCCGGCTGGGCCGACACCGAGCTGCACGACCTCGCCCCGATCGCGCAGGCCGACAAGACCGCCGCGCGCCGCGCCGCGCTGTCCGCCCGCTTCCCGGGCGAGCGCCTGGTGATCCCCGCCGGCAACCTCAAGACCCGGTCGAACGACACCGAGTACGCCTTCCGCGCCTCCACCGAGTACGCGTACCTCACCGGCGACCAGACCCAGGACGGCGTCCTCGTCCTGGAGCCCACCGCCGACGGCCACGAGGCCACCCTCTACCTGCTGCCGCGCTCCAACCGCGAGAACGGCGAGTTCTGGCTCGACGGCCAGGGCGAGCTGTGGGTCGGCCGCCGCCACTCCCTCACCGAGGCCCAGCAGCTCCTCGGCATCCCGGCCAAGGACGTGCGCGAGCTCGCCGACGCCCTCAAGGAGGCCACCGGCCCCGTCCGCGCCGTCCGCGGCCACGACGCCTCCATCGAGGCCGCGCTGACCGACAAGGTCACCGCCGAGCGCGACGAGGAACTCCGCGTCCACCTCTCCGAGGCCCGCCTCATCAAGGACTCCTTCGAGGTCGCCGAGCTGGAGAAGGCCTGCGCCTCCACCGCCCGCGGCTTCGAGGACGTCGTCAAGGTCCTCGACAAGGCCGAGGCCACCAGCGAGCGCTACATCGAGGGCACCTTCTTCCTGCGCGCCCGCGTCGAGGGCAACGACATCGGCTACGGCTCCATCTGCGCCGCCGGCCCGCACGCCACCACCCTGCACTGGGTGCGCAACGACGGCGACGTCCGCTCCGGCGACCTGCTGCTGCTCGACGCCGGCGTGGAGACCACCGAGCTCTACACCGCCGACATCACCCGCACCCTGCCGATCAACGGCCGGTACAGCGAGATCCAGCGCAAGATCTACGACGCCGTGTACGAGGCGCAGGAGGCCGGCATCGCCGCGGTGAAGCCCGGCGCCGCCTACCGCGACTTCCACGACGCCGCCCAGCGCGTCCTCGCCGAGAAGCTCGTCGAGTGGGGCCTCGTCGAGGGCCCGGTCGAGCGCGTCCTGGAGCTCGGCCTCCAGCGCCGCTGGACCCTGCACGGCACCGGCCACATGCTCGGCATGGACGTCCACGACTGCGCCGCCGCGCGCACCGAGAAGTACGTGGACACCACCCTGGAGCCGGGCATGTGCCTGACCGTCGAGCCGGGCCTCTACTTCCAGGCCGACGACCTGAGCGTGCCGGAGGAGTACCGCGGCATCGGCGTCCGGATCGAGGACGACATCCTCGTGACCGAGGACGGCAACCGGAACCTCTCGGACGCGCTGCCGCGCCGCGCCGAAGAGGTCGAGGCGTGGATGGCCGCGCTGAAGGGCTGATCTCCGCGTACGTTGGAACCGAAGGGCCCCCGCCGACCGACCGGCGGGGGCCCTTCCCCCGTCCCCGGGGACGTCAGGCCAGAAGCAGCGACGGGCTGTCCCGCCACTTCAGGATCTTGTCGAAGCTGACCACGGCACCGCCCCGGCCCGAGCGGTTGCCGAACTGGACGTGATCCGCCAGCTCCTCGATCAGCCGCAGCCCCCGGCCGTGCTCGGCGTCGTCCGCGGGGGCCGCCGGAGCGGCCGTCCCGGGAAAGCCGGGGCCCGAGTCGGCGACCTCGATGCGGCAGGTCTCGCCGTCCAGGTACGCCGTCACCCGGTACGCGCCCTCCGGGCGGGAGCCCTCGCCCCCGCCGTGCTCGACGGCGTTGGCACACGCCTCGGTCAGCGCGACCGACAACTCGTACGACACGTCGGGATCGACGCCCGCCGTCTCCATCGTGCCCAGCAGAAGCCTTCGCGCCAGGGGCACGCTCGCGGCCTCGCGCCGCAGATGGAGTGACCACCAGATGCTCATGCTCCAGCCTCCCGGCAGCGGCTCGACATACCGATACGTATTGCCGGAGCGGACGCTCCGTAAGCGCCCCGAGGCGTCAAGAGCGCTCGATCGGCGGATGCAGAGGGCGGGCGCGCCGGTGTATGTCACCGCGAAGAGGCCCAAGAACGACCTTCCGGACCTGCCTCATGGCGGTGGGGCGCGTGGTGCGATGATGGGCGCGCCATGACTGCCCCCGCGCTCGCTCCACGGCTGCTGAGGGCCGCGGTGTTCACCGCGGTCTGCGTCGTGCTGTCCGCGTTGGGACACGCCCTCGCCGCCTGCGCGGGCATCGCCCTGTGGACCGTCGTCGCCGGTCTCCTCGGCGTCTTCGGGGTGACCGTCCTCTTCGCCGGACGGGAACGCTCCCTCGGCTTCGTCGTCGGTGCCCTCGCCGGCGGGCAGCTCGGCCTCCACCTCCTCTTCGGACTCGGCCAGCGGCAGCTCGCCCTGAGCGGCCAGGCCGACGACGCCCTCGTCCGGATGGCCGCCCGGCTGGTCTGCGGAGCGGGGACGGCGTCCCTCAGCCCCACCGACGCCACCCGCGTCCTCACCGACGCGGGGCTCGACCCGGCCGCCTCGCACGCCCACATGGGACACGCGGCCGCCCTGGTGACGGCGCCCTCGGGCGAGCTGCTGCCCGGGCTGCCCATGCTCCTCGGCCACCTCGTGGCCGCCCTGGCCACGGGCTGGCTCCTCCGGCGCGGCGACCACGCCCTCGGCCGGCTCGTCGAGCTGTCCGAGCAGGGCGCGACGGAACTCGCCGAAGGCGCGCTCGTACGGTCCCTGCGCGCCGCGCTCCGTCTCGTACGGGCGCTGCTCGCCGGACTGCCGACGGCACCCGGCACGGGACCGCGGCGGGCCCTCCGGGCGCCCTCGGACCCCTCGCCGCCGCCGGTGGCCGAGGCCCTTCAGCACACGGTGATCAGGCGCGGCCCCCCGGCCGCCGACTGCGTCCTCGCAGCCTGACGCGGACCGCTCACCGCTCGACGGGAGTGGGCCGCGTGCGTCCGCACGCCCGCCCGGGACCCCTGTCCCCCGGCGTGCCGGACGCGTCCACCACCGTGACCTTTCCGAGCTGGAGTGTCTTCTGCCATGACCGTTTCCCGTGTCTCCGCCACCCGCGTCGCCCTCGCCGGCGGCATCGCCCTCTCCTCCGTGGTGCTGCTGTCCGGCACCGCCTTCGCGCACGTCAGCGTGCAGCCGCAGGGCGAGGCGGCCAAGGGCGGCTACGCGACCGTGAACATCAAGGTCCCGAACGAGCGCGACAACGCCTCCACCGTGAAGCTGGAGGTCAACTTCCCGCTCGACCACCCGCTGGCCTCCGTCATGCCGGAGCCCATCTCCGGCTGGAAGGCCGAGGTCACCAAGAGCAAGCTCAGCAAGCCGCTTGAGCTGCACGGCAAGAAGATCAACGAGGCCGTCTCCAAGGTCACCTGGACCGCCGACGGCTCGAAGATCGGCCCCGGCCAGTTCCAGCAGTTCCCGCTCTCCCTCGGCCAGCTGCCGGAGGACACCGACGAGCTGGTCCTCAAGGCGATCCAGACGTACGACAACAAGGAGGTCGTGCGCTGGATCGAGGAGCAGAAGGAGGGCGCGGAGGAGCCGCAGAACCCGGCCCCCGTCCTCAAGCTCTCCGCCGCCTCCGCCGACCACCACGGCGGCGCCGCTCCGTCCGCCTCCGCGGGCACCGACGAGAAGGCCGGTCACGACGACAAGGCGGCGGGCCACGAGGAGACCGCTTCGCCCTCCTCCGCCACCGACACCACGGCCCGCGTCCTCGGTGTCGTCGGCATCCTCGTGGGTGTCGCCGGTGTCGCCTTCGGCGTCCTCGCCGGCCGCCGCCGCTCGGCCTGACGGCCGCACCCTCACCCGATATCCGGAAGAAGCACCATGTCTGAAGAGAAGACGCCCGGGACGGCACCGGCCCGTCCCGGGCGGCGCACGCCCCTGGTCATCGCGGCCGTCGCGATCGTGGCCGCCCTCGGCATCACCGCCGCGGTCGGCCTCGGCGGCAACGACGACAAGCCGTCGGGCTCCGGTTCGGCGGTCGCCGAGGTCTCCGGCGGCTCCGACTCCACCAAGGCGGCCACCGTCCTCGACCGGCCGTTCACCAAGCCCGCGCTCGTCCTCACCGACACCAAGGGCCAGAAGTACGACCTGCGGGAACGGACCAAGGGCAAGCCGACCCTCATCTACTTCGGCTACACGCACTGCCCCGACGTCTGCCCCCTGACGATGAGCAACATCGCCATCGCCAAGAAGCAGCTGTCCAAGGCCGACCAGGACAAGCTCCAGGTCGTCTTCGTCACCACGGACCCCGAGCGGGACACCTCCGCCGAGCTCGCCAAGTGGCTGCCCGCCGCCGGCGACCCGTCCTTCACCGGCCTCACCGGCGACTTCTCCGCCATCCAGGCGGGAGCCCGGCAGATCGGCATCGGCATCGACCCGCCGACGAAGGACAAGGAGGGCAACGTCGTCTCCATGCACGGAGCCCAGGTGATCGCCTTCTCGCCCACCACCGACCAGGGCTACGTCCTGTACGGCGAGGACGCGACCGTCGACGACTACGCCAAGGACCTGCCGAAGATCATCAAGGGGGAGAACCCGTGAACCGCCGCACCACCGCCCTGTCCGCCGCCGTGGCCCTCGCCGCCGCCCTCGCGCTGACCGGGTGCTCCTCGGACAGCTCCGCGGAGGGCCCCTCCGCGGACGGCAAGCCGAAGCTGGAGGTCAGCGGGGCGTTCATGCCGCAGCCGGTGATGGACATGGCCGGCGGCTTCCTCACCATCAAGAACGACAGCGCCACCGCGGACAAGCTCACCTCGGTCACCAGCCCCCTCTCGGACGACGTCACGATCCACGAGACGAAGAACCAGAAGATGCAGCAGGTGACGTCCTTCGACATCCCCGCGAACGGGGAGCTGAAGCTCGAACGCGGTGGCAACCACATCATGTTCATGGAGCTGAAGAAGAAGCCCAAGCAGGGCGAGAAGGTCAGCATCGAGCTGCACTTCGAGAAGTCCGACCCCATCAAGGTCGACGTGCCCGTCGAAGCACCCAACCACAACCCGCAGCAGCACTGAGCTCGTTGACGGAGTGACACAGAGATGACAACCACCGCCCCGCGCCTCGGCAACGCCCTGGCCCGGCTGCTGATCCTCGCGGCCGCGCTGCTCGGCACGCTGCTCGCCGGCGCCGCCCCCGCCTCCGCGCACGCGGCGCTCACCGGCAGCGACCCGAAGGACGGGGCGGTGGTCGCCACCGCCCCCAAGGAGGTCAATCTGACCTTCTCCGAACAGGTCGCCATGAGCCCCGACTCCATCCGGGTCCTCGACCCGTCGGGCCGCCGGGCCGACACCGGCGAGATCCGCGACCTGTGCAGTGGCTCCGTCGTCCGGTACGGGGTGGGGCTCCGCGCCGGACTGCCCGACGGCACGTACACCGTGGCCTGGCAGACCGTCTCGGCCGACAGCCACCCCATCGCCGGTGCCTTCACCTTCTCCATCGGCGCCCCCTCCACGACCTCCGTCGCCCTGCCCGACCAGGCGCCCGGCGGCGGCCTCGTCGGCGCCCTCTACGGCATCGCCCGCTACCTCTCGTACGCCGGTTTCGCCGTCCTCGTCGGCGGCGGCGCCTTCGTCCTGGCCTGCTGGCCGCGCGGCGCGGGCGTCCGCCCCGTCCAGCAGACGGTCGTCCGCGGCTGGCTGACCCTCACCGGCGCCACCCTGGCGATGCTGCTCCTGCGCAACCCCTACACCGGCTCCGGAAAGCTCGCCGACGCCTTCGACCTGGCGGGCCTGAAGGCCGTCCTGGAGACCAAGACCGGCGCCGCGCTCACCTCCCGGCTGCTGCTGCTCGGCGCGGCCGCGCTCTTCGTGGCCGTCCTCTTCGGCGCCTACGCCCGCCGGACCGACCCGAAGGAGCGGAAGGACCTCGCCTTCGGACTCGGCCTCGGCGGCACGGTCGTCGCCGCCGGCATCGCCGGTACCTGGGCCCTGGCCGAGCACGCCTCGACCGGTCTCCAGCCCGGCATCGCCATGCCCGTCGACATCCTGCACCTCCTCGCCGTCGCCGCCTGGCTCGGCGGCCTCACCGTGCTCCTCGTCGCCCTCTACCGGGCGCCGTCCCTCGAACGCTCCGCCGTCGAGCGCTTCTCCAAGGTGGCCTTCGGCTCCGTGGCCGTCCTCGCGGCCACCGGGCTCTACCAGTCCTGGCGCCAGGTGGGCTCCTGGTCGGCCCTGACCGGGACCCGGTACGGCCAGCTGCTCCTGGTCAAGATCGGCCTCATGGCGGTGCTCATCGGCATCGCCTGGATCTCCCGCCGCTGGACCCAGCGCCTGGCGGACCCCGCGCCCCGTGCCACGGACGAGAGGGAAGCCGACGCGGCGGACGAGGAACGCGGGACCGCCGAGGCGGACGAGGCGGTCGAGGCGGACGAGGAACACGGGACCGAGACGGCTGAGGCCGACGCGGCGGACGTGGAACGCGGGACCTCCGAAACGGACGAGGCGGACGAGGCGGTCGCTCCCGAGCGGGCCGCGCAGCTCGCCCGGCAGCGCGCCGCCGTCGCCACCGCCACGCGCAAGCGGGAGCGCGACGCCGACCCCGAGCGGTCCGGTCTGCGCCGCTCGGTGCTGACCGAGGCCGCCGTCGCGGTCGTCCTTCTCGCCGTGACCACCGTGCTCACCTCGACCGAGCCCGGCCGCACCGAGGAGGAGGCCGGTCGGTCCACCTCCGCCTCCGGCCCGGCCGCCGTGCCCGACCGGCCCGTCGACATCCGTCTGCCCTTCGACACCGGCGGCGTCGACGGCAAGGGCGTCGTCCGTCTCAGCCTCGATCCCGGCCGCACCGGCGCCAACGCGCTCCACATCTTCGTCGAGCGCCCCAACGGCAAGCCGCTCGACGTCCCCGAGATCAAGGTCGCCCTCACCCTGGAGGCGAAGGACGTGGGCCCGCTGCCCGTCGCCCCCGACCGGATCCAGACCGGACACTGGAGCGCGAGCGGCGTCCAGATCCCGATGCCGGGCGAATGGAAGATCCAGGTGACCGTCCGTACGTCCGAGATCGACCAGACCACCATCGACAAGAACGTGAAGATCGGCTGAGCCACGTGACCGACAGCGACAACCTTCAGCTCTCCCGGCGGCGCCTGCTCGGCACCGTCGGCGCGGCGGGCGCGGCCGGCCTCGTCGTCGGTGCGGCCGGCGGCGCCGGGATCGCCGCGGCCCTGCCCGGCGACGACACCGTCGGGGCGGGGGGCGCCCCCGCCCTGACCACCGTCGGCTCGACCGCGGTGACGTTTCACGGGAAACACCAGGCGGGCATCACCACCCCTCTCCAGTCCCGGGGCCATCTGGTGGCCTTCGACCTCGCTCCGGGCGCCGGGCGCAAGGAGGCCGCCGCCCTGCTGCGCCGCTGGTCGGCCACGGCGAAGGTGCTGATGTCGGGCAAGGCCCCGGCGCAGGACACCGGTGTCGCGCTCGACGCGGGCCCGTCCTCCCTCACGGTCACCTTCGGCTTCGGCCGCACCTTCTTCGACCGCACCGGGCTCACCTCGCGCCGCCCCGCCGGGCTCGACCCGCTGCCGGCCTTCTCCGCCGACGCCCTGGACCCCCGGCGCTCCGAGGGCGACCTGTGGGTGCAGATCGGCGCCGACGACGCGCTCGTCGCCTTCCACGCGCTGCGCGCCCTCCAGAAGGACGCGGGGGACGCGGCCCGGGTGCGCTGGCAGATGAACGGATTCAACCGCTCGGCCGGTGCCACGGCGAAGCCCATGACGGCCCGCAATCTGATGGGCCAGGTCGACGGCACGGGCAACCCGAAGCCCTCCGACCCGGACTTCGACCGGCGGATCTTCGTCCCTGCGGGCGGGGCGCAGGAGTGGATGGCCGGCGGTTCCTACGCGGTGGTGCGCCGGATCCGGATGCTGCTCGACGACTGGGAGAAGCTGCCGCTGGACCGGCAGGAGAAGGTGATCGGGCGGCGGAAGTCCGACGGTGCCCCGCTGACCGGCGGCACCGAGACCACCGAGCTCGACCTGGACAAGCGGGGACCGGACGGGAAGACGGTCATCCCGGACAACGCCCACTCCAGGATCTCCGCCCCCGAACAGAACGGCGGGGCGGCGATGCTGCGCAGGCCGTTCTCCTTCCACGACGGGATCGGGGCGGACGGGACACCGGACGCGGGCCTCCTCTTCGTCTGCTGGCAGGCGGACCCGCTCCGGGGCTTCGTCCCGGTGCAGCGCAAGCTCGACCGGGGCGACGCGCTGTCCGCGTTCATCCGGCACGAGGCGAGCGGGCTCTTCGCCGTCCCGGGTGGCCCCGCCGAGGGCGAATACGTGGGCCAGCGCCTTCTGGAGGCGTGAACGGCCCGGCCGGAGCGCGCCTCCGTCCGAGGGGTGAGAGGCCTCGCTCGGGGGGCGGCCCGCTCCCCGGGCGAGCATTAGGGTGACGGTATGTCCGCCACCCGGTACACCTATCTCGGCCCCGAAGGCACCTTCACTGAGGCGGCGCTGCGCACGCTGCCCGAGGCCGCGACGCGGGAGCTCGTCCCGATGGTCTCGGTCCCGGCCGCCCTCGACGCCGTGCGGAACGGTGAGGCCGCCGCGGCGCTCGTCCCGATCGAGAACTCGGTCGAGGGCGGGGTGACCGCGACCCTGGACGAGCTGGCCTCCGGCGAGCCGTTGATGATCTACCGCGAGGTGCTCCTGCCGATCGCCTTCGCCCTGCTCGTCCGGCCCGGGACCAAGCTCTCGGAGATCAAGACGGTGACGGGGCACCCGGTCGCCCAGCCCCAGCTCCGGAACTGGCTGCGGGCGCACCTGCCCGAGGCGGTGTGGGAGTCGGCCGCCTCCAACGCGGACGGGGCCCGGCTGGTCCAGGAGGGCCGGTTCGACGCGGCGTTCGCCGGGGAGTTCGCGGCGGCCACGTACGGCCTGGAAGCCCTGGTGACGGAGATCCACGACGCGGAGAACGCCGAGACGCGCTTCGTGCTCGTGGGCCGGCCGGCCCGGCCGGCGGCCCCGACGGGCGCCGACAAGACCTCGGTGGTGCTGTGGCTGGGTGACGATCATCCGGGTGCCCTCCTCGAACTGCTCCAGGAATTCGCGGTGCGCGGGGTGAACCTGATGCTGATCCAGTCCCGGCCCACGGGGGCGGGGATCGGGAACTACTGCTTCGCCGTGGACGCCGAGGGCCATATCTCGGACCGGCGGGTGGGCGAGGCGCTGATGGGCCTCAAGCGGATCTGCCCCAAGGTGCGCTTCCTCGGCTCGTACCCTCGGGCGGGTGTCGCGGTCGAGGACGTGCGGGCGCTGCGGCGCGGGACTTCGGACGGGGAGTTCATGGAGGCCTCCGACTGGCTGGCGAGGGCCCAGGACGGTCGGGCCTGATCCGATGGTGACCGAACGCTCCCGGCGGTGGGAGCGTTCGTCCACAGGTACGAACCACTAGTCCTACCTGCATACTTTTCAGTTACCCACAGAGGTTATCCACAGGCTCCGGCGATGCCTGGGGACAAGTCGACACCGCATCGAGACAAGGTCGACAAATCGGCCCACTCACCCCCCGCCACTCCGTGCGCCGTCCACAGCGCAGCCCTGACGCCCTCGTCAGCACCCCTCTGCCGTCCCACTCGTTGGAGCGAGCAATTCCCACCCAAATGAGTGCGTCAATGGTGTTTGATCACGGAATTCCCAGGCGCGACGAGGGAAATCCGCGTGAGCCTCTCCGTAGTCCACAGATCTTCCGCACAGCCTGTGGATAAGTGAATGCGGCGACCTGACTCACGTCATTTCCACGCGTCTCAATTCGGGCAAAACAACACGCGCGCCCTTATCCGGTGGGGGCGGGGGAACGCGCACCGGTAGCCTGGTGGGGTGATTGACCTTCGCCTGCTCCGTGAGGACCCCGACCGTGTTCGCGCCTCCCAGCGCGCCCGTGGAGAGGACGTCGCGCTCGTCGACGCCCTGCTCTCCGCCGATGAGCGGCGCAGGTCGTCCGGCGTCCGCTTCGACGAGCTCCGATCCGAGCAGAAGGCGCTCGGCAAGCTGATCCCCAAGGCCACACCCGAGGAGCGCGCCGAGCTCCTGCAGAAGGCCGAGCAGCTCAAGACCGACGTCAAGGCCGCAGAGGCCGAGCAGAACGAGGCCGACGAGACGGCCAGGCGACTGCTGCTCCAGCTCGGCAACATCGTCCACACGGACGTCCCGGTCGGCGGCGAGGAGGACTTCGTCGTCCTGGAGACGCACGGCACCATCCGCGACTTCGCGGCCGAGGGCTTCGAGCCCAAGGACCACCTGGAGCTGGGCGAGGCGCTCGGCGCCATCGACGTCGAGCGGGGCGCCAAGGTCTCCGGCTCGCGCTTCTACTACCTGACCGGCGTCGGCGCGCTCCTGGAGCTCGCCCTGGTCAACGCCGCGATCGCCCAGGCCACCGAGGCCGGCTTCATCCCCATGCTGACCCCGGCGCTGGTCCGTCCGCGCGCCATGGAGGGCACCGGCTTCCTCGGCCAGGCCGCGGAGAACGTGTACCACCTGGAGAAGGACGACTACTACCTCGTCGGCACGTCCGAGGTGCCCCTCGCCGCGTACCACATGGACGAGATCATCGAGGCCGACAAGCTGCCGCTGCGGTACGCGGGCTTCTCGCCCTGCTTCCGCCGCGAGGCCGGCACGTACGGCAAGGACACCCGGGGCATCTTCCGCGTCCACCAGTTCGACAAGGTCGAGATGTTCTCGTACGTCGCGCCCGAGGACGCGGAGAACGAGCACAAGCGGCTCCTGGAGTGGGAGAAGCAGTGGCTGACCTCGCTGGAGCTGCCGTTCCAGGTCATCGACGTCGCCACCGGTGACCTCGGCTCCTCCGCCTCCCGCAAGTTCGACTGCGAGGCGTGGATCCCGACGCAGGGCAAGTACCGCGAGCTGACCTCCGCCTCCAACTGCGACGGCTTCCAGGCCCGTCGCCTCTCCGTCCGCATGCGCGAGGAGAAGGACGGCAAGAAGACCGTGCAGCCGCTGGCCACCCTGAACGGCACGCTGTGCGCCGTACCGCGCACCATCGTGGCGATCCTGGAGAACCACCAGCTGGCCGACGGTTCGGTCCGGGTGCCCGAGGTCCTGCGCCCGTACCTCGGCGGCCGTGAGGTCCTGGAGCCGATCGCCAAGTGAGCCCCTTCCCCTACCGCTTGGTCGCGACGGACCTCGACGGCACGCTGCTGCGGGCCGACGAGTCCGTCTCGGACCGCACCCGGGACGCGCTCGCCGCCGCGACGGCGGCGGGTGCCGCGCACATCGTGGTCACCGGCCGGGCGGTGCCCTGGACCCGGCACATCCTCGACGACCTCGGCTACCAGGGGATCGCGGTGTGCGGGCAGGGCGCACAGGTCTACCACGCCGGTGAGCACCGGCTGCTGACCTCGCTGACCCTGGACCGGCAGCTCGCGGGGCTCGCCCTCTCCAAGATCGAGGCGGAGGTCGGCCCGCTGGCGCTGGCCGCCAGCCGTGACGGTCTGGACGGCGAGGTCCTGATGGGGCCCGGTTACCGCGCCCAGGAGGGGCCCCTGCCGTACGTGGCGTACGAGGACCCGGCGGAGCTGTGGTCGGCGCCGCTGACCAAGCTGTACCTCCAGCACCCGACGCTGGGCGACGACGAGCTGACCCGCGCCGCGCGGGAGACCGTCGGCGGGCTCGTGGACGTCGTCATGGCGGGGCCCGGGATCGTGGAGATCCTCCCGCTCGGCCTGAGCAAGGCGACCGGCCTCTCGCTCGCCGCGCGCCGGCTCGGCGTGAAGGCCGCGGAGACGATCGCCTTCGGCGACATGCCGAACGACATCCCGATGTTCGGCTGGGCGGCGCACGGCGTGGCCATGGGCAACGCGCACGAGGAGCTGCGGGCGGTCGCGGACGAGGTGACGCTGTCGAACGAGGAGGACGGCATCGCGGTCGTCCTGGAGCGCCTGCTGTCCGCCTGACCTCGCGAGAACCGTACGAAGGCCCGCTCCCCTCAGGGGAGCGGGCCTTCGTGGGTCGCGGCCCGCGCGGATTGGGGTCCGCGCGCTCGAAGCGGCCGCACCCGGGGGATCCCCCGTGTCCCCCGCGTGCAACTAGTGTGCGCCGGGCCGATGTTCGGGCTCCACTGGTTTTTCCCGGGTCAGCGGGTAGCAGGCCAGGCCGATGGCCAGCGAGATCGCGTGGCCGAGGTCGGTGTAGGTGCGGTCGGCGGCGAGCGGGACGAGGAAGAAGGCGAGCACGGCGGCCAGGTAGAGCCAGCGCCAGGGCGTGGGCAGCCGGTACGTCAGGATCCCGGCCGAGGCGGCGAGGCCGTAGCTGACCCCGATGTCGACGACGTGGGCCATGCTGCGCGGCACGTCGTGGAGCTGGATGGCGGCCAGGACCACCTGCTGGCTGATGAGCGTGGCCGCGATGTGCGCGGTGGCGACGGTGAAGAGCCACTTCGGGGTGCCGAGCCAGCGCTCCACGGGAGCGTGGAAGACCTCGAAGAGCACCGCGTAGAGGAGCAGGTCGGCCGGGTTCTCGATCCAGAACGCACTGCCCAGCAGGGCCCGCATGGGGTGGTGCGCGAGCTGGTGGAGATTGCTGCTGTTGCGGTGCAGGAGATAGGTCTCCAGACCGTGCGGGGAGAGCGCGATGACGAGGCTGGTGATCGCGATGACCGCCAGCCACACATGCGTACCGGGTGACGAACGCACCCACGACCTGATCGGTCGGGACGGTTCGCCACCCGGAGGGGTTTCGCCCGGAGGGGTTTCGCCCGGAGGGGTTTCCCCCGGCGGGTTCGCCCCCTGAGAGGTTTTGCTCGGCACCTTTCAGTGCCTATCACCCCGGGCTGGGAGAAACCTCAGAAATTGATCATGTGTCCGGCAATGCCGTGGATCGCTTCCTTCACGGCCTCGCCCAGCGTCGGGTGCGCGTGCACGTTCCGGGCGACCTCGTGGACCGTGAGGTCCCACTGCTGGGCCAGGGTCAGCTCGGGCAGCAGCTCGGTGACGTCGGGGCCGATCAGGTGGGCGCCGATGATCTCGCCGTGCGTCCCGTCGGCGACGATCTTGACGAAGCCGGTGGCGTCGCCGAGGCCGTGCGCCTTGCCGTTCGCGACGAACGGGAACTTGGCGACCTTGACGTCGTAGCCCTTCTCGCGGGCCTGCGCCTCGGTCCAGCCGAAGCTGGCGATCTGCGGCTGGCAGTAGGTGGCGCGCGGGATCATCGGGTAGTCGAGCTCCATCGTCTCGGCGTCCCCGATGGTCTCGGCCGCGATGACGCCCATGGCCTCGGCGGTGTGCGCGAGCATCAGCTTCGCGGTGACGTCGCCGATGGCGTAGATGTGCGGCACGGAGGTGCGGCAGCGGCCGTCGACGTCGATGGCACCGCGCTCGGTCAGGGCGACACCGGTGTTCTCCAGGCCGTAGCCGGAGACGTTCGGGGCGAAGCCGATGGCCTGGAGGACCTTGTCGGCCTCCAGGACCTTCTGGACGCCGTCCTTGCCGGTGACGGTGACGCGGACCTGCGGGCCGGACTCGTCGATGGCCTCGACACGGGTGGAGGTCAGGACGTCGATGCCGAGCTTGCGGTACTGCTTCGCCAGCTCCTTCGAGACCTCCTCGTCCTCCAGCGGGGCGACGCGGTCGAGGAACTCGACGATCGTGACCTTGGTGCCGTAGTTGTTCAGCACGTACGCGAACTCGATGCCGATGGCGCCGGCGCCGGCGATGACGATCGACTTCGGGGCGTCCTCGGCGAGGATCTGCTGCTCGTACGAGACGACGCGGTCGCTGAGGGCCGTGCCCGGGAGCAGACGCGGGGTGGCGCCGGTGGCGATGATGCAGTTCTCGAAGGTGATCGTCTCCGAGGTGCCGTCGGCCTTGGCCACCTGGAGGGTGTTCGCGTCGAGGAAGGTGCCCCGGCCGTTGAACTCGGTGATGCCGTTCTTCTTCATCAGGAAGTGGACGCCCTTGACGCGGCCGTCCGCGACCGAGCGGCTGCGGCGGAAGGCCTCGCCGTAGTCGAAGGAGACGGTGCCGTCGACCTTGATGCCGAAGGTCTTCGCCTCGTGGTTGAAGATGTGGGCGAGCTCGGCGTTGCGCAGCAGCGCCTTGGTGGGGATGCAGCCGACGTTCAGGCAGACACCGCCCCAGTACTTCTCCTCGACGACCGCGACCCGCTTGCCCAGCTGGGCGGCGCGGATGGCGGCGACGTAGCCGCCGGGGCCAGCTCCGAGTACGACGACGTCGAAGCGGTCTGACATGACTGACTCCCGAGGGTGGTGAGGGTGTTCGGTCCGCGTACGGCCCCACAGTAGTCCGCCGTCCCTCGCGCAGGCAGTTGTAGGATGACTGGGCAACCGGGCGAATGAAGGGGTACGGAGCGGCATGGCGGCACTGAAGGCGGCGGGGCGCACCTCGCTGGTGGACTCCGTGGTGGAGCAGCTGCGCACGCAGCTCACCGAAGGCGAGTGGGCGGTCGGCGACCGCATCCCGACCGAGCACGAGCTCGCGCAGCAGCTCGGCGTCGGCCGCAACACCGTCCGCGAGGCGATCCGGGTCCTCGTCCACGCCGGCCTCCTGGAGTCCCGCCAGGGCAACGGCACCTTCGTCAGGTCGACCGCCGACCCGGCCGCCGTGCTCCGGGGCGTCCGGCACGCGGGCGCGGCCGACGTCCTCGAACTGCGGGTCGCCCTGGAGGCCGAGGCCGCCCGGCTCGCGGCCGTCCGGCGCGACACGCACGACCTGACGCGGCTGCGGGCCGCACTGACCGGGCTGCGGGAGGAGGGCGACCGGGACGCGGACGCGGACCTCGCCTTCCACCTCGCGGTCGTCGCGGCCACCCACAACGCCGCCTTCGTCGAGGTGTACCGCTTCTTCTCCGCTCAGGTGCACGAGGTCCTGGTGGAGGCCCTCGGCGACCGGGAGATGCCCCCGGTCGACATCGACGCCCACGAGGCCCTGGTGGCGGCCGTCGAGGCCGGCGATCCGGAGGCGGCGGAGCGGCAGGCCCGCGAGCTGCTGCGGGTGCCGATGGAGACGGTCGCAGCGGTGACGGGGAGGGGCGAGTGAGCGCGGGAACGCGTACGGAGCAAGGGCTCCGGCCGCAGGCGGACGGCGACGACGCGGCCCGTACGCTCGTCGACGCAGAGGCGGGGATCCGGGCCTCGGCCGAGGGGGCCGCGGCCCGGCGCGCGCTGCTCGCCCACCCGGCGGTGCTCCTGGTCGGCATCGTGCTCGCCTCGCTCAACATGCGGGTCGCGCTGGCGAGCGTGGCGCCGCTGGTCGGCGAGATATCCGCCGCCTTCGGGCTCTCGGCGACCGCGAGTTCGCTCGTGACGTCGGTGCCGGTGCTGTTCCTCGGCCTGGGCGCGCTGGTGGCACCGTGGCTGGGTCGCCGGTTCGGGGCCGAGCGGGTGCTGTTCGCGGCGCTCCTGCTGCTCGGCGTCGGCATCCTCGCGCGCGTGCTGCCGTCCGTGTACGCGCTGTACGGCGGCGGGATCCTCGTCGGCACGGCGATCGCCCTGCTCAACGTCCTGATGCCGGGTCTGATCAAGCGGGACTTCCCGGACCGGGCCGCGTCGATGACCTCGGTCTACACCGGCGCGATGATCGCCGGCGCGACGGTCGCCGCGGCGGCCGCGGTGCCGCTGGAGAAGGCCCTGGGCGGCGGCTGGGAAGCCTCCCTGGGCTTCTGGTCGCTGCTCGCGGCGGTCGCGGCCCTCGCCTGGCTTCCGCAGGTGCTGATCGCCCGGGGACGTACGGGACACGCGGTACGGGCCGTCCCGGCCGGCGGCGCCCGCCCGGTGAGCGTCTGGCGCTCCGCGCTCGCCTGGCAGGTGACCCTCTTCATGGGCCTGCAGTCCCTGTGGTCGTACGTGCTGATCGCCTGGATGCCGACGATCTTCACCGACCACGGGATGAGCCGCTCCACGGCCGGTGTGATCTTCGCCTTCAACAACCTGGTCCAGGTCGCCGGCGCCTTCGCGGTGCCGCTGCTCGCCGGCCGGATGCGCAGCCAGCGCCCGCTGATCGTGCTGGTCACGACCCTGGTCGCGGCCGGCTACGCCGGTCTGATGGTGGCTCCCGTGGAGGGCGCCTGGCTCTGGTCGGCGGTCCTCGGCGTCGGTCAGGGCGGTGCCGTCGGCCTCGCCCTGACCCTGATCGTGCTGCGCTCCGGGGACGCGGCGACCGCGGCCCGGCTGTCCGGGATGGCCCAGACCGTCGGGTACCTGCTCGCCGCCGCCGGGCCGCTGGCGGCCGGTGCCCTCCACGAGGCCACCGGCTCCTGGACGCTGCCGATCTGCGCCGTCCTCGGCGTCTGCGCGGCGGCCCTCGCCGTCGGCCTGCTCGCGGCCCGGAACCGTACGGTCTGAGCGTCCGGACCTGAACCGTACGGCCCGCGTAGGAGGTCTGAGCCTCCGGCGCGGGCCTACGGCCTGAGCATCCGGACCGCGCCGCGGAGTCGAGGCCCGCTACTCCTCGCCGGCCAGCTTCAGCCTGCGCAGCTTCTGCCCGGCGAGCAGGGTCGCCACGACCGTGACGGCCACCAGGAGCGTCACCGCGGTGGTCAGGCCCACGTCGGAGGTGACCAGGCCGTCGCCGGTGACCTTCTGCGCGAGGGCCAGCGCCCACTGCTGGACGCTCAGGGTCCGGGCGCCCGCGATCAGCGAGCCGAAGAGGGCCTCCCACACCAGGGCGTAGACCAGACCGATCACGACGGCGTGCCGGCTGACCGTGCCCAGGAGCAGGAAGAGGGCGCTGTAGGCGATGGAGGCGACGAGCGCGGCGACCGTGTAGGCGACGGCGACCTGCTGGCCGTTGCCGTTGAGGATGAAGCCGGCGATCAGCGTCGGGACGGCGGAGAAGACCATCGTGACCGCGACGGCCACGATCAGCTTCGTGAAGATGATCGTGGGCCGCTTCACCGGCTTGGACAGCAGATAGACGATCGACCCGTCGTCGATCTCGGGCCCGATGGCGCCCGTCCCGGCGATCACGCCGATCAGCGGCACCATCGTGGCCAGCGCGAAGCCGCCGAGGACGTCCGCCGCGACCTGGTCGTCGGCGCCGTTGAACGCGCGGACCGCCGCCGCGATGAGCAGCAGCATTCCGGGCAGCAGGAACAGGATCAGCGCCCTGCGGCGGCCGAGGAGGGCCCGGTAGGTGAGCCGGGCGACTGTGGGGTTGTACATATCGGTCAGGCTCCTTTCAGGCCGCGACGAGGTACGAGAAGACGGATTCGAGGGACTCGTCGGAGGGCGAGACGGTCAGCAGCCGGATGCCGCGCTCCCGTGCCACCTTCGGCAGCAGCTCGGTGAAGCGTCCGAAGTCGACGGCCTGGATCCGCAGTCCGCCCTCCACCGCGTCGACCTCGATGCCGGCCGTGGACGGGTCGGCGATCAGGGCGGCGGCGAGGGCCCGGTCGTCGCTGGAGCGGACGAGGTAGCGGTGCGGCCGGTCCGTCATCAGCCGGCGGATCTTGCGGAAGTCGCCGGAGGCCGCGTGCCGCCCGGCCACGATCACCTCGATGTGGGAGGCGAGCTGCTCGACCTCCTCCAGGATGTGCGAGGAGAACAGGACCGTGCGCCCCTCCGCGCCCATCCGCCGCAGCAGGTCCATCAACTGCATGCGCTGGCGCGGGTCCATGCCGTTGAACGGCTCGTCGAGCAGGAGCACGGACGGCTGGTGGACGAGGGCCGAGGCCATCTTCACGCGCTGCCGCATGCCCTTGCTGTACGTGGAGATCTTGCGGTCCTGCGCGTACTCCATCTCGACCGTGGCCAGGGCCGCTTGGGCCTCCTTGGCGCCGAGGCCCTGCAGTTCGGCGTTGGCCAGGACGAACTCGCGGCCGGTGAGGAAGTCGTACATCGCCTCCCGCTCGGGGACGACGCCGATCTCGCGGTAGACCGACTCGTTCCCCCAGATCGTCTGTCCGTCGAGGGTGACGCTGCCGGTGGAGGGGTCGAGGAAGCCGCCCATCATGTTGATCAGGGTGGACTTCCCGGCGCCGTTGGGGCCGAGGAGACCGGTGACGCCCGGGCCCACCGTCATGGTGACGTCGTTCACGGCCACGACGTTTCCGAACCAGCGGGAGACGTGGTCGATGGAGAGGGTTGTCACAGCCCGACCTTTCGGTAGCGGCGCATCAGGATGCCGTACGAGCCGGCGATGAGCGCGAGGACGGCCAGGAGGTAGACGACGCCGACACCGGCGCCCGGGCCCCCGCCGTCGGGGAAGCCGGTCGGCGCGCCCAGGAAGGCGGTCTGGACGCCGTCGACGAGGGTCATGGGCGAGAACAGGCCGAGCCACTGGATGGCGCCCTGGTTGTCCGTCGCGTAGGCGATGCCCATGAGCGTGGAGACGGCGCCGTACGAGATGGTCAGGACCGCGATGACCGCGGCGACGCCGAAGCCACGACGGGGCGTGAGCGCCGCCATGACCAGCCCGATGCCGCCGAAGAGCAGCGAGAGCAGGGCCACCGAGACGAGCCCCTGCCCGAACATCTTGGTCTGCTCGGCGAAGTCCATCTTGGCGAGGAGCGAACCGATCCAGAGGATCAGCAGCGGGGAGGCGGTGAGCACGAACAGCGCCGAGGCCATCGCGCCGAACTTGGCGAGGACGTAGTCCGCGCGCTCGATCGGGCGGGAGAAGTAGAGCGGCACCGTCCGGAAGCGGAGGTCCCGCGAGACGGACTGGGGCGCCTGCGAGGCCAGGTAGATGCTGATGACGACCTGGAGGAACAGCGCGTACTGCGTGTACTCGATCGACAGCTTGGACTGCTTGGTGACGACCGCGACCGCGACGATGATCAGCGCCGGGACGCACATCACCGCGAAGAGCAGCATCGGCAGCACCTTGGACTTGGCGCTGCGGCCCAGACCGTACGCGCCGCGCAGCGACTGCGAGAACAGTGACCTGCGCGCGTACGCCCGGCCGAGGCGCGGGCCGTCGTAGGACCGATAGCCGATGTTGTGGATCTGGGTCGTTTCGGGGGCCTGGGAGCTCATCGAGCCGACACCTCCTCCTGGTCCGTCGCCTTGAAGACCTCGGCGATGTGGTGGCGGCGCTGTTCCATGCGGACGAGGCCGAGCCCGAGGCCGGCGACGGTGTCCCGCACGAGGTCGTACGTCTCGTCGCCCGCCGCCTCCAGGAGGAGGATGTGGCCGGCACCGGGCAGGCCGTCCTCCACGCCCTCGTGGATCGTGACTCCGGCGTCCCCGAGGGCCGCGCGGAGCGCGCCCGTGCCGTCGGGGTGCGCGTCGGAGTCGGTGACCTCGACCGCGAGGGTCGTGGTGGTCCGGGTGAAGTCGCTGGTGGAGCTGGAGCGCAGCAGGCGTCCGCCGTCGATGACGACGACGTGGTCGCAGGTCCGCTCCAGCTCGCCCAGGAGGTGCGAGGTGACGAGGACGGAGATGCCGAAGTCGGTCCAGACCCGTCGGATCAGTCCGAGCATCTCGTCCCGGCCGACCGGGTCGAGACCGTTGGTCGGCTCGTCGAGGAGGACCAGCTTCGGGTCGTGGACCAGCGCCTGCGCCAGCTTCACCCGCTGCTTCATGCCGGTCGAGTAGCCGCCGATCGGGCGGTAGCGCTCCTCGTACAGGCCGACGTGCCGCAGGGTGTCGGCGGTCCGCTCGCGGGCGGCGGTCGCGGGCAGCCCGGACATCCGCGCCATGTGGACGACGAACTCGGTGGCCGAGACGTCCGGCGGGAGGCAGTCGTGCTCGGGCATGTACCCGACGCGCTCACGGATCTCGGGGCCGTGCGTCCGCACGTCGAGGCCGAGGACCTGCGCGCTGCCCTCCGTGGCGGGGGAGAGCCCGAGGAGGATTTTGATCATCGTGGACTTGCCGGCTCCGTTGGCACCCACCAGTCCGGTCACACCGGGCCCGATGTCCAGGGAGAGCCGGTCGAGAGCGGTCACCCGGGGGAACCGCTTGCTGAGGCTTTCGGTCGCGATCACAGTCACGCTTCGACGGTAGTGGCGTGCGCCACAGCGGTCGTCAGCCCAACGGCTCGATCCTTCTCCGACTACAGGACTACAAACCCGTAAGGGCGTCGCGACGAAAGTCTTTCTCCCCGGGCCGTCGGTCGGTCTTTCCCGCGGACTTTTCCACAGGGCCGCGGTCCGACCCCTTGACGCAGCCGCCGGGCATTGTCACATTCATCGGTGTCAAGTTACGGACGCGTAGCGCAGCCGGGCGCTCACACGGGACGGCGGGTGGCATGGCCTCAGCAGTGACAGGCGAACTCTCCGCGGAGCTGCGGGGGTTCAGGGAAGTCCAACGGCTCTCCTACGAGTGCGCGGAAGCCGTCGCGGCCCAGCTCAAGCCGGGCGTGACGGAGCGCGAGGCCGCCCGGATGCAGCGGGAGTGGCTGTACGAGCGGGGCGTCCGCGACTGGTTCCACCGGCCGTTCGCCTGGTTCGGGGACCGCACGGCCTTCGTGGACTTCAAGATCCCGCTCCAGTTCTTCCCCACGAACCGGCGCCTGGAGGCGGGGATGCCGTTCATCCTCGACATGGCGCCGGTCTACCGGGGCTACACGGCGGACATCGGCTACAGCGGCTGCCTGGGCCTCGACCCCCTGCACGACAAGCTGCTCGCCGACCTGGAGGCGCACCGCGAGCTGATCCTGCGCGAGGTGCGCGAGCGCCGCACGCTGCGCGAGATATACGAGGACGTGGACCGGCTCATGGTCCGCCAGGGGTACGCGAACCGGCACCGGGCCTATCCCTTCGGAGTCATCGCCCACAGGATCGACCGGGTGAAGGAGCGCCGCTGGACGCCGACGCTCTTCGGCTTCGGCACGCAGTCGCTCAAGGGCCTCGCGAGCGACGCCCTGCACGGCCACCGGGACGGCTGGTCGCCGCTCTGGTCGCCGTACACGTTCTCCGACCACCCGCCCGTGCCCGGGCTCTGGGCGGTCGAACCGCACCTCGGATTCCGGGGGACGGGCGCGAAGTTCGAGGAGATCCTGGTCGTCACCGACTCCCGGGACCCGGAGCAGAGCGCTTTCTGGCTGGACGACGATCTGCCGCACGTGCGGCGCTGGAACGAAGGGGCGGTCTGATGGCGGTTGCCGGGCTGGACGGGGCGCGGGAGCGCTGGGTCCGTACGGGCGGGATCGAGCTGTGCGTCGCCGAGCTGGGCGACACGGAGCGGCCGACCGTGCTGCTCGTGCACGGGTACCCGGACTCCAAGGAGGTGTGGTCGGAGGTCGCGGCCCGGCTGGCCGAGGAGTTCCACGTCGTCCTGTACGACGTCCGGGGCCACGGCAGGTCGACGGCGCCGGCCCCGCTGCGCGGCGGCTTCACCCTGGAGAAGCTGACGGACGACTTCCTCGCGGTGGCCGACGCCGTGAGCCCGGACCGGCCGGTCCACCTCGTCGGCCACGACTGGGGGTCGGTGCAGTCCTGGGAGTTCGCGACCGTGTCCCGCACCGAGGGCCGGATCGCCTCCTTCACCTCGATGTCGGGCCCCTCGCTCGACCACTTCGGGCACTGGATCAAGCAGCGGATGACCCGGCCCACCCCGCGCCGGGTGGGCCAGCTCCTCGGTCAGGGCGCCAAGTCCTGGTACGTGTACATGCTGCACACGCCCGTGCTGCCTGAGCTCGCCTGGCGGGGGCCGCTCGGCAAGCGCTGGCCCAAGCTCCTGGAGCGGATGGAGAAGGTCCCGGCCGGCGACTACCCGACGCCCTCCCTGCCGAGCGACGCGGCGCACGGCGCCTGGCTCTACCGGGACAACGTCCGGGCCCGGCTGGGCAGGCCGCGCCCCGACGCGTACGCGCACGCGCCCGTGCAGCTGATCACCCCGACCGGTGACGCCTTCCTCTCCGAGCGGCTCTACGACGACCTGGGGACCTGGGTGCCGGATCTGACCCGGCGCACCCTGCCCGCCAAGCACTGGGTGCCGCGCACCCGGCCGGACCAGCTGTCCGCGTGGATCGCCGCGTTCGTCCGGGCCAACGAGGACGCGGCGACGAAGGCGCCGAAGCCGGTCGCGTCCACGGCGGCGAAGGGCGGGGTGAAGCCGGCGTACACCGAGCGGTTCGGCGGTCAGCTGGTCCTGGTCACCGGGGCGGCCAGTGGCATCGGACGGGCCACCGCGTTCGCGTTCGCGGAGGCGGGCGCCCGGGTGGTGGCCGTCGACCGGGACGCCGAGGGCGCCGCGCGCACGGCCGAGATGGCTCGTCTGATCGGCGCCCCCGAGGCCTGGGGCGAGGCGGTCGACGTCTCCGACGAGCAGGCGATGGAGAAGCTGGCCGCGAAGGTCGCGGACGAGTACGGGGTCGTCGACGTCCTGGTCAACAACGCGGGCATCGGGCTCACGGGCTCGTTCTTCGCGACCTCCGCCGAGGAGTGGAAGCGGGTGCTGGACGTCAACCTGTGGGGTGTCATCCACGGGTGCCGCTTCTTCGGTGCGCAGATGACCGCACGGGGCCAGGGCGGCCACATCGTCAACACCGCTTCGGCAGCGGCCTTCCAGCCGTCCCGGGCGCTGCCGGCGTACAGCACGTCGAAGGCGGCGGTGCTGATGCTCAGTGAGTGCCTGCGCGCCGAGCTGGCCGACCAGGGCATCGGGGTGTCCGCGATATGCCCCGGCATCGTCAACACCAACATCACGGCGACCGCGCGGTTCGCCGGGGTCACGGACACGGCGGAGGAGAAGCGGCGGCAGCAGAAGGCCTCCCGGCTGTACGGGCTGCGGAACTACCCTCCGGAGAAGGTCGCGGACGCGATCCTCGGGGCGGTCCTGCACGACCGGGCCGTCGTCCCCGTGACCCCCGAGGCGCGGGGCGCCCACTTCCTGTCCCGGCTCAGCCCGCGCACGCTGCGGGCGCTGGCCCGGTGGCAGCCGCCGGCGTAGCCGACGGGCGGGGAGCAGCGGTCGTACGATCCCTCCCAGGAGGGGCCCCGCGGCTGCGGGGTGGCGGATGCGGTCGGTGGGAGCGGGTTTGTCCGAGCAGTCAGCACAGCCGGAGTACCGGATCGAGGATCTCGCGCATCACAGCGGGGCCACGGTCCGGACGATCCGTGCCTACCAGGACCGCGGCCTGCTGCCCCGCCCGGAGCGGCGGGGCAGGTCGAACGTGTACGGGGACGCGCACCTCGCGCGGCTCCGGCAGATCGCCGACCTCCTCGACCGGGGCTACACCCTCGCCTCGATCAAGGAGCTGCTGGAGGCCTGGGACACGGGCCGGGGGCTCGGCGGGGTGCTGGGCCTGGTCGCGGAGGTCCACGGGCCGTGGACGGACGAGGAGGCGGACCGGATCTCGCGCGCGGAGCTGGACGCCCGCTTCGGCGGAACGCCGGACGAGGAGGCGATCCGGGAGGCCGTCGAGCTCGGCGTACTGGAGCGGCTGCCGGACCGGGAGGACGAGGAGTACCTCGTGCCGAGCCCGCAAGAGCTGGCGGTGGCGGCCGAGTTGTACGCGGCGGGCGTCCCGCTCTCGGCGATCACCGGACACCTGAGGGAACTTCGCGATCAGGTCGAGCACATCGCCTCCCGTTTCCTGGAGTTCACGACGGAGCACGTGTTCGCGCGCTACCTGGAGCACCGGCCGCCGACGGACGCGGACGCGGCCGAGGCGGCGACGATGGTGCGGCGACTGAGGCCGCTCGCCCAGCAGACGGTGGACGCCGAACTCGCGCGGGCCATGCGCCTGCTGGCGACCCGTCACCTCCAGATCCATCTGTCGCAGGACGAGCCCTGGGTGAAGGGCGATCAGCCGCGTGCGGTGTCCCTGCCCGACGGGACGATAAGGGCCGTGCAGAGCCTGGTTGGTCCGGAGGGCGTCGAGGCCTTCATCGCGGCCGCCGCGGAACGCGAGGTCCAGAAAAGGACATTGGACGCCCTTGCCTCAAGTCATCGCACATCGGGCGAATTTACCCAATCACCCTGAAAACATAGCTCCGTTGTCCACAGAATCGCCAACTCCCCTGTGGATAACTCACGTTGGTTGTGGATCAAACCTGCCCCCGCGAATTCGATGGTGAGACGGGTCACGCTCCGGCATCCTGAAGGAATGACCCGAAGACAACCGCCCGACGAGCGGCGCACGGTGAAGGTGTCGAAGTACCTCTCCAAGCACCTGCGCCACCAGCCCGAGCGCATCGGACTCGTCCTCGACGCACACGGCTGGACCGAGATCGACGCCCTGCTCAGGGCCACCGCGGAGCACGGGTTCCCGGTCACCCGCGAGGAGCTCGACCACGTCGTCGCGACCAACGACAAGAAGCGCTTCGCGATCGAGGGCACCCGCATCCGCGCGAGCCAGGGCCACACGGTGGAGGTCGACCTCGACCTGCCCGCCGCCGAACCGCCCGCGTACCTCTACCACGGTACGGTCGCGGACCGGCTCTCCGCGATCCGGGCCGAGGGGCTGCGGCCCATGGCCCGCCACCACGTCCACCTCTCCCCCGACCGCGAGACGGCGACCCGGGTCGGCGCGCGGCGGGGCCGGCCCGTGGTGCTGAGCGTGGACGCCGGCGCCATGCACCGGGCCGGACACGTCTTCCACGTCAGCGCCAACGGGGTGTGGCTGACGGACGCCGTCCCGCCGGAGTTCCTCCGCTTCCCCGTCTGAGGCATGATCGTTCGCATGCCTCACCCGCACCTGCCCAGCACCGAAGCGGCCGTCACCGCGATCCGCGAGATCGCCCAGGAGTTCCACCTGGAGATGACGGTGACCGACGACATCGGCGCGGACCAGACCTCCCGGCGCACCTCGTCCGGCGCGTTCGCCGTCCTCGACGCGGGCGGATCGCTCCCGCACGAGGCCTACGTCGAGCTGGGCGGCTCCCCCTCGGTCACGATCCAGGTCTTCCCCGAGGACGACGCCCTGATCACCGTGGACGGCATCGAGTTCGCGGACGTGCCGCGCGATGCCGTCCCCGCCTTCCTGCGGTCCGTCCACGGGGGCCTCGCCCACGTGAAGGGACGGTTCTTCCCACCCGGCTGGTGGCTGGTCGTCCCGCTGCCCGGCGACCAGACGTACAAGGAGCTGGTCACGGGAGTCACGCTCACCCCCTGGATGAGCGCCCACGTCCGCTGACCGCCGTGGGCCCGGGGCGCCCGCTCAGGAGAAGAGGCCGCCGCTCGGGAGAAGAGGCCGCCGCTCGGTCGGAGAGGCCGCCGCTTGGGAGAAGAGGCCGCCGCTCGGTCGGAGAGGCCGCCGCTCGGGCGAAGAGACCGCCGCTCAGGAGGAGAGGCGGTTCAGTGCCGCGGCGGCGATGCCTTCGACGTGGTGCGAGGCGTCGGCGGGCCGGCCGGAGAGCTCGACGACGGCGACCCTGGTGCCGCTGCGCAGGACCGCGACCCCGCCGCTGAGGCTGCCGTCGCCGCTGTAGGCCGGGTACCAGCGGGCGGTGCCGCCGGTGGTGGTCAGGGTGTGGGCCGCGCCGTAGTACCAGTGGCCGGCGGGCTCGTCCTGGCAGTCCTGGACGAGCGCGACGAGCTGCTTCTCCCAGAGGGCGGCCGCGGTCTTGGTGGGCGCGCTCGCGGCCGACTCGGTCAGCAGGCCGTCGGTGTCGAGGGTCCAGTTCACGGACGCGTACGCGGTGGCCGCGCCCTTGGTCAGGTCGCGCATCGTCTCCTCGCCGGAGCAGGCGGACAGCCCCTGGCGTCCGTTCAGCTCGACGGTCGCGCCGACCGGGCTCAGGCCCTGCTGGAAGGCGTCCTCGCTCTGGACGAGGTGGGCGGAGCCGAGCCGGGGCGCGGCGGCCGCGACCGCGGCCGGGCGGGCGGCGGTGGCGGTGCGGTGGGCGGTCCCGTCGGCGGTGGCCGACTGGGTGCCGACGACGCTCGCCGTGATCAGCGCGGCGGCGAAGCAGGCCGCGGCGGCGACCCGGTTGCGGCGAACGGACTTCTGCTGGACGTTCTTGTTCTCGGTCATCTGGTCCCCCTGCTGGTCGGGACGCCTGCTGCGTCCTCGTACAACCGGGGTGATGCCGCGGGAGGAGGGAAAGTTGGAGCCCCGAACCCCTGTTTCACAGCTGTGACAGAGCGGTCCTGACGACACGGTTCATCGCGTCCGTCCCCAGGCAGGCGGCGACCTCCAACACCCCGTAGTGGCTGCCGCTGCGCAGCACGGCGATGCCGCCGCAGGGCTCCTTGCCCTCGGGCGCCGTGCCGGTGGTGTTGAGGGTTCCCTGGTAGGAGCCCATCCAGCTCGCGGTGACGTCCGGGGCGAGCCGCAGCGTCCTGGTCCTCCCGTAGACCCAGTGCCCCGGCGCTTCCTCCTGGCAGGGCACCTCCTCCAGCAGCAGGCGGTCGGCGAAGTTCCGCGCCAGGGAGGGGTTCCGGGCCGCGGCGACGACCTCGCGGGCGACCTGGTCGGCGGTGTCCGCGGCCAGCGTGGGGTCGCCCGGGTCGGTGCGGGTGCCGGTCATCAGCCCGCGGAAGTGGGCACCCGGCCCGCCCAGGGTCTCGGTGAGCGTCTTCTCCCCGGTACAGGCCGCGTTGGCGTACGACCCGTCGCCGTACCGGTCGGTGACGTGGATCCGCCCGGTGCCGAACTCCGGTCCGAACGCCGCGGGTTCCAGAAGGTTCGCCTTCGTCACCGGCCCCGTCGCCCCGGTCGGCGAGGCGGAGCCGGAGACCGAGGACGCGGGCGCCGGGAGGGCGGACGTGCCCCGGGGCGCCCCGCCGGCCGCGGCACCCGACCGCGCCGCCGGGGGCGCATCGGCCCCGGGGGGCGGCGGCAGGACGAACCGACCGGTCACCAGACCGAGCGCGGCGGCTGTCACCAGGGCGGCGACGGCGGACCGGGACCGGACGACGGCACGGCCGCCGCCCGTCGCGGTACCGCCGTTCACAGACCGGTGACCAGGCGCTCGCGCATGAAGCGGCGGGCCTGGTGGATGCGGTCCTTGACCGTGCCCAACGGGGCACCCAGCGCCTCGGCCACCTGGACGTAGGTCAGGTCGCCCAGGTCGCGCAGCACGAAGGACTCCACCAGGGCGGGGTGCTGCCGCTCCAGCGCGGCCAGCGCCTCCATCAGGTCGAGCCGGGTCCCGGCGATGACGCTGGTGGTGCGCGGGTCGAGGGACTCGGGGAGGTCGGCGTGGCTGTCCTCGGCGCGCCTGCGCATCGAGCGGTAGGTCGACCGGGCGGCGTTCGAGGCGATGACCGTCACCCAGCCCAGGAAGGAGCCGTGGCCGCCGTACTCGCCCAGGTGCTTGCTGATGGACAGCAGCGCGTCCTGTGCGGCCTCCTCCGCGTCGGAGTGGTGGGGCAGGAAGCGCGAGCAGCGGCGCAGCACCACCGGACGCAGTTTGGCCAGCAGGTACTCCATCGACCCCGGGTCACCCGCCTGAGCGGCCGTCACGAGCCGCTCCAGTTCGCCTTCCTCGAACACCCGGAATTCCCCCCGTCCCGTCCCGCGCACACCCCACCCGTCGAGGGGGCGTTCCACGCTCCTCGGGACTCCGGCAGAATGCTGCCACATGCGCAAGCTCGGCCGTTACCTCCTCCTGGACCGGCTCGGAGCCGGCTCCTTCGCGACGGTCTGGAAGGCCTACGATCCGGAGCTCGACACCGAGGTCGCGGTGAAGGTGCTGGCCGAGAACTGGGCCGCCAACGCCGATGTGCGCGAGCGGTTCCTGGCGGAGGCGAGGCTGCTGCGCCGCATCGCCAGCCCGCGGGTGGTCCGGGTGCACGACGTCGGGGTGCAGGAGGACCAGCCCTACTTCGTCATGGACCTCGTGCGCGGCGGCACCCTGGAGGACCGGGTCGGGCGGTGCGACCCGCAGGAGGCGCTGCGGCTGGCCGCGGAGGCGGGCTACGCGGTCCAGGTCCTGCACGAGGCGGGTGTGGTGCACCGCGACGTCAAGCCGTCCAACCTGCTGCTCTCGACCGATCCCGCGCCCGCCGCGGTGCTGGTGGCGGATCTGGGCAGCGCGAAGCAGCTGGCCGACGCGTCGGGGCTGACGGTGACCACGGGCACGCCCGCGTACATGGCACCGGAACAGGCCTTCCAGACCGGTGGGTTCGACGGGAGAGCCGACGTGTACGCGCTGGCCGTCGTGGCCTACGAGCTGCTGACCGGGCGGAAGCCGTTCGGCTCGGGCGGCCGCGCGACCGCTCTGCTGACCGACCGGCCGGCCGCGTCGACGCTGCCGGCGCTCCCGGCCGGAGCGGAGCTCCCGCCCCACGTCGACCTGCTGCTACGGGCCGCGATGTCCGTCGAGCCGGCGGACCGGCCGCCGACCGCCCAGGCCTTCGCGGACGCGCTGCTGGCTCCGGCCCCGCAGGCCCAGCCCCCCGAGGGCCCCTGGTGGCTGGCCCCGCGCGCGGTCGGCCTGGCGTCGGCCACGGTGTTCGCGGCGACGGCCCTGCTGAGCTGGCTGCCGCGTTGAATCCGCCGGGGAACCGGCTGCCGTAGGGTCGACGGCATGCGTCTGAGCACCGTGATCCTCCCCATCCACCGATGGAGCGAGGGACAGAAGATCTGGCGGCGGGCCGAAGACCTCGGGTTCCACGCCGCGTACACCTATGACCACCTCTCCTGGCGGAGCTTCCGCGACGGCCCGTGGTTCGGCGCGCTGCCCACGCTCACCGCGGCGGCGACGGCCACCGAGCGGCTCCGGCTCGGCACCCTCGTGACCTCGCCGAACTTCCGGCACCCGGTGACGCTCGCCAAGGAGCTGATCACGCTGGACGACGTCTCCGGCGGGCGGATCACCCTCGGCATCGGCGCGGGCGGCAACGGCTTCGACGCCACCGCGCTCGGGCAGGAGGCGTGGACGCCGAAGGAGCGGGCCGACCGCTTCGGCGAGTTCGTGGCCCTCCTGGACCGGCTCCTCACCGAGGACGCGGTGACGGACCGGGGCACGTTCTACGCGGCCGACGAGGCGCGGAACATCCCCGGCTGCGTCCAGCGGCCGCGGCTGCCGTTCGCGGTGGCGGCGACCGGACCGCGCGGACTGCGGCTGGCCGCGCGGTACGGGCAGGCGTGGGTGACGACCGGTGACCCGAAGCTGTACGAGGAGGGCACGCCGGAGCAGTCGGTGGCGGCACTGCGCGGCCAGGTCGAGAAGCTCGCCAAGGCCTGCGCCGAGTCCGGGCGGGACGTCGCCGAACTGGACAAGATCCTGCTGACCGGGTTCACCCCGGACCGGAGCCGGCCGCTGGAGTCCGTGGACGCGTTCGTCGACTTCGCCGGGCGCCACCGCGAACTCGGCTTCACCGAGATCGTGATCCACTGGCCGATCGCGGACTCCGACTTCGCCGCCGACCAGACCGTCTTCGAGAACATCGCCACGCAGGCGCTCGCCCAGCTGGGCTGAGCACGTCGGCCTGATCCGCGCCGGAGCGGGTCAGGCCGTGCGGGGCCACTCCGTGTCGGCTCCGCGGGTGTCCCAGGCGGCGGGGCCCTCCTCACGCGCCGGGGCGCCCGGCGTCCGCTGCTGCGGTACGGCGCTCACGGCACGGGCCGTGTCCCCTACGGCGGCCCTCGCACCGCCCCTGTCCGCGGCGGCCTCCGGCGGGCGGGTCACGAGGGCGGCCAGGCCCGCCAGCACGTCGCCCACCAGCACCGGCTCCCGTTCCGGCTGGGCCGCTCCGGCCCGCTCGCACTCCGCGCACAGCGTCATCCGGAGGCTCGCGACCCACGTCCCGTACGGCGCACCGCAGGAGTCGCACTCCTCTCTTCGCCGGCCCGCGACCATGCCCGCCCTCCCCGGAGACGCCGTCAGCTCCCAGGGATCTTCCCCGTCACGCCGAAAACGAACGGGTGTTTACGGCCATGTCCTGACACGCCGGTCGCAGGGGTACACCACCGCAACACGCCGCCATACGGGTACGCCACCGCAGCACGTCGGCCGCACGGGTACACCACCGCAACACGCCGGCCGCACGGGTACGCCACCGCAGCACGTCGGCCGCACGGGTACACCACCGCAACACGCCGCCATACGGGTACGCCACCGCAGCACGCCGGTCTCACAGGTGCGCCGCCGCACCCCCCTCGCGTCCGGTGTCAGCCCGGCCGCTTCGGCAGGTGGCGGTAGCCCGGGTGGACGCCCGGGGTGAGGCCCTGCTGCTCGGCGATCCGCCCGAGGAGCGCCGTGAGCCGGCCCCGGTCCTCCTCGTCGAGCGCCGCGAACAGGTCGTCCTCGTGCAGCGCGGCGGCCTCACGGACGCGGCCGAGCGCGTGGCGCCCGTCCTCGGAGACGTACAGCTCGTGATGGCGGCGGTCCTCGGCGCTCCGCCGCCGCTCGACGAGCCCCTTCTTCTCCAGGCTGTCGATGAGCGCGACGACCCTGCTCGGGACCACGCCGAGGTCGGCCGCGAGGGAGCGCTGACTCCGCCCCGGCTGTGTGGCGATCATCCGCAGCAGGCCGACGTCCGGCGGGGCGAGGCCGAGTTCGCCGACGCGCTCGCCGAAGCGGCCCGCCGCGTGCGCCCCGAGCTGGGCGAGCAGGAACGCTCCGCCGCGCGGGGGCGCGGAGGTCGCCGCTCCGGGATCTTCCACTGGTTGCCGGTCACTGCTCACGGGGTTATCGTACGCCACAAGAACGATTCTCCGCTGTGAACTATTCTCCTCAGAGAACGGATAGGCCCGTGTCTGCAGAGAGCTGGACCGACCCCCGGCCGACCGAGACCCCACGAGCGCGCCGGGAAGCCCGGGGAGGACCTCCGCCCGGGGTGCTCGCCGCGGTGTTCACGGGGCTGTTCCTGGCCGGCCTCGTGCTCAGTACCGTGCTCGCCGGCGGCGATCCCTTCCCCTCGCCCTTCGGCGCGACCGACGAGATCGTGGTGTACTTCCGCGCCCACTCCGGCGCCGTCCAGGTCTCCGGCGCCCTCCAGTTCGCCGCCTCGATCCCGCTGGCCGTCTACGCGGCCACGGTCTCGGCCCGACTGCACCGCCTCGGCGTCCGCGCCCCCGGCGCGACCATCGCCCTGGCCGGCGGCCTCCTCGCCGCCGGCTTCCTGGCCTGCTGCGGCCTGGTGAGCTGGACCCTGTCCCGTACGGAGGTCCTCGACCTCCCGCCGCTCGTCCGGGCCCTCCAGTACCTGGCCTTCGCGACCGGCGGCCCGGGCCACGTGGTGACGCTGGGCCTGCTGGTGGCCGGGATCGCCGTCCCCGGGCTCCTCGCCGGGCTGCTGCCCCGCGCGCTCGCCGTGACCGGACTCGTCCTGGCGACGGTCGCCGAGCTCGCCGCCCTCACCCTGCTCTTCGACGGCGCCGCGCTGCTGCTGCCCCTGGCCCGCTTCACCTGCCTGGGCTGGCTGATCGCCGCCGGTTTCCTGCTGCCCCGTCGCCGCACCCGCAAGGAGCACTGACATGCCCGAGCACACGAACGCGCACACGACCGAGGACCTGACCGGCAAGCTCGTGCGCTTCCAGCAGCCCGAGAAGACCCTCCGCTACCTGGGAGAGCTGCCCGACACCCGCCTCGCCGACCTCTTCGGCCTCACCCCCGAGGCCTACCGGGAACTGCTGCGCGGCCTCGACGACCAGGCCCGGGACACCGCCGCCGCACTCCTCCGGGACCCCGGCTTCGCCGAGCGGGCCGACCGGCTGCCCTTCCGCCCCGGGCAGCGGATCGTGGCCCTCGGCGAGAGCACCACCGCCGACCGGCTCTCCTGGTTCTCGATCCTGCGCCACCTCCTCCCGGACGGGATCGAGCTCGTCGACCTCGCCGTCTCCGGCTCCACCACCGCCCAGGCCCTCGCCCAGCTGCCCCAGCTCGCCTTCCTCCGTCCCGACTGGATCCTCTGCATGCTCGGCGCGAACGACGCCCAGCGCCTCGGCCGCGGCGCGAAGGCGCCCGGCACCCGGCTGGTCAGCGAGACGGAGACCGAGCGCAACCTCCTCGCCCTGAGGGAACTCGCCGGCCGCGGGCTCCCCGGCCCCGACCGCTGGATCTGGCTCACCCCCAGCTCCCTGGACCAGGAGGCGGCCGACGCCTACCCGCACTTCCGCCGCGCCGGGATCGGCTGGGCCGGCGAGGACATCGACACCGTCGCCGAGTTCCTCCTCGGGCGGCCGGAACTCACGGTCGACACCCGCGCGGCCACCGCCGGACTCCACCTCGACGACGGGATCCACCTCGCGCTCGACGGCCAGCGGGCCGTGGCCGTCGCCCTCGTCGAAGCCCTGGCACGACGGGCGGACGCGGAGGCGTCGGCGTCATGAGACTGATGCTCTTCGGCGTCACCGGAGGTACGGGTGCCCAGCTCCTGGCCCAGGCCCTCGCCGCCGGCCACCAGGTCACCGCCGTCGCCCGCGACCCCGCCCGGGTTCCGGTCACGGACCCGGAGTCGCGGCTGACCGTCCTGGCGGGCGACGTCCTCACCCCCGAGGCCTGGCGGCAGGCCGTCCCGGGGCACGACGCCCTGCTCTCCTGCCTCGGCAGCACCGACCGCAAGCACCCCACGACCGTCTACTCGGAGGGCACCCGGAACATCGTCGGGGCCATGCGCGCCGCCGGGGTCGGCCGGCTGCTCTGCCTCTCCTCCGCCGGCCTGGACACCACGCCGGACGTGCCGCTGCCGCAGCGCCTCGTCACCCGGTACGTGATCCAGCGGCTGTACCGGCACGGGTACGCCGACATGGCCCGCATGGAGGGCTTCGTACGGTCGTCGGCGGCGGACGGCACGACATGGACGGTGGTACGGCCCCCGATGCTGACCGACGGCCCGCTGACCCGGACCTACCGGACCGCCGAGAACGCGCGTCTGGAGCGGCCGAAGACCCTCTCCCGCGCCGATCTCGCGCACTACCTGCTCACCCACGTCGACGACCGGCGCACCCACCGGGCGGTCGTGGAGGTCGCGTACTGAGCGGGAAGCCGCGCGGCCCCGCGCCGAGAAGCCCGCACTCATATGTGCGCCTCCTCGCACGCCCGTGCGTCCGGTGCGGAAGAATGGTGCGGTGACCTCTCCCCGTTCCCCGCGCCCTTCCGCCCCGGTCGCCCGGCTGATCGCCACCGACCTCGACGGCACCCTGCTCCGCGACGACAAGTCCGTCTCCGAGCGCACGGTCGCCGCCCTCGCGGCGGCCGAGCAGGCCGGGATCGAGGTCTTCTTCGTCACCGGCCGCCCGGCCCGCTGGATGGACGTGGTCAGCGACCACGTCCACGGCCACGGCATGGCGATCTGCGCCAACGGCGCCGCCGTCGTCGACCTCCACGCGGGAGGCACCTTCCTGGAGGTCCGCCCGCTGGAGCGGCCGGTGGCGCTCGCCGTCGTCCAGGCCCTGCGCGCCGCCGCGCCGGGGACGTCGTTCGCCGTCGAGCTCACCACGGGCATCCACTACGAGCCGGACTACCCGCCCTTCTTCCTCGACCCCGGCGCCACCGTCGCCACCGCCGAGAAGCTCCTCTTCGAGGAGAAGCCCGGTGCCGCCGCCCCGGTGCTCAAGCTGCTCGCCCAGCACCCCGAGCTCGACCCCGACCTGTTCCTGGCCGTCGCGCGGGAGGCGGCGGGCGACCGGGCCTCCTTCACCCGCTCCAGCCCGACCGCCCTCATCGAGATCAGCGGGCTCGGCGTCTCCAAGGCCTCCACCCTGGCCCTGTGCTGCGCCGAGCGCGGCATCACGGCCGAGGAGGTCGTCGCCTTCGGCGACATGCCGAACGACATCGAGATGCTGAGCTGGGCGGGACGCTCGTACGCGATGGGCAACGCCCACCCCGACGTCATCGCCGCCGCCTCGGGCCGGACGGTCGGCAACAACGACGACGGCGTGGCCGTCGTCATCGAACAGCTCGTCGCCGAGGCCCTGGCACAGCAGCCCTAGGGCCTGTTTCGGGACGCGGCACGCACCGCCCGTCAGAGCGGTGCCTCCCACACCACCGTCGTACCGCCGCCCTCCTCGCCCAGGCCCGGGCCGCACCAGCTCGCGCCGCCCAGCGACTCGGCCCGGCGGGCCAGGTTGCGCAGGCCGCTGCGCCGCCCTCCCGCCGGGATGCCGATGCCGTCGTCGGCGACCGAGAGGCGCACCCCGGCGGAGCCGTCGGGCAGGGTGACCCCGGCGTCGACGACCACCTCGATGCGGCTCGCCCCGGCGTGCCGGAAGGCGTTGGAGAGCGCCTCGCGGAGGGCGGCGACGAGGTTCTTTCCGGTGAGCTCGCCGACCGTCGAGTCGATCGCTCCGAGGAAGCGGTGCGCGGGCTTGAAGCCGAGCGGCACGGCCGCCATGTTGATCTCCCGCAGGACCCGGGTGCGGAGCCCCGACGGAGCCTCGGCGGGGCCCTGCTGGAGCGCGAAGATCGCCGTACGGATCTCCTGGATGGTCACGTCCAGTTCGTCCACGGCCTTGCCCACGCCCTCGCGCACGGCCGGCACGATCGACCTCCGCTGGGCGCTCTCCAGCATCATGCCGGTGGCGAAGAGCCGCTGGATCACCAGATCGTGCAGGTCGCGGGCGATCCGGTCGCGGTCCTCGTAGACGGCGAGGCGCTCCCGGTCGCGCTGCGCGTCGGCCATCATCAGGGCGAGGGCGGCCTGCGAGGCGAACTGGGTGGCGAGCGTCCGCTCCGCCTCCGTGAACTGCCGGGCGCCCCGCGCCCGGGGCGTGGCGAGCGCGCCGAGGACCCGTCCGCCGCTCTGCAGCGGCACCATCATGCTGGGCCCGTACGGGGACGTCAGCCGGCTGATCATGCGCGGGTCCGTCGAGGCGTCGGCCACGAAGACCGCCTCGCCCTCCAGGAGTTCCTTCACGACGGCGCTCTCGGGCGGGATCACCACGCCCAGCGACTTCGTGGGCCTGGGGGAGGAGACGGCGACGATCTCCAGGCCGCCCTCCTCGGCGGGGAGCAGCACGATCCCGGCGTCCGCGTCGGCGAGCCGGCGGGCCTGCTCGGCGACGACGGTCAGGGCGTCGTCCGCGTCGCCGCCGGAGAGCAGGGCGGTGGTGACGGCGACGGAGCCGTCGATCCACCGTTCGCGCTGCCGGGCCGCCTCGTACAGGCGGGCGTTGCCGATCGCGATGCCCGCCTCGGTGGCGAGGACCCGGACCATGTGCACGTCGTAGTCGTTGAAGTCGCCTCCGCCGTGTTTCTCGGCGAGGTAGAGGTTGCCGAAGATCTCGCCCTGGACCCGGATGGGGACGCCGAGGAAGGTCCGCATCGGCGGATGCCCCGGCGGGAAGCCCGCCGCGCGGGGATCCGTGGAGAGATCGGCGAGGCGGATGGTCTGCGGGTCGCGGATCAGCGCGCCGAGCAGTCCCGCGTGACCGTCGGGGCGGTGGCCGATCCGGCGGGCCGTCTCCTCGTCGACGCCGAAGGTGACGAAGTCGGAGAGGCCCTCGCCCTCGTCGTCGACGACGCCGATCGCGGCGTAGCGCGCGTCGGCGAGTTCGGCGGCCGTCTCGCAGATCCGGTCGAGGGTGGAGTGGAGTTCGAGCCCGGTGCCGACCGAGCGCATCGCCTCCAGGAGCTGCGGCACGCGGGCGGTGAGCTCCGTGGACAGCCCCTGGAGACTGCGAGTGGCCAGGGTGGCGGCCTCCAGGGGATCTGCGGCGGGCTCCGGAGCATCCGGGGAAACCGAGGCGGGCTCCGGAGGGTCCGGGGCTTCCAGGGGGTCCGGGTCGTCGGACGCGGCTGCGGTCATGCCACGAGACTAGTAAGTCCTATTTGGCGAGAAAAGTCGGCCGGGTGGTCGCGCCGACCAGCAGATCGGTCTCGCGCTCCTGCTCCAGCATCCGGCGCAGCGGGCCGTCCGCCTGCGCGAGCTCGGCGTAGGGGCCGCGCTGCACGGTCCGTCCCTCGTCGAGGACGACCACGTCGTCGACGGCGTCGAGTCCGTGCAGCCGGTGGGTGATGAGGACGGTGGTGCGGCCCTCGGTGGCCCGGAGCAGGTCGTCGGTGAGCGCGTCGGCGGTGGCCAGGTCCAGGTGTTCGGCCGGCTCGTCGAGGACGAGGACCGGGAAGTCGGCGAGCAGGGCACGGGCGAGCGCGAGGCGCTGCCGCTGGCCTCCGGAGAGCCGGGAGCCGTGCTCGCCCACGAGGGTGTCGAGTCCCTCGGGGAGTCCGTCGACCCAGTCGAGCAGCCGGGCCCGGCGCAGCGCCTCGCGCAGCTCCTCGTCGTCCGCGCCGACCTTGGCGAGCCGCAGGTTCTCGCGGACGGAGCTGTCGAAGAGGTGGGCGTCCTGGGCGCAGAGGCCGACGAGCCGCCGGACCGCGTCGCCGTCGAGCTCCCGGGCGGGGACGCCGCCGAGCCGGTACGTGCCGTGCTCCACGTCCAGGAAGCGCAGCAGCACCTGGGCGAGCGTGGTCTTGCCGGAGCCCGAGGCGCCGACGACCGCGACCCGCCGCCCGGCCTCCAGGGTGAGGGCGAAGTCGTCGAGTGCGCGCCGGTCCTGCCCGGCGTGCCGGGCCGAGAGCCCGGACAGCTCCAGCGGGAACGGGTTCGCGGGGGGAGCGGCGGGCGTCCTCGGCTCGTGTACGGGGACGGGCGCGTCCAGCACCTCGAAGACCCGCTCGGCGCTGCGCTTCACGCGCTGCCGGTACTGGACGGCGAGCGGGAGCCCGGTGACGGCCTCGAAGGCGGCGAGCGGCGTCAGGACGACCACCGCGAGGGCCACGCCGTCGAGCCGTCCGTCCGCCACGGCCCGGACGCCGACGAGCGCGGCGGCCGCGACGGTCAGTCCGCAGACGAGGGCCGAAAGGCCGGCGCCGAGCGCGGTGGCCGCGGCCTGCCGGGAGGCGATGGAGGTGAGGGTCCGGTCGGCGTCCCGCGTCCGCTCGATCCGGCCCCGCAGCGCTCCGGCCACGGTCAGTTCGGCGCAGCCGCGCAGCAGATCGGCGACGGCGGTCGCCAGGGCGCCGCGCGCGGGGGCGAGGTGACGCTCGGCCCGGCGGGCGAGGGCCCCGCCGGCCGCCGGTACGGCGATCCCCGCGACCAGCAGGCCCACCGCGAGCACGGCACCGGCCTCGGGCAGCAGCCAGGCGGTGAACCCCGCCGAGGCGACGCCCACGAGGAGCGCCGCGCCCACCGGGAGCAGCCAGCGGAGCCAGTAGTCCTGGAGCGCGTCGACGTCCTGGACGAGCCGGGCGAGGAGGTCTCCGCGCCGGGTGCGGCGCAGTCCGGCCGGTGCGATCCGCTCCAGCCGCCGGTAGACGGAGACCCGCAGGTCGGCAAGCATCCGCAGGACGGCGTCGTGGGAGACGAGCCGCTCGGCGTACCGGAAGACGGCCCGGCCGATGCCGAAGGCGCGCGTGGCGGTGACGGCCATCATCAGATAGAGCACGGGCGGCTGTTCGGAGGCCCGCGAGATGAGCCAGCCGGACACGGCCATGAGCCCGACGGCGGACCCGAGGGCGAGGCTCCCGAGCAGCAGCGCGAGCGCCATCCGCCCCTTGAGCTCCCCGGCCATGCTCCGCACCCGCGCCAGGCCCGACCCGCGCGGCTCGTCCGCCGCACCCGGTGCGGGCGGCTGTTCCGTGAGGGGCGGCGGGGTGCCCTCGCCCGGGGCGAGCCCACCGTCCTCCGCCGTGCCCGCAGGGCGCGTCACCGGCGCCGCGCCCGCCAGCGAGACCACCCGGTCGGCGACCGCGAGCAGCGCCGGACGGTGCACGACCAGCAGCACCGTCCGGCCGGCGGCGAGGCGCCGGACGGCGTCGACCACGCCCGCCTCCGTCGCGCCGTCGAGCGCCGCCGTCGGCTCGTCGAGCAGCAGCAGCGGCCGGTCGGCCAGGAACGCCCGGGCGAGCGCGAGCCGTTGCCGCTGTCCCGCCGAGAGTCCCGCACCGTCCTCGCCGAGGACCGTGTCGAGCCCCTGCGGCAGCCCCGCGACGAACCCGTCCGCCCCGGCGTCCCGCAGGGCGTCCCGTACGGCTTCGTCGGAGGCGTCCGGCCGGGCCAGCCGTACGTTCTCCGCGACCGTCCCCGCGAAGAGGTACGGGCGCTGCGGCACCCAGGCGATCCGGGACCGCCACTCCTCCAGGTCGAGCGTCGCCAGATCGGTGCCCCCGACGCGTACGGAACCGCCCTCCTCCGGCACCGCGAAGCCGAGGACGACGTCGAGCAGCGTGGACTTCCCGACACCGCTGGGCCCGACCAGGGCCACCGTCTCGCCCGGCTCGACCGTCAGCGTCGCCGCGTCGAGCGACGGCTCGGTGCGGCCCGCGTGACGGACGGTCACGCCGTCGAGCTCAAGCCGTACGGACCGCGGCACGGACGCGGTGCCCCCGTCCCGTACCGGCTCCTCCAGGACGTCGAAGATCTCCTCCGCCGCCGCGAGCCCCTCCGCCGCCGCGTGGTACTGCGCGCCCACCTGCCGCAGCGGAAGGTAGGCCTCGGGCGCCAGGATCAGGATGACGAGCCCGGTGTAGAGGTCGAGCTCGCCGTGGACGAGCCGCATGCCGATGGTCACGGCGACGAGCGCGACCGACAGGGTCGCGAGGAGTTCCAGGGCGAAGGAGGAGATGAAGGCGATCCGCAGGGTGCGCATCGTCGCCTGGCGGTACTCCGAGGTGATCGCGCGGATCGACTCGGCCTGGGCCTTCGCCCGGCCGAAGATCTTGAGCGTGGGAAGGCCCGCCACCACGTCCAGGAAGTGGCCGGAGAGCCGCGAGAGCAGCTTCCACTGCCGGTCCATCCGGGCCTGGGTGTACCAGCCGATGAGGATCATGAAGAGCGGGATGAGCGGCAGCGTCACGACGATGATCGCCGCCGAGACCCAGTCCTCGGTGACGATCCGGGCCAGGACCGCCACCGGCACCACCACCGCGAGCCCCAGCTGCGGCAGATAGCGGGCGAAGTAGTCGTCGAGCGCGTCCACGCCCCGCGTGGCGAGGGCGATCAGCGAACCGGCCCTCTGACCGCTCAGCCACCCCGGTCCGAGCCCGGCGGCCCGGCCGAGGAGCCGGCCGCGCAGCTCGGACTTGACCGCCGCGCTCGCCCGGTGGGCGGCGAGCTCGGTCAGCCAGGAGACCAGCCCCCGTGCCGCCGCGACTCCGGCGAGCAGCAGCAGGGGGGTGGTCAGGGCGGAAACCGACTGGCCCTTCTGGAAGGACCCCACCACGACCTCGGCGATGAGCATCGCCTGGGCGATGACCAGCGCCGCTCCGACGAGGCCGAGCGCGACCACCGCGATCAGGAAGAGACGGGTGGCCCTCGCGTACCGGAGCAGGCGCGGATCGATCGGTTTCACGTGAAACATGCCCCTCTGGTGAGAGTCGGCTGCCGAGTGCCGACTAGTGAGCGTCGGCGATGTGCTGCGTGCCGATGCGCTTGCGGAACACCCAGTAGGTCCAGCTCTGGTAGAGCAGCACCAGCGGGGTCGCGATCGCCGCGCACCAGGTCATGATCTTGAGGGTGTACGGGCTCGACGACGCGTTCGTCACGGTAAGGCTCCACTCGGGGTTGAGCGAAGACGGCATGACGTTCGGGAACAGGGCGAGGAAGAGCATCGCCACCGCCGCCGCGATGGTGACGCCCGACAGCGCGAACGACCAGCCCTCGCGCCCCGCCTTGATGGCCACGATCGCGCCGACGAGCGCCACCACGGCGACCAGCATCGCCACGAGGCTCCCGCCGTCCCCGGTGTCGGCCTGGGTCCAGAGGAGGAAGCCCAGGGCGAGCACCGCCGTGACCAGGCCCAGCTTGAGCGCGAGCGCACGCGCCCGCGTCCGGATGTCCCCGACCGTCTTGAGCGCGGCGAAGACCGCGCCGTGGAAGGTGAAGAGGGTGAGCGTGACCAGGCCGCCGAGGAGCGCGTACGGGTTGAGCAGGTCCCAGAAGGTGCCGACGTACTCCATGTCGGCGTCGATCTTCACGCCCCGGACGATGTTGCCGAAGGCCACGCCCCAGAGGAACGCGGGGATCAGCGAGGTCCAGAAGATGGCCTGCTCCCAGTTGCGCTGCCAGTTCTCCTCCGGCCGCTTCGCCCGGTACTCGAAGGCGACGCCCCGGACGATCAGGCAGACCAGGATGATCAGCAGCGGCAGGTAGAAGCCGGAGAACAGCGTCGCGTACCACTCGGGGAACGCGGCGAAGGTCGCCCCGCCGGCGGTGAGCAGCCACACCTCGTTGCCGTCCCAGACGGGTCCGATGGTGTTGATGAGGACCCGCTTCTCCACCCGGTCCCGGGCGAGCAGCTTGGTCAGGACGCCGACCCCGAAGTCGAATCCTTCGAGGAAGAAGTAGCCGATCCAGAGGACGGCGATGAGTACGAACCAGACGTCGTGGAGTTCCATGCCTCGATCTCCTGAGCCTCAGTACGAGAAGGCCATGGGGCGGTCGGGGTCACGAGAGTCCCCGCCGATCTTGGTGGGCGGGTTGAGGTCGTCCTCGGTGAGCTCCGGCGGGCCCGCCTTGACGTACTTCACGAGGAGCTTGACCTCGATGACGGCGAGAATCGCGTAGAGGGTGGTGAAGACGATCATCGAGGTGAGGACCTCGCCCTGGGAGACACCGGGGGAGACCGCGTCACGGGTGCGCAGCACGCCGTAGACCACCCAGGGCTGGCGGCCCATCTCGGTGAAGATCCAGCCCCAGGAGTTGGCGATCAGGGGGAACGCCATCGTCCAGAGGGCGATGATCCAGTACCACCTGCCCCAGCGCGGGCTGAGCGCCTTCCGCTTGAACAGGACCAGGTTCGGCACCTCGTCCTCACCGGTCCTCAGGCCCGGTGCCAGCATGAACTTCTTCCGGGTCAGCCAGAGGCCGAGCATGCCGATGCCCAGCGAGGCCATGCCGAAGCCGATCATCCAGCGGAAGCCCCAGTAGGCGACGGGGATGTTGGGCCGGTAGTCGCCGGGCCCGTACTTCTCCTGCTCGGCCTTGTTCACGTCGTTGATGCCCGGGACGTACGAGCTGAAGTCGTCGTTCGCGAGGAAGGACAGCAGGCCCGGGATCTCTATGGCGACCGTGTTGTGGCCCTTCTCGACGTCGCCATAGGCGAAGACCGAGAAGGGTGCGGGCGCCTCGCCGTCCCAGAGCGCCTCGGCGGCGGCCATCTTCATCGGCTGCTGCTTGAACATGACCTTGCCGAGCAGGTCGCCGCTGATGGCGGTGCCGAGGCCGGCGATGATCAGCGTGATCAGACCGAGCCGCAGCGAGGTCCGCATGATCGGGACGTGCTTCTTGCGCGCCAGGTGGAACGCGGAGATACCCACCATGAACGCTCCGCCGACCAGGAAGGCCGCCGTCATCGTGTGGAAGAACTGGGTGAGCGCGGTGTTCTGCGTGAGCACCTGCCAGAAGTCGGTGAGCTCCGCCCGGCCCCGCTCCTCGTTGATCCTGTAGCCCACGGGGTGCTGCATCCAGGAGTTGGCCGCCAGGATGAAGTACGCGGAGAGGATGGTGCCGATCGACACCATCCAGATGCAGGCGAGGTGGATCCTCTTCGGCAGCTTGTCCCAGCCGAAGATCCACAGACCGATGAAGGTCGACTCGAAGAAGAAGGCGATGAGCGCCTCGAAGGCGAGCGGGGCGCCGAAGATGTCGCCGACGAAGCGGGAGTAGTCGGACCAGTTCATGCCGAACTGGAACTCCTGCACGATGCCGGTGACCACGCCCATCGCGATGTTGATCAGGAAGAGCTTGCCCCAGAACTTCGTCGCCCTGAGGTACTTCTCCTTCTCCGTGCGCACCCAGGCGGTCTGCAGACCGGCGGTGAGCGCGGCGAGGGAGATCGTCAGGGGTACGAAGAGGAAGTGGTAGACGGTGGTGATGCCGAACTGCCAGCGCGCCAGAGTCTCTGGTGCCAGAGCGAGGTCCACGTCGTTTTCTCCTTACATCGCCGTGGTCACATCGGCAGTTTGCCCTGCTAATCCCACTTATTACGGGAGGAAACAGGACACGCTTGTGAACGCGTTCACATTCACAAGCATTATGGCTCATACGAAATCCGTACCGTCAGTCGGGGGTCCCCCTACCGAAGGTCACCTCTTCCCAGGACCTTCAACATATTGTTGAATCCGGGGCATGACCCTTCGGATACGCATCATCTGGCCGGCCGGACACACCACGGCCACCCTTGAGGAGACCCCCACGAGCACCGCGCTCGCGGGAGCCCTCCCGATCTCCTCCACCGCCCGCACCTGGGGCGAGGAGGTCTACTTCGACACACCGGTCTCGTCCTCGGTCGAGGACGGCGCGCGCCAGGTCGTCGAGCCCGGCACCGTGGCCTTCTGGACGGAGGGCGACGCGCTCGCGCTCCCCTACGGCCCCACCCCGATCTCGCGGGGCGCCGAGTGCCGGCTCGCCAGCCCCTGCAATCTGCTCGGGGCGCTCGACGGCGACCCGCGGATCCTGGCCACCGTGCGGGACGGGGACCCGATCCGCGTGGAACGCGTCCGGGACTGATCAGCCCCGGACCCGCCGTCCCGGACCGATCAGCCCCGGACCCGCCGTCCCGGACCGATCAGCCCCGGACCCGCCGTCCCGGACCGATCAGCCCCGGACCCGTCAGGCCTTGCGGAAGCCCTCCGCCGCCTTCAGGAACAGGTCGTTCGCCTCGCACTCACCGATCGTGACGCGCACGCCCTCGCCCGCGAACGGCCGCACCACCACGCCGTGCCGCTCGCACTCCGCCGCGAAGTCCATGGTCCGCTCGCCGAGCCGCAGCCAGACGAAGTTCGCCTGGGTGTCCGGCACGGTCCAGCCCTGGGCCACGAGCCCCGCATGGACCCGCTCGCGCTCGGCCACCAACGAGCCGACCCGCCCGAGCAGTTCGTCCTCGGCCCGCAGCGAGGCGACCGCCGCGTCCTGGGCCAGCTGGCTCACTCCGAACGGCACCGCCGTCTTGCGCAGCGCCGCCGCCACCGGCTCGTGGGCGACCGCGAAGCCGACCCGCAGACCCGCCAGGCCGTACGCCTTGGAGAAGGTGCGCAGCACGGCCACGTTCGGCCGGTCGCGGTAGAGCTCGATGCCGTCCGGGATCTCGGTGTCGCGGACGAACTCCCGGTACGCCTCGTCGATCACGACCAGGACGTCGGAGGGCACCCGGTCCAGGAAGCGCTCCAGCTCCGCGCGGCGCACCGCGGTGCCCGTGGGGTTGTTGGGGTTGCAGACGAAGATCAGCCGGGTCCGGTCGGTGATCGCCTCGGCCATCGCGTCGAGGTCGTGCACCTCGCCCTCGGTCAGCGGCACCTGCACCGAGGTGGCCCCGCTGATCTGCGTGATGATCGGGTACGCCTCGAAGGAGCGCCAGGCGTAGATCACCTCGTCGCCCGGGCCCGAGGTGGCCTGGAGCAGCGACTGGGCGACGCCGACCGAGCCGGTGCCGGTGGCCAGGTGCGAGACGGGCACGCCGAAGCGGTTCGCCAGCTCCTCGGTCAGACCGGTGCAGGCCATGTCGGGGTAGCGGTTGAAGTTCGCGGCGGCGGCCAGGGTGGTCTCCATGACCCCGGGCAGCGGCGGGTAGGGGTTCTCGTTGGAGGACAGCTTGAAGGCCACGGGACCCCCCGCGGCGGCCGGCTTGCCCGGCTTGTAGGTGGGGACGCCGTCCAGCTCGGCGCGCAGCTTGGGGCTGCCGGTGCTCGTCCCGCTGGTCTCGCTCACAGTGTGGCCTCCTCGACCGTCCGTACCGCCAATACTCCTCACCTTAAGAGGATTCGCCTCCGCTGCGAATGGGCTGTGGACAACAGGAGGGACACGCTGTGGAAACGTCCCTTTTCCCGCCCCGGAGGAGGGGGGGCGCGCGTCTGGGTGGCGCGCGCCGGTGGCGGGCGCCGTGGCGCGCATCCCCCGTAGAGGTGAGTTGAGACCTCTTCGAGACCTCGCCCCCTCGCCAGGCCTACGCCGTTCGATGAGCATAGATCACACGAGGAACACCCTAACTGCCTTTGATTTCAAGCCTCTTAGGGTATTTCGATCATGCAGAAACGTGCCTGTCAACGCCTGCATATGCGACCGTCCCGACCGCCCCTCATCGCCCTACTATCGGCTCGCCATGACAGCAGCAGGGAAGCACCAGGTGAGCCGGGCACAGACCCGGGGAAGCCGGCAGGGCCGGGCAGGCATCCGGGACGTGGCCGCCGCCGCCGGGGTCTCCATCACGACTGTCTCCGACGCGCTCAACGGCAAGGGCCGACTCCCGGACGCCACCCGCCGCCACGTCCGCGAGGTCGCCGACCGGCTGGGCTACCGCCCATCCGCGGCGGCCCGCACGCTCCGCACCGGCAAGTCGGGACTCATCGGCCTGACCGTGACCACGTACGGGGATGAACCTTTCACCTTCACCGAATTCGCATACTTCGCGGAGATGGCCAGAGCAGCCACATCGGCCGCACTCGCCCGGGGCTACGCCCTGGTCATCCTCCCCGCCACCTCCCGCCATGACGTCTGGTCGAACGTCGCCCTCGACGGCACCGTCGTCATCGACCCCTCCGACCACGACCCCGTCGTCACCGAACTGGTCCGCCAGGGACTGCCCGTCGTCTCCGACGGACGCCCCGCCGGCACCCTCCCGGTCACCGCCTGGGTCGACAACGACCACGAAGCCGCCGTCCTCGACCTGCTCGACCACCTCGCCGACGCCGGCGCCCGCCGCATCGGCCTGCTCACCGGAACCACCACCGACACCTACACCCGCCTGTCCACCACGGCGTACCTCAACTGGTGCGAGCGCGTCGGACAGGACCCCGTCTACGAGGCCTACCCGGCGCACGACCCGTGCGCGGGCGCCGTCGCGGCCGACCGGCTGCTCGCCCGCCCCGACCGCCCCGACGCCGTCTACGGCCTCTTCGACCCCAACGGAACCGACCTCCTCGCCGCCGCGCGCCGCTACGGACTGCGCGTCCCGGACGACCTGCTCATCGTCTGCTGCAGCGAATCCACCGTCTACGCCACCACCGAACCACCCGTCACCACGCTCTCTCTCAAACCCCGCCGCATCGGCACCGCCGTCGTCCAGCTCCTCATCGACGCCATCGAGGGGATCGACACCGACGGACCGGTCGAGCAGGTGATACCGACCGAACTGATCGTCCGCACCTCCTCGCAGCGGCGCTCGCCGCGCACCACCGTCAGCCCGCCGCGCTCGCCCGCGAAGGACTGACACGAGCGGCCGCGGCGCCCCGACCCGCCGTCGTCCGACCCGCCGTCTCCGCCCCTGCCCGTGGGCGGAGACGGCGAAACCGGCAGCCGTACCGGCCTCTACCCTGGACTGGACCTTCTCAATTCGGGCGAAACAACCGGTGAACCCGGAGTGGACCCGGATTCACCACCCCTGGTGCGTCACACAGGAGGACCCTCATTCCTATGATGGGCGGACGACACCGCGGACCACCCCGACCAGGCCGGTCCGCGATGTGCAGGGCATCGCGACGGTGGTGGAGGGGTCGATGACTCAGGGGGCCGGTCAGGAGCCCGTGGTACGCACGGCGACATTGCGTGACTTCCGCGTACCGCCGTACGCCCGCGTGCCCGTGCAGGGTCATGCCGCCGAACCGCCGTCCCCGGAGACCGAGCCCGTCTCGGTCGAGGCCCACCCGGTCGGGACGCCCTCGGTCGAGGCCCGCCCGGTCAAGGCGCTCTCGGTCGAGGCCCACCCGGTCGAGACCTTCTCGACGGCGGCGCTCGCCGGCGAGAGCCTCTCCGCGGAGGCCCACCCGGCCGAGCCCGTCCCCGCCGTGCCGGCACCCGTCGCCGCCGCACAGCCGGCGACCGCACAGCCGACGACCGCACCCCCGGCGCCCCAGGCTCCGGCGCCCATGCCCGCCGATCCGACCCTCCACCTGGGGCACCGCCTCGCCCCGGCGTTCACCGCACCGGAGGGCTCGTCGATCGTCTCCGTCGCCACCGGCCACCCCGGCAACGCCTTCCCCGCGGGCGAGGCGCCCGAGGGGTACACCCCGACCGAGCGCGACCTCCCGGTCATCCAGCGCGGCGACACCGTCCAGGTCCCGGTCACCCCCGAGCCCGTCCCCGCCCCGGAGCCCGGGAACGGCGACGGACCCGGCCCGCTCTACGTCGTCGGCGACGTCCACGGCTACCTCGACGAGCTCGTCGCCGCGCTGCGCGCCCAGGGCCTCATCGACGAGAACGGCAGCTGGGCCGCGGGCAACGCCCGGCTCTGGTTCCTCGGAGACTTCACCGACCGCGGCCCCGACGGCATCGGCGTCATCGACCTCGTCATGCGCCTCTCCGCCGAGGCCGCCGCCGCGGGCGGCTACTGCAAGGCCCTCATGGGCAACCACGAACTGCTACTCATCGGTGCCAAGCGGTTCGGCGACACGCCCGTCAACTCCGGCGCGGGCACCGCCACCTTCCAGGCCGCCTGGCTGCTCAACGGCGGCCAGAAGCACGACATGGACCGGCTCCAGGACGTCCACCTCCAGTGGATGTCCCGGCTGGACGCCGTGGTCCGCGAGGACGACCACCTCCTCGTCCACTCCGACACCACCGCGTACCTCGAATACGGCCAGACCATCGAGGACGTCAACGACACGGTCCACGAGGTCCTCAACAGGAACGACGCCGACGAGGTCTGGGACCTCTTCCGGAAGTTCACCAAGCGCTTCGCGTTCCGCGACGACGGCGGCCCGCAGGCCGTCCAGGAGCTGCTCGGCACCTACGGCGGCCGCCGGATCGTGCACGGCCACAGCCCCATCCCGTACCTCCTCGGCCAGGTCGGCACGGAGGACGGCGAGGACGGCGGGGGCCCGGTCGTCGACGGACCCCACGTGTACGCGGACGGGCTCGCGATCGCCATGGACGGCGGAGTGACCATGGCCGGAAAGCTACTGGTCGTCCAACTCCCCCTGAACGGCTGACGCATAACCCTGCGCATCCGGGGAAGTCGATTTCCGGAAACACCCTGTCAGGCCGTGGCGTCACCGCAATACCATCGGGTCATCCGTAGCAGGCTCTCCTCCGTTTCCGCCCGACCGGCCGTCTCCCACGGCCGATCCGGGCCTACGGAGCATCGGGGGATGCACATGAACGTGGCTCCGCACCTGCTGACCGAGGACCGCGCCGAGTACGAGCGGGTCCTCGACGACGCACTGAGCACCGCCCACGCACGTCCGGAACTCGACGGGATCGGAACCCGGCTCACGGTCGCGCAGCTGCGCGCCATGACCCTGAACGCGACAGCGCTCATCACCTCCGCCGCGGCGAGCGAGTACGACCACTTCGTGAAGGTCCGCGAACAGAGCCGGGCCCCCGCCGGGCCCCGCACGCCCCTGGCGGACCCCGGCGCCGGTGCCGGGGTCGTCGCCATCGTCACGGTGATGGTCCCCGTCCTCGCGGGCACCGCCGCCGCGATATTCCTGCTGGTCGGGGCAGTGCTGCACGCCATCGCCCCCACGATGGTCTTCGGCGGGACCCTGCTGACCGCGGGTCTCGTCTTCGCCGCCCTCGCCGCCGCCGGCCTGCTGAGCGCGGGCGCCGGACTCCTCCTGACCGCCCTGCGCAACAGCCCGGCCGCGGCGGAAGGGGCCACCGCGGCCGACGACGAACTCGCCCACGCCCGGGAGGCCTGGCGCCGCGCCCTCCTGGAGCGCGGCATCCTCCCCTTCCTCCGCGACGTCCTCGCCGCGACCGGCCCACCGGACACACCGAGGCCCTGAGGGGCGCGGGCCCTGAGGGCTCGGCGACCTTACGGGCGCGGGCCCTCAGGGCTCGGCGACCTTACGGGCGCGGGCCCTCAGGGCTCGGGGCCCTCAGGGCCCGCGGACCAGGACCTACTCGGCCAGCGGCAGGTAGACGCGGTTGCCGCTCGCCGCGAACTCCTTCGACTTCTCCGCCATGCCCGCCTCGATCTCCTGCTGCGTCCCCCCGTGCTCGCGCCGGATGTCCTGGGAGATCTTCATCGAGCAGAACTTCGGTCCGCACATGGAGCAGAAGTGCGCGGTCTTCGCCGGCTCCGCGGGCAGCGTCTCGTCGTGGAACTCGCGCGCGGTGTCCGGGTCGAGGGCCAGGTTGAACTGGTCCTCCCAGCGGAACTCGAACCGCGCGTCCGAGAGCGCGTCGTCCCACTCCTGCGCGCCCGGGTGCCCCTTGGCGAGGTCCGCCGCGTGCGCCGCGATCTTGTACGTGATGACGCCCGTCTTCACGTCGTCCTTGTTCGGCAGGCCCAGGTGCTCCTTGGGCGTGACGTAGCAGAGCATCGCCGTGCCCCACCAGGCGATCATCGCCGCGCCGATGCCCGAGGTGATGTGGTCGTACGCGGGCGCCACGTCCGTGGTCAGCGGGCCGAGCGTGTAGAACGGCGCCTCCTCGCAGATCTCCTGCTGGAGGTCGATGTTCTCCTTGATCTTGTGCATCGGGACGTGCCCGGGGCCCTCGATCATCGTCTGCACGTGGTGCCGCTTGGCGATCGTGTTCAGCTCGCCGAGCGTGCGAAGCTCCGCGAACTGCGCCTCGTCGTTGGCGTCGGCGATCGAGCCGGGCCGCAGGCCGTCGCCGAGCGAGTACGTGACGTCGTACGCCGCCAGGATCTCGCAGAGCTCCTCGAAGTTCGTGTAGAGGAAGTTCTCCTTGTGGTGCGCGAGGCACCAGGCGGCCATGATCGAGCCGCCGCGCGAGACGATGCCGGTCTTGCGGCGCGCGGTGAGGGGCACGTACGGCAGGAGCACGCCCGCGTGGACCGTCATGTAGTCGACGCCCTGCTCGGCCTGCTCGATGACCGTGTCCTTGTAGATCTCCCAGGTCAGGTCCTCGGCCCTGCCGTCGACCTTCTCCAGGGCCTGGTAGAGCGGCACGGTGCCGATCGGCACGGGGGAGTTGCGCAGCACCCACTCGCGGGTGGTGTGGATGTTGCGGCCGGTGGACAGGTCCATGACCGTGTCGGCGCCCCACTTGGTCGCCCAGGTCATCTTCTCCACCTCCTCCTCGATGGAGGAGGTGACGGCGGAGTTGCCGATGTTGGCGTTGACCTTCACCAGGAACCGCTTGCCGATGATCATCGGCTCGATCTCCGGGTGGTTCACGTTCGCCGGGAGCACCGCGCGGCCCGCGGCGATCTCCTCCCGGACGACCTCCGGGGAGACGTTCTCGCGGATCGCGACGTACTCCATCTCCGGGGTGATCTCGCCCCGGCGGGCGTACGCGAGCTGGGTGACCGCCTGGCCGCCGCGGCCCCGGCGCGGCAGGCGGGGACGGCCGGGGAAGACGGCGTCGAGGTTCTTGAGCCCGCCGCCGCGCGGCGAGGTGTGCTTGATGCCGTCGTCCTCGGGGCGGACCGGCCGGCCCGCGTACTCCTCGGTGTCGCCGCGCGCGATGATCCAGTTCTCGCGCAGCGGCGGAAGGCCCCGCCGGACATCGGTGTCGATGGCGGGGTCGGTGTACGGGCCGGACGTGTCGTACAGCGTGACGTCCTTGCCGTTGGTGAGGTGCACCTGACGGACGGGCACCCGGAGGTCGGGGCGCGAACCCTGGACGTACCCCTTGTGCCAGCCCGGCGTGCGCTCCTGCCCGTCGGTCTGGTTCTGGTCGGAGGCAGGCGTGCGTGCATCCTGAATGGTCATGAGACCGATCTCCCTACGCCGGCATTACCCGGTAACAGGTTCGGCGGTCGGCGCAGCCTCCTCCCGTACGTGCGTACGGTGATCAGCGCCCTCTCAGCCCGGTGCTCCGAGCTCCCGCGTGTGCAAAGGTGTCACCACGCTAGCGCCATCCCTGGCGTGCTGAACAGTGGGCCCCCACCGTTCTTGCGATGATCGGTCGGTGACTTCCCCCCAGCAGCCCCCCGAGCCGCACGGCCACGCCCACGGTCCCGGACACGGTTCCGGCCCCTCCCACGGGCACGGAGGCGGGCACGGACACAGCCACGGCCACGGGCCCGCCGCCCCCGTCTCGCGGCATCTGCGCAAGGTCATCGCCGCCGTCCTGATCCCCTTCGCCACCGCCGTCGTCGTCGGTCTCGTGGTCCTGTGGCCCGGCGGCACCCCCGCGCACGAGCGCACCGGCGTCGGGTTCGACCGCCAGACCCAGCAGGGCACGGTCGTCTCGGTCGAGCACGTGGACTGCAAGGACGTGAACGCCGCCCAGGTCCCGCCGACCGGCGACACCTCCACCCCGGAGGGGCGCGAGGCGGTCGACGCCCAGCAGGGGCAGTGCGCGAAGGCGACGGTCGAGGTCACCAGCGGCCCGGACAAGGGCCGTCGGTTCGTCGAGGTCGTCCAGCCCGACGCACCGCGCCAACTGCACGAGGGACAGGGCGTGGTGGTGGCGTACGCCCCCGACGCCCCGCACGACCTGCAGTACTCGGTCACCGACGTGAACCGGAAGGTCCCGCTGGCGGTGCTCGCCGGGATCTTCGCCCTCGTCGTCGTACTCGTCGGCCGCATGCGCGGCGTGATGGCCCTCATCGCCCTCGCCGCGAGCTTCCTGGTGCTGACCCTCTTCATCCTGCCGGCGATCCTGGAGGGGTCGAATCCGCTGGTCGTGGCAGTGGTCGGGTCGAGCGCGATCATGCTCATCGCGCTCTACATGTGCCACGGCCTCTCGGCCCGCACCTCGGTCGCGGTGCTCGGCACGCTGATCTCGCTGATGCTGATCGGCCTGCTCGGCTCGGTCTTCATCGACTGGGCCTCGCTCAGCGGCAACACCGACGACAACACCGGCCTGATCCACGGTCTGTACCCGGAGATCGACATGTCGGGCCTGCTCCTGGCCGGCATCATCATCGGATCGCTCGGTGTGCTCGACGACGTGACGGTCACCCAGACCTCGGCCGTGTGGGAACTGCACCAGGCCGACCCGGGCATGGGGCCGCGCGGCCTGTACCGGGCGGCGATCCGGATCGGCCGGGACCACATCGCCTCGGTCGTGAACACGCTGGTGCTCGCCTACGCGGGTGCCGCCCTGCCTCTGCTGCTGCTGTTCTCCATCGCCCAGAGCAGCATGGGGACGGTGGCCAACAGCGAGCTGGTGGCCGAGGAGATCGTCCGGACGCTGGTCGGTTCGATCGGTCTGGTCGCGTCCGTGCCGGTCACCACGGCGCTCGCTGCCCTGGTCGTCTCCGCCGACCGGGCGGCGCCCGGAGGGGGACAGCCCGCGGCGGTACGGGGAGGGCGGCGGCGCCGCGCCAAGTGAGGCGGGGCGCGGGAAGGTACTGAGGGCTCCGTCGGGTCCGGATCAGGCGGTGCCGGAGCAGACGGTGTCCGGAGCAGACGGTGTCCGGATCGGGCGGGCGGCGCCGGATCAGGCGGGTCCGGCGTTCTCCTCGGCGAGGATCCGGCCCAGTGCCGCCTCCAGGTTGTCTTCGAAGTCACCGAGTGTCCGTTCCTGACCGAGCGGAACCAGCTTGTCCGTTCGGTCGAGGAAGGCGACGAGCGGCGGCGCGCTGGCCCGGAACAGCGCGCGATCGGCGCCCACCTGGAGCCGGATGGAGACGTCCGAGAGCCCCTCGGGCTCCGTCGGTGCGATGTGCACGTCCCCGTCCCCACTCGGCCGGTTGATCCCGTCGAGCAGCAGTTCCCTTCCGAACGCCCAGGTCACGGGCGCGTCTCCGGGGAGGTGGAAGGTCATCCGTACCGCGTAGGGATCCCGGGTCTCATATCGGAGTTCGACCGGGATCTTGAAGGAGAGCTCCTCGGAGACGAGGAAGCTCATCAGGACCTCGGCCTGAACCGACTCTCGCATCATGTACCCCGCAGTAGATGAAGCAGTTGTGTAAACACAGCTGCTGAAAGCTGTGACCGAAACGGCCAGGAATGATCCCCCGTGGCCCTCTTGACGCAATCGTGCTGTAAGCGCTACCAGATCACAAGGAGTGATTTTTCAGATACTGATAGAGAACGCGAGTGAACTGAAGAGCCTTCCGATCTCCGTGCGTAGCCGCTCGACTGCTGGGAGCAACCGTTCTTCCTGGTGAAGGGGGAGGGAAATGGCCATCGTGGCCGCCGTGGAACCCGCGGTGATGGGGATTGCGGCACAGACCGTGCCCAGCGCATATTCCTGACGCTCCACCACGGGCTCCATTCGCCCCAAACCGCCCAAACGCTCCAAAAGGAGACGTTGGTTACTCACCGTGTACGGAGTGATGGCTTCCACCGGATGGCGATCGAGGTGGTCTTGACGAGATTTCAGATCGAGTTGACTCAGCAGGCACTGCCCGATCGCATGGGCGTGCGCGGTCTCGCGGAAGTCGGCCCATTCCTCCACTGCGGGGGCGGAAGGGGTGTCGGCGACGGCGACGAGCTCGATCTCCCCCTCGCGGTAGAGGGCGAAGTAAATGGGGACGCCGATCTCGTCCCGCCAGTGGGCGAGGGAGTCTTCGATCTTGATGCGACGATTCTGCACATCTCCGCCGCCGGCCAGTCGGACGGCGGCGTCGCCAAGGACGAACACACCCTTGTCGCGGACCAGATAGCCCTCGTGCGTCAGGGTGCGGAGCAGGTGGTACGTCGTGGGAAGCGGTAGGCCCGTCTCGCGGGCGAGCTGTTTGGCCGGGGCGCCCTCCGCATGGGAGGCCACGGCCTCCAGGAGTCTCAGCGCCCGCTGTACCGAGCCGATCAGGGTAGGCGCAGCCGTCTGCGTAGCCGTGGCCAAAGGTCACCCCCAGGCGTGACGACGGATGCAGTGCACCCGCCCGCGGGGGCCGCCCCCGCGCGCCCGCCGGGCCTGGGAAACCGCTGGTCAGTACGGAGGTCTACGCCTGTAGTCCCCAACGCGGCGGAGAGATTCCACTCTAGTGGCAGCCCCAGGGCCCACACCCTGATTCGACCAGCGCGTTCCCCCGCCCGGGCTAATGCCCGCAGTGCGCTTCATACCGATCAGTAGCTTGTGCTACCAGTCCTCGCGGGACCTGGAGGACGAGCTGAACTTGCGGACGACGTAGATCAGTCCGGCGACGAGGGCCGCGAAGAGCAGCACCTTGAAGAGCAGCCCGACCACGAAGGTCAGGACGCTGGTGATCAGTCCGCCGAAGACGAACAGGGCGAGGAGGGGTATGGCGACCCACTTCACCCACCAGGGCATCCCCGCGAGAATCTCTCGTACGGCCATCGTCCCTACCTCGCTCTCGAAGATCCGCCCGGCGCACTCCGCGCCGGACACCCTCAAGGCTAGGGGCGGGACGAAGCCCCTGGGGGCCCTGCGGCCCCCGCTCTCCCCTGATCCGCCCCCTAGGGGCTGAGGGGCCTACGACCCTCAGCCCTCCGGAGGCGAGAAGACCACCATCACCCGCAGGTCCTCGCTGATGTGATGGAACCGGTGCTCCACCCCGGCCGGCACGTAGACCACGCTGCCGCGCGCCACCTGGGTCGTCTCCGTCCCGACCGTGATCGCCGCCCGGCCGCTCACCACGAAGTACACCTCGTCCTGGCTGTGCGGCCGCTGCGGATCGAGCTCCCCGGCGTCCAACGCGTACAGGCCCACCGACATGTTCCGCTCACGCAGGAACTGGAGGTACGCGCCCTTGTTGGCGGCGCGCTCCGCCTCCAGCTCGTCCAGACGGAATGCCTTCATTGCCCGTTAGCCCCTGCCCTCGGCCCGATCATGTCTGCCACGATCAGACACATGATGAATTTCGTAGTCAAGACGCTCGCGAACGCGGGCGCCCTGGGAGTCGCCATCTGGCTGCTCCAGGACATCACCCTGACCGGTGACAGCACCGGCAAGAAGGCCCTGACCCTCATTCTCGTCGCCCTTGTCTTCGGGCTGGTGAACGTCCTGGTCAAGCCGATCGTCAAACTGCTGACCCTTCCCCTCTTCGTCCTGACGCTCGGCCTGATCACCCTGGTGGTCAACGCCCTGATGCTGCTCCTCACGTCGTGGCTGGCCGAGCAGCTGAACCTCAGCTTCCACGTGGAGGGCTTCTGGACCGCCGTCCTGGGCGGCCTGATCATCTCCGTCGTCTCCTGGGCGCTCAACGTCGTGCTCCCCGACGGCGACTGAGGGGCGACCATGGCCTACCGCGTCTGCTTCGTCTGCACCGGCAACATCTGCCGCTCGCCGATGGCCGAGCACGTCTTCCGCCGTCGCGTGGAGGAGGCCGGCCTCGGTGGCCTGGTCGAGATCGACAGCGCGGGCACCGGGGGCTGGCACGAGGGCGACGGGGCGGACCCGCGCACGGTCGCCGTGCTCGACGAGAACGGCTACACCTCCGCGCACACCGCCCGGCGGTTCCGATCCTCGTGGTTCCCCGCCCTCGACCTGGTGATCGCCCTCGACGAAGGACATCTGCGGGAGCTGCGGGAGCTCGCCCGCACCCCCGAGGAGGCGGCGAGAATACGACTGCTGCGCTCCTACGACCCGGCCGCCGGGCCCGGACTCGACGTCCCCGACCCCTATTACGGGGGACGCGAGGGCTTCGAGGAGTGCCTGGAGATGGTCGAGGCCGCGAGCGAGGGACTGCTCGCCGCCATACGCGCGGAACTGGAGGAACGGACACCGTGACGGACGACGAACTCGGCGACGGCACGCGGGCGGTACGGGCAGGACTGCCCGAGCCCGTGAAGTACGAACCGACCCTGCCGGGGCCGGTCTTCGCGGCACATTTCCATCTGCCGGGCGAGCCGAGCGGCCCGTACACCTACGGCCGTGACGAGAACCCGACCTGGACCCATCTGGAACGGGCCATCGGCCAGCTGGAGGCGCCGGGGGAGGAGGGCGTGGAGACGCTGGTCTTCGCGTCCGGCATGGCCGCGATCTCCGCCGTCCTGTTCTCCCAGCTCAAGACCGGCGACGCGGTGGTGCTGCCGTCCGACGGCTACCAGGCCCTTCCCCTGCTGCACGAACAGCTGCGGGCGTACGGCATCGAGGTCCGCACCGCCCCCACCGGCGGCGACGCCCAGCTGTCCGTACTGGACGGGGCGCGGCTGCTGTGGATCGAGAGCCCGTCCAATCCCGGTCTCGACGTCTGCGACATCCGCCGGCTCGTGCGGGAGGCCCACGCGGCCGGGGCGCTCGTCGCCGTCGACAACACCCTCGCCACCCCGCTCGGCCAGCGACCGCTGGAACTGGGCGCGGACTTCTCCGTCGCCAGCGACACCAAGGGCATGACCGGGCACGGCGACATCCTCCTCGGCCACGTGAGCTGCCGGGATCCCCGGCTCGCGGCGGACGTACGACGCTGGCGCAAGATCGTCGGCGCCATCCCCGGCCCCATGGAGGCCTGGCTCGCCCACCGGTCGCTCGCCACGCTCCAGCTGCGGATCGACCGGCAGTGCTCCACCGCGCTGGCGCTGGCACGGGCGCTCGCCGAGCGCGCGGAGGTCACCGGGCTGCGCTACCCGGGGCTGCCCGACGACCCCTCGCACACGGTGGCCGCCCGGCAGATGCGGCGCTTCGGCCCCGTGGTCTCCTTCGAGCTCGCGGACCGGAAGCGGGCCGAGCGGTTCCTGGAGGAGCTGCGTCTCGTCGACGACGCCACCAGCTTCGGCGGCGTGCGCTCCACGGCGGAGCGGCGCGGGCGCTGGGGCGGGGACGCGGTCGCGGAGGGGTTCATCCGCTTCTCCGTCGGAGCCGAGGACCCCGAGGACCTGATCGCCGACGTCCTGCGCGCCCTGGACGAGGCGGGAAGCACGAGCTGACGCGGCCGGCCGCACGGAACGAGGGCGCTCCGAGCCTCCCCCCTCGTGGCTCGGAACACCCTCGGTTCCACGCGCGGAGACCGCCTGAACAAGGCTAGTTGACTGTGCGTCAGTGTCCAATCACGGTAACGACAGCGACCTATCGACTTATTTATAGTTGGACGGTCCTGAGGCGCAGTCAGCCGACCGCCTGAGTCGAACGGCCGCACGGCCGCGAGGGGGCGGAGATGGATCTGGCGCTGCTGCGCACGTTCGTCACGGTGCACCGGGCCGGTTCCTTCACCCGTGCCGCCGCGCTCCTGGGGCTGTCCCAGCCCGCCGTCACCAGCCAGATCAGGACGCTGGAGCGACAGCTGGGGCGGCCGCTCTTCCTCAGGCAGGCGCGCGGGGTCACGCCCACCACCATGGGAGACGAGCTCGCCCATCGCGCGGCGCCCCATCTGGACGCCCTCGTGGAGATCGCCGAGGCCGGGCTCGACCAGGAGAGCGGGGTCCGCACCCTCCACCTCGCCGGGCCTCCGGAGTTCACGGCGCTCCGCGCCCTGCCCGCCCTCACCCCGCTGGTCGGCCAGGGGCTCGCCGTCCGGGTCTCCTTCCTCGGAGACACGGACGAGATCCTCGACGGGCTCGCCGCGGGCCATCACGATCTGGCCATCGCCACCGCACGCCCCCGGGGCGGTCTGCTCGCGTCCACGCCGCTCTGCGACGAGGAGCACGTCCTGGTCGCTGCCCCGCGCTGGGGCGCCCGGCTCTCCCCCGACGTCCTTCTCAGCAAGGGCGCGGTGGTCCTGGAGCAGCTGCCGGTGGTCGAGGTCCATGAGTCGCTGCCCTTCGTCTCGCGCTACTGGGCGAGCGTCTTCGAGAGCAAGCCGGCCGCCGCCGCCACCGTCATCGCGCCTGACCTGCGGGCCGTGCGGGACTCCGCCGCTTCCGGGGCGGGCCTCGCCGTCCTGCCGCGCTATCTGTGCGAGGACGCGCTGCACCGGGGACAGCTGGTGGCGCTGCTCGATCCCCCGGTCCCTCCGCTCCGCACGTACTTCCTGGTCGCGCGTACGGGGACACTCGCGCTGCCGCCCCTCGCGCGGGCCCATGAGGAGCTGCTGCGGGCCGCCGGGAACTGGTGAGTCCCCGGCGGGCCGGCCGAGGCCGGTGACGTCCCCGCGAACCGCGGGCGACAGGTGCGTTTCAGGACACCCCGCACGGGCCATTTTCTTCCCATGACCGAACGGCCCGTGATCAAGCGCACCGCACGCGCCATCCTGCTCGACGGGGACGACCTGATCCTCATCAAGCGGACCAAGCCCGGGATGGATCCCTACTGGCTCACGCCCGGCGGCGGCGTCGAGCCCACCGATGCCACCGTCGTCGAGGCCCTGCACCGCGAAGTGCTCGAAGAGCTCGGCGCCAAGATCACCGATGTGGTCCCCTGCTTCGTCGACACCGTCGAGCACATCGTCGACGGCGGGGTCTCCGGGGTGAAGGTCCAGCACTTCTTCGTCTGCCGGCTCGGCTCCATGGACCCCGCCCTGCGCCACGGCCCCGAGATCGACGAACCGGTCGGCGAGTACGAGATCGTCCGGGTTCCCTTCAGCCGGGTCGGCATCGCCGCCGTGCACCTCGTCCCGCTCTCCCTGCGCCACTACCTCGACGGCAACATCGAGGGCGTCCGCGCGATGCACGCCCCCGACCTGGGTTAGCCGGCCGTCGCGGGGGCCAGCTCCGCGAGGAAGTCGTGCCGGATGCGGTCCGAGGGGACCCCCGCCCCGCGCAGCGCGTCGACGCCGCGACGGACCATGTCGAGCGGACCCGAGAGGTACGCGTCGCGTTCGTCCCAGGGCCCGTAGCGGCAGACGGCGTCCGGGAGCCTCCCCTGTTCCTCGGTGACGGCATGGACGGAGAGCCACGGGAAGGTCTTCTGGAGCCGCAGCATGGTGTCGATGTCATAGAGGTCGTGGCCGCTGCGCGCCCCGTAGAAGACATCGACGGGGCGCCGGTCCCCGTGCTCGGCGACGTCCTCGACCAGCGCCTTGATCGGTGCGATCCCGGTGCCCCCGCCCATGCAGAGCAGGCCGGTGTCCGTGGAGTGGTCGACCGTCATCGAGCCCGCCGGAGGGCCGAGCCGCAGCACGTCCCCGGGGCGCGCCCGGTGGACCAGCGCGTTGGACACCCAGCCGGCCGGGACCGCCTTGACGTGCAGCGAGAGCAGCCCGTCCGGACGGGGTGCCGAGGCGAAGGAGTAGTGGCGCCATATCCGGGGCCACCACGGGGTCTCCAGCGTCGTGTACTGCCCGGCGAGGAAGGGGTACGGCTGGTCCGGCCGGAGCGTGACCACGGCGATGTCCGGGGTGCGCAGGTCGTGGGAGACCACCTCGGCCTGCCACCAGGCGGGCGCGGCCCGCTCGTCCTCCGCGGCGGCGTCGATCATGATCTGGGAGATCGTCGTGTACGTGCGGACCCAGGCCGCCTCGGTCTCCTCGTCCCAGCTCTTCTCCGCGTACCGCGTGAGCGCGCCGATGAGGGCCTCGCCGACGGCCGGGTAGTGCTCGGACCGGGTGCCGTACTTCCGGTGCCCCCTGCCGAGGTTCTCCAGGTACGCGGTGAGGACCGGGGCGTCGTCCATGTGCTCGGCCGCCGTGAGGAGGGCCTTCAGGAGCCGGTCCCGCTGGGTGTCCATGGCAGCCGGGAACATCTCGCGCAGCTGGGGGTTCCGGACGAAGAGCAGGGCGTAGAAGTACGAGGTCACCCGCTCGGCGACCGGTGCGATCTCCGCCAGTGTCCGCCGGACGAGCAAGGCGTCGGCGGAAGGTCCCTGGGGTATTCGGGGTTCCTTCCGGTCCGCCGCCGGGGAATCCCGCTCGTCCGTCGTGGTCGTCGGAGCATCCATCATGTGCCTCGCCTCGCGCTGGCCGGCTTCCGTGATCGCAGCATGGCGCTTCCGACCGGCGCTTCGGACAGAAAGTGGCGTTCTCGGGCCATAGGCCCGGGTTTCTGGCTAGGCTGCGCTGTTTCGCACCAGGGCGTAGGCCTCGCGCAGGTCCCCTCCGGAGTAGCTGTGGCGGGCGAGCCCGGCGAGATGGTGGTCCGCGTTCACGGCCACGCTCTCCGGCACGATCGCGAAGAGTTCCGCGTCCGACATCGAGTCCCCGTACGCCACGCAGTCGGCCAGGTCCACGCCGTACCCCGCGCAGAGCTCCCTCGCGATCCGCACCTTCGCGTGCGCGTTCAGGATGCCGGGCCGGTGGATCGGCTCGGCGAACGGGACCGCGGGCCAGAGCGATCCGTGCGTCGAGTCGGCGCCCCAGTCGAGAAGCCGCTCGACGAAGAAGTCGGGCGAGAGGGAGATGACGGCGCAGCGATCGCCACGGGCCCGGATGTCCGCCCAGACCTCGCGGATGCCCCCCAGCCAGGGCGCCCCTTCGAAGGCCGTCGCGACCTGCTCCTGGGTGAGCGCCGACCACAGCTCGCGGGCCTGGACGGCGAACTCGTCCGGGGTGAGCCCCCGCAGGAAGCCCTCCTCCAGAGCGGTGATCTCCTCCACCAGTCCCAGTTGCCGGGAGATCTCCACCGCGGCCGCCGAGCCCCTGATCAGGGTGCCGTCGAGATCGAAGAGGTGCAGTCGTCGTGTGCGGTGGTTTCGGGGTTTCACGTGAAACATCGTCCGTGCCCCGGCCGACGGAATCAACGGCTCCTCGGGCATCGGCCAGGAGGGCCTGCCGGATCCCATAAAACGGTGGACGCGAGATCACCGCGTCGGACAGCCTGAACGGCATGCCGATCTCCCCCGCCCCGCTCACCCAGCTCCCGGTCCGGCGCCTCGGCTCGGAGGACCTCCTCGCCTGCGCCGACCTCTCCGAGAACCGGGGATGGCCACGGGAGGAACACAAGTGGGGGTTGCTGCTCACCGCCGGTACCGGTCACGGCATGGACGACCCCCACGGTCCCGGCCTCGCCGCCGGCTCCGTGGTCACCTCCTACGGCCCCGGCCTCGCCGCGATCGGCATGGTCCTCGTCGCCGAGCGGTACGCCCGTCAGGGCCTGGGCCGCCGACTCATGCAGCACGTCCTGGCGGAGGCAGGGGACACCCCGCTCACGCTGTACGCCACGCCCAACGGACAGCCCCTGTACGAGCAGCTGGGTTTCACCGAGATCAGCCGGTCGACGATGGTGCGCGGGCACTTCACCTTCACCGCGCCCGCTCCCGAGGCCGCGGTCCGGCCGGCGACGGCGGAGGACCTGCCGGCGGTCCTGCGCCTGGACCACGAGGTCTTCGGCCTCGACCGGACGCACATCATCGCGCGGCTCCCCGCGTTCGCGGACCACCTCCGGGTCGCGGAGGAGAACGGCGAGATCATCGGCTTCGCGGCGGCCTGGCCCAACATGGACACCCATGTCATCGGCCCCCTGATCGCCCGCGACCCGGCCACCGCTCAGGCCCTGATCGCCTCCCTCGCGGCCGCCACCGACCGGCCGCTGCGCACGGACATCGACGTCCGCCACACCTCCCTGCTGGGCTGGGCTAAGGAGAACGGCATCGACGCGGTCGCCACCAACGCGGTGATGGTCCGCTCCCTGCCCGACCTCCCCGGCGACTGGCGCCGCCGCTTCGCTCCCCTGACGGTCGCCGCCGGATAGATTTACTTGCAGGCGCGCATTATTGCGCCACTTCCTCTACCCTTGACCGAGAGCCTTCCCGGCGTCGAGGAGAGACCTCCGGCATCGAGGAGGGACCGAGGAGACATGATGACCGCGACGGACCCCGCACTCACCGCGCTCTCCCAGCGCTGGTGCGCCCTCTCCCTGCTGCACGGCAGGATCGAGGGCCACATCGAGCGCGCCCTGGAGTCCGGTCACGGTCTGAGCGTGCGGGAGTACTCGCTGCTCGACGTCCTGAGCCGTCAGCACAGCGGCCCCGGCGGCCACCTCCAGATGAAGCAGGTCGCCGACGCCGTGGTCCTCAGCCAGAGCGCCACCACCCGGCTCGTCACCCGGCTCGAGGACCGCGGGCTGCTGACCCGCTACCTCTGCGCGACCGACCGGCGCGGGATCTACACCGACGTGACCGAGGCGGGCCTCAAGCTCCTCGAAGAGGCCCGCCCCACCAACGACAGCGCCCTGCGCGAAGCCCTCGACGAAGCCGCTCGGAACCCGGAGCTGGCACCGCTGGTGCGGGTCGTGGAGGGCGTGGGCGCCCCGGCGTGACACGGCCGGCGCGTACGCTTCCGGGCATGAGCGATCTTGAGATACGCCCCGCGACCGCCGAGGACCTTCCGGACGTCGTCGCGATGCTCGCCGACGATCCCCTGGGGGCGCAGCGTGAGTCCCCCGACGACCTGGCGCCGTACCTCGCCGCGTTCGAGCGCCTCGCGGCCGATCCGAACCAGCACGTCGTCGTGGCCGTCCGGGGGGACAAGGTCGTCGGCACGCTCCAGCTGACGGTCATCCCCGGGCTCTCCCGCAAGGGCACCACCCGGTCGATCATCGAGGGCGTCCGCATCCACTCCGACGAACGCGGCAGCGGTCTCGGTACGCAGCTCATCGAGTGGGCCGTCGAGGAGTCCGAGCGCCAGGACTGCCGGCTCGTCCAGCTGACCTCCGACGTCAGCCGCACCGACGCCCACCGCTTCTACGAGCGCCTGGGCTTCGAGGCCTCCCACGTGGGATTCAAGAAGAGTCTCTGACGACGTCGTGTTTCACGTGAAACACGACGGTTTCACGTGAAACACCCGATCCCTCAGCAGCTCAGAGCCCGCGCCAACCGGCCTCGTCCACCCCACCGGGAACCGTGTCGCCCGGCTCGTAGGGCTCCCGCGTGAAGACGAACGACCCCAGGTCGAGATGGCTCACGCCCCCGTCGGGACCCCGCACCGCGCGGAGCGTCTCCCCCGCGTAGTAGCCGTTCAGCCCGCCCCAGCCACCCTCGGGCAGCGCCCGGAAGCGAGCCCGTCGCCCGGCTCCCCGCAGGGGTTCGAGCACCACGCTCCGCTCGGGACCGATCCGCAGCCCGTAGGCGTACGTGCCCCAGTACCAGGGCCCGGTGAGGGAGAGCAGCTCCTCGTCCACCTCGGCCGCGGGAAGGGGGCGCCACGGCTCCGGGAACCGCGGCTCCGCCTCCGCCACGATCCGCACGAGATCGGCGGCCACGACCCCCGTCAGCGGACCCGAGGTGGCATTGGAGAGGGCGATCCCCGCCAGGCCGTCCTCCACGCTCACCCACACACAGGCGACGAAACCCGGGAGGGAGCCGGTGTGGCCGATCAGGGTGCGGCCGTCCCTGCGCAGCAGTTGGAGACCGAGCCCGTAACTCCCCTCCCAGTCACCCTCACCCGCCGGGGAGGCCGGGGCACGCATCTCCTCGACGGACGCCGTGGCGAGCACCCGCTCGTCCCCCGCCGCGAGGAAGGCCGCGAACCGCGCGAGGTCGCCGGCCGTCGACCAGAGCTGCCCCGCCGGTGCCATCAGACCGAGGTCCTCGGACGGTTCGGGGAGCATGACGTCGGCCCACGGGTGGACCGCCCAGCCACCCGCGTGCGGGGCGACCGGGTCGAGCGTCGTCCGGCTCATCCCCAGCGGCTCCAGGATCTCGCGCCGCAGCGCTTCCTCCCAGCTCACGCCCCGGACCGCCTCGATCAGCGAACCGAGCAGCGTGTAGCCGGGGTTGGAGTAGTGGTGCCGACGCCCCGGCGGCTGGAGGAAGGGCTGCTCTCCCAGGACGTCGGAGAGCTCGGGCCGCAGCGCGGCGGAGGACCGCTCCCACCACGCGCCGGGCGTCTCGGCCGCGAGACCGGCGGTGTGGCCGAGGAGTTGGGCGATCGTCACCTCACCGGCGCCCGTGCCCTTCAGATGCCGCTCCAGCGGATCGTCGAGCCCGAGCAGGCCCTCGTCCCGCAGCCGCATCACCAGCACGGCGGTGAACACCTTGGTGATCGATCCGATCCTGAACTGGGTGTCGGCGTCCGGCGCGTGGCCGTCCACACAACTGCGCGCACCGCTCCACACCAACGCTCCGTCGCGGACCACCGCCCCCACGAAGGAGGGAGCTCGCCCTTCGGACTGGGCCACCGCGACGCGGTGCAGCAGAGCCCGCTCGGTGCCGGGCAGCAACGCTTCGAAAGATGTCGTCATGCAGGCCATCCAACGTCACGCCCGGCCGCGCTGCCTCCCTGTATCGGGCTCAGGTCTGGGCCATGTCCACGAAGCGCGAGTAGTGGCCCTGGAAGGCCACGGTGATCGTTGCCGTCGGGCCGTTACGGTGCTTGCCGACGATGATGTCCGCCTCGCCGGCGCGCGGTGACTCCTTCTCGTAGGCGTCCTCGCGGTGCAGCAGGATGACCATGTCGGCGTCCTGCTCGATCGAGCCGGACTCACGCAGGTCGGAGACCATCGGCTTCTTGTCGGTGCGCTGCTCGGGGCCACGGTTCAGCTGCGAGAGCGCGATCACCGGCAGCTCCAGCTCCTTGGCGAGGAGCTTGAGGTTTCGCGACATGTCGGAGACCTCTTGCTGACGGCTCTCCTGCCGCTTGGAACCACCCGACTGCATCAGCTGCAGATAGTCGATGATGACGAGCTTGAGGCCGTTGCGCTGCTTGAGCCGACGGCACTTCGCGCGGATCTCCATCATCGAGAGGTTCGGCGAGTCGTCGATGTACAGCGGAGCCTGGGACACGTCCGGCATCCGGCGCGCGAGACGCGTCCAGTCCTCGTCGGTCATCGTGCCGGAGCGCATGTGGTGGAGCGCGACACGGGCCTCGGCCGAGAGCAGACGCATCGCGATCTCGTTGCGGCCCATTTCGAGGGAGAAGATGACGCTGGGCAGGTTGTGCTTGATCGAGGCCGCCCGGGCGAAGTCCAGGGCGAGGGTCGACTTACCCATGGCGGGACGGGCCGCGATGATGATCATCTGACCGGGGTGCAGTCCGTTGGTGAGCGAGTCGAGGTCGGTGAAGCCCGTGGGCACGCCCGTCATCTCACCGCTGCGGGAGCCGATCGCCTCGATCTCGTCGAGCGCGCCCTCCATGATGTCGCCGAGCGGCAGGTAGTCCTCGGTGGTGCGCTGCTCGGTGACCGCGTAGATCTCGGCCTGCGCCGAGTTCACGATCTCGTCGACGTCCCCGTCGGCCGCGTAGCCCATCTGCGTGATCTTGGTGCCGGCCTCCACGAGGCGCCGCAGGACGGCCCGCTCGTGGACGATCTCCGCGTAGTACGAGGCGTTGGCGGCGGTCGGGACGGACTGGACGAGGGTGTGGAGGTAGGAGGCGCCGCCGACGCGGGTGATCTCGCCGCGTTTCGTGAGTTCGGCGCCGACGGTGATCGGGTCGGCGGGCTCGCCCTTGGCGTAGAGGTCGAGGATCGCCGCGTAGACGGTCTCGTGGGCGGGCTTGTAGAAGTCGTTGCCCTTGATGATCTCCACGACGTCCGCGATGGCGTCCTTGGAGAGCAGCATGCCGCCGAGCACGGACTGCTCCGCGTCGAGGTCCTGCGGGGGGACGCGCTCGAACCCGGAGAGACCGCCGTCCCAGGAGCCGTCGCTGCCGCGCTCGTGCTGGTCGTCGCGACCTCGGCCCCGGCCACGCCCTTCGCCGCGGGTACGGGTGGGCAGCCGATCACTCGGTCCGCTGTCGGCCCAAGGGTCGTCCATGGGCTCAGGAATGCTCACCGAGCCACCTCCTCCCGTCCGCTCCGCGGACCTCGCCATGCCACTCTTTCTTACGCCACGGCCTTGATCAACGAGTGGCTTTGCGACCGCTTCTGGCGCGTCGGGCGCCGGACCACGGTAGGCCCGCGGGGAGCGTCAGCCAATCTGGTTATCCACAGGCCCTGTGGGTGAAGGCCCAGATGCTGTGGAGAACTCCCCGGATCCTGTGCACGGACCGGGGGACAGCCATGTGGACAAACTCATAACGCCCTCGCCTTCGCGCACCTGACCTGCGGTTTTCCCATCCACGGGCTGTGGGGGAGAAAAAGTTCTCCCCCTGAATCAAGATCAGAACAAACGGCCCACACCCGAAGCCCCGCGCCAGGCAAAAGTAAGGATCACTAAGGCATTGCATCTCTTACCTGTGGAAGATTAGATTGAGCCCATGACTCAGGCCCCCGCGACCTCCAAGGCCGTCCGTCGGCAGCACGACCGCGAGATCGTCTCCCTCGCCCTGCCGGCCTTCGGCGCACTCGTCGCCGAGCCGCTGTTCCTGATGGTCGACAGCGCCATCGTCGGCCACCTCGGCACACCCCAGCTCGCGGGCCTCGCGATCGCCGCGGCACTGCTCTCCACCGCCGTCAGCGTCTTCGTCTTCCTCGCCTACGCCACCACGGCGGCCGTCGCCCGGCGCGTGGGTGCGGGCGACCTCCAGGCCGCCATACGGCAGGGCATGGACGGCATCTGGCTCGCCCTCCTGCTCGGCGTCGCCGTCGTCGCACTGACCCTCCCGGCGGCGCCGTGGCTCGTCGACGTCTTCGGCGCCTCGGACACGGCCGCCCCGTACGCCGTCACCTACCTGAGGATCTCCAGCCTCGGCATCCCGGCGATGCTGGTGGTACTGGCCGCCACCGGCGTCCTGCGCGGTCTCCAGGACACCCGTACACCGCTCTACGTGGCCGTCGCCGGCTTCGCGACCAACGGCGCGCTCAACGTCGGCCTCGTCTACGGTGCCGGCCTCGGCATCGCGGGATCCGCCTGGGGCACGGTCATCGCCCAGTGCGGCATGGCCGTCGCCTACCTCGTCGTGGTCGTCCGCGGAGCCCGCCGCCACGGCGCCTCCCTCCGCCCCGACCCGGCCGGGATCCGCGCCTCCGCCCAGGCCGGCGTCCCGCTCCTGGTCCGCACGCTCTCCCTCCGCGGCGTCCTGATGATCGCCACGGCCGTCGCCGCCCGGCTGGGCGACGCGGAGGTCGCGGCCCACCAGATCATCCTGTCCCTGTGGAGCCTCATGGCCTTCGCACTCGACGCGATCGCCATCGCCGGTCAGGCCATCATCGGCCGCTACCTCGGAGCCGACGACGCCGACGGCGCACGGCAGGTCTGCCGCCGTATGGTCCAGTGGGGCGTGGTCTCCGGTGTGGCACTGGGCGCGTTGCTCATCGTCGCCCGCCCCCTGTTCGTCCCGCTCTTCACCAGCGACGCCACCGTGCAGGACGCTCTGCTGCCCGCCCTCCTGGTCGTCGCGCTCTCCCAGCCGATCTCCGGCGTGGTCTTCGTCCTCGACGGCGTCCTGATGGGCGCGGGGGACGGCCCCTACCTGGCCTGGGCCATGCTGCTGACCCTGGCCGTCTTCGCCCCGGTCGCCCTCATGATCCCGGCGCTCGGCGGCGGGCTGACGGCGCTCTGGTGGGCGATGACCCTGATGATGACGGTGCGGATGGGAACGCTCTGGTTCCGTATGCGCTCCGGGCGCTGGATCGTCACCGGCGCCACTCGCTGAGCCACCGGAGGTTTCACGTGAAACGGCGGAAGGGCCGCACCCCGAGGGGTGCGGCCCTTCCTCACTGCTGAGCGCAGACTGCCAAGGGCAGCGTTACGCGGCGACGACCTCGACGCCGAGCTTCGCGGCAACCTCGGGGTGCAGACGCACGGACACCTGGTGCGAGCCCAGGGTCTTGATCGGCGAACCGAGCTCGACGCGACGCTTGTCGACGTCGGGGCCACCCGCGGTCTTGATCGCCGAGGCGATGTCGGCCGGGGTCACGGAGCCGAAGAGGCGGCCGGCGTCGCCGGAGCGAACGGCCAGGCGCACCTTCGTGCCCTCGAGCTGGGCCTTGATCTCGTTGGCCTGCTCGATGGTCGCGATCTCGTGGATCTTGCGGGCGCGGCGGATCTGCGCCACGTCCTTCTCGCCACCCTTGGTCCAGCGGATCGCGAAACCACGCGGGACCAGGTAGTTGCGAGCGTAGCCGTCCTTGACGTCGACGACGTCGCCAGCGGCACCGAGGCCGGAGACCTCGTGGGTGAGGATGATCTTCATTTCTTGGTCACCCTTCCCTTATCGCGCGGTGGACGTGTAGGGCAGCAGCGCCATCTCACGGCTGTTCTTGACGGCCGTGGCGACGTCACGCTGGTGCTGCGTGCAGTTGCCGGTCACGCGGCGGGCACGGATCTTGCCGCGGTCGGAAATGAACTTCCGCAGCATGTTCGTGTCCTTGTAGTCCACGTACGCGGTCTTGTCCTTGCAGAACGCGCAGACCTTCTTCTTAGGCTTGCGCACAGGCGGCTTCGCCATGGTGTTTCTCCTGTGTGATCAAGAAGTATGGGTACGAGCTGCTTCCGGGGCAGGGCCCTAGAAGGGGGGCTCGTCCGAGTAGCCGCCGCCGGAGTTTCCACCCCAGCCGCCACCGCCGCCGCCCTGCTGGCCGCCGCCGGAGGAGGAGCCGCCGGTCGCCCACGGGTCGTCGGCGGGAGCACCGCCACCACCCTGCTGGCCACCGCCGCCGGAGTTTCCACCCCAGCCGCCACCGCCACCGCCGCCGCCCTGCTGGCCGCCGCCGCCGTATCCACCCTGGCCGCCGCGACCGGTGGTCTTGGTGACCTTGGCCGTGGCGTTCTTGAGGCTGGGGCCGACTTCCTCGACGTCCAGCTCGTAGACCGTGCGCTTGACGCCCTCACGGTCCTCGTAGGACCGCTGCTTCAGCCGGCCCTGCACGACGACGCGCATGCCTCGCTGGAGCGACTCCGCGACGTTCTCCGCCGCCTGTCGCCAGACCGAGCAGGTCAGGAAGAGGCTCTCGCCGTCCTTCCACTCATTGGTCTGACGGTCGAAGGTGCGGGGGGTGGACGCGATACGGAACTTCGCGACCGCCGCACCGGACGGGGTGAAGCGCAGCTCGGGGTCGTCGACAAGATTGCCGACGACCGTGATGACGGTCTCGCCTGCCATGGGGGAACCTCTCGGCGGGTTTGCTTCTGGCTGCTGTGTTGCTACTCGAACCCGATGACCTCTGAGCTAGAAGCTCAGTGGGTCTCGGGACGGAGGACCTTGGTCCGGAGGACCGACTCGTTCAGGTTGAGCTGGCGGTCGAGCTCCTTGACGACCGCAGGCTCGGCCTGCAGGTCGATGACCGAGTAGATGCCCTCGGGCTTCTTCTTGATCTCGTAGGCGAGACGACGACGGCCCCAGGTGTCGACCTTCTCGACCTTTCCGTTGCCCTCACGGACGACGGAGAGGAAGTTCTCGATCAGCGGGGAGACAGCGCGCTCCTCGAGATCGGGGTCGAGGATGACCATCACCTCGTAGTGACGCATGTGGAACCCACCTCCTTTGGACTCAGCGGCCACGGTCGTTCCGTGGCAGGAGGGTCGTGATGCGTAAGCAACGGTATCCGCCACCACTGACAGTCCCCTCGGCGAGCGAGGAGAGCGGTCGGGGATCCCGGAGGGACCTGGGCAGACACCGGCGCAGCTGTACAGAGTACCCGCACATCGGCTTCCGGTTGAAATTCTCCGGAGAGGGGACGCAATCTGTACACAACGGATGTCGGCGGCGCTACGATGCGCCGCCTTCCGGCAGCCACGCCAGGAGGTGCCTCATGGCCCAGGCAATGCGTCCCGACCCCGGCCACTCTCTCTTCGCGACCGACGGCAAACCCCACCCGCTCCAGGACACCCTGATGGCTGTCACGCTGGTGCTGGGGATCATCTCGTTCACCACCGCGCAGTTCTACAACCTGCATCTGCTCAGTTCCTGGTCGGGCCTGATCGGCATCCTGACCGGCGCGTACGGACAGTTCATCTCCGTGACCACGCGCGAACGGTTCCTGCTGATCCTCGGACTCGGCGCCTCGGCCTTCGGCTTCTACCTCGGAATGGCGCACGGCGGCCTCTTCGGCGGCGTCATCAGCTGAGCCCGACGGCACGTCGGGGCACACACACCCATTCGGGGCGCTCCAAGGTCACAGTAGGCTTCGGCGCGAGAGCCGGAGCCCCTGACCGATGGGGACACACCTGCCGAGGAGCGCCCCGCATGAGCCTGACCCTGAGGACCATCAGCCGTGAGCAGCATCTGGCATTCATCCAGAGCCAGCCCGCCGCGAGCCACTGCCAGGTCCCGGCGTGGGCTGACGTGAAGACCGAGTGGCGCTCGGAGAACCTCGGTTGGTTCGACAAGACGGGTGAGCTCGTCGGCGCCGGCCTGGTGCTCTACCGCCAGCTCCCGAAGATCAAGCGCTACCTCGCGTATCTCCCCGAGGGCCCGGTCATCAACTGGTACGCGCCGAACCTCGACGACTGGCTGCAGCCGATGCTGGCGCACCTCAAGCAGCAGGGCGCCTTCTCGGTGAAGATGGGCCCGCCGGTGGTCATCCGCCGCTGGGACTCGGCCGCCATCAAGGCCGGCATCCAGGACCCGGACGTCAAGCGCCTCAAGGACGTCGAGGCCACCCACATCGAGCCGCGCGCCTTCGAGGTCGCGGACCGGCTGCGGAAGATGGGCTGGCAGCAGGGCGAGGACGGCGGCGCCGGCTTCGGCGACGTGCAGCCCCGCTACGTCTTCCAGGTCCCGCTCGCGAACCGCTCGCTCGACGACGTCCTCAAGGGCTTCAACCAGCTGTGGCGCCGCAACATCAAGAAGGCCGAGAAGGCCGGTGTCGAGGTCGTCCAGGGCGGCTACGAGGACCTGGCCGAGTGGCAGCGGCTGTACGAGATCACGGCCGTCCGCGACCACTTCCGGCCGCGCCCGCTCTCGTACTTCCAGCGCATGTGGACCGTCCTCAACAACGAGGACCCCAACCGCATGCGGCTCTACTTCGCGCGCCACAACGGTGTGAACCTCTCGGCCGCGACCATGCTCGTCGTCGGCGGGCACGTCTGGTACTCGTACGGCGCCTCCGACAACATCGGCCGTGAGGTCCGGCCCTCGAACGCGATGCAGTGGCGGATGCTGCGCGACGCGTACGCCATGGGCGCGACCGTCTACGACCTCCGCGGCATCTCGGACTCGCTCGACGAGACCGACCACCTCTTCGGCCTCATCCAGTTCAAGGTGGGCACGGGTGGCGAGGCCGTCGAGTACGTCGGCGAGTGGGACTTCCCCCTGAACAAGCTCCTGCACAAGGCGCTCGACATCTACATGTCGCGGCGCTGACCGTTCCGTAGGCTTCGTAGTCTCGTACACACCTTTGATACACCGCTGCCGTCAGAAAGGTTCCGGGCCGGCCATGGCGCTCTCCCTCTACGTCGACACCGCTCGCTGGCGGGCGCACCAGAAGACCGTGATCGACCAGTTCCCCGGTCTCATTCCGGTGTGCAAGGGCAACGGGTACGGCTTCGGGCACGAGCGCCTCGCGGACGAGGCGGCCCGGTTCGGCGCCGACATGCTCGCCGTCGGCACCACGTACGAGGCCGCGAAGATCAAGGACTGGTTCGGCGGCGACCTGCTGGTCCTCACCCCCTTCCGACGGGGTGAGGAACCGGTTCCGCTGCCCGACCGGGTCATCCGCTCCGTGTCGTCCGTGGACGGCGTCCACGCCCTGGTGGGCGCCCGCGTCGTGATCGAGTGCATGAGCTCGATGAAGCGGCACGGCGTGCGCGAGGAGGAGCTCGCGCAGCTCCACGCCGCCATCGAGGACGTGCGTCTGGAGGGCTTCGCCCTCCACCTGCCCCTGGACCGCCCGGACGGCACCGACGCGGTCGAGGAGGTCATCGCCTGGATGGACCGCCTGCGGAACGCCCGGCTGCCGCTGCACACCATGTTCGTGAGCCACCTGCGGGCCGAGGAGCAGGCCCGGCTCCAGCAGCAGTTCCCGCAGACCCGTTTCCGCGCCCGGATCGGCACCCGGCTGTGGCTGGGGGACCACGAGGCCACGGAGTACCGGGGCGCCGTCCTCGACGTGACCCGGGTCGCCAAGGGCGACCGCTTCGGCTACCGCCAGCAGAAGGCCGCGTCGGACGGCTGGCTGGTCGTCGTCGCCGGCGGCACCTCCCACGGCGTGGGCCTGGAGGCCCCGAAGGCCATGCACGGCGTCATGCCGCGCGCCAAGGGCGTCGCCCGGGCGGGCCTGGCCACCGTGAACCGGAACCTCTCGCCGTTCGTCTGGGCCGGGAAGCAGCGCTGGTTCGCCGAGCCGCCGCACATGCAAGTGTCGATCCTGTTCGTGCCGGCCGACGCCCAGGAGCCCCGGGTGGGCGACGAGCTCGTGGCGCATCTGCGCCACACCACGACGCAGTTCGACCGGCTCGTGGAGCGCTGACCCCACCGGAGAACGGGCCCGGAACGTCCCCGGAAAGCACTCACCCCCTGGAGCGGGCTCCAGGGGGTGAGTGCGTCTCGGTCGGTCGGGGGCCGGTCTCGGTCAGTCGGGGGCGCCCCACGGGTACGCGGGGTCGTCCGCGGTGCCCCAGCGCACCCGCCGCCCCTCCTCGACGGCCGGGGCCGCGTGCCGGGCCGGGTGGGCCGCCCTGCCCGCCACCACGAGGTCCTCGGCGCCGTCCAGGACCCCTCCCGAGGGGTCGTCCGCGCCGTCCTGCCGGACCGGGTCCTTCTCGGGCGCCAGGACGTCCCGTACGACCATCGCGCACAGGTACAGCGTGCCGAGCAGGTGCAGGACGATCGCGAACTGGTAGCCGTCCACCGGAAGGCCCTGCTTGTTGCCGCCGGCCGTGAACGCCAGGTACATCCAGATCCCGAGGAAGTACATGACCTCGCAGGCCTGCCAGATCAGGAAGTCGCGCCAGCGGGGCCGCGCGAGCGCGGCCAGTGGCACCAGCCACAGGACGTACTGCGGCGAGTAGACCTTGTTCGTCAGCACGAACGCGGCGACGATCAGGAAGGCCAGCTGGACGAAGCGGGGCCTGCGGGGCGCCGTGAACGCCAGGTACGCCAGACCCGCGACCGCCACCGCCATCAGCAGCAGCGCGTACAGATTCGCCCGGCCCGGCGTGATCACGTCACCCGTGCGCTGGCTGATCAGCAGCCAGACCGAGCCGAAGTCGACGTTGCGGTCCCGGCTGAACAGGTAGAACTGCTTCCATCCCTCGGGCGCGAGCAGCATCACCGGCAGGTTCACGACGAGCCACGCACCGCCGGCGCCGAGCACCGCCGTCCCGTACGCCCGCCACTTCCCGGCGCGCCAGCAGAGCATCAGCAGCGGGCAGAGGAGCAGTATCGGGTAGAACTTGGCCGCCGTGGCCAGGCCCAGCAGGATCCCGAAGGCCAGCGGCCGGCCCCGCGACCACATCAGGACGGCGGCGGCGGTCAGCGCGACGGCCAGTATGTCCCAGTTGATCGTGGCGGTGAGCGCGACCGAGGGCGCCAGGGCGACCAGGAGGCCGTCCCAGGGCCGCAGGCGGTGCGTCCGGGCCACACAGACCGCCAGGACGGCCACGCAGACCATCAGCAGGCCCGCGTTGACCAGCCAGTACCACTGCTCCTGCCACGTCAGGTCGCCGCCGCCCGGCGTCAGCCAGGCCGCGACCTCCATGAACAGGCCCGTCAGCACCGGGTACTCCAGGAACGGTATGTCGCCGCCCAGCCGGTCGAAGTACGGGACCAGGCCGTCGGAGAAGCCCCGCCCGGCGAAGAGGTGCGGGATGTCCGAATAGCAGGCGTGCGTGTACTGGGAGGTCGTGCCCCGGAACCAGGCCCAGTTGTAGCAGGGCAGCTTCTGCACCATGCCGAGGGCGTACATGCCGAGGGCGACCAGCACGATCACCCGGACCGGCGTCAGCTGCCCGGTGCCGGCCGTCGCCCGTCGCCCGTAGGGGCCGCCGATCAGTTCGCTGCCCGCGGCGGCCACCTTGTCCCGGTGGGTGGGGATGACCGTCTTCGAGCGGTCCGGCGGCGCGCTCGACTTCTGGAGGCTCGGCATGGGGGACATCCTGCCGTACGTCCCCGGGAAAACGGCGAGGGCCGCCACGGCCGCTCCGTACGGAAGGTACGGAGCGGGCGCGACGGCCCTCAGGACGTGCCCGGGTCCTCACCGGAAGGCGAGGGGATCATCAGGGGATCCAGGACCCGCCCCCTGGTTTGCCGTTGCCGCCTGAGCTGTCGTCCGTCGGCGGAGGAGTCGTCGTCGGCGTCTCGGTGACCGGTGGTTCGGTCGTGGGCTGCCCGGTGTTGCCCCCTGGGTTGCCCGTGTTGTCGCAGTTCCAGTTCCAGACGTCACAGGTCGTCTTGCCCGGCTTCGGCGTCTTCGTCGGCCTCGTCGGCGGAGTCGTCGTCGGCGTGGCCGGGGGAGTCGTCGTCGGCATCGTCGACTCGGTGGGCGACGCCGTGGCTGTCGGCGTCGGCGTCGGGCTCTTGGCGCCACCGCCGAAGACGGGCTCGGCGCCTTCCAGCTTCTCCGGCTTCGGGAAGTCCACGACCTGATCGTCCTTCACGGCGTCCGTCATGTACTCGCGCCAGATCCGCGAGGGGAAGGACGAACCGTGGATGGTCGGCTGGTCACCCGTGCCGTACATCTTCTCGAACTTGCGACCCTGCTTCGTCTCGTCGTCGTCGAAGCGGTACATGTCGATCGCGGTCGACAGCTGGGCCGTGTAGCCCACGAACCAGGCCGACATGTTGTCGTCGGTCGTACCGGTCTTGCCGGCCACCGCGCGGCCCGGGATGCGGGCCTTGGTGCCGGTGCCCCGGGGGTCGTCCACGACGGACCGCAGGACGTCGGTGACGTTGCTGGCGATGGCCGAGCTGAAGGCCTGCTCGGGCTCCTGCTTGTGCTGGGCGACGGTGTTGCCGCTCCGCACCACCTTCTCCACGGAGTACGGGTCGTTCTGCTGGCCCTTGTTGGCGAAGGTGGCGTACGCGCCGGCCATGCGGATGGCGCTCGGGCTGGAGACACCGAGGGAGAACGACGGGACCTCGCCCTTGACGAGGGACTCGGGCCGGAGTCCGGCCTTCTCCGCCACGGCGCGGACCTTGTCGATACCGACGTCCATACCGAGCTGCACGTACGGGGAGTTGGCGGACTTGATCATGGCGTACCGCAGCGAGATCGGGCCGTAGCTGGCGTCCTCGTCATTGCTCTGGCGCCACTCGTCGCCCTTGTCGTCCAGCCAGACGTCCCCGTTGTACTTGCGGATCGTCAGGTCGTCCTTGCCGTTGTAGAGGCTCTTGTCCGGGTCCAGGATGGTGCGCTCGGAGGCGTCCTGGTCCGGACCGCCGTCCTTGTCCCGGACTCCGTCCTGCATCGCGGCGGCCAGCACGAAGGGCTTGAACGTCGAGCCGACCTGGGCACCGGTGCTGTCGGCGTTGCTCCGGAAGTGCTTGGTGGCGTCGGCGCCACCGTAGATGGCGACGATCTTCCCGGTCGCCGTATCGACGGAAGCGCCACCGAACTGGACGTGCGTGTCCGTCTTCGGGCGCTTCTTCGGGTCGATGTTCTCCTTGATGACGCCCTTGATCGTCTCTTCCATCTTCGCCACCTTCTGCTTGTCGAAGGTGGTGTGGATCTCGTAGCCGCCGCGCTCCAGCTCCGCCTCGCTGATCTGGAACTGGTTCTGCATGTTCTGGTTGGCGGTGCTCACCAGGTAACCGATCTGACCGCTCAGATTGGCGCTCTTCTTGAGCTTCTCCACCTTCGGGAAGGTGGGGTACTTCGCCCGCTCCTCGGCCGTGAGGTGCCCGTCCTTCTGCATCTCGTCGAGGATCCACTTCCACCGCTTGGTGGCGCGCACGGTGTTCTTCTCGGCCGATGCCTCGGGATCGATGTCGGGGTAGCCGGCGGGGTCGTAGTACGTCGCGCCCTTCAGCACCGCGGCGAGCAGCGCCGACTCGCTGGGGTTCAGCTTCGCGGCGTCCTTGTTGAAGTAGGCGCGGGCCGCGGCCTGGATGCCGTAGGCACCCCGTCCGTAGTACGAGGTGTTCAGGTAACCGGCCATGACCTCGTCCTTGCCGAGGGTGTTGCCGACCTTCATGGAGATGAAGAGTTCCTTCACCTTCCGGGTGAGGGTCTGCGACTGGTCGTCGAGCCGGTTGTTCTTCACGTACTGCTGGGTGATCGTCGAGCCACCCTGGGTCTCGCCGCCCTTGGCCATGTTCCACACGGCGCGGGCGATGCCCATGGGGTCGATTCCGGAGTCCTCGCGGAAGGTCTTGTTCTCCGCAGAGATCACCGCGTTCTGCATGGAGAGCGGGATCTGCCCGATCTGGACGATCTGGCGGTTGGCACCGCTGCCCGTCGCGACCATGCGGGATCCGTCGGACCAGTAGTAGATGTTGTTCTGCGAGGTCGCGGTGTCGGCCGTGTTCGGGATGTCCACCTGCGAGTACGCGAAGGCCGCGGCACCCATCAGGCTCGCCACGAAGAACAGGAACGTGCCCGACACGAGCTTCCACGAGGGCACCCAGCGACGCCAGCCCCACTTGTTGTGGCGCGGATAGTCGATGATCCGCTTCTTGCCCGGCTGGCGCCCCTCGGGGCCCCGCCCCGCACCGCCGCCGCGACCACCGCCGCGGCCACCGCCGCCACCGCGCCGCCCCCCACCGGGACCGCCGGGTCCGCCAGGACCGGAATCGGCTCCCCGGCGACGGCTGCCCCGCTGGGCGGCCCGCCGGGCCTCCGCGCGGCCGCCGTACGGACGCGGCTCCTCCCCGTGGGAGGAGGGAGGTCCGTACGAGGCCGAAGGGGCCTCCGAACCGACGTCATGGGCCGGGGCCGACCTGCGGCCCATCGGCTGCTGGGCAGCGCGCCGTGCCGCCGCGCGACCGCCCGTCGGCGGCTGCTGCGGCGGCATTTTGCGACGATGCTCGCTCATCGAACGACTACTCCTCGGGCAGGCGCGTACGCCTGGAAGCGGCAGTTGAGTTCCGGTCCCCCCGAAATGGGCACGTCCGAACCCCATCGGAGGTCCCTCCGTACCGCAGCCGGTCACCCGCAGCACTGACGCCCCAGGGCGTCGCTCGGTTCCCGGTGGTCTGCATGCCGCACAGACTACGCACGGCCAAAACCCACCTAGAGACGGACTTCACCCCAAATCCGGCAAGTCGATCACTGTGAATTGACGATGTGACGCCGGTCACGGCGGTCCCGCTTGTCGAGACAGAGTGGCCGTTCTATCGTGCTGATGTATCGAGTCGATACATCAGCACGGCATAAGGCCCCGGAAGCGGAGGAGGAGACGACGGATGAGCAGACGCTCCGGCATCCTCGAGTTCGCCGTCCTCGGCCTGCTCCGCGAGGCTCCGATGCACGGGTACGAGCTGCGGAAGCGCCTCAACACCTCGCTGGGCGTCTTCCGGGCCTTCAGCTACGGAACGCTGTATCCCTGCCTCAAGACGCTGGTCGCCAACGGCTGGTTGATCGAGGAACCGGGCAGCGCCGCGGAGGAGGCCCTCGCCGCTTCACTCGCAGGACGCCGGGCCAAGATCGTCTACCGGTTGACCCCGGCAGGTAAGGAGCACTTCGAGGAGCTCCTCTCCCACACCGGCCCGGACGCCTGGGAGGACGAGCACTTCGCAGCACGCTTCGCCTTCTTCGGGCAGACCGAGCGCGAGGTGCGGATGCGCGTGCTGGAGGGTCGCCGCAGCCGGCTGGAGGAGCGCCTCGAGAAGATGCGCGCCTCCCTGGCCCGGACCCGCGAGCGCCTCGACGACTACACGCTTGAGCTGCAGCGCCACGGTATGGAGTCCGTGGAGCGCGAAGTGCGCTGGCTGAACGAGCTCATCGAGAGCGAGCGGGCAGGGCGGGATCAGCGATCCGGCCCCGACGCCCCCGCTCTGCACGACAACGATTCTGGAGAGACGGGCGGCCTGCCCCGGCACGGGGGCAGTACCCGGCCGGATCCGTCCGACGACACCGCCAAGTGAAACCCTGCGCACAGCAGGGCTTCCACGATCACACAGGGAGCAACCGGAATGGGTTCGGTTCGCGTAGCCATCGTCGGCGTGGGCAACTGCGCCGCCTCGCTGGTGCAGGGCGTCGAGTACTACAAGGACGCCGACCCGGCGACCAAGGTGCCCGGCCTGATGCACGTCCAGTTCGGCGACTACCACGTCGGTGACGTCGAGTTCGTCGCCGCCTTCGACGTCGACGCGAAGAAGGTCGGCCTCGACCTCTCCGACGCCATCGGCGCCAGCGAGAACAACACCATCAAGATCTGCGACGTCCCGAACGCGGGCGTCACGGTCCAGCGCGGTCACACGCTCGACGGTCTCGGCAAGTACTACCGCCAGACCATCGAGGAGTCCGCCGAGGAGCCGGTGGACGTCGTCCAGGTCCTCAAGGACCGCCAGGTCGACGTTCTCGTCTGCTACCTGCCCGTCGGTTCCGAGGCCGCTGCGAAGTTCTACGCGCAGTGCGCCATCGACGCCAAGGTCGCGTTCGTCAACGCTCTCCCGGTCTTCATCGCCGGCACCAAGGAGTGGGCGGACAAGTTCACCGAGGCGGGCGTCCCGATCGTCGGCGACGACATCAAGTCGCAGGTCGGCGCGACCATCACGCACCGCGTGATGGCGAAGCTGTTCGAGGACCGCGGTGTCCGTCTTGAGCGCACCATGCAGCTCAACGTCGGCGGCAACATGGACTTCAAGAACATGCTCGAGCGCGAGCGCCTGGAGTCCAAGAAGATCTCCAAGACGCAGGCCGTCACCTCGCAGATCCCCGACCGTGAGCTGGGCGAGAAGAACGTCCACATCGGCCCGTCGGACTACGTGGCCTGGCTGGACGACCGCAAGTGGGCGTACGTGCGCCTTGAGGGCCGCGCCTTCGGCGACGTTCCGCTGAACCTCGAGTACAAGCTCGAGGTGTGGGACTCCCCGAACTCGGCCGGTGTCATCATCGACGCCCTGCGCGCCGCGAAGATCGCCAAGGACCGGGGCATCGGCGGCCCGATCCTCTCCGCGTCCTCGTACTTCATGAAGTCCCCGCCGGTCCAGTACTTCGACGACGAGGCCCTGGCCAACGTCGAGAAGTTCATCAAGGGTGAGGTCGAGCGCTAAAGCGCCCGCACGCTTGTCGATCGAGGGTCCCCGAGCCACTGCCCGGGGGCCCTCTTCGTATGTGAGTCTTGCTGCCATGTCCGTCGTACGTGATCTGCGCGTACTCCTGCGCCTGACGAACTTCCGCCGCCTGCTTGCCGTCCGGCTGCTGTCCCAGTGCGCCGACGGCGTCTATCAGGTCGCCCTGGCCACGTACGTCGTCTTCTCCCCCGAGAAACAGACCTCCCCCGCCGCGATCGCCTCCGCCATGGCGGTGCTCCTGCTCCCGTACTCGCTCGTGGGGCCCTTCGCCGGGGTGCTCCTCGACCGCTGGCAGCGCCGGCAGGTCTTCCTGTACGGGAACCTGCTGCGCTCCCTCCTCGCCGGCGGGACCGCGGTCCTCGTCCTCGCCTCCGTCCCGGACTGGCTCTTCTACGCCTCGGCCCTCTCGGTCACCGCCGTCAACCGGTTCGTCCTGGCAGGGCTCTCGGCCTCCCTCCCGCGTGTCGTCGACGAGGAGCGCCTCGTCATGGCGAACTCCCTCTCGCCCACCGCGGGCACCCTCGCCGCCACCGTCGGCGGCGGCCTCGCGTTCGGTGTCCGGCTCCTCGCGGACGACTCCGACGCGGCCGTCGTGGCCTTCGGCGCCGTCCTCTACCTCTGCGCCGCCCTGGCCTCCCTGCGGATGTCCCGAGAGCTCCTCGGCCCCGATCCCGACCTCGTCCCGCAGCCCCTCACCTCGGCCCTGCGGTCGACGGCGCAGGGTCTGGTCGCGGGACTGCGGCACCTCGCCGAGCGGCGCCCCGCCGCCCGGGCGCTCTTCGCGGTGACCCTCATGCGCTTCTGCTACGGCGCCCTGCTCGTCACCGTGCTCATGCTCGCCCGCTACTCGTGGAGCTCCACGGACTCCGAGGGACTCGGCCTCCTCGGGCTCGCCGTCGCGGCCTCCGGCGCCGGCTTCTTCGCCGCCGCCGTCCTCTCCCCCTGGGCGGTGGGGCGGTTCGGCCCCTTCGGCTGGATGACCGTGTGCACGGCGGCGGCCGCCGTCCTCCTCCCGGCGCTCGGCCTGACCTTCGCCTCGACGCCGTTCCTCGTCGCCGCCTTCGTCCTGGGGCTCATCACCCAGGGAGCCAAGATCGCGACGGACACGGTGGTGCAGACGACCGTGGACGACGCCTTCCGGGGCCGGGTCTTCTCGCTCTACGACGTGCTGTTCAACGTCGCCTTCGTGGGCGCTGCGGGCGTCGCCGCGCTGATGCTGCCGCCCGACGGCCGGTCGTCCCTGCTGATCGTGCTGGTGACCCTGCTCTACGCGGGGCTCGCCGTGGCCCTGCGCCGGGAACGCCAGGAGGGGTGATGTTTCACGTGAAACATCACCCCTCCTGGCGTCGACCGGGCCGGTGTTTCACGTGAAACATCGGCCCACCGGGCGCTGAGCCCGCTCAGTCGCGCGCTGCCCACCACTCCTTGAGGGCGGCGACGGCCTGGTCGTGCTCCATCGGGCCGTTCTCGAGCCGCAGCTCCAGCAGGAACTTGTACGCCTGACCGATGGCGGGGCCGGGGCCGATGCCCAGGATCTCCTGGATCTGGTTGCCGTCGAGGTCGGGGCGGATCGAGTCCAACTCCTCCTGCTCCTGGAGCTGGGCGATGCGGTCCTCAAGGCCGTCGTAGGCGCGGGAGAGGGCACCCGCCTTGCGCTTGTTGCGCGTGGTGCAGTCCGAGCGGGTCAGCTTGTGCAGGCGCGAGAGCAGCGGCCCGGCGTCGCGCACATAGCGCCGCACGGCCGAGTCGGTCCACTCGCCGGTCCCGTAGCCGTGGAAGCGGAGGTGCAGCTCCACGAGGCGCGAGACGTCCTTGACCATCTCGTTGGAGTACTTGAGCGCGGTCATGCGCTTCTTGGTCATCTTGGCGCCGACCACCTCGTGGTGGTGGAAGGAGACCCGCCCGTCCTTCTCGAAGCGTCGGGTGCGCGGCTTGCCGATGTCATGGAGCAGGGCGGCCAGGCGCAGCACCAGGTCGGGCCCGTCTTCCTCCAGGTCGATCGCCTGGTCGAGCACCGTCAGCGAGTGCTCGTAGACGTCCTTGTGGCGGTGGTGCTCGTCGCTCTCCAAGCGCAGCGAGGGCAGCTCGGGCAGGACGTGCTCGGCGAGACCCGTGTCCACGAGGAGCCCGAGGCCCTTCCGGGGGTGCGCCGAGAGCAGCAGCTTGTTGAGTTCCTCACGGACGCGCTCGGCGGAGACGATCTCGATCCGGCCGGACATCTCCTTCATGGCGCCGACGACCTCGGGAGCGACCTCGAAGTCCAGCTGTGCGGCGAACCGCGCGGCCCGCATCATGCGCAGGGGGTCGTCGGAGAAGGACTCCTCCGGGGTGCCCGGCGTGCGCAGGACGCGTGCGGCGAGGTCTTCGAGACCGCCGTACGGGTCGATGAACTCCTTCTCCGGGAGCGCCACGGCCATGGCGTTGACGGTGAAGTCACGCCGGACCAGGTCCTCGTCGATGGAGTCGCCGTAGGAGACCTCGGGCTTCCGGGAGGTCCGGTCGTACGCCTCCGAGCGGTACGTGGTGACCTCGATCTGGTAGCCGTCCTTCTGGGAACCGACCGTCCCGAAGGCGATGCCGACCTCCCACACCGCGTCGGCCCACGGACGGACGATCTTCAGTACGTCCTCGGGGCGGGCGTCGGTGGTGAAGTCCAGGTCGTTGCCGAGCCGGCCGAGCAACGCATCGCGCACCGAACCGCCGACCAGCGCGAGGCTGAACCCGGCCTCCTGGAAGCGGCGGGCGAGGTCGTCGGCGACGGGGGACACACGCAGTAGTTCACTGACTGCGCGGCGTTGCACCTGGCTCAGTGCAGTCGGGGTGTCTTCGTTGGCGTTCGGCACAACAGAAAAGGGTACGTGCCCCGGCTCACCGCGACGTCCCCGTTTCACGCGGCGCGGGGGAGGCCCCGCTTCCGCCGACCGGGTGCCGGGCGGGGCCGGAGGGCGATCGGTCGAAGATCGCCTGGAGCAGTCCCCGGCACTTGCCCCCGGCGTGCCTCGTTACCATGCCTGGACACAGCAACCGGGAACCATCGACACCACTGGCATCACCGACAACGACGAGGACGGGCGAACGCGTGGCCGAGGCGGCAGACATCCAGGGAACCGGTCCCTCACCTGCCCGCCGATGGCTGCGGCGCACGATCACCGTCGCCTTCGGGGCGCCCCTTCTCGCCGGCCTGCTCCAGGCCCCGGTCGTGGCCGCTCCGTCGGCCGCGTCCGAGGACGGCACCGGATCCAGGACCGTCGATGTGTCACTCGACACGCTGACCCCGAGCGCGCCGGTCGAGGGGGACACGGTCACGGTCACCGGAACGGTGACCAACCGGAGCAAGAAGACGGTCACCGACGCGACGGTGAACCTCCGCGTCGGGCCGAAGATGACGAGCCGCAGCGAGATCGACCAGGTCTCGGGGCGGACCGGCTACCGGAGCGACAGCGACCCCGGTGTCCTCGAGGACGCCCCCACGGTCAAGATCCCCCGCCTCGGTGCCGGTCTCAGCACGGACTTCTCGCTGTCCGTCCCCGTCTCCGCGCTCGGACTCGACGACGAGGGCGTCTACCAGCTGGGCGTCTCCCTCACCGGACACACCCCGGACCGGCAGAGCGACCGGGTGCTCGGCATCGAGCGGACCTTCCTGCCGTACCAGCCCGAGGCCGCCGAGAAGAAGACCCAGCTCACCTATCTCTGGCCGCTGATCGGCTCGGCGCACGTCTCGGCGCAGACGGCCACGGACGACCAGCAGACCCCAGTCTTCGAGGACGACGACCTGGCGGCCGAGCTGCGTCCGGGCGGGCGCCTGGACCAGCTGGTCTCCCTGGGCAAGGACCTTCCGGTCACCTGGGTCGTCGACCCTGACCTGCTGGCCTCCGTCGACGCCATGGCGAACGGCTACCGGGTCAAGGACGGCGACCAGGACGTCCCCGGCAAGAACCAGGCCGTCGCCGAGCGGTGGCTGGACGCGCTGGAGAAGGCGGTGCAGGGCCACAAGGTCGTCGCCCTCCCCTTCGCCGACCCCGATCTGGCCTCCCTGGCCCACCGGGGCAGGGACGTCCCCGGGTCCCTCGGACACCTCCAGTCGGCGACGGCCCTGGCGGGCATGACGGTCGAGACCGTCCTGCACGTCCAGGCGTCGACCGACTTCGCCTGGCCCGCCGACGGAGCCGTGGACCCCTCGATCGTGGCCGTCGCGACCTCGGCCGGCGCCGACAAGGTGATCGCCCGCAGCGACAGCGTCCGCGACGACCTCGCCTACACGCCCACCGCCGCCCGTCCGCTCGGGAACGGCAGCACCACGGCCGTCGTGAGCGACGCGCTGCTGTCCACCGCCTTCGAGGGGGACATGGTCCGCGCGGAGACCTCCACGCTCGCGGTCCAGGAGTTCCTGGCCCAGACCCTCGCGATCACCATGGAACAGCCGGAGGACCAGCGCAGCGTCGTGGTCGCTCCGCAGCGGATGCCGACCGGCGCCCAGGCCCAGTCCATGGCGACCGCGCTGAAGGGGCTCTCCGGCCGGCGCTGGAGCCAGCCCAGCGACCTCCTCGCGGCCGCCGCGGCCAAGCCGGACCCCGACGCCTCCACCACGGTGCCCAGCAGCTCGCGCTACCCGAAGAAGCTCCGCGACCGGGAGCTGCCGGTCCAGGCCTTCCGGGACATGAAGACCACGCGGGACGAGCTGGACGACTTCAAGGTCGTCCTGACCCAGCCCGAGCGGGTCGTGACGCCGTTCGGCAACGCGATCAACCGCGAGATGTCGACCTCCTGGCGCGGTGAGGCCCGGGCGGCGGCGATCTACCGGAACAACGTCCTGGACTATCTGCAGACCCTCACCAAGGGCGTCCAGCTGGTCGACAAGTCGGACCTCACGCTCTCCGGCCGCAGCGCGACGATCCCCGTCACCGTCCAGAACAAGCTGCTCCAGGGCGTGGACAACCTGAAGCTGCGCCTCACCTCCGGCAACAAGAACCGGCTGGAGCTGAACGGCGAGAGGTTCGCCGAGCTCCCGGTGAAGGTCGGCGGCGGACACAGCCAGTCGGTGAAGTTCAGCGCCTCGGCCAACGTCAACGGCCAGGTGCCGATGACGGCCCAGCTCTACACCGAGGACGGCACGCCGTACGGGCAGCCGATGAACTTCACCGTGCGGGTCTCCGAGATCACCCCCACGGTGATGCTCGTCATCGCCGGCGGTGTCCTCCTCCTCGTCCTCGCGGGCGTGCGCATGTACAGCCAGCGCAAGCGGGTGGCCGCCCGGAACGCCGCCGCCGAGGCGGCCGAGGACGCCGAGGACGACACCACGCCGGTGCCCGACGAGGACGCGCCGGGCGAGGCGGAGGCCCACGGGGACGAACCCGTGCAGCCGAGTGACCCGACACCGGACACCGCGCCCGAAAGCGGCGACCCGTCGGGCCCGGGTGAGAAAGTGGACCGTTGAGCGATGTCGTGGCCGGTCGGCCGGGGACGATGAGGTGGGGTAACCATGAACGCGCCGTACGACGGTGACCGCGGCCAGGGCCCGGGCGGCCCGGCGCCGTCCGGTGGGACGCCCGCGGTGCCTCCCGGTGCCGGCCACCCGCCGGTGCCGCCCCCGCAGCAGGGCGCCCCTGGCCCGCAGGGACACGACCCCTACGCGCAGAACCCCTACGCCCAGGACCCCTACGTCCAGGACGCCTTCGCGCACGACCCGTACCGGGCCCAGGACATGTCCGCGCAGGACCCGGTGACCGAGGCGCTGTACGACCGCGCCGCGCACCCTCCGCCGCCGCCCGGCACCTACCAGGACCCCCACGCGCTGTACCAGCAGCCGGCCGCGCCGCACCACGCCCCCGACCCCCGGGTGTGGGCACACACCCCGGCGCCCGAGCCGGACGGTCCCTCGCGCCACCTGCCGTACGGCGACGACGCCCGCACGGTCCAGTTCACCGGCGTCGACGACCTGGTCACCCGGGCCGGCGAGGAGACCCCCGAACCGGACGCGTTCGCGCACCTCTACCGCGACCAGCAGGCGCCCGGCCAGGTGCCGACGCCCACGCCGGAACCGGACCCCCTGCCCGCGCCCGCCCCGAAGAAGTCCGGGCGCGCCTCCGGGCTGCTGAAGTCGAGCGCCGTGATGGCGGCGGGCACCCTGGTCTCCCGGCTGACCGGTTTCGTCCGCAGCCTGGTGATCACCGGTGCGCTCGGCGCGGCCCTGCTCGGTGACACCTTCACCATCGCCTACACCCTGCCGACGATGATCTACATCCTCACCGTCGGCGGTGGCCTCAACTCGGTCTTCGTCCCGCAGCTCGTGCGCTCGATGAAGAACGACGAGGACGGCGGCGAGGCCTACGCCAACCGCCTGCTCACCCTGGTCATGGTGGCGCTCGGCCTCATCGTGGCCCTGGCCGTCTTCGCGGCGCCGCTGCTGATCCGGCTGATGTCGAACACCATCGCCGACGACGCCGCGGCCAACAGCGTGGCCGTGACCTTCGCCCGCTACTGCCTGCCCACGATCTTCTTCATGGGTGTGCACGTGGTGATGGGTCAGATCCTCAACGCCCGCGGCAAGTTCGGCGCGATGATGTGGACCCCGGTCCTCAACAACATCGTCATGATCGTCACCTTCGGCCTGTTCATCTGGGTCTACGGCACCTCCGCCGAGTCCCACATGGGCGTGCAGACCATTCCGGACGAGGGCATCCGCCTCCTCGGCGTCGGCACGCTCCTCGGGCTCGTCGTCCAGGCCCTCGCGATGATCCCGTACCTGCGCGAGACGGGCTTCCGCTTCCGGCCCCGCTTCGACTGGAAGGGCCACGGCCTCGGCAAGACGGTCAAGCTGGCCAAGTGGACCGTGCTCTTCGTCCTCGCCAACCAGGCGGGCGTCCTGGTCGTCACCCAGCTCGCCACGGCCGCGGGTGAGGAGTCCGGGAAGAACGGTGCCGGCTTCCTCGCCTACTCCAACGCCCAGCTGATCTGGGGCATGCCGCAGGCCATCATCACGGTCTCCGTGATGGCCGCGCTGCTGCCGCGGATCTCCCGCGCCGCCCACGACGACGACCCCGGCGCCGTCCGGGACGACATCTCGCAGGGCCTGCGGAACTCGGCCGTCGCGATCGTCCCGGTCTCCTTCGCCTTCCTGGCGCTCGGCGTCCCGATGTGCACCCTGCTCTACGCGTCCAGCGGCATCGAGGCCGCCCAGGGCATGGGCTTCATCCTGATGGCCTTCGGCCTCGGCCTGATCCCCTACTCCGTCCAGTACGTCGTGCTCCGCGGCTTCTACGCCTACGAGGACACCCGGACGCCCTTCTACAACACGGTGATCGTCGCCGCCGTCAACGCGGCCGCCTCGGCGGTCTGCTACGTCGTCCTGCCCGCCCAGTGGGCCGTGGTCGGCATGGCCGCCTCGTACGGGCTCGCCTACGCCGTCGGCGTCGGCATCGCGTGGCGGCGGCTCAGCAAGCGTCTGGGCGGCGACCTGGACGGCACGCACGTGCTGCGGACCTACGCTCGCCTCTGCATGGCCTCCGTACCTGCCGCAATCGTCGCCGGTGCCGTAGGTTTCGGCCTGCTGAAGCTGCTCGGCGAGGGAGCCCTGGGCTCGCTCGTCGCCCTCGTGGTCGGTGGGGCGGCGCTCCTCGGCGTCTTCTTCGTCGCCGCGAAGCGCATGCGGATCGCGGAGTTGAACACCCTGGTCGGGATGGTCCGCGGGCGCCTGGGACGCTGAACCGAGCGGTCCCGCACAACCATCGGCGGGAACCGTGTGTCGTGCATAGCGTCCGACTGTGGGCACAATTGGCTTGGCTGTTGGATGTGGCGCAACGGATGGGGAGGCAGGAACGACGGTGGCGGAACGTAGCACGGCTGCCGTCGACGTGGCCGACAACAGCGGCGATGACCCGCTGACCGCCAAGGCGGACACGGCCGCGACCGACGGGGTGGCGGAAGAGCAGAAGACGGCGGAGAAGACCGCCGAGGCCACGGAGAACAAGGCGGTCGAACGAAAGAGCGGCGAACAGCCCTCCCTCACGGCACCGGAACTGCACAGCGGTCACAAACTGGCCAGACGCTACCGACTCGAAGAGTGCGTCACCCGTCTGGACGGCTTCAGCAGCTGGCGTGCCGTCGACGAGAAACTGCGCCGTGCCGTCGGGGTCCACCTGCTGCCGGCCGACCACCCCCGAGCCCGGTCGGTCCTGGCCGCGGCCCGCTCCTCGGCCCTGCTCGGCGACCCCCGGTTCGTCCAGGTCCTCGACGCCGTCGAGGAGAACGACCTCGTCTACGTCGTGCACGAATGGCTGCCGGACTCCACCGAGCTGACCGCGCTGCTCGCGGTCGGCCCCCTGGAGCCCCACGACGCCTACCAGCTCGTCAGCCAGGTCTCGCAGGCCATGGCCGCCGCCCACCGCGAGGGCCTCGCGCACCTCCGGCTGACCCCGAGCGCCGTCCTGCGGTCCTCCACCGGTCAGTACCGGATCCGCGGCCTGGCCGTGAACGCCGCCCTGCGTGGCATCACCGCCGAGCGTCCGCAGCGCGCCGACACCGAGGCCATCGGCGCCCTGCTGTACGCCGCGCTCACCCAGCGCTGGCCGTACGACAGCGACGCCTACGGGCTCTCCGGGCTCCCCAAGGGCGTCGGGCTGCTGCCGCCGGACCAGGTCCGCGCCGGGGTCCACCGGGGCCTCTCCGAGATCGCCATGCGCGCGCTCGCCAACGACGGGGCCACCGCCTCGCGTCAGGAGCCGCCCTGCACGACTCCGGACGAGCTGGCCAAGGCCGTGGCGGCGATGCCCCGCGTGAAGCCGCCGGAGCCGGAGTTCACCGCCCCGCCCGAGTACCAGCACACGACGTACCAGCAGGGCACCTACGGACGCCCCCAGCCGCGTCCCGTGGTCACCCCGACGGTCATCGTCCCGCCGCCCCCGCTGCAGAGCCGCACCGGCAGGGCGATGAAGTGGGCCGTATCGGCCCTCCTCATCGCCGCGCTGGGCCTCGGCAGCTGGCAGATCGCGGACCGGCTGCTCGCGCCGGACGGCAAGAACCCCGAGACTCCGGTCACCTCGCCGACCACCGACGAGAAGCCCGAGCCACCGAAGCCGATAGCGATCTCGTCCGCCCAGGACTTCGACCCGTTCCCCGGGGGCAACGGCGAGGAGTACCCGGAGGCCGTGAAGAACGCCTTCGACGGTGATCCGAGCACCTTCTGGCACACCAAGAACTACGCCACCGCGAAGTTCGGCAACCAGAAGCCCGGCGTGGGAATCGTGCTGGACCTGGGCTCGGCCCAGAAGGTCGGCTCGGTCGACCTGTCGTTCGTCGGGAACACCTCGGTGGAGATCCGCACGGCACCCGAAGGCGCCTCCTCGGCGCCGACCACGGCCGACGAGTTCACCACCCAGGCGCAGGGAACGGACAGCGAGGTGAAGCTGAAGCTGCCCAAGCCCACCACGACCCGCTACGTTCTGGTCTGGCTGACGGAGCTGCCCCTCACCGAGGGCGAGTTCCGCGGCCAGCTGACCGAAGTCAAGGTCATGAGCTGACGACCAGAGGGGAGGGGGCTCACCGTTGGACCGACCGATAGACGACGCCACGGACGACCGGGAACTCCTGGAACGCCATGTCGCCGGAGACCCGGACGCCTTCGGTGAGCTCGTGCGGCGCCACCGCGACCGGCTGTGGGCGGTGGCCCTGCGGACCCTGGGGGACCGCGAGGAGGCCGCTGACGCCGTCCAGGACGCCCTGATCTCCGCCTTCCGGGCCGCGCATACCTTCCGCGGCCAGTCGGCCGTCACGACCTGGCTCCACCGCATCACCGTGAACGCCTGCCTCGACCGTGTCCGCAAGGCGGCCTCCCGCAGGACCTCGCCCGTCGACGACACCGACCGCTTCGAGCAGCTCCTCGACCCCCACGAGTCGGCCGAGGCACCGGTGGAACGCCAGGACCTCCACCGGCAACTGCTCGCCGCGCTGGGCACGATCCCCGAGGACCAGCGCGCCGCCCTCGTCCTGGTCGACATGCAGGGATACCCGGTCGCCGAAGCGGCCCGTATCCTCGGCGTTCCCACCGGGACCGTGAAGAGCCGGTGCGCACGCGGGCGGGCGCGCCTCCTTCCGATGGTCACTCATCTGCGCGCCGACACCGTGGGTAACGAGGCCACCGAAGGGGGAAGGAACCGGACGCCGGGGACATCCGTCCCACCGGTGCCGGGGCCGACGGATACCGGACCGACAGATCCAGCTGCTGTGAAGGGCGGAGGTGGGCGCACGTGACTTCCACGGCCGGCAGGGCCGACACCACACAGCACCCGGACGTCTCGGAGATCTCCGACCTGACCGAGGGGCTGCTCTCACCGACCCGTGCGACGGTCGTACGCAGGCACCTGGACGGCTGCCCCCTCTGCGCCGACGTGCGGTCCTCCCTGGAGGAGATCCGCGGCCTCCTCGGCACGCTTCCGGGACCGCCCCGCATGCCCGCCGAGATCGCCGGGCGGATCGATGCCGCCCTGGCCGCCGAGGCCCTCCTCAACGCCACCTTGCCCGAGAGCGACAGCCCCGTTTCACGTGAAACATCGCTCTCCTCCGACGAGACCGCTCCTGCCCCCCTGGCCTCCCCCGCCGTGGACCGTCCTGCCGGACGTCCTCGGGCGGGCACCGGCCCCGGGCGTCCCGGCAGACCCCGACGCCGCCGGATCGCCCTGCTCTCCACCATCGGCGCCGCCTTCGGAGCCGTGGTGCTCGGCACGAGCCTCTATCTCAGCCAGGCGGGCAACCTGACCGCCGGCAGCGCGGACAGCGACACCAAGAAGGCCGACGCATTCGCGAGCGCACCGCTCAGTCCGTTCTCCGGCGCGCCCGTCGAGGACCGCGTCCACGCCCTGCTGAGCGGGGACCGCGCACCCAAGACCCCTCAGGGGGTCGGTCCCGAGTCCATGTCCTCCGAGGCCAGTGGCGACCCCTCCCTGCGCAGCAGGGACGTTGCCGTTCCCGCCTGTGTTCTGGCGGGCACCGGCCGCGGCGACGGCGTGCTCGGCTATGAGCGAGGCGAGTACCAGGGCACGCCCGCCTACCTGCTCGTCCTGACGGATCCCGCGGACAGCACACGGGTCCAGGCCTATGTGCTCGACGCCTCCTGCGCGGCACACCCCCAGAAGAGCGGAGCCCCGGCCGCCGATCTCCTCCTCAGCCAGACGTACCCACGCTCCTGACCTGGCTCTCCGCACGACCACGGTGCCGCGCGGCGGTCTCGGGAATGCACGCCCCTTAGGATCCGTTGGGTGGGGTGAGAGCGACCGAGACAACCGCCCCCGTAGGCAGTGGCAAGTCTGCAGAGACGAGGAAGAAACCCGTGAGCGACGTCCGTAACGTGATCATCATCGGCTCCGGTCCCGCGGGTTACACCGCGGCGCTCTACACGGCCCGAGCGTCGCTGAAGCCCCTGGTCTTCGAGGGTGCCGTCACCGCTGGTGGCGCCCTCATGAACACCACCGAGGTCGAGAACTTCCCCGGTTTCCGTGACGGGATCATGGGCCCGGACCTCATGGACAACATGCGCGCCCAGGCCGAGCGCTTCGGCGCCGAGCTGGTTCCCGACGATGTCATCGCCGTCGACCTGACCGGTGACATCAAGACCGTCACCGACACCGCCGGCACCGTGCACCGCGCCAAGGCCGTGATCGTCACCACCGGCTCCCAGCACCGCAAGCTCGGCCTCCCCAACGAGGACGTGCTCTCCGGCCGCGGCGTCTCCTGGTGCGCCACCTGCGACGGGTTCTTCTTCAAGGACCAGGACATCGCCGTCGTCGGCGGCGGCGACACCGCGATCGAAGAGGCCACCTTCCTCTCCCGCTTCGCCAAGTCGGTCACGATCGTCCACCGCCGCGACAGCCTGCGTGCCTCCAAGGCCATGCAGGAGCGCGCCTTCGCCGACCCGAAGATCTCCTTCGCCTGGGACAGCGAGGTCACCGAGATCCACGGCGACCAGAAGCTCACCGGTCTGACCCTGCGCGACACGAAGACCGGCGAGACCCGCCCGCTCGCCGTCACGGGCCTCTTCATCGCCGTGGGCCACGACCCGCGGACCGAGCTCTTCAAGGGCCAGCTGGACCTCGACGAGGAGGGCTACCTCAAGGTCGCCGCCCCGTCGACGCGCACGAACCTCACGGGTGTCTTCGGCGCCGGCGACGTCGTCGACCACACCTACCGCCAGGCCATCACGGCCGCCGGCACCGGCTGCTCCGCCGCGCTCGACGCCGAGCGCTTCCTGGCCGCCCTCGCCGACAGCGAGAAGCTGGCCGAGACCCCCGCGGTCTGACCTCATCTCTCCCCGCCCCACACCCCGCAGAAAAAGGAGGTCGCCGTGGCCGGCGCCCTGAAGAACGTGACCGACGCAGACTTCGAGGACGTTGTCCTCAAGAGCGACAAGCCCGTCCTCGTGGACTTCTGGGCTGCCTGGTGCGGTCCGTGCCGCCAGATCGCCCCGTCGCTGGAGGCCATCGCCGCCGAGCACGGCGAGATCGAGGTCGTGAAGCTCAACATCGACGAGAACCCGGGCACGGCGGCCAAGTACGGCGTCATGTCGATCCCGACGCTGAACGTCTACCAGGGCGGCGAGGTCGTCAAGACCATCGTCGGCGCCAAGCCGAAGGCCGCGATCCTGCGCGACCTCGAAGGCTTCGTCCAGGCCTGATGCTCGGCCCTTGTTTCACGTGAAACGGCCCGTCCCCTCCGAGGGGGCGGGCCGTTCTCGTGTCCGCCGAGGCTAGAGCGGCCGCAGCACCGGCTCCTTCTGCACGGCGCCGAGGAGCCGGTCGAGAGCCATCTCGACGTCCTCCTTCCAGGAGAGCGTCGTCCTGAGCTCCAGCCTCAGCCGGGGGAAGGCGTGATGCGGGCGAACGGTCTTGAAGCCCACCGCGAGGAGATGCTCGGCCGGCAGCACACAGGCCGGCTCCTTCCAGCGGGCGTCACCGAACGCCTCGATCGCCTTGAAGCCCCGCCGCATCACGTCCTTGGCGACGGTCTGCACCACCACCCGCCCCAGCCCCTGTCCCTGATAGCCCGGCATGATCCACGCCGTCATCAACTGGACGGCGTCCGCGGCCACGGGGCTCGTCGGGAAGGCCGTCGAACGCGGTACATAGGCCGGGGGAGCGTAGAGGACGTAGCCGACCGGCACCTCGTCGACGTAGACCACACGACCGCAGGAACCCCACTCCAGGAGAACGGCCGAGATCCAGGCTTCCTTCTCCAGCTCTGGGCGCCCCGCCTTCACCGCGGCCTCACCGCTGACCGGGTCGAGCTCCCAGAAGACACAGGAGCGACACCGCTTGGGGAGATCCGGAAGGTTGTCCAGCGTGAGCGGTACGAGCCGACGCCCCACGGCTGCACCTCGTTTTCCTCGCCATCGAGCACGGATACGCCTCTCGGAATCGTATCGATCGGGCGATCGGGAGGACACCGCTCACAGGCAAAGGGCGGGCCGCATTCCGGTGAAGACCGGAGCACGGCCCGCCCTGGGCGGCCTCAGCGAGAGGGGATCAGCCCTCTGCGTTCTTCTGGTCCAGGACCCGTCCCTCGCCGGGGGCCAGGGTCGAGAGGATCCGGTCCAGATCGTCCATCGACGCGAACTCGACGACGATCTTTCCCTTCTTCTGCCCCAGGTCGACCTTCACCCGGGTCTCGAAGCGGTCCGAGAGACGGGTGGCGAGGTCCGTGAGCGCGGGCGAGACACGGGCACCGGCACGCGGGCCCTTCGGCTTGACCGCGGCAGCGGGCTCCTCGGAGCCCATGAGGCTCACGATCTCTTCGACGCTGCGCACCGAGAGCCCCTCGGAGACGATCCGGTAGGCCAGCCTGTCCTGGGCCTCCGGGTCCTCCACGCCGAGCAGGGCGCGTGCGTGGCCGGCGGAGAGCACCCCGGCGGCGACCCGGCGCTGCACGGGCAGCGAGAGCCTCAGCAGCCGCAACGTGTTGGAGATCTGCGGACGGGACCGCCCGATGCGCTCCGCGAGCTGGTCATGCGTGCAGCCGAAGTCCTTGAGCAGCTGCTCGTAGGCGTGGGCCTCTTCGATGGCGTTGAGCTGGGCCCGGTGAAGGTTCTCCAGGAGCGCGTCCAGGAGCATCTTCTCGTCGTCGGTGTCCCGGACGATCGCGGGGATACGCTCCAGGCCCGCCGCCGTCGACGCCCGCAGACGACGCTCACCCATGACGAGCTCGTACCGGTCGGCCTCGATCTTGCGCACGACCACGGGCTGGAGCAGGCCGACCTCCTTGATGGAGGTGACGAGCTCCGCCAGCGCGTCCTCGTCGAAGACCTCACGGGGCTGCTGCCGGTTGGGAACGACGGAATCGATCGGCAGCTCGGTGAAGTACGCCCCGGCCGGAGGCTCGGGCAGGGCCACCGGCTCGGGCTCGTTCCAGGTCGGCGTCGACTCCGGGGGCTGCGGGCTCTGCGGCAGCGTCGCCAGCTTCGCGGCGGCCACCCCTCGCTCCACCTGCCGTTCCTGGGGAGCAGCGGGGATCAGCGCACCGAGCCCACGCCCCAATCCCCTACGTCGCTCGCTCACTGGATCCCCTCCGACATGCTGCGCTGGTTGTTCTGGTGCCCTGCATGGGCGTGCTGCGGGTCGTAGTGCACGGCGACCCCCCGCAGCGCGATCTCACGGGCCGCTTCGAGGTACGACAGGGCGCCACTGGAGCCCGGGTCGTAGGTGAGGACCGTCTGCCCGTAGCTCGGGGCCTCCGAGATGCGGACGGACCTCGGAATGCTGGTCCGCAGGACCTCCTCGGCGAAGTGGGTGCGCACCTCGTCGGCGACCTGGGAGGCGAGCCTCGTCCTGCCGTCGTACATGGTGAGCAGAATCGTCGAGACGTGGAGCGCCGGGTTGAGGTGCCCCCGGACCAGGTCGACGTTCCGCAGGAGCTGTCCGAGCCCCTCCAGCGCGTAGTACTCGCACTGGATCGGGATCAGCACCTCCGCGCCCGCCACCATCGCGTTGACCGTGAGGAGGCCGAGCGAGGGCGGGCAGTCGATCAGGATGTAGTCCAGCGGCTGCTCATAAGCCTGGATCGCCCGCTGCAGACGGCTCTCACGGGCCACCAGCGACACCAGCTCGATCTCCGCGCCGGCGAGGTCGATGGTGGCCGGGGCACAGAAGAGGCCCTCGACGTCCCTGACGGGCTGCACCACGTCGGAGAGCGGCTTGCTGTCCACCAGGACGTCGTAGATCGAGGGGACCTCGGCGTGGTGGTCGATGCCGAGCGCCGTCGAGGCGTTGCCCTGCGGGTCCAGGTCGATGACGAGGACCCGGGCGCCGTGCAGCGCCAGGGAGGCGGCAAGGTTGACCGTCGTGGTCGTCTTGCCCACGCCGCCCTTCTGGTTGGCCACGACCATCACACGGGTCTCTGCCGGGCGGGGAAGTCCCTCACCGGCACGACCCAGTGCCTCTACTGCCAGCTGGGCAGCACGACCGATGGGGGTGTCGTCCATCGGGGGCGGTGTTTCACGTGAAACATCCTCCCCCACCGATTCGGTTCGGGGACCGGGGACCGGATCGGTCATCGGTCCCGCGATGTTGGCGTCGGACCGCAAGGATTCACTCTCCTCGGCTTCAGGCTCGCGATGAGGAGAGCCTGCCATGCTTTCGGGGTCGTGAACCAGCGAGGCCGGTGGTTCTGTGGGTGAATCCACCTCTGTGGAGAACTCCGTAACCCTCGCGGGTGGCTTCACGCGGGGTCGACGGTCCCGGGGCGCGGCAGCCGCGCGACCGCGGCTGATGATCCCCTGCAGCAGTGAGCGACGTTTCACGTGAAACACCATGCCCCCGCCGCCCGGCCGGGACCGGTCGACACTCCGAAATGGTACGTATGCGACGCTCAGCGGCGTCGACGGGTCTTGCTCGTACGGGCCGCCTTGGCCCGCTTGGCGGCGAACCGCACGCCACCGGGGCTCTCGCCGACCTCCACACGGACGACCGTCGACAGCGGGTCGACGATGCCCTCGCCCACATGGACGACCGAGGTCTCCACCACGCCGAGCCGCGAGAGCGCGGCGCGAGCACCGTCGATCTCCTCCTCCGCGGTGTCGCCCTTGAGTGCCAGCATCTCTCCGTACGGACGCAGCAGCGGAACGCCCCAGCCGGCCAGCCGGTCGAGCGGGGCCACGGCCCGGGCGGTCACCACGTGCACGGGCGTGATCTTGCCGAGCATCTCCTCGGCGCGCCCCCGGACCACGGTCACATGGTCGAGGCCCAGCAGCTCCACGACCTCCTGGAGGAAGTTCGTCCTGCGCAGGAGCGGCTCCAGGAGCGTGATCTTCAGATCAGGGCGGACCAGGGCCAGCGGGATACCGGGCAGGCCGGCGCCCGAGCCCACGTCGCAGACGGTGACGCCCTCGGGGACGACCTCCGAGAGGACGGCACAGTTCAGCAGGTGGCGTTCCCAGAGCCGCGGAACCTCGCGCGGGCCGATCAGACCGCGCTTCACACCCGCGTCCGCGAGGAGCTCCGCGTACCGCACGGCCTCCGGGAAGTACTCGCCGAAGACTGTCCGCGCCTGCTCCGGCGCCTCGGGGAGCTCCGCTGCCTCCGTCACGGGAACCGTCCTTCCGTACCGCACGCCTGGCGTGCGAGCGCACTGTGGTGGCTGACTATCAAGGCTGACAAAGATCGGCCCCGCCTGCGAACAGACGGGGCCGACACTACGTGAGGGGTCAGGCCGGGAGCACGACGACGAAGCGCTGCGGCTCCTCGCCCTCGGACTCGCTGCGCAGACCGGCGGTGGCGATCGCGTCGTGCACGACCTTGCGCTCGAACGGCGTCATCGGGTCCAGCTTGACCGGCTGGCCCGTGGACTTCACCTCGGCCGCGGCCTTGGCACCCAGCTCGGCGAGCTCGGCGCGCTTCTTGGCCCGGAAGCCGGCGATGTCGAGCATCAGGCGGCTGCGGTCCCCGGTCTCGCGGTGCACGGCCAGGCGCGTCAGCTCCTGGAGCGCCTCCAGGACCTCGCCGTCGCGGCCCACGAGCTTCTGCAGGTCGCGGCTGCTGGAGTCGCTGATGATCGAGACCGCGGCCCGGTCCGCCTCGACGTCCATGTCGATGTCGCCGTCGAGGTCGGCGATGTCGAGCAGGCCCTCGAGGTAGTCGGCCGCGATCTCACCCTCCTGCTCCAGGCGGGTCAGGGTGTCGCCACCCTCGGCGGCGGCGGAGGTGGTGCCTTCCGTCACGGATGGACTCCTTCTTGCTTCTGGGAGGGCTGCTTACTTCTTGGAGGACGGGTGCTTGGGCCGCTGCTGGCCCTTGCGCTGTCCCTGACCGGACTTGCCCTGGCGGGAGCCTCCGGAGTTGGCGCGGCTCGGGCGCTGCGGGCTGTCGGCCGGCGCCTCGTCCTTGGCCTCGGTCGTGGCCTGGCCCTGGGGCTTCTTCTCGAGCGAGGTGGTCGCCTCTTCGGCGGCCGGCTCGGAGGATTCCTCGGAGTCCTTCGCCACGGGGTGCTGGGCACCGGACGCCTGGCGCTGGGACTTCGTCTGACGCTTGGGCTGCTGGCGCTTGCCGGCGGCACCGCCCTCGGCCTCGGCCACGAGGGTGTCGCCCTTGATCACGGTTCCGTCGGCCTGGGCGGCGAAGCCGGCCTTGGACAGACCCACGAAGAAGCGGCGCTCGTTCTCGTTGCGGTCGCTGCCCTTGGCGACGATCACCTTGACGATGTTCTTCCGGCGGCGGCCGCGGACCTCACCGTGCTGCGTGATGCTCTTCAGCAGGCGCTGGAGGTAGGAGTCCTGGGCCTTGCTGCCCGGCGTCGGGTTCTGGTTGATCACGTACATCTGCTGGCCCATGGTCCACACGTTGGTGGTCAGCCAGTAGACGAGGACACCGACGGGGAAGTTGATGCCCATGACGGCGAAGATCACCGGGAAGATGTACATGAGCATCTTCTGCTGCTGCATGTACGGCGTCTTCACCGAGAGGTCGACGTTCTTCATCATCAGCTGGCGCTGGGTGAAGAACTGCGAGGCCGACATCATGATGATCATGACCGCGGTGACGATGCGGACCGAGGTCAGCGAGGCGTCGAGAGCGGCGACCTCGGCGGCGGAGTCCGTGAACTTGGCGGCCAGCGGAGCGCCGAAGATGTGCGCCTGACGGGCGCTGGCGAGCAGCGGCTCGTCGATGACGCCGATCGTCTTGCCCGAGGCGATCGCGGAGAGCACGTGGTACAGGGCGAAGAAGAACGGCGACTGCGCCAGGATGGGAAGGCACGAGGAGAGCGGGTTGGTGCCCGTCTCCTTGTACAGCTTCATCATCTCTTCGGACTGACGCTGCTTGTCGCTCTTGTAGCGCTCCTGGATCGCCTTCATCTTCGGCTGGAGCGCCTGCATGTTCCGCGTCGACTTGATCTGCTTCACGAAGAGCGGGATCAGACAGATGCGGATGAGCACCACGAGGGACACGATGGACAGGCCCCAGGCCCAGCCCGTGTCGGGGCCGAAGATCGCCCCGTACACCTTGTGGAACTGGACGATGACCCAGGAAACGGGCCAGGTGATGAAGCTGAACAGACTGGCAATCGTGTCCACTAATCAGGCTCCTTGAGCATTGGGCGAGGTCTCGGCGGCCGGGCTCGTCTCGGCGGGGGACCCGCCCTTGTCACCGCGCAGCGCGTTCCGCAGCATCTCGTGCCAGCGGGGGCGCTTGCGCGGGGGGACGTGATCCACGCCGCCGGGCGACCACGGGTTGCACCGCAGGATGCGCCAGGCGGTCAGGGCCGTGCCCTTGATCGCGCCATGCCGGTCGATGGCCGTGAATCCGTAGTGGGAACACGACGGGTAGTACCGGCAGACGGGGCCCAGAAGAGGGCTGATCGTCCACTGGTACAGCTTGATGAGAGCCAGCAGCGGGTACTTCATCGCGTGCCCCCTCCCAGCAGCCGCTGGAGAGCGGCGTCCAGGTCTCGGGCCAGCTGTGCGTGTTCGGCGTCGCCGGCTCCGGGCAACGCCCGTACGACCACCAGGCTACCGGGGGGCAGCTCGGAGAGACGGTCGCGGACGAGATGGCGCAGACGTCGCTTCACCTGGTTGCGTACGACCGCACCGCCCACTGCCTTGCTCACGACGAAACCCGCACGCGTCGGGGGAGCGCTCTCCCCAGGCGCGTGCGGGTTCGTTGCACCGCTGCGTAGGTGGACGACGAGGAGCGGGCGACCAGCCCTGCGACCTCGGCGTACCGCTGTTGCGAAGTCCTCGCGCCGCCTCAGCCGATTCTCGGTAGGCAGCACGTCATGACCTGTTTAAGCGGATCAGGCGGACAGCGCCGAGCGACCCTTGGAACGGCGGTTCGCAAGGATGGCGCGACCGGCACGCGTACGCATGCGCAGGCGGAAGCCGTGGGTCTTGGCGCGACGACGGTTGTTCGGCTGGAAGGTGCGCTTGCTCACTCGGGGGCTCCAGAAATGATTCGTAGATGGCGGGACATCGCCTGGCTGTCACCGTGCGCCCACGAGTAGCTCGCAATACGCCCGAGTGCACCGCTACACGATCACTGACCGTGATCTTTGCCCATCGGAGGCAGGCGGCAGCAGCCATCGACAACTCGACCTGGTTACGGTACGCGCGGCTACGCCATCCGGTCAAACCGACCTGTCGCCACCCCCCATTGTGCACAGGCTGTGGACAACAACTTGAACCACGTCATCCGGCCCGACTACCGTGGACGGTCTCCACAATCTTTTGCCGTTCTGTCCCACCTGTCCTCACCGGACCCGTCCTCACGGACTTCGACCCACTGTCCCCGAGAACCACACCATCGTGGGACCTGCGAGAAAGCGTGCCCTGTGGCTGACGTACCTGCCGATCTTGCCGCAGTGTGGCCACGCGTCCTGGAGCAGCTCCTCGCGGAGGGCCAGCAGGGAATCGAGCCCAAGGACAAACAGTGGATCGAGCGCTGCCAGCCGCTCGCCCTGGTCGCGGACACCGCTCTGCTCGCCGTGCCCAACGAGTGGGGCAAGCGGGTCCTCGAGGGCCGGCTCGCCCCCTTGATCAGCGAGACGCTCAGCCGTGAGTGCGGCCGGCCGATCCGGATCGCGATCACCGTCGACGACTCCGTCGGCGAGCCGACGCCGCCGGCGCCCCCGGTGCAGCCGCAGCAGCCCCGCTACGACGAGCGCGCGCAGCCCGAGGCGTACGAGAAGTACGACGGCGGCTACGGCCACCGGCCGATGCCCGACGACGGGCTGCCCACGGCGCGCCCCGCCTATCCGGACTACGCGCAGCCGCAGCGGCCCGACCCCGGCGCCTGGCCGCGCACCCAGGAGGACCTCTCCTGGCAGCAGCCGCGGCTCGGCGGCTACCAGGAGCGCGCGCCGTACACGGGTCCGGAGCAGTCCCGGAGCACCCGGTACGACGAGCCCGCCCGCGGCTACGAGCCGCAGCGGCCGGACCGCTCCGAGCTGCCCGAGCCCCCGAGCCACGGTCCCCGGCCTGGTCCCCGCCCCGGCGGTCCGGTCCCCGGACCGGTCGGTGTGCCGGGCGGCGGGCACGGCTCCTCTTCCTCCGGGCAGGGCGCGGGCGCTCCGGGCGAGCAGCACGCGCGGCTGAACCCCAAGTACCTCTTCGACACCTTCGTCATCGGTTCCTCGAACCGCTTCGCGCACGCGGCCGCCGTCGCGGTGGCCGAGGCGCCGGCGAAGGCGTACAACCCCCTCTTCATCTACGGGGAGTCGGGTCTCGGCAAGACCCACCTGCTGCACGCCATCGGACACTACGCGCGGAGCCTCTATCCGGGCACGCGCGTGCGGTACGTGAGCTCCGAGGAGTTCACCAACGAGTTCATCAACTCGATCCGCGACGGCAAGGGCGACGCCTTCCGCAAGCGCTACCGCGACGTGGACATCCTGCTCGTCGACGACATCCAGTTCCTGGCGAGCAAGGAGTCGACGCAGGAGGAGTTCTTCCACACCTTCAACACCCTGCACAACGCGAACAAGCAGATCGTGCTCTCCTCGGACCGGCCGCCCAAGCAGCTGGTGACCCTGGAGGACCGGCTCCGCAACCGCTTCGAGTGGGGACTGACCACCGACGTGCAGCCGCCGGAACTGGAGACGCGCATCGCGATCCTCCGCAAGAAGGCGGTGCAGGAGCAGCTCAACGCCCCGCCGGAGGTACTGGAGTTCATCGCCTCCCGGATCTCGCGGAACATCCGTGAGCTGGAGGGCGCGCTGATCCGGGTGACGGCCTTCGCGAGCCTCAACCGGCAGCCGGTGGACCTCGGGCTCACCGAGATCGTCCTCAAGGACCTGATCCCCGGGGGCGAGGACAGCTCGCCGGAGATCACCGCTCCCGCGATCATGGCGGCCACCGCCGACTACTTCGGTCTGACGGTGGAGGACCTCTGTGGATCCTCGCGCAGCCGTGTCCTGGTGACGGCCCGGCAGATCGCCATGTACCTGTGCCGTGAGCTCACCGACCTGTCGCTGCCGAAGATCGGCGCGCAGTTCGGCGGTCGCGACCACACGACGGTGATGCACGCGGACCGGAAGATCCGGGCCCTGATGGCGGAGCGGCGCTCCATCTACAACCAGGTCACCGAGCTCACCAACCGCATCAAGAACGGCTGACGCGGGCCGCCACGGCCCCTCCAGAAGCGCTCCGAGGGCGCTCCGGGACACCTCCCGGGGCGCCCTTCGGCGTTCCCGCGGCCCTTCGGCCGTCCCCCGCCGCCCCTGGCGTGTTCGATTACTCCGTTCCGGTGGCGGGTTCTCCACAGATTGGGGGATGATCTCCCGTCCACAGGGTGGGGACTGTTGAGTTATCCGGATTGTGTCCACAGGCCAGCCTGGTGACAGATCATCACCCCAGGTCAGGCCCTTGTGGAATTGTTGGCAAACGATCTCCACAGGCTGTGGATGAATCTTTCGTCCACAGGGGGTCCCGAAGGTTGTCCACTGGCTGCCCACAGGGGGCGGCCGGTTGCCCACAGCTTCTCCACACCGCTGTCCACTGTTCGGCAACGAAACACCCCCGCTCACCGGCCCGAGTGAAAGCGGTCACACCAAGGGAGACGTTTGGGCTGTGGGGAACCTGGGGAAAGCTGGGGACAGCGCTGGGGAGAACTCCCCATGGCCTGTGTACCGGGTGTGCAGAACTTTCGGGTGTCCACAGAAACCCCTGGTTGTCCACGGGGTCCACCCACAGGCTCGGTGGACAAAAAACCGACCCTGACCTGCGAAAACGACGTTATCCACGGTTTCCACAGGCCCTACTACTACTCCCACATAGAGTTAGCCCGGAATTCGCTTCGAAGTGGGACGTGTGGACAACTCGGCGCCGGAGCTCCGACGCGCTCTCGTCGCGACTTGACCCCGAGCAGCACCGAGTGTCGGCGGCGTACGTCAGACTGGTTCCCGCAGTCGACGAAGAGCCAGCAACAGCAGGAGGCGGTTCCGGTGAAGATCCGGGTGGAGCGCGATGTACTCGCGGAGGCGGTGGCCTGGGTGGCCCGCAGCCTCCCGGCCCGTCCGCCGGCCCCCGTCCTCGCGGGCCTTCTCCTGAAGGCCGAGGACGGCGCCCTGAGCTTCTCGAGCTTCGACTACGAGGTCTCCGCCCGGGTCTCGGTCGAGGCCGAGGTGGAGGAGGACGGCACCGTCCTCGTCTCCGGCCGCCTGCTCGCCGACATCTGCCGCGCCCTCCCCAACCGCCCCGTGGAGATCTCCACAGACGGTGTACGGGCGACCGTGGTCTGCGGCTCCTCCCGCTTCACCCTCCACACCCTGCCTGTGGAGGAGTACCCGGCTCTGCCGGAGATGCCCACCGCGACCGGCACCGTCCCCGGTGAGGTCTTCGCCTCCGCCGCCGCGCAGGTCGCCATCGCCGCCGGCCGTGACGACACGCTGCCCGTCCTCACCGGTGTGCGCATCGAGATCGAGGGCGACACCGTCACCCTGGCCTCCACCGACCGCTACCGCTTCGCGGTCCGCGAGTTCCTGTGGAAGCCGGAGTCCCCGGACGCCTCCGCGGTCGCCCTGGTGCCCGCCAAGACCCTCCTGGACACCGCCAAGGCGCTCACCAGCGGCGACACGGTGACCCTGGCGCTCTCCGGCTCCGGCAAGGGCGAGGGCCTCATCGGCTTCGAGGGCGCGGGCCGCCGCACCACCACCCGCCTCCTGGAGGGCGACCTCCCGAAGTACCGGACCCTCTTCCCCACCGAGTTCAACTCGGTCGCGGTGATCGAGACCGCCCCCTTCGTGGAGGCCGTGAAGCGCGTGGCCCTGGTGGCCGAGCGCAACACCCCGGTCCGGCTGAGCTTCGAGCAGGGCGTGCTGATCCTGGAGGCCGGTTCCAGCGACGACGCACAGGCTGTGGAGCGGGTGGACGCGCAGCTGGACGGCGACGACATCTCGATCGCCTTCAACCCGACGTTCCTGCTGGACGGCCTGAGCGCGATCGACTCCCCGGTCGCCCAGCTCTCCTTCACGACCTCCACCAAGCCGGCGCTGCTGAGCGGCAAGCCCGCGCTCGACGCCGAGGCGGACGAGGCCTACAAGTACCTGATCATGCCGGTGCGGCTGAGCGGCTGACGTCCGTCGTCGGGGTCGTCGCCTGAGCGGCCGACCCCACAGGTGTGCACGGGGGTCCGGGCGTAGGCTCGGACCCGGGTACACCGCACACGACGCTTAAGGAATCTCTGATGGAGCTCGGTCTCGTCGGTCTCGGCAAGATGGGCGGCAACATGCGTGAGCGCATCCGCCGCGCAGGCCACACCGTCATCGGATACGACCGCAACCCGGACCTCGCCGACGTCCCCAGCCTCGAAGAGCTTGTGGGCAAGCTCAAGGGTCCGCGCGTCGTGTGGGTCATGGTTCCGGCCGGTGCCGCGACCCAGTCCACCATCGACGAGCTGGCCGACCTGCTCTCCCCCGGCGACATCGTCGTGGACGGCGGGAACTCGCGCTGGACGGACGACGAGAAGCACGCCGAGGAGCTGGCCGCCAAGGGCATCGGCTTCGTCGACTGCGGCGTCTCCGGCGGCGTCTGGGGCCTGGAGAACGGCTACGCGCTGATGTACGGCGGCTCCGCCGAGGACGTGGCGAAGGTCCAGCCGATCTTCGACGCGCTCAAGCCCGAGGGCGAGTTCGGCTCGGTCCACGCGGGCAAGGTCGGCGCCGGCCACTTCGCGAAGATGGTCCACAACGGCATCGAGTACGCGATGATGCAGGCCTACGCCGAGGGCTGGGAGCTCCTGGAGAAGGTCGACTCCGTCACCGACGTGCGCGAGGTCTTCCGCTCCTGGCAGGAGGGCACGGTCATCCGTTCCTGGCTGCTCGACCTCGCGGTGAACGCACTGGACGAGGACGAGCACCTGGACAAGCTGCGGGGCTACGCGTCGGACTCCGGCGAGGGCCGGTGGACGGTCGAGGCCGCCATCGACAACGCCGTCCCGCTGCCCGCGATCACCGCCTCGCTGTTCGCGCGGTTCGCCTCCCGCCAGGACGACTCCCCGCAGATGAAGATGATCGCCGCGCTGCGCAACCAGTTCGGCGGCCACGCGGTCGAGACGAAGAAGTAATCCACAGGCTGTGCACCCCGCGGTGCACAGCCGCCGGGGGAAGAAGGTCGGCGCCCACCATGCACGTCACGCACCTCTCGCTGGCCGACTTCCGCTCCTACGCCCGGGTCGAGGTCCCACTCGACCCGGGCGTCACCGCTTTCGTGGGCGCGAACGGCCAGGGCAAGACCAATCTGGTCGAAGCCGTCGGCTATCTCGCGACCCTCGGCAGCCACCGCGTCGCCTCCGACGCCCCCCTCGTCCGGATGGGGGCGGAGCGCGCGGTCATCCGGGCCGCGGTCACCCAGGGCGAGCGCTCCCAGCTGATCGAGCTCGAACTCAATCCGGGCCGGGCCAACCGCGCCCGCATCAACAGGTCCTCACAGGTCAGACCACGTGATGTGCTCGGGATCGTACGGACGGTGCTGTTCGCCCCCGAGGATCTCGCCCTGATCAAGGGCGATCCCGGGGAGCGCCGGCGCTTCCTCGACGAACTGATCACGGCGCGCACGCCGCGCATGGCGGGCGTGCGCTCCGACTACGAGCGCGTGCTCAAGCAGCGCAACACGCTCCTCAAGTCGGCCGCGATGGCCCGGCGCCACGGCGGCCGCGGCATGGACCTGTCGACCCTGGACGTCTGGGACCAGCACCTCGCCCGGGCCGGTGCCGAGCTGCTCGCCCAGCGCCTCGACCTCATCGGCGTCCTGCGGCCGCTCGCCGACAAGGCGTACGAGCAGCTCGCACCCGGCGGCGGACCGGTCCTGCTCGAGTACCGGCCCTCCGCACCGGGCACCGGGCACACCCGCGAGGAGCTGTACGAGCAGCTGCTCGCCGCGCTCGCCGAGGTCCGCAAGCAGGAGATCGAGCGGGGCGTCACGCTCGTCGGACCCCATCGGGACGAGCTGCTGCTGAAGCTCGGCGACCTCCCCGCGAAGGGGTACGCCAGCCACGGCGAGTCCTGGTCGTACGCGCTGGCGCTCCGGCTGGCCTCGTACGACCTGCTGCGCTCCGAGGGCAACGAGCCGGTCCTCGTCCTCGACGACGTCTTCGCCGAGCTGGACGCGCGGCGGCGCGAGCGGCTCGCGGAGCTGGTGGCGCCGGGCGAGCAGGTGCTCGTCACGGCGGCGGTGGACGACGACGTCCCGGGCGTGCTCGCGGGCACCAGGTACGCCGTGTCCGGCGGGACGGTGGAGCGGGTATGAGCGAGAGCGATTCCCCACAGCCTGTGGACAAGCCCGCGGTGCCCGAAGCCTCGGGTGTCGATCTCGCGCGGGTCGCGCTGCGCGCCGCCAAGGAGCAGGCGAAGGCGCGGGGCGCGGCGGCGGCGCAGAAGAAGCAGGCCCGGCGCGGTGGCGGGCTGCGCTCCGGCGCGCGTGCGGACGGCCGCGACCCGATGGCGCTGGGCGCCGCGATCAACCGGCTGATCACCGAGCGGGGCTGGGAGACCCCGGCGGCGGTCGGCGGGGTCATGGGCCGCTGGCCGCAGATCGTCGGCGAGGACCTGGCGAAGCACTGCGTACCGCTGAAGTTCGACGACGAGCCGGACGCGCGGGTGCTGACGGTGCAGTGCGACTCGACGGCGTGGGCGACGCAGCTGCGGCTGCTCGCGCCGACGCTGGTCGCGCGGCTCAACGAGGACCTGGGGCACGGGACCGTGCGGCTGATCAAGGTCCTCGGTCCCGGTGGTCCCCGCCGGGGGTACGGGCCGCTGCGGGCGCCGGGGTCCGTCGGGCCAGGGGACACGTACGGGTAGGAGGACGGGTCCCTTCCCCGGGGCGCGGGTCCGTTCCCCGGGCCGCTGGTCCGTTCCCGGGCCGCTGGTCCCTTCCCCGGGCCGCCGGTCCGTTCCCGGGCCGCGGGTCCGTTCCCGGGCCGCGGGTCCGAGTGCGGTCCGAGTGCGGTCCGAGTGCAGGGCGCCGTGCGGATGCCTCCGTGACCCGGTGCTCCGCCCCGCCGGAACACCTGCCCACAACGAGCTACCGCTCGAAGCGCTGGGTGGCCGTCAGGGGGCTCTGGAGCCCCTATCCGGATATGGGGAGTCGTCTCGCGCCCGCTCAGGGCGGCACATGCGCATTCAGGTACCGGCAAACCCCCATGAGTGTCGGCGCTACCGGTAGACTGGTAGACAATCCCGCCACCCTGCGGAACAAGTCGAACGACGCAGCCGCTCCCGTATGCCCGGAGAACGGCCTGTGCTGTGCCAGAAAGGGCGCTTCGTGGCCGATTCCGGCGACCCCAACGAGAACAACCAGTACACCGCCAGCAACATCCAGGTCCTCGAAGGCCTGGATGCCGTGCGCAAGCGCCCTGGCATGTACATCGGCTCGACCGGCGAGCGCGGTCTGCACCACATGGTGCAGGAGGTCGTCGACAACTCGGTCGACGAAGCCCTGGCCGGCCACGCCGACACCATCGACGTGACGATCCTGGCCGACGGCGCCGTGCGCGTCGTCGACAACGGCCGCGGCATCCCCGTCGGCATCGTCGCGTCCGAGGGCAAGCCGGCCGTCGAGGTCGTGCTGACGGTCCTCCACGCGGGCGGCAAGTTCGGCGGCGGCGGCTACGCGGTCTCCGGCGGTCTGCACGGCGTCGGCGTCTCCGTCGTCAACGCCCTCTCCACCAAGGTCTCGGTGGAGATCAAGACCGACGGCCACCGCTGGACCCAGGACTACAAGATGGGCGCCCCGACCGCGCCCCTCGCCCAGCACGAGCAGACCGACGAGACCGGCACCTCGGTCACCTTCTGGGCCGACCCGGACATCTTCGAGACCACCGAGTACTCCTTCGAGACGCTGTCGCGGCGCTTCCAGGAGATGGCCTTCCTCAACAAGGGCCTGACGATCACGCTCACCGACGAGCGCGAGTCCGCGAAGGCCACCGTCGGCGCCGACGACCCGGACGCCGAGGCCGCCGCCACGCCGGCCGCGCGCACGGTCAGGTACCACTACGAGGGCGGCATCGTCGACTTCGTGAAGTACCTCAACTCGCGCAAGGGCGAGCTGATCCACCCCACGGTCATCGACCTGGACGCCGAGGACAAGGACAAGAACCTGTCCCTCGAAGTCGCGATGCAGTGGAACAGCGGCTACAGCGAGGGCGTCTACTCCTTCGCCAACATCATCCACACCCACGAGGGCGGCACGCACGAGGAGGGCTTCCGGGCGGCGCTGACCTCGCTGATCAACAAGTACGCGCGCGACAAGAAGCTGCTCCGCGAGAAGGACGACAACCTCACGGGCGACGACATCCGCGAGGGTCTGACGGCGATCATCTCGGTCAAGCTGAGCGAGCCGCAGTTCGAGGGCCAGACCAAGACCAAGCTGGGCAACACCGAGGTCAAGACCTTCGTCCAGAGGGCGGTCTACGAGCACCTCAACGACTGGCTGGACCGCAACCCGAACGAGGCCGCGGACATCATCCGCAAGTCGATCCAGGCCGCCACCGCGCGCGTGGCCGCGCGCAAGGCGCGCGACCTGACCCGCCGCAAGGGCCTCCTGGAGTCGGCGTCGCTGCCGGGCAAGCTCTCCGACTGCCAGTCGAACGACCCGTCCAAGTGCGAGATCTTCATCGTCGAGGGTGACTCCGCCGGCGGCTCGGCCAAGTCCGGCCGCAACCCGATGTACCAGGCCATCCTGCCGATCCGCGGCAAGATCCTGAACGTCGAGAAGGCCCGCGTCGACAAGATCCTGCAGAACACCGAGGTCCAGGCGCTGATCTCCGCCTTCGGCACCGGTGTGCACGAGGACTTCGACATCGAGAAGCTCCGCTATCACAAGATCATCCTGATGGCGGACGCCGACGTCGACGGCCAGCACATCAACACCCTGCTGCTGACCTTCCTCTTCCGCTTCATGCGGCCGCTGGTCGAGGCCGGGCACGTCTACCTCTCCCGCCCGCCGCTCTACAAGATCAAGTGGGGCCGGGACGACTTCGAGTACGCGTACTCGGACCGGGAGCGGGACGCGCTCGTCGAGCTGGGCAAGCAGAACGGCAAGCGGATCAAGGAAGACTCGATCCAGCGCTTCAAGGGTCTCGGCGAGATGAACGCCGAGGAGCTGCGCGTCACCACGATGGACGTCGAGCACCGCGTTCTCGGCCAGGTCACCCTGGACGACGCGGCCCAGGCCGACGACCTGTTCTCGGTGCTGATGGGCGAGGACGTCGAGGCGCGGCGCTCGTTCATCCAGCGCAACGCCAAGGACGTTCGCTTCCTCGACATCTGAGTCGGTCTCAGCTGACCGTACGAAAGGACTGACGACCAGCAATGGCCGACGAAATCACTCCCGGCACCACCGAAGAGCAGGAGCCCGTGCTCCGGATCGAGCCCGTCGGGCTCGAGACCGAGATGCAGCGCTCGTACCTCGACTACGCGATGTCCGTCATCGTGTCCCGCGCGCTGCCCGACGTACGGGACGGCCTCAAGCCCGTCCACCGGCGCGTGCTCTACGCGATGTACGACGGCGGTTACCGGCCCGAGAAGGGCTTCTACAAGTGCGCCCGCGTCGTCGGCGACGTCATGGGCACGTACCACCCGCACGGCGACTCCTCGATCTACGACGCGCTCGTCCGCCTCGCCCAGCCGTGGTCGATGCGCATGCCGCTCGTCGACTCCAACGGCAACTTCGGCTCCCCGGGCAACGACCCGGCGGCCGCCATGCGCTACACCGAGTGCAAGATGGCGCCGCTGTCGATGGAGATGCTCCGCGACATCGACGAGGAGACCGTCGACTTCACGGACAACTACGACGGCCGCAACCAGGAGCCGACGGTCCTCCCGGCCCGGTTCCCGAACCTGCTGGTCAACGGCTCCGCCGGTATCGCCGTCGGTATGGCCACCAACATCCCGCCGCACAACCTGCGCGAGGTCGCGGCCGGTGCCCAGTGGGCGCTGGAGCACCCCGAGGCCAGCCACGAGGAGCTCCTCGACGCGCTGATCGAGCGGATCAAGGGCCCCGACTTCCCCACCGGCGCGCTCGTCGTCGGCCGCAAGGGCATCGAGGAGGCGTACCGCACCGGCCGTGGCTCGATCACGATGCGCGCGGTCGTCGAGGTCGAGGAGATCCAGAACCGCCAGTGCCTGGTGGTCACGGAACTTCCGTACCAGACCAACCCGGACAACCTCGCGCAGAAGATCGCCGACCTGGTGAAGGACGGCAAGGTCGGCGGCATCGCCGACGTCCGTGACGAGACCTCGTCCCGGACCGGCCAGCGCCTGGTGATCGTGCTCAAGCGCGACGCCGTCGCCAAGGTCGTCCTCAACAACCTGTACAAGCACACCGACCTGCAGACGAACTTCGGCGCGAACATGCTGGCGCTCGTCGACGGCGTGCCGCGCACCCTCTCGCTCGACGCGTTCATCCGCCACTGGGTGACGCACCAGATCGAGGTCATCGTCCGCCGGACGAGGTTCCGGCTGCGCAAGGCCGAGGAGCGCGCCCACATCCTGCGCGGTCTGCTCAAGGCCCTCGACGCGATCGACGAGGTCATCGCGCTCATCCGCCGCAGCGACACGGTCGAGGTCGCCCGCACGGGCCTGATGGACCTGCTCTCGATCGACGAGATCCAGGCGAACGCGATCCTGGAGATGCAGCTCCGCCGGCTCGCCGCCCTGGAGCGCCAGAAGATCGTCGCCGAGCACGACGAACTCCAGGCGAAGATCAACGAGTACAACGCGATCCTGGCCTCCCCGGAGCGCCAGCGGGCGATCGTCAGCGAGGAACTCGCCGCGCTCGTCGAGCGGTTCGGCGACGACCGCCGCTCCAAGCTCGTGCCCTTCGACGGTGACATGTCCATCGAGGACCTGATCGCCGAGGAGGACATCGTCGTCACCATCACGCGCGGCGGCTACGTGAAGCGGACGAAGACCGAGGACTACCGCTCGCAGAAGCGCGGCGGCAAGGGTGTCCGCGGCACGAAGCTGAAGCAGGACGACATCGTCGACCACTTCTTCGTCTCCACCACCCACCACTGGCTGCTGTTCTTCACGAACAAGGGCCGGGTCTACCGGGCCAAGGCGTACGAGCTGCCGGACGCCGGCCGGGACGCGCGCGGTCAGCACGTGGCGAACCTGCTGGCCTTCCAGCCGGACGAGCAGATCGCCCAGATCCTGGCGATCCGCGACTACGAGGCCGCGCCGTACCTGGTGCTCGGCACCAAGGCCGGTCTGGTGAAGAAGACCGCGCTGAAGGACTACGACTCGCCCCGTTCCGGCGGTGTCATCGCGATCAACCTGCGGGAGCGCGAGGACGGCAGCGACGACGAGCTGATCGGCGCCGAGCTGGTCTCCTCCGAGGACGACCTGCTGCTCATCTCCCGGAAGGCGCAGTCGATCCGCTTCACCGCCACGGACGACGCGCTGCGTCCGATGGGACGCGCCACCTCGGGCGTCAAGGGGATGAGTTTCCGCGAGGACGACGAGCTGCTCTCGATGAATGTCGTCCGGCCCGGTACGTTCGTCTTCACCGCGACCGACGGCGGGTACGCGAAGCGCACCCCCGTCGACGAGTACCGCGTCCAGGGCCGTGGCGGCCTCGGTATCAAGGCCGCCAAGATCGTCGAGGACCGCGGTTCGCTCGTGGGCGCGCTGGTGGTCGAGGAGACGGATGAGATCCTCGCCATCACGCTGTCCGGCGGTGTGATTCGTACGCGAGTCAACGAAGTCAGGGAGACCGGCCGTGACACCATGGGCGTCCAGCTGATCAACCTGGGCAAGCGCGATGCCGTCGTCGGCATCGCACGGAACGCCGAGGCGGGCGGCGACGACGAGTACGTCGACAGCGCCGACGACGCCGAGGGCGTGGTCGAGTCGGTCGAGGCCGACGCCGAGGCGGTCGAGGGCACGGAGCCTTCGGCCGGGGAGCACGAGGAGTAAGAGCGTGAGTGGAGCCACGGGCGCCGGATCGGCGGCTGCCGGAGCTTCTGCTGGTGCTGGAGCGAACGGCGCCCGTGGCCCCGCCACGGACTCCCAGGGGGTTGCGGTGACGGACACTCGGGGGCAGCAGCCCTCGTACGAGACCTACAACGGGCCGCTGCCCGGCGAGCGCCCCCAGGGGCAGCCGGGAGCGCCGTACCACCCGCCGCAGGCGTACGGCGCCCCCGCGGGCGGTACGCAGGGCGGGCAGACCGGGGCCGTGCGCCGGCCGCGGACCGGGGCGCGCACGACGCCCAGGACGCGCAAGGCGCGGCTGCGGGTGGCCAAGGCCGACCCGTGGTCGGTGATGAAGGTGAGCTTCCTGCTCTCCATCGCGTTGGGCATCTGCACGGTCGTGGCCGCGGCGGTGCTGTGGATGGTCATGGACGCCATGGGCGTCTTCTCGACGGTCGGCGGGACGATCAGCGAGGCCACGGGCTCGAACGAGTCCAACGGCTTCGACCTGCAGTCGTTCCTGTCGCTGCCGCGGGTGCTGATGTTCACCTCGGTGATCGCCGTGATCGACGTGGTGCTGATGACCGCGCTCGCGACGCTGGGCGCGTTCATCTACAACCTGTCGGCGGGCTTCGTGGGCGGTGTCGAGCTGACGCTGGCCGAGGACGAGTGAGCCGCGTGGGGGCCGGGGCAGGAACCGATTTTGGGACTGGCCCCCACGTGCGCTAATGTTCAGGAGTCAGCGCGCGGGACACACACCGCAAAGCGCGGCGGGGCTATAGCTCAGTTGGTTAGAGCGCATCCCTGATAAGGATGAGGCCACAGGTTCAAATCCTGTTAGCCCCACAGTTCAGATCGACCCGGATGGTTCCTCCATCCGGGTCGATCTGTTTGTGTGAGGTTTGAAGCTCGCACAGGTCACCGATCGGTATCGGTCGATGTGTAGAGTGGGCGTCAGAAGTCTCCTACGTCAACGAAAGACGAGGTCGCGCGGTGAAGAAGCTTCTCCTGGTCGCACTGGCCGCCATCGGCGGGCTCCTCGTGTACCGCCAGATCCAGGCGGATCGCGCCGAGCAGGACCTGTGGACGGAGGCGACCGACTCCGTGCCCGCAGGTTCCGGTGTCTGAGACACACACACTCTGTGGGTGAAGCCCCGGCCGCGTGAGCGGACCGGGGTTTCGCTTTTTCCGAACGCCTTTCTCTTCTTTCGCTTGCGTGAATCATCTGCTTGCTGAAGCAAAGTGCTCGTGTCGTGGTTCCGTGAAGGGCAGGATGGACCGGCACCGCAGGGCGGGATCGGACGGGAGAAGCGCGTGAGCACGCAGGCCGGGAGGCGGACCGGGATCGGCCGGAGGGCGGGGGCCCTGATCGCCGCGGCCGCGGCCATGGGAGCGGTGACGGCACTGCCCGTCCAGGCGCGGGCCGCCGAGGCGGCCACGACCGTGCTGCCGGCCCGGGCCCCGGCCGCCGAGGAGGCCGGAGGGGCGGCGGTGCCGGGGTACGCCTTCGACGACGCGGCCCGGCGGATCAAGGGCGCGGCCTCCAGCCTCGACGCGAAGCCCCTCACGACCGGCCTGACCTACCGCGACACCCTCGGGAAGAACGGCAAGGTCTACTACCGGGTCGACCTCGACGCCCGGCGGAACTCCTACGTCTCCGTCGTCGCCGTCCCCAAGCCCGGCGGCAAGGTCGACTACGGCGACGGCTTCAAGGTCGGCATCCAGGACAACTCCGGAACCGACTGCGGCTACCAGCAGGTCGACTTCGCCTCCGGTCAGTACCCCAGGCCGCTCGCCGCCTACGCCCGCCGGATCGTCGACCCGGACTCCTCCAGCTGCCAGAAGCAGGGCGCCTACTACGTGGTCGTCGAGCGCGACTCGGCCGAGGCCTCCACCCCGGACGACTGGGAACTGGAGATCCGGTACGTCACCGAGCCCCTCCTCAAGCAGCCGGGCCCCTCGGCGCTCCCCGAGGCCTGGCCCTCGGGCACGCCCGCCCCGCCGGCCGGAGGCCAGCAGAAGCGCCAGGGCGGCGCCGGGTTCCACGGGGCCGTGTCCCTGCGGGAGGGCGAGTGGCGGGCGGACATCAGGCCCGGTCAGACGCTCTTCTACCGGGTGCCCGTGGACTGGGGGCAGCAGCTCTTCGCCAGCGCCGAACTCGGCAGCGGCACCGAGGGCGACTCGGTGAGCAACGCGCTCACCCTGTCGCTCGACAACCCGGCCCTCGGCTTCGTCGACATGAACACGGTCCGCTACGACGGGAAGCCCGCGACGCTGGCGCTCGACCCGCTGCGTCCGGTGGCCCACGAGAACCGCACCTCGTACGACGAGGCCACCAGCGGCATGCGGTTCGCCGGCTGGTACTACCTGTCGGCGACGCTGAGCCCCGAGGTCGCCGCCGAGTACGGCGACGGGCCGGTGCCGCTGACGCTCCGGGTGAACGTCGAGGGAAACCCCGGGCGGCCGCCCGCGTACGACGGGGACCCGGGGATGTTCTCGGTGACCGCGGACGACCGGGAGGCGGCGGCGAGCGGCGCCTCCGGGGCGGCGGCCACGACGGACGGCACCATGAAGGTCGTCGCGGCGGCCGGGATCGGCACCGGCACCGTGCTGCTCCTCGGGCTCGGGGCCTGGACCCTGCTGGCCCGGCGGCGGACCTGAGTCAGAGCTGCGCCAGGGCCCAGAAACCCACCGCGAGCGACACCAGCGCGAGCAGGAGCACCGGGACCGCCACCTTCGGGGGCGGTCCCGGTCGGCGTACGGGGGCGGGGTGCGGGGGCGCGGTGGGTGCCGTGAACGGGGTGGGAACCTGATCGGGTCGAGCGGTGTATGGATGAGTAGGGGCTTGTCCGTACGGCGCCACGGGGGTGGGTGCTTGCTCGAAGGAGGGGGTCGGGTGCGTGACCGGGGGAGGCAGATGGAAGCTGCCCGTCTCGGAGGGCCCGGGCAGCGTCGCGGGCGCGGGCGCGGGCGCGGGGACGTGGGCGGCGGGCTGGTGGGCCGGGTACGGCTGGTGTGGTGGCTGTACGGGCTGCGCCGGGGGCTGTACGGGCTGTGCCGGGGGCTGTACGGGCCGCTCACCGGGCTCCGTGCGCCCGGCGGGCTCACCGGGCTTCGTGGGGGCGGCGGGCTTCGTGGGGCCTTCGGGGCCGAAGCCGGCCGGGAGCGGGCCCAGCTGGTCGGAGATCACGACCGGCTGCTCGTCGGGCCGCGGCTCGGGCAGCATCTCGACGGCGGCGCTCAGCGCCTTGCGCGCCCCCGTGGCCGTGCGGAACCGGGTCTGCGGGTCGGGCTGCAGCAGACCGGCCAGCACCTGCCACAGCGCCTCGGGGACGCCCTCAGGGGCCCCCGGGGTGCCGTGCGCGAGGAAGTGCGCGACGAGGACCTGGGAATCCGGCTTGCGCCCCTGGAGCAGATACAGCGCGACCAGCCCGACGGCGAAGAGGTCGGCGGTGAAGTCCGGCTCGGCGCCGAGGAGCTGCTCGGGCGCGAAGTAACCGGGCGTCCCCACCACGTAGTCGGTCTCGGTGAGGCGGGGTTCGCCCTTGCGCATGGAGATGCCGAAGTCGGACAGCCGCAGATGCGGCCGCCCGGCGCCGGTGACCTCCATGAGGATGTTGGCGGGCTTGATGTCCCGGTGCACGACCCCCTCGGCGTGCACCGCGGCCAGGCCCGAGAGCAGCTGGTCGAGGAGCGTGCAGACGAACCGGGGCGGCAGCGGGCCGCAGTCCCCGATGACATGGGCCAGCGAGCCGCCGGCCACCAGGTCCATGGTGAAGAGGACCTTGTCGTCGTCGGCGGCCCAGCTGGCCGGGGCGAGGACGTGCGGGTGATCGATCCGCAGCGCCTGCTCGCGGACGAAGCGGAGCAGCGTGTGGGCGTCGCTCTGCAGCAGGACCTTGGCCGCCACATAGCGACGGCGCCGGTGGTCCCAGGCACGCCACACGGCGCCCGCCCCGCCGCGCCCGATCGGGTCGATCAGCTCGTACCGACCAGCGAAGACCTCACCCATCGCGCTGCGCCCGCTCCCCGTGTGCGTCGTCTCTCCCCGGGGCCGGCCGGCTGCCCGCCCCGCGTCAGTTCTGGTGCGACTCGTAGTGGGCGACCGCGTCCGCGGTGCGTCCGGCGCCGTACACCCGGAGGAACTCTGCCAGCTCCGGGTGGGCCGGGGCGAGCGAGTCGGCGGCGTCGATGATGTCGCCGGCGGCGGCGACGGAGCGCAGCAGCGACTGGATCTCGCGGACCACGCGGCGGACGGTCGGCGCACCGGAGCCGGGGGCGGTCGGGCCCGCGCTGGTGAGGACGGAGCCGCCCTGCGACTTCTTGACCTCGTCCATCCGGTCGGTGGCCTCGGCGGCGCTGACGCTGCCGTCGGCGACCTGGACGGCGAGCTCCTGGAGGGCCTGGACGCGCTGGACGACGGCCGGGTTGCCGATCTTGGCCCGCTGGCCGCTCATCAGCTGGGACAGCATGGGCGCGGAGAGCCCGAGCACGGCCGCGAGCCTGGCCTGATTGAGCCCGAGGTCATCGATCAGGCGACGGAAGAGCGCCCCCAGCGGCTCTCCGTACCAACTGCGCTGAAGCTCTCTGGCTCTTGCCGTGGCTTCCTGCTGCGCTGCGTCCATTACTTCTCCCCATCCCTTAGGTTCGCCACTGCGAACCTCGATCAGCATCTTACGGAGAGTGGTCGCCGACCGGGAGTCCCAATCCTTTTGCCGGACATGGGGGGTGACCCGGTACGCTGTTCCTCGTTCCGGGGCCTTAGCTCAGTTGGTAGAGCGCTGTCTTTGCATGGCAGATGTCAGGGGTTCGACTCCCCTAGGCTCCACTCGGACAGACCCCCCTGACCTGCGGTCGCGCAGGACAGGGGGGTCTTTCGTGTTCCCGTGCCGGGACGCGGGGCGGGGAGACGGGGCGCGGCAGGGCGCCGTGGCGCTGGGTGACCGGGGGCGGCGCTGGTCCGTCCGGGTGGTGTTCATCGGAAGAACTGCGCGACGACGGCGTCGGTGCGTGGAAATCGGGGCCGCATCCACATCATGAGAAAAGTACGTAAAGCGCGCAACCCGAAATGAACCATCCGAGATCATCACGAAAGTGAGGGGTCATGGCCACCGCCAAGGTCAAGCAGTTCTGGACCGCCTTCATCTCCGTCCTCTTCGCCCTCCTCGCCTCCGTCGGCCTGGCGAGCACCGCCGCCGCGGCCGGGCAGCCCGCCGTGCAGCAGCCCGAGGAGCCGGCCGCGCCCGCCGCCGCCCACACCGTCACCGCCGGGGAGCGGGCCCTGGCCTCCGTACCGGCACAGCGGACCCATGGGTGGCCGCTCGCCGGGGACCGCACCCTGCCGCCCACCATCAAGCAGCGCATCGCCGCCGAGGCCCACGGTTCCTCGCCCTCCGCGCGGCAGCGTGCGTCGGCGACCGCGGGCACCGAGGCCGACGCGGCCCTGCTGACGGAGCCGGCGCTCGCCGCTGCGGCGTAGGAGGCGGGGAGGTCATGAGACGCACTCCCCACACTCCACGCACAGCGGGATCGCCAGGGCCCGGCAGGATCGGCAAGACCCTGGTAGGACCCGGTAGGACCCGGTAGGACCCGGTAGGACCCGGCAAGACCCCGGCAAGACCCGGTAGGACCCCGGCAGAGGGTGGTCGATCAGCGGCGCTCGTCGCGTTCGGCGGCCTCGGCGTCGGTCTCCAGCTCCGGATCGGACGAAGTCCCACTGCCGTCCACGGACGACAGCGAGGAGTCCTCGTCCATCTCGGTGGGAGCGGGAGGTTCGACCAGCCAGTCGGGATTGGCCTGCTTGTCCCACCACTTCCAGGCGGCGAAGACGCCGCCCGCCAACAGGCCGAGGACGACGAGTCCCTTGGCCAGACGTCCGGCCCTGGCCCGACGTTCGTGCTTCTTCACGATCTTCTGGATTTCCTTCGGCGTCACCTGACCGCGCAGCGCGGCCCAGGCGGCGGTGGAACGCGACCCGGCCTCCTCAAGGACGGGACCGGTCGCGGCGACCGCGCTCTCGACGCGCGGAACGGTGTAGTCGGCCGCCTGACGGGCGGCCAGGCGGGTCTTGACCGCCGCACGGTGTGCGGCCGCGTCGACCCGCGGCGGTACATGCGGTGCGACATACGAGTCGTACTGCACACGGGCCTGCGCTCGCGTCTGCTGCGCGGCCTTCGAGACCTTCGGCGCGACCCACGACCGCGCCTCGTGCGCGTAGTACGTGGCCTGGTCCCTGGCGGTCTCGGCGTACGGCGCCACCACTTCCGCGGCGTGCACGACGCTCTCCTTCGCCGAACCTGTCGCGGCGCGCACGCTGTCCATGCGGGTCACGGGATTCCTCCTCCTCGGTGGCGATGTCGGTTTTTCACCTTTCCATCCTTTTCGGAATCATGCCCGCCGGAGCGACGTCCGGCATGTGGGGCTGGCATCCGGGGCATGCGAGGATCGGACACGCCAGAGACAGACGTGACATGACGCGACACGACGCGTCTCGACGTGGGACGGAAGGCGACCGTGGCCGAGCAGCTGTACGCGATCCTCAAGACGAGCCTGGGCGACATCGAGGTGCGGCTGATGCCGTTCCACGCCCCGAAGACGGTCCGGAACTTCGTCGAGCTGGCCTCCGGCGAGCGCGAGTGGACGCACCCCGCCACCGGCGCGGTCTCCTCGGACCCGCTCTACGACGGAACGGTCTTCCACCGGGTCATCAAGGGCTTCATGATCCAGGGCGGCGACCCGCTGGGGAACGGCACGGGCGGGCCCGGCTACGAGTTCGCCGACGAGTTCCACCCGGAGCTGTTCTTCGACCGTCCCTACCTGCTGGCCATGGCCAACGCCGGCCCGGGGACCAACGGCTCCCAGTTCTTCGTCACCGTCGGTCCCGCGACCTGGCTGAACCGCAAGCACACCATCTTCGGCGAGGTCGTGGACCCCAAGAGCCGGAAGGTCGTGGACGCGATCGCGACCACCCCGACCGACCCCCACACCGAGCGTCCGCTGCAGGACGTCACGGTCGATTCCGTGGTGATCGAGAAGCGCTGAGGCGGAAGGGATGGAACCCGCCATGGACACGCAGCCCGGTCTGCTGCGCTGCTACCGCCATCCGGAGGCCGAGACCGGCATCCGCTGCGTCCGCTGCGAGCGGCCCATCTGCACGCAGTGCATGATCTCCGCGTCCGTCGGCTTCCAGTGTCCCGAGTGCGTCCGGGGCGGCTCGGGGACCGGCCACGCGGCCGACGCCAACCAGCCCCGGACGCTCGCGGGCGGACGGGTGGCGGAGGACGGGCGTCTGGTCACCAAGATCCTCATGGCGATCAACCTGGCGCTGTTCATCGCCGTCCAGGTGGTGGGCGACCGGCTGGTCGACGACCTCGCGCTCATCGGCGGCGCGTATCTGCCGAGCGGTGAGCTGGTCGGGGTCTCGGACGGCGAGTGGTACCGCCTGCTGACCTCCGCCTTCCTCCACCAGGAGATCCCGCACTTCCTCTTCAACATGCTGGGCCTGTGGATGATCGGCGGGATCGTCGAACCCGAGCTGGGGAGGATCCGGTACACGGCCCTCTGTCTGCTCTCAGGGCTCTCCGGCTCGGCGCTGGCCTATCTGCTGTCCCCGCAGAACCAGTTCTCGCTCGGTGCCTCGGGCATCGTCTACGGCCTGCTCGGTGCCTGGATCGTGCTGGCCCGGCGCAGGCGGCAGGACATGCGGCCGGCGCTGCTGTTCGTGGCGCTGAACCTGCTCATCACGTTCACCCGTCCGGGGATCTCCTGGCAGGCGCACGTGGGCGGTCTGGTCGCCGGCGTCCTGCTGACGTACGCGATGGTGCACACGCCCCGGTCCCGCCGGGACCTCGTGCAGTACGGGGCCTGTGGAGTGGTGCTGCTGATCGACCTGGGGATCGTGCTGGCCCGCTCGGCCGCGCTCACCTGAGCACAGGGGGCTGTGGAAGAGCCCCCGTGTGAGCTTTCCCCAGAGTTATCCACAGTGCGTGGCGGATCCTCCCCACTGTGTGGGGAAACACCGCGCCCCTCGCCTCTGACCTGGTATTTCTCCAGGGAGGCGAGGGGCGTTGTGTGATCCTGCGAGGGTGATTCCGGTCATACCGGCGTCAACCCTGTGCGAGTTATCCACAGATCTTCGTAAGTTATCCAGTGCTGTGCACAACGCTGTGGATAAGCTCGGGGGAGAGCTTGACGAAGGGCCCGCGGAGGCGCTAACCGGCTACTTCCACTGGGTGGAGACGCCGAAGCCGGCCGCGATGAAGCCGAAGCCCACCACGATGTTCCAGTTCCGGATCGACTCGACCGGCATGGTGCCGTCGGTGACGTAGAAGACCACGATCCACACCAGACCGATGGCGAACAGCGCCAGCATCACGGGCGCCACCCAGCTGCGATTGGTCAGCTTGATGTTGGTGGCCTGCTTGGCGGGCGGAGGCGTGAAGTCGGCCTTCTTGCGGATCCGTGACTTCGGCACGAGGGACTCTCCTGTCGATGCGCTGCGTGACCGCGCAGGGAACTGTGGCTGGCGCCGGGATGTGACGAAGGAGGACGACTGCGTCCCCCAGGCGTCCGTTAGCGTAGTGGTTCCGCGGCACCGAAGGGGATCAGGGTACGTTGAGCAATTCCGCCGACACTCCCGAAAGGCCGGGCCGCACCACGAGGTGGCGCCCCGTCCGGGTGCTCACCCTTGCCGTTTTCGCCCTCGCCGGACTGATCTTCGTCACGAGTTTCAACACCGCCAAGGGCACCAACATCCGCACGGACGCCTCACTCCTCAGGCTCTCCGACCTCATCGAGGAACGCAGCCACAAGAACGCCGGCCTCGACGAGTCCGCCGCCGCCCTCCGCGCCCAGGTCGACTCGCTCGCCGCGCGCGACGACGGCTCCACGCGCGCGGAGGACGCGAAACTCGCCGCGCTCGAAGCCGCCGCGGGCACCACCGAGGTCTCCGGCTCCGGCCTCACCGTCACCCTCGACGACGCCCCGCCGAACGCCCAGGCCGCCCCCGGCTACCCCGAACCGCAGGCCAACGACCTGGTCATCCACCAGCAGGACCTCCAGGCCGTCGTCAACGCCCTGTGGCAGGGCGGCGCCGAGGGCATCCGCGTCATGGACCAGCGGCTCATCTCCACCAGCGCCGTCCGCTGCGTCGGCAACACCCTGATCCTCCAGGGCCGCGTCTACTCCCCGCCGTACAAGATCACCGCCGTCGGTGACCGCGACAGGCTGAACAGGGCCCTCGCCGCCTCCCCCGCGCTCCAGAACTACCAGCTGTACGTCAAGGCGTACGGACTCGGCTGGAAAGTCGACGAGCACAGGGCGGTGACTCTTCCCGGGTACTCGGGCACAGTGGACCTCCACTACGCGAAGCCGGTGAGCTGACAGCGGGAGGGCCGCTTGCGTCTCGTCGTCAGGACCCTCAGCGAGCTCTGCATCACCACCGGCGCCCTGGTCGTCCTCTTCGTCGCCTACCTCCTGTACTGGACCGGCGTCCAGGCCGACAGCGCGAGCGCCGCCCAGATCGAGACCCTCCAGCGGGAGTGGACCGACACGCCCGTCGCCGCCGCACCCGCCCCCGCGCGCGTGCGCCCCCCGTACGCCACCGGCAAGGGCATCGCCGTCATGTACGTCCCCCGGCTCGGTCGCGACTGGAAATGGCCCGTCCTCGAAGGCACCGGCCCCGACGTCCTGAAGGAGGGCCTCGGGCACTACCCCCGCACCACCACCCTCGGCGACACCGGGAACTTCGCCGTCGCCGGCCACCGCCGCACCCACGGCGACCCCTTCAAGGACTTCCCCCGGCTGCGCCCCGGCGACGCGGTCGTCCTCACCGACGGCACGACCTGGTTCACGTACCGGATCGACCGCGGCCCCCATCGGACCGTCCCCGGGGACACCGCCGTCGTCGACCCCGTCCCGAGGAAGTCCGGCTTCGACGGCCCCGGCCGCTACCTCACCCTCACCACCTGCGACCCCGAGTGGGGCAGCAGCCACCGGCTGATCGTCTGGGCACACCTCGACGCCACCCAGCCGGTGACCGACGGTCGTCCACAGGCTTTGGACAGCTGACCCCCCAGGGCCCCCTCGCCCCGTACTCTGGTCCCCGTAACGAACGGAAGGGGCGGTCGACGTCATGTACGGCTGGATCTGGCGGCATCTGCCGGGCAACGCGTGGGTGCGGGCGCTGATCTCGATCGTGCTGGTCCTCGCGGTCGTCTACGTCCTCTTCCAGTACGTGTTCCCCTGGGCGGAGCCTCTGCTTCCGTTCAACGATGTGACGGTGGACGGCCAGTGAGCGCGCGAATTCTCGTCGTCGACAACTACGACAGCTTCGTCTTCAACCTCGTTCAGTACCTCTACCAGCTCGGCGCCGAGTGCGAAGTCCTCCGCAACGACGAGGTCGAGCTGAGCCACGCCCAGGACGGCTTCGACGGCGTCCTGCTGTCCCCCGGGCCCGGAGCGCCCGAGCAGGCCGGCGTGTGCATCGACATGGTCCGGCACTGCGCCGACACCGGCGTTCCCGTCTTCGGCGTCTGCCTCGGCATGCAGTCGATGGCCGTCGCCTACGGCGGCGTCGTCGACCGCGCCCCCGAGCTGCTGCACGGGAAGACCTCGCTCGTCACGCACGAGGGCCAGGGCGTCTTCGCCGGCCTGCCCTCGCCGTTCACCGCCACCCGCTACCACTCGCTGGCCGCCGAGCCCGCCACCGTGCCCGCCGAGCTGGAGGTCACGGCACGCACCGAGGACGGCATCATCATGGGGCTGCGCCACCGGGAACTGCCCGTCGAGGGCGTGCAGTTCCACCCGGAGTCGGTGCTCACCGAGCACGGGCACCTGATGCTGGCCAACTGGCTGGAGCAGTGCGGCGACAAGGGGGCGGTCGGCCGGTCGGCGGGGCTCGCTCCGGTGGTGGGCAAGGCCGTCGCGTGACGACGGGCTCGCCGTGGTTCCGGGCGACGAACGTTCCCGGGCCCGAGCCGATACCCGGCGACGCGCCCGCGCCCGCGGATCCGTACGCACCCGCGGATCCGTACGCGTCCGCCCACCCTTACGCGGCCGGGCAGGCGGAGCCGTACGCGCCCGCCGATCCGTACGCAGCGGCCCAGCCGTACACACCTGCCGAGCAGTACGCACCGGCCCAGCCGTACGCGCCCGCCGAACCGTACGGTCCGACCGCCGACGCCTACGCACCCGCCGAGCCGTACGCGTACGAGGAGGCCCCCGCTACGACCGACGGGCCCGAGGGCCCCTACACGCCCTCGTACGGGCCGTACGGGACGGAGGAGCCCCCGCGGGAGGCGAGGGACGAGACGATGCCCCTGCGGGCCCTGGAGGAGCCCTCCGGGGCCCCTGCCGAGCCGCTCGCGGGACCCGGCCGGGCCGAACGCCGCCGCGCGGCCAAGGGCGGCAAGGGCAGGGGCGCGACCCCGGCACCCGCCGCCGAAGGACGGCCCCTCTCCCGCGTCGAGGCCCGCCGCGCGGCACGCGCCGCGAAGGAGAGCGTCGGCGTCGTCGCCAGCCGTGTCGTCGGTGAACTCTTCATCAGCTTCGGCGTCGTCATGCTCCTCTTCGTCGCCTACCAGTTGTGGTGGACGAACGTCCTGGCCGGACAGGAGACCGACAAGGCCAAGGCGCAGATCGAGGACACCTGGGCCCACGGCGCCGACGACGACAAGCCCGAGGCCTTCGAGCCCGGCAAGGGCTTCGCCATCATGTACATCCCCAAGCTCGACGTGGTCGTCCCCATCGCCGAGGGCATCAGCAAGAGCAAGGTCCTCGACAAGGGCATGGTCGGCCACTACGGCGAGGGCAAGCTCAAGACGGCCATGCCCGCCGACAAACAGGGCAACTTCGCGGTGGCCGGCCACCGCAACACCCACGGCGAACCCTTCCGGTACATCAACCAGTTGAAGCCCGGGGACCCGATCGTCGTCGAGACCAAGAACGCGTACTACACGTACGAGATGGCCAGCATCCTGCCGCAGACCTCGCCGTCCAACGTCTCGGTCATCGACCCCGTACCGAAGCAGTCCGGCTTCAGGGGACCCGGCCGGTACATCACACTCACCACCTGCACGCCGGAGTTCACCAGCACGTACCGCATGATCGTGTGGGGCAAGCTGGTCGACGAACGCCCGCGCAGCAAGGGAAAGCCGGAAGCGCTCGTAGGCTGAGACCCGACACCTCCGGACGGGACGACGGGACGACCTAGTGGCACGCGCGCGCAACCGGATCGCCGGGACCATCAGCCTCTTCGGCGAACTCCTCATCACCGCGGGCCTGGTGCTCGGCCTGTTCGTCGTCTACTCCCTGTGGTGGACCAACGTCCTCGCCGACCGCGCCGCCGACAAGGACGGCGCCCAGGTCCGCGACCAGTGGGCCGACCAGGGCCCCGGCGCGCTCGACACCAAGGACGGCATCGGCTTCCTCCACGTACCCGCCATGAAGAACGGCGAGGTCCTGGTGAAGCAGGGCACCGGCACCGACGTCCTCAACCACGGCGTCGCCGGCTACTACACCGACCCGATCAAGTCCGCGCTGCCCCGGGACGAGCAGGGCAACTTCACGCTCGCGGCGCACCGGGACGGACACGGCGCGAAGTTCCACAACATCCACAAGCTGAGGACCGGGGACGCGATCGTCTTCGAGACCAAGGACACCTGGTACGTCTACAAGGTCTACAAGACCCTGCCCGAGACCACGAAGTACAACGTGGACGTCCTCCAGCCCGTCCCGAAGGAATCCGGGAAGACCAAGCCCGGCCGCTACATCACGCTCACCACCTGCACCCCCATGTACACCTCGGACTACCGCTACATCGTCTGGGGCGAACTGGAGCGCACGGAGAAGGTCGACCGCGACCGCACCCCTCCGGCCGAACTGCGCTGAGGCCGTACAGACGGGAGGGCCCCGGCATCCACATCGGATGCCGGGGCCCTCCCGTCCGCTCACGCGGGCGTCAGCCGAAGAAGCCGCCGCCGGGGTTGCCGTTGTTGTTGTCCCCGCCGCCTCCGCCGCCCATGGTGATGACGGTGACCGGCTGGTTGGTGGGAACCTGCGTGCCCTCCGGCGGGTTCGTGCCGAGGACCAGCGCGTCCTCCTTGTCGGAACCCTGCTGGACGACCGTGAGGCCCATGCCCTGCAGCATGTCGCGGACCTCGTTGAACTTCTTGCCGGTGAGCCCCGTGGGGATCTGGACCTGGGTCTGCTGCGGGCCCTTGGAGACCTTCAGCACGACCTGGACGTCCTTCGGCTGGTTCGACGGGCCCTGCGGCGTCTGGTCGACGACCGTGCCCGCGGGCTGGTCCGAGTCGACGTCCTCCTTGGACACGTTCGTGAAGCCCAGCGAGTTCAGCTGCTGGAGCGCCTGGTCGTACGTCCGGCCCTTGACGCTGGGAAGCTCGGACAGCTGCTTCTTCGCGACCGTGATTGTGATCTCGGAGTTCTTCTCGGCCTTCGTGCCGCCGTCGGGGTTCTGCCGCAGGACGGTGCCGGGGTCCTCCTCGGACTCCTCCTGCTCGACCTTGACCGTGAAGCCCTTGGCCTTGAGGCTCTCCTCGGCCCGCTCCTGGGACTGCTCGACGACGTCCGGGACCTCGATGAGCGGGGCGCCCTCGGAGAGGTACACCTGGACCGTGCCGCCGAGGTCCATCTTCGCGCTGGGGCCGGCCGCCGGCTCCTGCCGGCAGACGCTGTCCTTGGGCTGGTCACAGCGCTCGCTGCCGGCCCGCTGGACCTTCACCTGCGCGTTCTTCGCCAGGTCCTCGGCACTCGCCATCGTCTGACCGACCAGCGACGGGACGCTGACCTGCTGCGGGCCGTCCTTCTTGTCGAAGAGCGACACACCGATGAAGATCGCGCCGACGAGCACCAGGACACCCGCGAGCGCCAGCAGGATCGTCGAGGTGTTCGACTTCTTCTGGCCACCTCCGCGACGACGGTCCGGGCGGTCGTCGTAGCCGTAGCCGCCGTCGTCCGGATTGACCGGCGGCAGCATCGACGTCTGGCCGGCCGGGTCGGCCTGGCGCAGCGCCGTCGTCGGCTGGTCCTCCGGCGGATACCCGCCGTAGCCCCCGCCGTACCCGGGCGCGCCCGCCATGCCCATCCCCATGCCCATCGCGGCGGCGGCCGCGACCGGCTGACCGTCGAGGCAGGCCTCGATGTCCGCGCGCATCTCGTCGGCGGACTGGTAGCGGTAGTCGGGGTCCTTGACCAGCGCCTTCAGGACGATGGCGTCCATCTCGGGCGTGATCTCGCCGTCGAAGTTGCTCGGCGGCTGCGGCTCCTCGCGGACGTGCTGGTACGCGACCGCGACCGGGGAGTCGCCGATGAACGGCGGCCGGACGGTCAGGAGCTCGTAGAGCAGGCAGCCCGTGGAGTACAGGTCGGAGCGGGCGTCGACCTGCTCGCCCTTGGCCTGCTCGGGGGAGAGGTACTGGGCCGTGCCGATCACCGCGGCGGTCTGCGTCATGGTCATGCCCGCGTCGCCCATGGCGCGCGCGATGCCGAAGTCCATGACCTTGACCTGGCCGGTGCGCGTCAGCATGACGTTCGCCGGCTTGATGTCACGGTGCACGATGCCGGCGCGGTGCGAGTACTCCAGCGCCTGGAGGATGCCGACCGTCATCTCGAGGGTGCGCTCGGGCAGCAGCTTGCGCCCGGAGTGCAGCAGCTCACGCAGGGTCGACCCGTCGACGTACTCCATCACGATGTACGGGATGGAGACCTGGTCGACGTAGTCCTCGCCGGTGTCGTAGACCGCGACGATCGCCGGATGGTTCAGCGAGGCGGCGGACTGTGCCTCACGGCGGAACCGGGCCTGGAAGGACGGATCGCGGGCCAGGTCGGCCCGCAGCGTCTTCACGGCGACGGTGCGGCCGAGCCGGGTGTCCTGGGCGAGGTACACCTCGGCCATGCCACCGCGGCCGAGCACCGGGCCCAGCTCGTACCGGCCGCCGAGGCGACGCGGCTCTTCCATAGCTAATCCAGCCCTCTCCGTCTGTCCCGACCGCACCCATGGGTGGTCCGGCGGTGTGTGCTGTTCGCGCATACGCTACCGGCCCCGGGAAGGCGTTCCGCCCGGGGCCGGTAGCTGATACCTGACCGGTACCTGGCTCGTACGGGGTCCGGGGCGTCAGCCCCGGGTCTTGAGGACCGCCTTCATCACGGCCTTGGCGATCGGGGCGGCGAGGCCACCACCGGTGATGTCCTCACGGTCGGTGCCCGCCGAGTCCTCGACGACCACGGCGACCGCGACCGGGGAGCCCTCGGAGGTCTTCGCGTACGAGATGAACCAGGCGTAGGGACGCTTGGCGTTCTTCTCGCCGTGCTGGGCCGTACCCGTCTTGCCGCCGACCTTCACGCCGTCCATGTTCAGGTCGGCGTTGCCGCCGGTGCCGTTGGAGACGACGTTCTCCATCATCTGCTGGAGCTTCTGGGCGGTCTCCGGGGAGACCGGGCGGCTCATCTCCTCCGGCTCGTTCTGCTTGATGATGTCGAGGTTCGGGGCCCGCAGCTGGTCGATCATGTACGGCTTCATCAGCTTGCCGTCGTTGGCGATCGCCGCTGTGACCATCGCCATCTGCAGCGGGGTGGTCGCGGTGTTGAACTGGCCGATCGACGAGAGCGCGTTTCCACCGCGGTCGGCCTTCTTGTCGAAGACCGAGGCGGAGGAACGGACCGGCGTGAACTGCTCGGCGTTGAAACCGAACTTCTCGGCCATTTCGGCCATCTTGTCCACGCCGACGTCGTCGCCGAGCTTCGCGAACACCGAGTTGCAGGAGATCTCCAGGGCCCGGTTCAGGCTGGCGTTGGCGCAGCCCTTGGCGTGGTTGACCATCTCCTTGTTGGAGAGGGGGATCTTCCAGCCCTCGGGGGTCTGGGTCGCCGCGTTGATGTCGGTGACCTTGCCGTTCTCGAGCGCGGCGGCGGCCGTGACGACCTTGAAGACGGAGCCGGGCGGGTAGATCTCGCGGATCGCGCGGTTCAGCTTGGGCTTGTTCTTGTCCGACTCCAGCGCGACCCAGGCCTTCTCGTCCTTGCCGGAGTAGCCGGCGAACGAGGAGGGGTCGTACGAGGGCGTCGACGCCATCGCGAGGATCTTGCCGGTCTTCGGGTCGATGGCGACGACGGCGCCCGTCTTGTTGCCGAGGCCCTCGTAGGCGGCCTTCTGCGCGGCACCGCTGAGGGTGGTGACGACGTCGCCGCCCTTCTTCTTCTCGCCGGTGAACATGGCGAGGGTGCGGTCGAAGAAGAGCCGGTCGTCGTTGCCGGTGAGGATGCCGTCCTCGATCTTCTCGATCTGGTTGGCGTCGTAGGCCTGCGAGGCGTAACCGGTGACGGGGGCCCACATCGGGCCGTCCAGGTAGGTCCGCTTGTACTTGTAGAACTCGTCCTGCGAGTCGACGGACCCGGTGATCGGCTTGCCGTCGACGATGATGTTGCCGCGGACGTTGGCGTACCGCTCGATCTGGACGCGGCGGTTCTTCGAGTGCGCGTTCAGTTCGTCGGCGCGGACGAACTGGAGCCAGTTGTCCCGCAGGAGCAGGGCGAGGACGAGCAGGCCGCAGAAGATCGCGACCCGCCGCAGCGGCTTGTTCACGGACGGACCACCTGCGTCATCTCGGCGTCGGGGGAGGGTGCGGGCGCGGGCGCGGGACGGCGCGCGGTGTCGCTGATCCGGATCAGGATGCCGATCAGGGCCCAGTTGGCGATCACGGAGGATCCGCCGTACGCGAGGAACGGCATGGTCATACCGGTGAGCGGGATGAGGCCCATCACACCGCCGGCGACGACGAAGATCTGGAGCGCGAAGGCACCGGAGAGGCCCATCGCGAGGAGCTTGCCGAAGGGGTCACGCGCCGCGAGGGCGGTGCGGACGCCCCGCTCGATGATCAGGCCGTACAGCAGCAGGAAGACCATCACCCCGGCAAGGCCGAGCTCCTCGCCGACCGTGGCGAAGATGAAGTCGGAGTTGGCGGCGAATCCGATGAGGTCCGAGTTGCCCTGGCCCAGGCCGGTGCCGAGGATGCCGCCGGAACCGAAGGACATCAGTACCTGGGTCATCTGGTCGCAGGCGGGCACCGTCTCCGCGCAGCCGAACGGGTCGGCCCAGGCGTCCACACGGGCCTGCACGTGGCTCGCGAACGAGGCCACACCGACCGCGCCGGCGACCGACATCAGCAGACCCATGACGATCCAGCTGGTCCGCTCCGTCGCCACGTACAGCATGATCACGAACATGCCGAAGAAGAGCAGCGACGTACCGAGGTCGTTCTCGAAGATCAGGATGAGAAGGCTGATCGCCCAGATGGTGATGATCGGGCCCAGGTCGCGTCCCCGGGGGAGGTAGAGCCCCATGAAGCGACGGCTGGCCAACGCCAGTGCGTCCCGCTTCACCATGAGGTAGCCGGAGAAGAAGACGGCGAGCACGATCTTGGCGAATTCGCCCGGCTGAATGGAGAAACCGGCGACGTTGATCCAGATCTTGGCGCCGTACACGGGAGTTCCGAGGCCCGGCACCAGCGGCAGCAGCAGCAGTACGAGGGCCGCCGCCATGGAGATGTACGTGTAGCGCTGAAGGACACGGTGGTCCTTGAGGAGCAGCAGCACGCCCACGAACATGGCGATGCCGATCGCCGAGTACAACATCTGCTGGGGGGCGTCGGCACTGAAGCTGCCGAAGTCCCGGATGGATTTCGCGATCAGCCGCGGCGACTGGTCGAGACGCCAGATCAGCACCAGGCCCATGCCGTTCAGCAGGGTCGCCAGGGGCAGCAGCAGCGGGTCCGCGTACGGGGCCCATTTCCGCACCACCAGGTGCGCGACGCCCGCGAGCAGGGTCAGGCCGAGGCCGTAGCCGAGCATTCCGGCCGGGACCTTGCCGTCGATGGCCAGGCCCACGTTGAGGTACGCGAACACCGGGATGACGACGGCGAACGCGAGCAGCGCCAGCTCGGTGTTGCGACGGCTCGGCGCCTCGATGGCGCCGATGGTGGTCGTGTTGGTGACAACGCTCATGGTGGTGAAAGGCCCCCTACGGGTGCTTACTGCTTGCCGCAGTTCGAGGCCAGCTTCTGCTCCTCCGCGGTGAGGGTGGGACCCGGGGAGGGAGCGGCTGTGGTGGGCTTGGAGTCGGGAGTGGCGCCGTCGGGCTTCTGCGTGGCCGGCGGCTTGCTCGCCTGGTCGGCGGCCTTCTCGGCGGCGGCGTGACGCTGCTCGGCCTTCTTGCACGCCGAGGCCTGCACGGCCAGCTCGGCGATCTTCGTCTGGGCCTTGGAGAGGTTGCCGCCCGCGATGGTGTCCTCGACCTGCTTCCGCTGGTAGGCGGGGAGGTACTTGAGTTCGATCTCGGGGTGGTCCTTCGACACCTTCGACAGCGACACCCACGCCAGGTCCTGGCTGATGCCCTGGTACAGCGCCACGTGCTGGTCCTTGGACCCCACGAAGTACTGCGTCTGCGTCCAGCGCCAGCCGCCGTAGAGGCCGCCGCCGATGACGGCGACGACGAGGACGAAGAAGAAGGAGCGCTTGAGCCACTTGCGGCCGGTCCGCGGCTTCACGAAGTCGTCGTCGGTGTACGACTCGAAGGAGCCCTGCGGGGGCATGCCGCCGTAGCCGTGGTCGTCGCCGCTGCCGGGCGGACCGAAGCCGCCGGCGGGCGACTGGTAGTGCGGGGCGGGACGGCCGAGGCCCGAGGCGCGGCCGGCCGGGGTCTGCATCGCCCCGCCGTCGTTGAGCTGCGCCTGGTTCTCGGCGACGGCGCCCACGATGACCGGGGTGTCGCTGAGGTGACCGGCGAGGGTGTCGCCGCCGTCGACGTCGAGGACGTCGGCGACGATCACCGTGATGTTGTCGGGGCCACCGCCGCGCAGCGCGAGCTGGATCAGCTCCTGCACGGTCTCCTGCGGGCCCTGGTAGCTGGCGAGGGTGTCCTCGAGCGTCTGGTGCGAGACGACGCCGGACAGGCCGTCGGAGCAGATCAGATAGCGGTCGCCGGCCCGGACCTCACGGATGGAGAGGTCGGGTTCGACGTGGTCGCCGCTGCCGAGCGCGCGCATCAGGAGCGAGCGCTGCGGGTGGGTGGTGGCCTCTTCCTCGGTGATCCGGCCCTCGTCGACGAGGCGCTGGACCCAGGTGTGGTCCTGGGTGATCTGGGTGAGGACGCCGTCACGGAGCAGATAGGCGCGCGAGTCCCCGACGTGCACGAGACCGAGCCGCTGACCGGTCCACAGGAGGGCGGTGAGCGTGGTGCCCATGCCCTCCAGCTGCGGGTCCTCCTCGACCATCATCCGGAGCTGGTCGTTGGCGCGCTGCACCGCCGTACCGAGCGAGGTGAGGATGTCGGAGCCGGGGACGTCGTCGTCGAGCGTGACGAGCGTGGAGATCACCTCGGAGGAGGCGACCTCACCGGCGGCCTGGCCGCCCATGCCGTCGGCGATGGCGAGCAGCCGGGGCCCGGCGTAGCCCGAGTCCTCGTTGCCCTCGCGGATCATGCCCTTGTGCGAGCCCGCGGCGAATCGCAGGGACAGAGTCATGCCCACCTGCCCTGTCGACGCTGCATCGGGGTACAGCCGGTCTCGACCCACACTGCCCACCCTCCGGTCGCTCCGGTCACGCCGGTCGATCCATTCGCTCCGGCCGGGAGCGCGGCACGTCCCGCGGCGGGGACCGTCCCGGCTCGCTGCCTCCGCTCGCGCTCATTCATGATGTGGCACTACTTCCGAAGCTCGATGACGGTCTTGCCGATACGGATCGGCGCGCCCAGCGGAATCGGTGTGGCGGTGGTGAGGCGGGCCCGGTCGAGATACGTGCCGTTGGTGGACCCGAGGTCCTCGACGATCCACTGGCCGTCCCGGTCCGGGTAGATCCGGGCGTGACGGCTGGAGGCGTAGTCGTCGTCGAGGACGATCGTCGAGTCGTGCGCCCGGCCCAGCGTGATCGTCTGGCCCTGGAGGGCGACGGTCGTGCCGGTGAGGGTGCCCTCGGACACGACCAGCTTGGTCGGGGCGCCGCGACGCTGGCGGGCTCCCGTGTTCTGCTGGCCGCGCTGCTGCGGCGGCGCGGCGGCCTGGCGCGCGTTCTGCTGGGGTCGCGCCTCCTGGCGGCGCGAACCACGCTGGGTCACCCGTGTGCCGAACAGGTCACTTCGGATGACCTGGACGGCCACGATGACGAACAGCCACAGAACGGCCAGGAAACCCAACCGCATGACCGTCAGGGTCAGCTCTGACATTGCCCCCGCTTCACCCTTCGGCTTGCCGGTAAACGATGGTGGTGCTGCCCACGACGATCCGCGAGCCGTCGCGGAGCGTAGCGCGGGTGGTGTGCTGCCCGTCCACCACGATGCCGTTGGTGGATCCCAGATCCTGGATCGTCGAGGGCGTTCCGGTCCGGATCTCGCAGTGCCGGCGGGAGACGCCGGGATCGTCGATCCTCACGTCCGCGTCGGTGCTGCGGCCGAGGACCAGGGTCGGGCGGGAGATCTGGTGGCGGGTGCCGTTGATCTCGATCCAGCGGCGCACCGCGGCGCCCGATCCGGCGTGGGTGCCGGGTCCGGGCATGGATCCGGGGGCCCCCGCCGGCCGGTGGCCGGGCGCGCCCGGAGGCGGAGAGGCGGGCATGGGCGGGGCGCCGGCCGGGGGGTACCCGTAGCCGCCGCGGCCCTGCTGCTGGTGCTGCTGCGGCCCCGGGGAGGGCGGCTGCTGCTGTGACGTACTCGACGCGAGCGTGCGGCTGCGGACGCGGTACAGACCGGTGTCGAGGTCTTCCGCCTTCTCCAGGTGGACCTTGATCGGGCCCATGAAGGTGTACCGCTGCTGCTTCGCGTAGTCCCTGACCAGGCCGGCGAGCTCGTCGCCGAGCTGGCCCGAGTAGGGGCTGAGACGCTCGTAGTCCGGCGTGCTCAGTTCCACGATGAAGTCGTTGGGGACGACGGTCCGCTCGCGGTTCCAGATCGTCGCGTTGTTGTCGCACTCGCGCTGGAGCGCGCCGGCGATCTCGACGGGCTGGACCTCGGACTTGAAGACCTTGGCGAAGGTGCCGTTGACCAGGCCTTCGAGACGCTGCTCGAAACGCTTCAGGACTCCCATGGGGCACCTCCTCCGTCGTTGTCGCCCTGGTACTGCTTACTGATCGTATCCACGCGTCGGGAAATCGGCTGGTTCCCCTTCTCTGCCCTGTGGACGAGTGTCACCTCTCACAGGCTTTCCCCACGGATCGTAGAGGTGGCCTGTGGACAGTGTCCCGCACCCGGCTGTGGGAGCCGAGGCTCGGTCCAGGTTCCGGGCGGGGTTCGGGACGGTCCGTCCCCTTCCGCCCTCCTTCCTCCCTCGTCCGTGCCGGTTCCTCCTCGGTTCCCGCTCCCGTCGCGCTCCCGTCGCATTCCCCTGCTTCCTTGACGCTTCCCGCTTCCGCTCGGGAGTCTCCCCCTTCTCTGCTTCTCCGCTCCCCCCGTTCGTACTCCTCGTCCGAGGCTCGTCGGCGGCAGTCGGCATCCGTGGGGAGCGCCCCCTCCCTCTCCTTGTTCTGCGGGAGGAGGGGCGAAACAACGGATGTGAATCCACGGTCTGCGACGTGCTAATCTTCAGATGTCGCCAGGCGCTCCCACTGAAAAGGGGGAGGGCAGGGAGACCACCCAATGCGCGGGTGGCGGAATAGGCAGACGCGCTGGATTCAGGTTCCAGTGCCCGCAAGGGCGTGGGGGTTCAACTCCCCCCTCGCGCACCAGACGGAAGCCCCGTAGGTCATCGACCTACGGGGCTTCCGCGTTGTCGGTACCCGTGTGAGCCTTCCCACGTCGGGATGCCCCGCGGGGCCGGCGGTGGACCGCGACTTTGGTCGCCGGGGAGCGAGACGAAAGAGGGACGCCCCGGGTGACCGGCGCTGCCTAGGGTTCGAGCGTGGACGAAATGTCGAAGTCGGGGAGCTGGACCGCGCGGGACATCGGGGCCCGAGCCGCCGCCTGGTGGCACTGGTTCGCGGTCCCCGGACAGTGGTCGCCGCGCAGGATCACCGGTGAGGTGGCCCTCGCCGTGGTCGTCGCCGTGCTGGCCGCCGGCACCGAGGAACTCCTGGGCGGCGAGGGATGGCGGCTCGCCGCGGTCGGCGCCGCCACGGCCGTGCTGTCGCTGCTGCGCCGCAGACTCCCCGCCAGCTCGCTCGTCCTGACCGCCGGGCTCGCGCCCTTCGTGCCCGGTCTCGGCCCGCTGCTCCTCGTGCTCGGCTGGTCGTCCGGACGGTACGTCGCGAGCGCCGGCCGGGCCCTGACCGCGTTCATCACCGCCTTCGTCCTGAACGTCGGCGGGACGCTCCTGGAGACCTGGGACCGGCAGCGGCTCCTCACCGTCGCCTTCATCGCGACCCTGTACTACCTGGGCACCACCCTCGCCCCGGGCCTCGCCCACCGGTACTGGACGCAGCGCAGGACCCTGCTGCACGCGCTCCAGGAGCGCAACGCGCAACTGCTGCGCGAGCGGACCATGGTGGTCTGGCAGGCCCGGCTGCGCGAACGCCAGCGGATCGCCCAGGACATGCACGACAGCCTCGGTCACCAGCTGGCCCTGATCGCCGTGCACACCGGCGCCCTCGAAGTGGACCGCGAGCTGAGCGAGCGGCAGCGCGAGGTGGTCGGCGTCCTGCGGAACGCCTCGGTGACCGCCATGCACGAACTGCGGGAGGTCGTCGGGATACTGCGCGACGGCGTCGCCGCGGACCACGGCACGGCGACACCACCGTCGCCCGCGGGCGACGAGACAGGACGGGCCGCGCGCGGCATCGCCGGCATCGAGGGGCTCGTGGCGGCCGCCCGCTCCGCCGGCACCTCGGTGGGGCTGCGGCGGCTGGGGGACGAGCGGCCCCTGCCACCAGCCGCCGACCACGCCGCGTACAGGATCGTGCAGGAGGCCCTGACCAACGCCTACAAGCACGCGCCGGGGACGCCGATCGGCGTCGAGCTGCGGTACGAACCGGACACCTTCGTCGTCGAGATCGTCAACGGGGAGCCGGTCGGAGGCCCCGTGAAGGACGTCGTGAGCGGCGGCCAGGGGCTGGCCGGGCTCGCCGAGCGCGCCCGGCTCGTGGGCGGCATGTGCCACGCCGGCCCCGCCGACGACGGCGGCTTCCGAGTGGCCGGGATGCTGCCGTACGGGGCGGCGCCCGTGGTGGACGCAGCGCCTTTGGTCGATGCCGCCGACGACTTCCGGCAGCAGACCACGAGGCCGCTGGCGGGCCATGGTCGTCCGGTCGCGGTCGGACCGGCCGACTGGACGTTCACGGAGCGGGAGCTGGCCATGGCGGTGCGCGGGGGCAAGGGCAGGAGCACGGGCGGGGCGATCGCGATCGGCTGCGGGATCGCGTTCGCGGCGCTCGTCCTGCTCGTGGTGGCGGCGGGCTTCGGCCTCTACTTCCTCATGGGCTCGCTGAAGGACGGGATGATCGACCCCGCCCAGTACGACGCCGTGAACGTCGGGATGACGGAGCAGGAGGTCCGCGACCAGCTGCCGTCCGGCGACACCATAGCCACGGCCGGCCTGGGCGGCTCGGGCCCCACGCGGCCGGAGGGCTCCACCTGCCTGGTGCTGATGTCCTCGGAGATCGGCGAGACCTACGGGAAGGAACCCGTTTTCCGGTTCTGCTTCAAGGACGGCAAGCTGATCGAGAAGAAGTCGTACGTGGTCGAGCAGCGGTAGCGCTGCCCAGCCCGTACCGGAGGCGTGGGGGAGAAGCTGTGGCAGGGCAGCCCATCAGGGTCGTGATCGCCGACGACGAGCCTCTGATCAGGGCCGGCATCCGGATGATCCTCATCTCGGACCCGGAGATCGAGGTCGTCGGCGAGGCCGCCGACGGGCGGGCGGCCGTCGAGGCCGCGCGGGCGCACGCCGCCGACGTGGTGCTGCTCGACATCCAGATGCCGGTGCTCGACGGCCTCTCGGCGCTGCCCGAGCTCCGCAGGGCCGCACCCGCGTCCCGGGTGATCATCCTGACGACCTTCGGGGAGCGGGAGAACGTGCTGCGGGCGCTGGAGCACGGGGGTGCCGGGTTCCTGCTCAAGGACACCGCGCCCGCCGAGCTGATCCGGGCGGTGCGGGCCGCCGCCGCGGGAGACGCCTATCTGTCGCCGGCCGCGACCCGGCACGTGGTGGAGCGGCTGGCCACCGGCCGGGAGGCGGCGCGCGCCGAGGAGGCGCGGGCCCGGGTCGCCGCGCTCGGCGAGAAGGAGCGCGACGTCCTCGCGCTGCTCGGGGAGGGCCTCTCCAACGCGGACGCCGGGAAGCGGCTGCACATGAGCGAGGCCACGGTGAAGACGTACGTCAGCCGGATCCTGGCCAAGCTGCACTGCGAGAACCGGGTGCAGGCGGCCCTCCTCGCCCGCGACGCAGGGCTGTAGCGAGCCCCTCCCGAACGGGGCTTCGAAGGTTGTCCACAGGCTCGTGGCGTCGTTGTCCACAGGGGGAGACGGTGGATCGGGAACGGCGGTACGGTCAGGGCCGGATGATGTTGGACATCGCATCGGGGGAGGGCGTCCCATGGACGAGATCCGGGCCGTCGTGCCAGGACAGCGCGGTACGGACGGGCAGCAGGACGGGACGCGCGTCCCGCACGTGCCGGGATTCGCGCGCCGCACCGCCCCCGGCACCGCGGTCTCCCCCAAGGACCGGGGCAAGCAGCTGCGCGAGCGGATCCCCCGCTCCTCGCACGACCGACCGGCCCTCGCAGCCGACCGCCCGGACGCCGTGCGGGCCGTCGAGGAGTCGAGCCGCGGCCGCGTCCCCGAGCTCACGCCGATACGGGTCGGCAGGATGGCGGCGAGCCCCTTCGCCTTCCTGCGCGGCTCCGCCGGACTGATGGCCCAGGACCTCGTCGGGACCCCCGTCACCGGCATCGCCGCCCAGATATGCGGCGACGCGCACGCCGCGAACTTCGGCCTCTACGGCGACGCGCGCGGACGGCTCGTCATGGACCTCAACGACTTCGACGAGACCGTCATCGGCCCCTGGGAATGGGACCTCAAGCGCCTCGCCACCTCCCTCGTCCTCGCCGGACGGGAAGTCGGAGCGAGCGAGGACGTGTGCCGGGCCGCAGCCTTCGACACCGTCGGCGCCTACCGGCGGACCATGCGCCTGCTCGCCCGGCTGCCCGCACTCGACGCCTGGAACGCGATCGCCGACGAGGAACTCGTCTCCCACACCGACGCCCGCGACCTCCTCGGCACCCTGGAACGGGTCTCCGCCAAGGCCCGCAACAACACCAGCGCCCGGTTCGCCGCCCGGTCGACCGAGGCCGTGACGGACGCCGAAGGCGGCGGCCGAAGGTTCGTCGACGCTCCCCCGGTGCTGCGCAGGGTCCCCGACGCCGAGGCGGCCGAGGTCGCCGACTCCCTCGGCCCGTACCTGGACACCGTGTCCGAGGACAGACTTCCGCTCCTCGCCCGGTACGCCGTCCACGACGTGGCCTTCCGGGTGGTCGGCACCGGCAGCGTCGGCACCCGGTCCTATGTGGTGCTGCTCCTGGACCACCGCGGCGAGCCCCTGGTGCTCCAGGTGAAGGAGGCCCGTCCCTCCGCGCTGCTGCCGCATCTGCCCGCCGCGGGCTTCACCGTCCCCGACGCCGGTCACGAGGGGCGGCGCGTGGTCCTCGGACAGAAGCGGATGCAGGTCGTCAGCGACATCCTGCTGGGCTGGACGACGGTCGAGGGGCGTCCGTTCCAGGTGCGGCAGTTCCGCAACCGCAAGGGCAGCGTCGACCCCGCCGCCCTGACCGCCGACCAGCTCGACGACTACGGGCGGATGACCGGCGCCCTGCTCGCCCGCGCACACGCCCACAGCGCCGATCCGCGCCTGATATCGGGCTACTGCGGCAAGAACGAGGAGCTCGACGAGGCCGTCGCGTCCTTCGCCGTCACGTACGCGGACCGCACCACGGCCGACCACGCCGACCTGCTCGCCGCCGTCCGTACGGGACGCGTCGCGGCGGAGCTGGGCGTCTGACGCCCGCGGCGGGGGTTCGAAGGGGGAGGGGAGGGAGGGGGAGGGAGGGGGGAGGCCCCCCGGAGGACCGTAGGCTGGGTGGGACGAGGCGGAACGAGGACTTGGGCGGCGTGGACGTGAGCGTGGACCAGGGTGTGGACCAGGGACCCGGGGATGAGCGGCCCGAGGCTCGGCTGGAGCAGGCCGTTCGGGTGGCCGAGCAGGCGCTGATCGAGTTCGAGATCGCCGTCGAGACCTTCCGGGTCGAGGTGGAGAACTTCTCGCGGCTGCACCACCAGAAGCTGGGGCCCATGTACGCGCGGCTCGACGAGCTCGACGCGCGGATCGCCGAGGCGCGGGCGGCGCGCACCGGTGATCCCGAGGATCTGCGGCGGGCGCAGGAGGCGCGGGCCGCGGTGATGCCGATGCCCGGGGTGGACGAGCTGTTCCACGAGTGGATCGACGCCGACGGTCTCTCCCCCGAGGCCGCGGCGATGCTCACCGACCGTCCGGTGCAGCCGCCGAAGCGGGTCCGTCCCGGTGAGGAGGTCCGCAGGCTCTACCGCGAGCTGGCCCGCAAGGCCCACCCGGACCTGGCGCGCGAGGAGGACGAGCGGCGGCGGCGTGAGGAGTTCATCACGCGGGTCAACGCCGCCTACGCCCGTGGTGACGAGGCGCTGCTGCGGGAGCTGTCCGCGGAGTGGGAGGCCGGTCCCGTGCCGGCCGAGGAGCGGCTCAGCGAGAGCGAGGAGCTGTACGCGCGTCTGGAGTGGCTGGCCGAGCGCAAGGACATGCTGTCGGCGGTGGCGCGTGAGCTGGAGGAGAGCGCGATCGGCGCGATGCTGCGGATGGCTCCCGACGACCCGGACCGGCTTCTGGAGGAGATCGCCGAGCAGCTGCTCGCTCAGGTCTCCGAGCGGGAGGGCGAGCTGGCGGGGCTGGTGCAGTAGGTTTTCCGTGCGCCCGAGTCCTTCGGGTGGTTCTGACGAGAGAAGGCCTGTCCCATGAATTTCTCCCCGCTGCCCTCGGTGGACGCGGCTTCCGTGCCGGCCGATGCCCTGGTGCTGGACGTCAGGGAGGACGACGAGTGGGCGGCCGGTCATGTCGAGGGCGCGCTGCACGTGCCGATGAGCGACTTCGTGGCCCGCTTCGGTGAGGTGACGGAGGCCGTGGCCGAGCAGGGGCGTGCCTTTGTGATGTGTCGGGTGGGGGGCCGTTCGGCGCAGGTCACGCAGTATCTGGTGCAGCAGGGCTTCGATGCGGTGAACGTCGACGGCGGGATGCTCGCCTGGGACGGCGCCGGGCGTCCGATGGTGGCGGAGGGCGGCAGCCCGGCGTTCGTCCTCTGACAGGGGTCGCGCGTCAGTCGAGGGGGTGGGCGGCCAGCAGGTCGCCGAGGGCCTCCTCGTGGGCCGAGGCGGGTCCGAGTGACAGTTCGAGGTGCTTGGCCCAGGCGTGGTAGCGGTGCAGCGGGTAGTCGGTGTCGGCGCCGAAGCCGCCGTGCAGGTGCTGGGCGGTCTGCACCACGCGCCGTACTCCTTCGGAGGCCCAGATCTTCGCGACGGCGATGTCGCCCGCCGTGGGGAGTGGTCCGCCGGCGCCGTCGGTGAGGCGCCAGGCGGCCTGCCAGAGGGTGGCTTCCATGGCGCGCAGGTCGATGTAGCGGTCGGCGGCCTGGACGGCGACGGCCTGGAACGTGGCCACGGGGTGGCCGAACTGTTCGCGTTTGCCGGTGTACTGGCTGGTCATGGTGAGGACGGCCTCGCCGAGGCCGAGGGCGAGCGCGCAGGTTCCGGTGGTGAGGACGTCGCGGAGGTGGTTCCAGGCGTCGGCGGCGTCGATGACGTCTGTCTCGGGGAGGCGGACGGCGTCGAGGTGCAGTGCGGCGAGGAGTTCGCCGTTGGTCGAGTACTGGTCGCTGAGGTCGAGGCCCTCCTGTGCGCGGGGCAGCAGGGCGAGGACGGTGGCGTCTTCGGTGGTGCGGGCGGGGACGGCGATGATGTCGGCGCCGTGGGCCCAGGGGACGGCGGTCTGGATGCCGTCGAGGATCCAGTCGGTTCCGTCGCGGTGGGCGGTGACGGCGAGGTCGGCGGGTTCGTGGCCGGTGCGTCCGTGGGAGGCGGCGGTGAGGACGAGTTCGCCGCGGGCGGTCCTGGGGAGGAGCGCGGCGGCCGTGCCGGGGTGGGCGTACCGCTCGATGGTGTGGGCGACGGCGCTGGTCTCCAGGAGGGGGACGCGGGCGAGGACGCGGGCGGATTCGCGCAGGACGAGGCAGAGGGCGACGGTGTCGAGTCCGGCGCCGCCGTGCTCGGGGTTCAGGGTGAGGCCGAGGAGGTCGGCGGCGGCGAGGCGGGCCCAGAGGGGGCGGTCGAGGTCCTCGGCGACGGCGCCCGGGGTGAGTGCGGGGCTCGGTACCGCGTCGGGCGTGACGTCCGAGAAGACGGCTTTGGCCGCTTCGACGGCCGCCTGCTGTTCTTCGGTGAAGGTGAAGTCCACGGTGCTGCCTTCCCGTTGCCGACCCGGTGTACCTGACGGTTCGTCAAGATAGAACAGGTTCTAGGGGAAGGGAATGCCGGCGCCGCCCGTACTTGGGCGGCGCCGGCGGCGGGTCGGCGAGGGCGCGGCACGGCCCGCGGCGCCCCGGGGTGGGTCAGCGGTCGAAGTCCAACTCGACGTCCGGGGTGGCCGGGTGGGACTGGCAGGCCAGGACGTATCCGGCTTCCGTCTCCTCCGGTTCGAGGGCGAAGTTGCGGTCCATCCGCACCTCTCCGCCGACCAGGAACGCGCGGCAGGTGCCGCACACCCCGCCCTTGCAGGCGTACGGGGCGTCCGCGCGGGATCGGAGCACGGTGTCGAGGAGCGTCTCGTCCCGCTCCACGGGCCAGGTGCCGGACCTGCCGTGCAGGGTGGCCGTCAGGGTGGCGTGCGCCGGGGCGTCGGCCGCGGGGGCCGGGGCGGGCGCGGAGCCGTCGTCGACGTGGAAGATCTCCTGGTGGATCCGGCCGCGGTCGACGCCCAGGCCGCGCAGGGCCTTCTCGGCGCCCTGGACGAGTCCGAAGGGGCCGCAGAGGAACCAGCCGTCGATCGTGTCGACCGGCAGCAGCGCGGGCAGCAGTGCGGCGAGCCGCTCGCGGTCGAGGCGGCCGGACGGCAGGCCGGCCTGCTGCTCCTCCCGGGAGAGCACGGTGACCAGCTGGAAGCGGTCCGGGTAGCGGTCCTTGAGGTCGGCGACCTCGTCGAGGAACATCGTGGACGCGGCGGTGCGGTCGCTGCGGATGAGGCAGAACCGGGCCTCCGGCTCGCGGGCGAGCAGGGTGGCCGCCATCGAGAGGACCGGCGTGATGCCGCTGCCGCCGACGACGGCGGCGAAGTACCCCGGGCGTGGGGCGAGGGTGAAGCGGCCCATGGGTTCCATGACCTCGACGAGGTCGCCGACGGACAGCTCCTTGAGCGCGTACGTCGAGAACGAGCCGCCGTCGACGAGCCGGATGCCGACGCGCAGGACGGGGGTCTCGCCGGCCGGGGAGGCGGGGGCGCAGATGGAGTAGGTGCGCCGGATCTCCTCGCCCTGCTCGCCGGTGCGGCGCAGGGCGAGGTGCTGGCCGGGGAGGTGGCGGTAGGTCTCGTGGAGTTCGGGCGGGACCGCGAAGGTGACGGCCACGGAGTCGTCGGTGAGGCGGTCGACCTCGCTGACCCGGAGGGGATGGAATCCGGCCCGTCCGGCGGCTGGGGACACCATCTACAACTCCTTGAAGTGGTCGAACGGTTCGCGGCAGGCGGTGCAGCGGCGCAGTGCCTTGCACGCGGTGGAGGAGAAGCGGCTCAGGAGCTCGGTGTCGGTGGATCCGCAGTGGGGGCAGCGGATCGCCAGGGTGAGGGGCACGGGGCCGCCGGCGGGTCCCTGGGGGCGGGGCGGGGCGATGCCGAACTCGGTGAGCTTGCGCCGTCCTGCCTCGCTGATGTCGTCGGTCGACCAGGCCGGGGTGAGGACGGTGACGACGGTGACGTCGGGCACGCCGTGCTCGTGGAGGGCCTGCTCGATGTCGGAGGACATGGCCTCGATGGCGGGGCAGCCCGTGTAGGTGGGGGTGAGGGAGACCTCGACGCGGCCGGGGCCGAGGATCTGCACGCCTCGCATGACGCCGAGTTCTTCCAGGGTGAGGACGGGCAGCTCGGGATCGGGGACGGAGCCGGCGACGCGGCTCAGTTCCTCTTCGAGGGCCGTCATGGTCACCATGTCGCCCCCGGGTGGCTGCGGTGCAGGTGCTGCATCTCGGCGAGCATGCGTCCGAAGGACTCGGTGTGCAGGCCCTGGCGGCCGGCGCCGGCGGTCCAGGCGCCGGTGCGGGGGCCGGAGGGCACGGTGAGGGTGGCGCGGCCGAGGACGTCGGTGACGGAGTCCAGCCAGGCGGTCTCCATGGCGGGGAGGGCCAGGTCGAGGCCGTCGACGGGCTGGAACAGTTCGCCGGTGTACCGCCAGAGGGCGTCGCAGGCGCGCTGCATCCGGGTGTGGCTCTCGGTGGTGCCGTCGCCGAGGCGCAGGGTCCAGTGCTCGGCGTGGTCCTGGTGGTAGGCGACTTCCTTGACGGCCTTGGCGGCGAGGCCGGCGAAGGGGCCGTCGCCGGTGGCCAGCCGGCCGTACAGGAGGTGCTGGTAGGTGGAGAAGTAGAGCTGCCGGGCGATGGTGTGGGCGAAGTCGCCGTTGGGCTGTTCGACGAGCTGGCTGTTGCGGAAGGCGCGCTCTTCGCGGAGGTAGGCCAGTTCGTCCTCGTCGCCGGCGAGGGAGAGCAGGATCCGGGCCTGGCCGAGGAGGTCGAGCGCGATGTTGGCCAGGGCGACCTCCTCCTCCAGGACGGGGGCGGAGCCGGCCCACTCCCCCAGGCGGTGGGAGAGCACGAGGGCGTCGTCGCCGAGGGCGAGTGCGGCGGCGGTGGCGCGGGTGTCGAGGGTGCCGGTCACAGGTGCTTCACCCCCTCGGGGATCTCGTAGAAGGTCGGGTGGCGGTAGGGCTTGTCCGCGGCCGGTTCGAAGAAGGGGTCCTTCTCGTCGGGCGAGGAGGCGGTGATGGCCGCCGAGGGGACGACCCACAGGGAGACGCCTTCGGACCTGCGGGTGTACAGGTCGCGGGCGTTGCGCAGGGCCATTTCCGCGTCGGGTGCGTGGAGACTTCCCGCGTGGGTGTGGGACAGTCCGCGGCGGGAGCGCACGAACACCTCCCAGAGCGGCCAACCGTCGGTCGTCATGCCTGTGACTCTCCCTGCTTGCCGGTGTGCTTCTCCGCGTAGGCCGCCGCCGCTTCCCTGACCCAGGCGCCGTCCTCGTGGGCCTGGCGCCGTCGGCTCAGCCGCTGGTCGTTGCAGGGGCCGTTGCCCTTGAGGACGTCCCAGAACTCGGTCCAGTCGATGGCGCCGAAGTCGTAGTGCCCGCGCTCCTCGTTCCACCGGATGTCGGGGTCGGGGAGGGTGAGGCCGAGGGCTTCGGCCTGGGGCACGGCGATGTCGACGAAGCGCTGGCGCAGTTCGTCGTTGGTGTGGCGCTTGATCTTCCAGGCCATCGCCTGGGCGGTGTGCGTCGACTCGTCGTCCGGGGGGCCGAACATCATGAGGGAGGGCCACCACCAGCGGTTCACCGCGTCCTGCGCCATGGCGTGCTGGGCCTCGGTGCCGCGGGAGAGGGCGAGCAGCGACTCGTATCCCTGGCGCTGGTGGAAGGACTCCTCCTTGCAGACCCGGACCATCGCGCGGGCGTACGGGCCGTAGGAGCAGCGGCAGAGGGGGACCTGGTTGGTGATCGCGGCGCCGTCGACGAGCCAGCCGATGGCGCCGACGTCGGCCCAGGTCAGCGTCGGGTAGTTGAAGATCGAGGAGTACTTCTGGCGGCCGGAGTGGAGCTTGTCGAGCAGCTCGTCGCGGCTGGTGCCGAGGGTCTCCGCCGCGCTGTACAGGTACAGCCCGTGGCCGGCCTCGTCCTGCACCTTGGCCATGAGGATGGCCTTGCGCCGCAGGGAGGGTGCCCGGGTGATCCAGTTCGCCTCGGGCTGCATGCCGATGATCTCGGAGTGGGCGTGCTGCGCGATCTGCCGGACGAGGGAGGCCCGGTAGGCCTCGGGCATCCAGTCGCGCGGTTCGATCCGCTCGTCCGCGGCGACGGCGGCGTCGAACACGGCCTCGTAGGCGGCCTGCTCGGCCGCCGCGGCCGTGTCCGACACGCCGGGCGCGCCCGTGGTCCCTGCCGGTCCTGCCGTCACTGCGGTCATCAGAGCCCCTACCGACCGATCGTTCGGTTGAATGACTTCAATGGTGGGTCGGCGGCCCGTATGGTGTCAACCCTGTGGATAACCGAGGTGGGCCGATCGGGATCGGGGCGGGATGGACGCGTACGTCGAAAAGGACGCGGTCGGGGTGAGTGACGACGGGCGCAGACCCCCCGAGGACCCCCCGCCCCCCGTTCCCGAGGAGGCGGCCGCACCCGGCGGGTCCGGCGCCGGGATCATGGCGCTCTCGCTGCCGTACCAGGTCGTCGTCGCCGTGGCGCTCGCCGTCGCCGCCGTGTTCGCCTGCGTCCACCTGGCGATGGTGTTCCTGCACGTGGCGCCGTCCAACACGCTGACCAAGCGGCACGGCGAGGCCGTCGACGACTGGATCTATCCCGAGTTCGAACAGAACTGGAAGCTCTTCGCGCCCAACCCGCTCCAGACGAACGTCTCCGTCGAGGTCCGTGCCGAGGTCCCCACCGCCGACGGCGGCCTCCGCACCACCGGCTGGATCGACCTCACCGCCCAGGACATCGCGGCCATCCGCCACAACCCGATGCCCAGCCACGCGCAGCAGAACCAGCTCCGCCGGGCCGTGGACTACTACGTCAACACGCACCCCGAGGGCCGGCGTGCCGACGGACTGCGTGCCGCCCTGTCGGAGCAGTACATGCGCCGGCTCGCCGTGCTCAGGCTCGACGCCCTCGAAGGGCCCGGAGGACGGGCCCTCGGACCCCAGGCGCGGCGGATCCAGCTCCGCACCGTCTCCCGCCCCGTCCCCGCCGCCCGGTGGAGCACCGAGCAGTCGCGGCCCACCCCGTCGTACCGCGCCTTCTCGTGGTGGACGATCACCGAGGCCGACCGGTCCGCCGGCGCCGGCACGAGCCGCACGGAGGCGGGCCGATGAGCATCTCCCCCGCCACGCCCGCGCGTGCCCGCGAGTCCCTCGACCGCCGGCTCGCCCGGGGCGTGCAGACCGTCACGAGCCGTGCCCTCGCCCCGTACCAGAGCGCGATCGTACGGATCGGTTTCTCGCTGACCTGGCTGCTGTTCCTGGTGCGCGAGCTGCCGTACCGGCACCAGCTGTACGGGCCCGACTCGCCCTGGTCCTGGGAGATGGCGCACCGGCTGATCGCCGACAACCGGGCCTTCACCGTGCTCATGTGGTCGGACGGCCGGCTCTGGTTCGAGTGCGTCTACGGGATCGCGCTGCTGTCCGCCGTGCTGCTCCTGGTGGGCTGGCGGACCCGGGCCGTGTCCGTGGTCTTCATGGTCGGCGTGCTGTCGCTGCAGAACCGTGCCGTCTTCGTGGGCGACGGCGGCGACAACGTCCTCCACATCGTGTCGTTGTACCTGGTGTTCACCCGTTGCGGCCGGGTCTGGTCCCTGGACGCCCGGCGGGCGGCCCGGGAGGCCCGCGAGGCCCGCGCGGGGGAGCCGCCGCGCCGCGATGTCGTCGGACCGCTGCTGTGGGTCGTGCTCGGCGGCCTCCTCCTCGCCGCGACGTGGTTCAGCGACGTCACCGGCGAGTGGTGGGTGCCGGTGCTGCTGTGGGTGCTCTGGCTCGGGAACGGTCTGTGGTGGCTGGTGTGCCGGCTCGCGCCCGGGGAGCCCCGCACGCTGCTCGACGCCCTCGCCGACCTCGCCCACAACGTCGCCCTCGTCGTGATCATGGCGGAGGTCTGCCTGATCTACGCCACGGCCGGCTGGTACAAGATCCAGGGCTCGCGCTGGCAGGAGGGGACGGCGCTGTTCTACCCGCTCCACCTGGACTACTTCACGCCCTGGCCGGCCCTCTCCGAGCTGCTCGGCGCCAGCGGGATCATGGTGATGCTGCTGACGTACGGCACGGTGATCGTCCAGGTCGCGTTCCCGTTCACGCTCTTCAACCGCAAGGTGAAGAACGTCCTCCTCGTCGCGATGATGCTGGAGCACGCCGGGATCGCGGTGCTCCTCGGGCTGCCGGCCTTCTCGCTCGCGATGATCTCCGCCGACGCCGTGTTCCTGCCGACGGCGTTCCTGGTCTGGCTGGGCGCCCGGGTGGCTCGGGGCCGGGACCGGCTGCTGAAGCGGACGCCCGTCGAGCCCCCCGCGGAGACGCTGCCCGGGCAGCGCCTCACGGGTGAGGAGCACGGTCCCCGTACCCTCGTCGGGTGAGCACCACGGAAGAACAGCCCGAGCCGGTCCAGTACGACGAGGGGTTCGGCCCCGAGATCGGCGTCGGGCCGCACCCGGAGCCGTGGCCGCGGGACGAGCGGTACGACCCCGAGCTGCTCGCCGGCGGCGACCGGCGCAACGTCGTGGACCGCTACCGGTACTGGACGCGCGAGGCGGTCGTCGCCGACCTGGACACCCGGCGCCACGACTTCCACGTCGCGGTGGAGAACTGGGGCCACGACTTCAACATCGGCTCGGTCGTACGGACCGCCAACGCGTTCCTGGCGAAGGAGGTCCACATCGTGGGCCGGCGACGCTGGAACCGGCGGGGCGCCATGGTCACCGACCGCTACCAGCACGTCCGGCACCACCCGGACACCGCGTCGCTGACCTCGTGGGCCGCGGCCGAGGGCATCCCGGTCATCGGGATCGACAACCTGCCGGGGGCCGTCCCGCTGGAGCGGACCGTGCTGCCCCGCCGCTGCGTGCTGCTCTTCGGACAGGAGGGCCCGGGGCTCACCGAGGAGGCACGCGCCCACGTGGAGATGGTCTGCTCGATCGCCCAGTTCGGCTCGACCCGGTCGATCAACGCGGGCGCGGCCGCCGCGATCGCCATGCACGCGTGGGTGCAGCGGTACGCGGAGATCGAGACGCCCTGACGGGAGCGCGGAGGCCCCGAGGGGCCCCCGCACGGCCCGGTCGTCAGGCCTGGCGGCGGACCTCCACCACGCGGAAGCGGTTGGAGACGAAGGCGCCGTCGCACAGCGCGGCGTTCGCCGCCGGGTTTCCGCCGGAGCCGTGGAAGTCGGAGAACGCGGCCGTCTGGTTCACGTACACCCCGCCCGTGAGGTTCAGCGAGAGCTGGGCCGACTCCTCCAGGCAGACCTCCTCCACCGCGCGCTCGGTGTCCGCCGAGGTCGTGTAGGCGCCGACCGTCATCGCGCCCTTCTCACGGACCGTGCGGCGCAGCAGCTCCAGGGCGTCGGCGGTGGAGTCCACCGAGACGGCGAAGGAGACCGGGCCGAAGCACTCCGAGAAGTACGCGGCCTGCGCGTCCGGCTTGGAGCCGTCCAGCTTCACGATGACCGGCGTGCGGACCACGGCGTCCGGGTACTCGGGGTTGACCACCTCGCGGGAGGCGAGCGCGACCTCGCCGAGCCCGGCGGCGGCCTCCAGGCGCGCCTTCACGTCCGGGTTGACCAGGGCGCCGAGCAGTCCGTTCGCCCGGGCGTCGTCGCCGAGCAGGCCGCCGACCGCCGCCGCGAGGTCGGCGACGACCTCGTCGTACGACCTGGGGCCCTGGTCGGTGGTGATGCCGTCGCGCGGGATCAGCAGGTTCTGCGGGGTGGTGCACATCTGGCCGCTGTACAGGGAGAGCGAGAAGGCCAGGTTGGCCAGCATCCCCTTGTAGTCGTCGGTGGAGTCGACCACGACCGTGTTGACGCCGGCCTTCTCGGTGTAGACCTGGGCCTGCCGGGCGTTGTCCTCCAGCCAGTCGCCGAAGGCGGTGGAGCCGGTGTAGTCGATGATCCGGACCTCGGGGCGGACGGCCAGCGTCTTGGCGATGCCCTCGCCCGGCCGCTCCACGGCGAGCGCCACCAGGTTCGGGTCGAAGCCGGACTCGGCGAGGACCTCACGCGCGACCTTGACGGTGAGCGCGAGCGGCAGGACGGCGCGCGGGTGCGGCTTGACCAGGACCGGGTTGCCGGTGGCGAGGGAGGCGAACAGGCCCGGGTAGCCGTTCCACGTGGGGAAGGTGTTGCAGCCGATGACCAGGGCGATGCCGCGGCCGACCGGGGTGAACTCCTTGCTCAGCTCCAGGGGGTCGCGCTTGCCCTGCGGCTTGGACCAGCCGGCCCGGCCGGCGGGCGTGCGGGTCTGCTCCTCGTACGCGTAGGCCACGGCCTCCAGGCCGCGGTCCTGGGCGTGCGGGCCGCCGGCCTGGAACGCCATCATGAACGCCTGCCCGCTGGTGTGCATGACGGCGTGGGCGAACTCATGGGTGCGGGCGGAGATACGGGCGAGGATCTCCAGGCAGACCAGGGCGCGGGTCTCGGCGCCGGCGTCCCGCCAGGCGCCCATGCCCGCGCGCATCGCGGGGAGCAGCACGTCGAGGTCGGCGTGCGGGTACTCGATGCCGAGGGACGGGCCGTACGGCGAGGTCTCGCCGCCGGTCCAGCCGTCCGTGCCCGGCTGGTCGAGGTCGAAGCGGGTGTTCAGCGTGGACTGGTGGGCGGCGAGACCCGCCGCCGCGTCGAGCGAGCCGTCCGCGCCGTACGCCTTGGGGTGCTCGGGGTACGGCGACCAGTAGGCGCGGCTGCGGATGGTGTCGAGCGCCTGGTCGAGCGTGGACCGGTGCTTCTCGGCCAGACGGTCGGTGGTCAGCTGAGCGGTGGCCATGGATGGACCAACTCCTCGTCGAGCTGGGCAGGGAGACGCGTACGGAGTTAGAGTAACCGAACGATCGGTCGGGACAAGGGGGTCCGCCGATCCTGTGGAAAACCCATCGGGGAGGATCACTCCTATGAGCGCCAACGTGACCGTCAGGGGGAGCGACGACGTGACCGCCAGTGAGACCGCCGCCGTGGGACAGGACAGCACCGCCGCCATCGGGCCGGACCGCACCGTCGCCGTCGTGGGCACCGGGACCATGGGCCAGGGCATCGCCCAGGTCGCGCTGGTCGCCGGCCACCCCGTGCGCCTCTACGACAGCGCCCCCGGCCGGGCCGCCGAGGCCGTCGCCGCCCTCACCGCCCGCCTGGACCGGCTCGTGGAGAAGGGGCGTCTCGACGCCGCCGCCCGGGAGGCAGCCGTCGGCCGGCTGCACGCGGCCGAGGACCCCGCCGAGCTCGCGGACGCCGCCCTCGTGATCGAGGCGATCGTCGAGGACCTCTCGGTCAAGCAGCGGCTCTTCGCCGACCTGGAGAAGATCGTCGGCGACGACACCGTCCTCGCCACCAACACCTCCTCCCTCTCCGTCACCGCCATCGCCGGAGGGCTGCGGCTGCCCGGCCGCTTCGTCGGGCTGCACTTCTTCAACCCGGCGCCGCTGCTCCCCCTCGTCGAGGTCGTCAGCGGCTTCGCCACCGACGCGGACGTCGCCACGCGCGCGTACGCCACGGTCAAGGGCTGGGGGAAGACGCCGGTGCGCTGCGCGGACACCCCCGGCTTCATCGTGAACCGGGTCGCCCGCCCCTTCTACGCCGAGGCGCTCCGGGTGTACGAGGAGGGAGCGGCCGACCCCGCGACCATCGACGCGGCCCTGCGCGAGTGCGGCGGCTTCCGCATGGGCCCGTTCGAGCTGACCGACCTCATCGGCCAGGACGTGAACGAGGCCGTCACCCGGTCCGTCTGGGACTCCTTCCACCAGGACCCGAAGTTCACCCCCTCGCTCGCGCAGCGCCGGCTCGTGGAGTCGGGCCGGCTCGGCCGCAAGTCGGGGCACGGCTGGTTCTCGTACGCGGAGGGCGCGGAGCGGCCGGAGCCGCACACGGCGCCGCCGGCACAGGCGCCCGAGCAGATCGCCGTACGCGGCGACCTGGGGCCCGCCGAGCCGTTGGTCGGGCTCTTCGAGGAGGCCGGGATCAAGGTCCGGCGCAAGGGCGGTGCCGGGTACGTCCGGCTGCCCGGCGGCGCCCGCCTCGGCCTCGCCGACGGCGAGACCGCCTTCGAGTACCCCACCGACGAGATCATCTACTTCGACCTCGCGCTCGACTACGCGCGCGCGACCCGCATCGTGCTGTCCACCGGCGAGCACACCTCGACCGAGTCGCTCGCCGAGGCCGTGGGCCTCTTCCAGGCGCTCGGCAAGAAGGTGTCCGTCATCGGCGACGTGCCCGGCATGATCGTCGCCCGTACGGTCGCGATGCTCGCCGACCTCGCGGCCGACGCGGTCGACCGGGGCGTGGCCACCGCCGAGGACGTCGACACGGCCATGCGGCTGGGGGTCAACTACCCCGCCGGCCCGCTGGAGTGGGCGGGGACCGTGGGCCACGCGCGCGTACGCGATCTGCTCTCCGCCCTGCACGAGCGCTACCCGACGGGCCGCTACGCGCCCAGCCTGGCCACCGCCCGCCGGGGATACGCCGAGGAAGGACGGGACTCCCGATGACCACGGCGAAGCGCGACACGTACACCCCCGAGACGCTGCTCTCGGTCGCGGTGCGGGTCTTCAACGAGCGCGGCTACGACGGCACGTCCATGGAGCACCTGTCCAAGGCGGCCGGGATCTCGAAGTCCTCGATCTACCACCACGTGTCCGGCAAGGAGGAGCTGCTGCGGCGCGCGGTCAGCCGTGCGCTCGACGGGCTCTTCGCGGTGCTCGACGAGCCGGGGGCCGGGCGCGGCCGGGCCGTCGACCGGGTCGAGTACGTCACGCGCCGCACGGTCGAGGTCCTGATCGCGGAGCTTCCGTACGTGACGCTGCTGCTGCGGGTGCGCGGGAACACCGCCACGGAGCGGTGGGCGATGGAGCGGCGGCGCGAGTTCGACCACAAGGTGGCCGATCTGCTGAAGGCGGCCGCCGCCGAGGGCGACCTGCGGGCCGATGTGGACATCCGGCTCGCGACCCGGCTGCTCTTCGGCATGATCAACTCGCTGGTGGAGTGGTACCGGCCGCACCCGGACGCGACGGCGGAGCGGGAACAGCTCGCCGAGACCGTCGTCCACCTGGCCTTCGACGGGCTGCGGACGGCCCGCTGAGCCGTCGTAGGGGTCTCTTGCTTCGACGGGCCCGCTGAGCCGTCGTCCGGGCGCGGGGGCGGCCTTCTCGGGCCGCTGGGCCGTCGTACGGGCGGGAGGGCGGCTTCGACGGGCCGCTGGGCCGTCGTACGGGCGGGAGAGCGGCTTCGACGGGCCGCTGGGCCTCGTCGGGGCTCGCTGAGCCGTCGTCCGGGCGCGGGGGCGGCCTTCTCGGGCCGCTGGGCCGTCGTCCGGGCCACCGCGGGCTCAGCGGCCCGGGTCGCGGTGGTCCGGGTCCAGGTCCGTCTCCTCGAAGACCAGCAGCGTCCGGGTCGAGAGCACCTCGGGGATGGACTGGAGCTTGGTGAGCACCAGCTCGCGCAGGGTCCTGTTGTCGGGGGTGTGGACCAGCAGCAGGACGTCGAAATCGCCGCTGACCAGAGCGATGTGCGCGGCTCCCGGCAGGGCCTGGAGCTGTTCGCGCACGGTCCGCCAGGAATTCTGGACGATCTTGAGCGTGATGTACGCGGAGGCGCCGTGCCCCGCCCGCTCGTGGTTGACGCGCGCGCTGAAGCCGCGGATCACCCCGTCGTCGATGAGCCGGTTGATGCGCGCGTACGCGTTGGCCCGGGAGACGTGCACCCGCTCGGCCACGGAGCGGATCGAGGCGCGTCCGTCCGTCTGCAGGATCCGCAGGATGTCGCGGTCGATGGCGTCCAGCGGGCGTGCCGGGACGCCTGGGGTCACCGGTGCCGGCGCCGGTGCGACGACCTGCTCCCAGTCGTCGGCCATTTGTTCATCCGCCATGTGCCCCCGCCTCTCTCCGGTGGACGACCTGCCCTTATCCCAGGCTGTGGAGAACCGTTTGTCCACAGGCTGAAGGTGCCTGTAGCCAAAATGCCTCCACGACCGAACAATCGGTAGGTGAGGCGCGCCACACTCGCGCCACCCGCCTTCGGGTCTTATGCCCGCTCCCACGAGGAGGTGGACTCGTTGCAACAGCGCAGTTCGACAGTCCAAGAGCCGCCCGGTGCCGTTCCCGCCCACCGGCACACCCCGCCGCCGGCGTGGCAGCCCCGCACCGACCCCGCCCCGCTGCTGCCCGAGGCCGAGCCGCTGCGCGTGCTCGGCACGGACGCCGTGGCCGACGCCGACCCCGCGCTGCTGCTCCGGCTCTACGCGGAGCTGATCCGCGGCCGCCGGTACAACACCCAGGCCACCGCCCTGACCAAGCAGGGCCGCCTCGCGGTGTACCCGTCCACCACGGGACAGGAGGCGTGCGAGATCGCCGCCGCCCTCGCCCTGGAGGAGCGGGACTGGCTCTTCCCCTCGTACCGCGACACCCTCGCGGCCGTCGCCCGGGGCCTCGACCCCGTCCAGGCGCTGACCCTGCTGCGCGGCGACTGGCACACCGGGTACGACCCGCGTGAGCACCGCATCGCGCCGCTCTGCACGCCCCTGGCCACCCAGCTCCCGCACGCGGTGGGCCTCGCCCACGCCGCCCGCCTCAAGGGCGACGACGTCGTCGCGCTCGCCATGGTCGGCGACGGCGGCACCAGCGAGGGCGACTTCCACGAGGCGCTGAACTTCGCCGCCGTCTGGCAGGCCCCCGTGGTCTTCCTCGTGCAGAACAACGGCTTCGCGATCTCCGTGCCGCTCGCCAAGCAGACCGCTGCCCCGTCCCTCGCCCACAAGGCCGTCGGATACGGGATGCCCGGCCGGCTCGTCGACGGGAACGACGCGGTCGCCGTCCACCAGGTCCTCACCGAGGCCGTGGCCCGCGCGCGGCGCGGCGGCGGACCCACCCTCGTCGAGGCCGTCACCTACCGGATCGACGCCCACACCAACGCCGACGACGCCACGCGCTACCGCGCGGCGGGCGAGGTCGAGACCTGGCGGGCGCACGACCCGATCCTCCTGCTCGAACGGGAACTGACCGAGCGCGGCCTGCTCGACGAGGACGGCAGGCGCGCGGCGGCCGAGGCCGCCGAGACGATGGCGGCGGAGCTGCGCGAACGGATGAACGCCGACCCGGTGCTCGACCCGATGGAACTCTTCTCCCACGTGTACGCGGAGCAGACCACGCAGCTGCGGGAACAGGCGGCGCAGCTGCGCGCCGAGCTCGAAGCCGAGGGTGAGGCGTGATGACGACCGCGACGACCGGCCCCGCGGCGGCCAAGGCCGGCGGGACCGCCGGGAAGCCGAAGCCCGCCACGATGGCGCAGGCGCTCCAGCGCGCCATGCGCGACGCGATGGCCGAGGACCCGACCGTCCATGTGATGGGCGAGGACGTCGGCACCCTCGGCGGCGTCTTCCGGGTCACCGACGGACTCGCCAAGGAGTTCGGCGAGGACCGCTGCACCGACACGCCGCTGGCCGAGGCGGGCATCCTCGGCGCTGCCGTCGGCATGGCCATGTACGGCCTGCGGCCGGTCGTGGAGATGCAGTTCGACGCCTTCGCGTACCCGGCGTTCGAGCAGCTGATCTCGCACGTGGCGAAGATGCGGAACCGCACGCGCGGCGCGATGCCGATGCCGATCGTCATCCGTGTCCCGTACGGCGGCGGGATCGGCGGCGTCGAGCACCACAGCGACTCCTCCGAGGCCTACTACACGGCCACCCCGGGCCTGCACGTCGTCACCCCGGCCACCGTCGAGGACGCCTACGGGCTGCTGCGCGCGGCCATCGCCTCGGACGACCCGGTGGTCTTCCTGGAGCCCAAGCGGCTCTACTGGTCCAAGTCCGACTGGTCCCCCGAGGCGCCCGCCGCCGTCGAGCCGATCGGCAAGGCCGTCGTGCGGCGCCGGGGCACCGGCGCCACCCTGCTGACGTACGGGCCGTCCGTGCCGGTCTGTCTGGAGGCGGCGGAGGCCGCGCAGGCCGAGGGCTGGGACCTGGAGGTCGTCGACCTGCGCTCGCTCGTGCCGTTCGACGACGAGACGGTCTGCGCCTCCGTGCGGCGCACCGGCCGCGCGGTCGTCGTCCACGAGTCGTCCGGCTTCGGCGGCCCCGGCGCGGAGATCGCCGCGCGCGTGACCGAGCGCTGCTTCCACCACCTGGAGGCGCCGGTGCTGCGGGTCGCGGGCTTCGACATCCCGTACCCGCCGCCGATGCTGGAGCGGCACCACCTGCCGGGCGTGGACCGGATCCTGGACGCGGTGGCGCGACTGCAGTGGGAGGCGGGCAGCTGATGGCACAGGTCCTTGAGTTCAAGCTGCCCGACCTCGGTGAGGGGCTCACCGAGGCCGAGATCGTGCGCTGGCTCGTCGCCGTCGGCGACGTCGTCGCCATCGACCAGCCGGTCGTCGAGGTCGAGACGGCCAAGGCGATGGTGGAGGTGCCCTGCCCGTACGGCGGCGTCGTCACCGCACGGTACGGCGAGGAGGGCACCGAACTGCCCGTCGGCGCCCCGCTCCTGACGGTCGCCGTGGGCGGCACGGGCGCGCCGGAGGAGCTCGCGGAGGCCGCTCCGGGAGCGGCTCCCACCGCGGGTGGGGGCGACGCCGCCGCGGCCGTCTCCTCGGAGTACTCGGGCAACGTGCTCGTGGGCTACGGAACGGCCGGGCCCGCCGCCCGTCGGCGCCGGGTCCGGCACACGAACCCGGCGACGGCCTCGGCCGCCGGCCCGTCCGCGCCCGTCCGGTCTCCCGCTGTCCCGACCCCCGCCGCTCAGGCGCCCGCCGCCCCGGCTCCGGTCGCCGCCCCGGCCCCGGCCGTCGCCCCGGCCCCGGTCGCCGCACCGGCTCCCGGCGGGGACGCGCACACGGGTCCGCTGCCCGTGATCTCGCCGCTCGTGCGGAAGCTGGCCCGGGACCGGGGGCTCGATCTGCGGGAGGTGCGCGGATCCGGGCCCGAGGGCCTGATCCTGCGGGCCGACGTGGAGCTGGCCCTCGCCGCCCTGGAGCGGACCGTCGCCGCCCCGGCGCCCGCGCCCGCGGCCGTCCCGGCGTCGGCGCTCGCCGCAGCGGCCGGTGAGCGGATTCCGCTGCGCGGTGTCCGCGGCGCGGTGGCGGACAAGCTGTCCCGCAGCCGCACGGAGATCCCCGACGCGACCTGCTGGGTCGACGCCGACGCGACCGAGCTGATGGCGGCCCGCGCGGCGATGAACGCGGCCGGTGGGCCGAAGATCTCGCTGCTCGCGCTCCTCGCGCGCATCTGCGCGCACGCCCTGGCCCGGTTCCCCGAGCTCAACTCCACGGTGGACACGGCTGCCCGGGAGATCGTCCGGCTGCCGTCCGTGCACCTCGGCTTCGCCGCCCAGACCCCGCGCGGTCTGGTCGTCCCCGTGGTCAAGGACGCGGGGACCCGCACGGCCGAGTCGCTGACCGAGGAGTTCGCCCGCCTCACCGAGGCCGCGCGGCAGGGCGCGATCACCCCGGCGGATCTCACCGGCGGCACGTTCACCCTCAACAACTACGGGGTGTTCGGGGTCGACGGCTCCACGCCGATCATCAACCACCCCGAGGCGGCCATGCTCGGTGTCGGCCGGATCATCCCCAAACCCTGGGTACACCAGGGCGAACTGGCCGTCCGTCAGGTGGTGCAGCTGTCGCTCACCTTCGACCACCGCGTCTGCGACGGCGGTACGGCGGGTGGCTTCCTGCGGTACGTCGCGGACTGCGTCGAGCAGCCGGCCGTCCTGCTCCGCACGGTCTGACGCGCGCGGCCCGTCCCGCTGAAGGGGACGGGCCGCCGTCGGTGAAACCCGGCGGACCATACTGTCCGGTGTGACCACCGCTTACGACGCCGTCGTGCTCGCCGGGGGCGCCGCCCGGCGCCTCGGCGGCTCCGACAAGCCCGGGGTACGGGTCGGAGGCAGGACCCTCCTCGACCGGGTGCTCGGGGCCTGCCCCGACGCGGGCCGGACCGTGGTCGTCGCCGACCCCCGCCCGACCGGCCGCCCCGTCCGCTGGACCAGGGAGGACCCGCCCGGCGGCGGCCCCCTGGCCGCGCTCGGCGCAGGAGCGCGCGAGACCGGGGCCGACGTCCTCCTCGTGCTGTCCGCCGACCTTCCCTTCCTGGACGCGGCCACCGTCCGCCGCCTCCTCGACGCGCTCGACACGGCCCCCGACGCCGAGGCCGCGCTCCTCACCGACGCCGAGGGCCGCGACCAGCCGCTCGTCGCCGCCTACCGCCGCACACCGCTCCTGCGCGAACTGGCCCTCGTCACCGAACGGCGGGGCACCCTCGCCGACGGCCCACTGCGGCTGCTCACCGGTGGACTGCGCCTCGTCCGGGTCGGCGCGGACCCCCTGGCCTCCTTCGACTGCGACACCTGGGAGGACATCGCCACGGCCCGCGCCCGCATCAGGGAGCATGGGACCGTGCTGGATGAATGGATCACCGCAGTCAAGGACGAACTGGGCATCGACCTGGACGTCGACACCGGCGTGCTGCTCGACCTCGCCCGTGACGCCGCGCACGGCGTGGCCCGCCCCGCCGCGCCCCTGACGACCTTCCTGGTCGGCTACGCGGCGGCGCGCGCCGGCAGCGAGGGCGGGCCCGAGGCGGTCGCCGAGGCCGCCCGCAAGGCCGCGGCGCTCGCCCAGCGCTGGGCCGCCGAGCAGGACGAGGCCGGATGACCTTGAAGGAGCCCGCCCCCGTGGCCCCGGGAGCCGCCGGCGGCGCCACGACCGAGCCGCCGCACCGGGCCACCCCCTGGCCCGACGCCCGCGCCGCGGCGGCCCGGGCCGGAGCCGATGCCCGCGCCGCGGCGGCCCGGGCCGGAGCCGATGCCCGCGCTGCCGCGGCCCTGGCCGGAAACGACGCCCGGGCCGAGGCCGACACCGGCGAAGCCGACCCTCGGTGTCTGCCGCTCGGGCAGGCGCTCGGGCAGGTGCTGGCCGAGCCGCTGCTCGCCCTCACCGACCTGCCCTCCTTCGACACCTCCGCCATGGACGGCTGGGCCGTCGCGGGCCCCGGGCCCTGGACGGTCCGCGCGGAGACCCCCGTCCTCGCCGGGCAGGCGCCCGCCCCCGCGCTGGCCGCCGACGAGGCCGTACGGATCGCCACCGGCGCCCCCGTCCCGCCCGGCACCACCGCCGTCATCCGTACCGAGCACTCCCGCACCGAACGGCCCGGAACCGGGGGCACGTTGCTGCACGCCCTGCGCGAGGTGGTCACCGGACAGGACATCCGGCCCCGCGGCCAGGAGTGCCGCGCCGGGGACGTCCTGCTCCCCGCGGGCAGCGCGGTGACCCCGGTCGTCCTGGGCCTCGCCGCCGCCGCCGGATACGACGAGCTCCCGGTACCGCGACGCCCCCGGGTGGAGGTCCTGGTCCTCGGCGACGAGCTGCTCACGGCCGGACTCCCCCACGAGGGGCTCATCCGCGACGCCCTCGGCCCGATGCTCGGCCCCTGGCTGGAGGCGCTCGGCGCCGAGGTGACCGCCACCCGGCGGATCGGCGACGACGCCGAGGAGCTGTACGCGGCCGTCACCGGCTCCGCCGCCGAGCTGGTCGTGACCACCGGGGGTACCGCCGCCGGACCCGTCGACCACCTCCACCGCGTCCTCGCCAAGGCGGGCGCCACGCTCCTGGTCGACGGCGTGAAGGTCCGTCCCGGCCACCCCATGCTCCTCGCGGCCCTGGGCGGCGGGCGCCACCTCGTCGGTCTGCCCGGCAACCCGCTCGCCGCCGTCTCCGGGCTCCTCACGCTCGCGCAGCCGCTCCTCGCGGCCCTGGTCGGTACACGGTCCTCCGGGAGCCGCGCCCCCGTGCTCGACGCGGTGCCCGGGCATCCGTACGACACCCGGCTCGTCCCCGTCGTGCGCCGGGACGAGCAGCTCGTACCGCTGCGCTACAACGGGCCCGCCATGCTCCGGGGCATCGCCGTCGCGGACGGCATGGCCGTCGTCCCGCCCGGTGGTGCCCGGTCCGGCCAGGAGCTGGACGTCCTCGACCTTCCCTGGCCGCCGACGTCGGGCGCCGTACCGGCCCAAGGAGCGTGTTTCACGTGAAACTTCCCAGTCGTGACGCGATGGCCCGCCACGCGGACGAGCGGATCACCGGCCCCCAGGTCCGGCTGCCCCGCAGAGTCGTCGAGAAGCCGCTGCGCCAGGTCGGCAAGCGGCTGCTCATGGCGCTCGGCGTGCTCCTCGTGACGGTCCTCATCGTCTACGTGGACCGTGACGGCTACCACGACAACGCCGACGAGACGCTCGACTTCCTCGACTGCGCCTACTACGCGACCGTGACGCTCTCCACCACCGGATACGGCGACATCGTCCCGTACAGCGACACGGCCCGGCTCGCCAACATCCTGCTGGTCACGCCGCTGCGCGTGCTGTTCCTGATCATCCTGGTCGGCACCACTCTCGAGGTCCTCACCGAGCGGACCCGGGAGGAGTTCCGGCTGAATCGCTGGAGGTCCACCTTGCGTGACCACACCGTCATCGTCGGTTTCGGGACGAAGGGGCGGTCCGCGATCCAGACGCTCTGCGCGACCGGGCTCCGCAAGGACCAGATCGTCATCGTCGACCCCTCCAACAAGGTCATCGAGACGGCGAACGCGGACGGGTTCGTCGGGGTCATCGGCGACGCGACGCGCAGCGACGTGCTGCTCCGCGCCGAGGTGCAGAGGGCCCGGCAGATCGTGATCGCCACCCAGCGCGACGACACCGCGGTCCTGGTCACCCTGACGGCCCGCCAGCTCAACCGGGGCGCGAAGATCGTCGCCGCGGTCCGCGAGGAGGAGAACGCGCCGCTGCTCCGCCAGTCCGGCGCCGACGCGGTCATCACCAGCGCCAGCGCCGCCGGACGCCTGCTCGGGCTGTCCGTGCTGAGCCCCAGCGCCGGCACGGTGATGGAGGACCTCATCCAGCAGGGCTCGGGCCTCGACCTCGTGGAGCGTCCGGTGACCAAGAGCGAGGTCGGCAAGAGCGTCCGGGAGACCGGCGACCTGGTGGTGAGCGTGCTCCGCGGCCACCGGCTGCTCGGCTACGACGACCCCGCGGCCAGCCCGCTCCAGCTCACCGACCGGGTGATCACCATCGTGCGAGCCGCGCCGGTGACGCCGCTCTCCACGCCGCCGCAGGACTGAGCCCGCGCGGGAGTAGCCTCGCCGCCATGTATGCGATCACGATTCCGGAACCCGGTGGTCCCGAGGCCCTCGTCTGGGCCGAGGTGCCCGATCCCGTACCCGGCGAGGGCGAGGTGCTCGTCGAGGTGGTGGCGAGCGCGGTCAACCGCGCCGATCTCCTCCAGCGCCAGGGCTTCTACGACCCGCCGCCGGGCAGCTCCCCGTACCCCGGTCTGGAGTGCGCGGGCCGGGTCGCCGCGCTCGGCCCCGGGGTGTCCGGCTGGGCCGTCGGCGACGAGGTGTGCGCGCTGCTCGCCGGCGGCGGCTACGCGGAGAAGGTCGTGGTCCCGGCGGGCCAGCTGCTGCCGGTGCCGGAGGGCGTCGACCTGGTCACGGCGGCCGCGCTCCCCGAGGTCGCGTGCACCGTCTGGTCCAACATCTTCATGATCGCCCACCTGCGGCCGGGCGAGACGCTGCTCGTGCACGGGGGTGCGAGCGGCATCGGCACGATGGCCGTCCAGCTGGCGAAGGCGGTCGGGGCGCGGGTCGCGGTCACCGCCGGAGGCCCCGAGAAGCTGGCGCGCTGCGCCGAGCTGGGCGCCGACGTCCTCATCGACTACCGCGAGCAGGACTTCGTCGAGGAGCTCGCGAAGGCGACGGACGGCGCCGGGGCGGACGTCATCCTGGACATCATGGGCGCCAAGTACCTGGAGCGGAACGTGAAGGCGCTGGCCGTGAACGGCCGCCTGGTCGTCATCGGTCTCCAGGGCGGGGTGAAGGGCGAGCTGAACCTCGGGGCGCTGCTCGCGAAGCGCGCCGCCGTCATGGCGACGACGCTGCGGTCCCGTCCGGCGCGGGAGAAGGCGGCGATCGTCGCGGCCGTACGGGAGCACGTCTGGCCGCTGATCGGCGCGGGTACGGTCCGGCCCGTCGTCGACCGCACCGTGCCGCTGTCCCGGGCCGCCGAGGGGCACCGGGCCCTGGAGGAGAGCGGTCACGTCGGGAAGGTGCTGCTGGTCGTGGACCGGGACTGACCCGGGAGCACGCGAAGGGCCCGGCACGTGCGTGTGCCGGGCCCTTCGCGTGACCGTGCCCCAGGGGCCTTGGCCACGGGCCGTGACCAGGGGCCTTGACCAGGGGCCGTGACCAGGGGCCTTGACCCAAGAGGCCGTGACCACGGGCCTTGACCCAAGAGGCCGTGACCGGGACCCAGAGGTCCTGGCCCGTGCCCCGGAGCCCCTTCGCCTAGAGGTACGGGCCCGAGCGGACCGCGTGGCCGTGGCCGTGGTCGTCGTCATCGTCGTGGGACGCCCCCGGAGGCAGGGCGCGGCGCATCTGCTCCAGCTGGGCGCGGGCCGCCATCTGCTGGGCGAACAGCGCCGTCTGGATGCCGTGGAACAGGCCTTCGAGCCAGCCCACCAGCTGCGCCTGCGCGATGCGCAGCTCGGCCTCGGAGGGGATCGCCTCGTCCGTGAACGGCAGGGAGAGCCGCTCCAGTTCCTCGACGAGCTCGGGTGCGAGCCCGTCCTCCAGCTCCTTCACGGAGCTGGCGTGGATGTCCTTCAGCCTGACCCGGCTCGCCTCGTCCAGAGGGGCCGCCCGTACTTCCTCCAGGAGCTGCTTGATCATGCTGCCGATCCGCATGACCTTCGCAGGCTGCTCGACCATTTCCGTCACCGGGACCTCGCGGGGTTCGTCGTCGCCCTGAGTGCCGCCGAGCGCCATCCCGTCCTGTCCCACGATGAGGACCTGGGGGCTCTCCTGCGACCTGTCATTCCTCGGCATCTCCATGCCGCCATTCTCTCGTACACACGCGTCACCACAGGGTGTGCCCCTGTACGAGGGTGATCCACCCTCGTACAGGGGCACAGGACGGGAACGGAGACCGTCAGGTCGCCGCGCGGCGGGCCAGCGCACCGCGCGAGCGGGTCACCAGGGCCGCCAGGAGCGCCGCGCCGAGCGGGACGGCGACGAGCAGGCCGGCCAGCGTCTCCCAGGGGATGACGATCGGAACGTGCGGCGGGGTGAGGTCGCCGGTCCAGCCCTCGGCGAGGTTCTGCTCGTAGAAGCGGATCTGGTCGCGCTCCTCGGTGAGCCGGAGCCCGACGGCGGGCAGCAGGCCCGCGGCCGAGCCGAGGACCACGCCCATCGCGGCGACGACTCCGCACTGGAATCCGCTCAGGGTGCGGCGGACCCGGGGCGGGGCGCCCACGGCGGCGAGCGTCTTCAGATCGGCCTCGGCGTCGGCCTGGGCGAGGCCGGTGGCGATGCCGGCGGCACCGATGGTGACCAGGCCCGCGAAGATGGCCAGCGCGAGCAGGACGATGCCGTACTCGTTGACGAAGCCCTCCTCCAGGTGCAGCTCGACATTGCTGCCCAGCTTGGCGAGGTCGCTGTCGAGCTTCTGGCGCTGGTCGCCGTCGGGGAGCCGGTCGGTGCTGACGTACAGGCCCATCGGCACGGTGGAGAGGCCGGCGGCCTTGGCGGTGGCCGGGGTCATCAGGGCCTGGACGCCGTAGGACTTCTGGTCGCCGGGCACCAGGTAGGCCGGCAGGGAGCTGACCTTGCCGGGGACGGGGCGGCCCTGCTCGGAGGCCTTGTCGGCGGCGGCGATGTCGGTGATCTGCTTGATCCCGACGGCGCCCTTCGCGTCGACCAGGGTGCGGTTGAAGGTGACGACCTTCCCGTCGGCGAGGGCCTTCACGGTCGCGGGGTCGTCGACGCCGAGGACCTGGAGCAGCTTGGCGTCGCCGATGACGAGCCCGCCGTCCGTGATGTACATGCCGCTGCTGGAGGAGTCCTTGCAGCGCCAGTCCTCGGTGAGCATCTTCCGGCGCTCGGCGGGCGTGAACCTCGCCGAGGGGTCGCTGCCGCCGGGGCCGGACGCGTACATCGGGCACTCGTTCGCCCGGGGGATCAGGACCTCGTAGCGGCCGCAGCCCGCGTCGCCGCCCCAGGGCGGGCAGCCGGGCTTGCCGACCGAGACGCGCCCGACGTCGGCGCGGACGTCGACGGGGAAGGCGCGCTGGACCGCCTCGCGGACCGCGGGGACGTCCCGGCCGCCCTCCTCCTGGACGAACGCCGCGGCGACGCCGTACGGCAGGGAGGCCTCGTACTCGGCCCGGTTCTGGGCCTCGCGGCTGGCCATGTACGTGGTGACGGCGACGGTGCCGGCGACGGCGGCGAGGACGGCGGCGACGGCGGGTGCCGTACGGCCCCGGTTGCGGACGGCGTCCCGCAGCGCGAGGCGCGGGGAGAGCGGCAGCCAGCGGCCGGTCCGCCCGAACAGGCCCACCAGGGCCGGGGTCATGGCGACGACACCCAGCTCGGCGAGGGCGGAGCCGGCGGCCACCAGGGTGACCTGCTGGGAGACCATCGAGCCGAAGAGGGCGACCGCGCCGCCGAGGAGGAGGGCGGCCAGGCCGATCAGCGGCAGCACCCGGCTGCTGCGGCGGATCCCGCGCCGGCCGGTGAGCGAGGAGAGGACGGTCTGCCGGGAGGCGGTGACGGCCGGGACGATCGCGGCGAGCAGACCGGTCAGGACCGCGAGCAGCGCGATGCCGAGGATTTCCAGGGGCCGGATGTCGAAGGCCCCGAACCGCTGGCCCATGGTGCCTTCGAGGACCGGCTGGAGCAGCAGCGTCAGGATCACGGCGAGGACGGTGCCGGTGACGGCCGCGGCGACGCCGATGACCAGGCCACCGCTCAGCACGATCGCCCGGATGTGGCTGCGGGCACCGCCGTTGGCCCCGACCAGGCCCAGCTGGCGGCGCGAGCGGCGGGCGCCGACCGCGAAGGCGGGTCCGGCGAGCAGGCAGATCTCCAGCATCGCCAGGCCGACGACGGTGGCGAGGGAGGCGAGCTCGGCGGCGTCGGCCCCCGCGCTGGTCTCGTAGTCGCCCCAGCCGTCCTTCTGGTAGAGCGGGATCTCGGACTTGGCGGGCGGGTCGAGCAGCACGGCGCGGGAGAAGACGGCGACGCCCTTGGTGTTGATCTCCTTGACGCTGTTCCACGTGAAACCACCGGAGGCGCGCACGAGGTACGAGACGGAGGTGTCGGGCGCCGGCAGACCGGCCTTCTCGACCGCCTTGGCGTACGGGGCGAGGAAGGTCCCCGGCAGCGCGTTGACCTGATCCGTGTCGAGCGTGTTGGGAAGTTCGTACGAGCCGACGATCCGGTACGGACGCTCGAAGTTGCGGGCGGAAAGGGTGGAGCCGACCGACAGGCCGCTGCTCTCCAGGAAGTGGGAGGTCGCCATGACCTCGTCGCTCTTCTCGGGGAAGCGCCCGTCCAGGAGCGTCATGATGCCGTGGGCGACCGGATCGGACGCCTTGAGCTCACGGACCTCGGTCATGAGCAGGCCGTGGGCCGTCGTGAGCTTGGCCGAACCGATGGTGTCCGTGAGGACGGTGGAGCCCGCGGGGAACGTCTTCGTGACGTCGGTGGAGCCGCTCGGCCAGGGCTCGTTCTCGTAGTCCTTGGCCGGGGTGTGCATGTCGCCGGTCGGGTCCTGGAAGATCGGGACACCGCTGACGTCGGCGTCCTTGAAACGCGCGTCGGCGGCGCCGATCTCCCGCTCCACCCGCTCGGCGGGGGAGAGCTCGGAGCTGCGGTAGGTCAGGTCGAGGGCGCTGACGCCCAGGATGGGCAGCGCGATCATCGCGAGGACGAGGGCGCTGCGGCCCTTGGAGCGCCAGGCGTCACGACGGGCTATGCGGATCGCGGCCCGCCAGGAGTGGAACCAGGTCTTCACGCCTCGGCCACCTGGCCCGAGAGGAGGGAGTCGGCCTCGCTGCGCACGGTCTGGTCGACGATGGCGCCGTCCCGGAGGAACACGACGCGGTCGGCCCAGGCGGCGAACCGCGGCTCATGGGTGACGAGGACGCCGGCGGCGCCCGCGTCGCAGCGGGAGCGGAGCAGCGCGAGCACGGACTCGCCGGTCTCGGAGTCGAGGGCGCCGGTCGGCTCGTCGGCGAGGACGAGACGGCGGTCGCCGACGAGGGCGCGGGCGATGGCCACGCGCTGCTGCTGGCCGCCGGACATCTCGTCGGGGAAGCGGTCGGCGAGGTGGCCGAGCCCCATCTCCTCCAGGGCGGCGAGGGCCTCGACGCGCGCCTTGCGGGCCGAGGTGCCGTCCAGCTCGCGGGGCAGGGCGACGTTCTCGGCGGCGGTCAGGGCCGGGATGAGGTTGTAGTCCTGGAAGACGTAACCGATGCTGCGGCGGCGCAGGGCGGCGAGCTGCTTGACGCTCGCGGCGGTGATGTCGGTGTCCTCGACGATCACGCGGCCCGAGCTGGGGGTGTCCAGGCCGCCCGCGATGGTGAGGAGCGTGGACTTGCCGGAGCCCGACGGGCCCATGACGGCCACGAGTTCACCGGGGTACACGGCGAGGTCGATGCCGCGCAGGGCGTGCACCTCGGTGGCGCCCGCGCCGTGGACGCGGGTCAGGTTCTGGAGTTGCAGCACGGGCTGCTGTGTCGACATGGAGGGGTCCCCCCGTTGGCCGTACGCGGCTGTCGGCCGGGTACGGGTGCGTGCGGTGGAAGGTGGTGCGTGAGGGGCACGGGAGGGGCGCGGGCGTGTGCGGTCGGCGCGCCCGGGCGTACGTACCCCGGGGTGGGAGCGGGCTAGGAGGCGGCGACGCCCGGAGCGGCGGCCTTCGGGTCGGGCTGCGGGGTGACCGGAGCGGTGGGCGCGGGCGCCGGGGCCCCTGCGGGGGCCGGCGCCGACAGGCGGATCAGCCGGGACTCGCAGTGGTCGAGCCAGCGGGCCTCCGCCTCGGTCTGGAAGATCAGCTGCTCCAGGACGAGCAGCCAGGCCACGTCGTCCCGCTCCCGGGCCCCGCCGCCCTCGACGGCGAGCAGGGCCTGCGCCTTGAGGCGGGTGTAGTCCTGCATCGCCTTCACGGTGTGCCGGCGCTGGGACTGGATGACGTCGCGGATGTCGACGCCGGGTGCGCCCACGGCCATGGCGAGCTTGATGGCCAGCTCGTCGCGGGCGGGGCTGGTGCGGTCCACCGGCTTCTCGAACCAGGTCCTGAGCTCGGCGCGGCCGTTGTCGGTGATCGTGTAGAGCGTGTGCCCGGCCTCGTCCTCGCCGCCCTGCGCGACCATGCCGTCCCGTTCGAGCCGGTTGAGGGTCGTGTAGACCTGGCCGACGTTGAGCGGCCAGGTGGAGCCGGTGCGGGACTCGAACTCCGACCGGAGCTGGGAGCCGTAGCGAGGGCCGCGTTCGAGGAGGGCGAGGAGCCCGTGGCGGATCGACATACTCAGTATGTATACCGGGTATGCCGATGTGGACAACCGTCCTGAGAGGGAAGCGGGGGGTCCGACTCAAGGGGGACCCCGGGGGTCAGCGGCGTCGCATCCGCAGCCCGAGGAAGCCGATGCCGAGCCCCATCAGGGCCATCCCCACGCCCAGGGTGAGCACGGGAATCCGCTGGTCGGCGAGGGTGGGGGCGGCCTCGCCCGCCAGCCCGGGCGCCGCCGGTGGCAGGCTGGCGGGCGCCGCCTCGGGGAGGACCGGGTCCTCCTCGCGTACCCCTTCGTCCGCCTCGTCGTCGGCCTCGTTCCGGCGCGGACCTGTAACGGTTTCGGTACGAGAGGGGCCGGGCGACGGGGCCGTCGCGGTGGCGGCGGGCTCGGTGCGGCCGGGACGCGGCCGGCCCTCTCCGGCGGGCCTCCCCGCGAGCGAGGCGGAGCCGGTGGGGGTGGGGGCGTCGGAGGGCCCGGCGCTCGGTGCGGGCGGGGCGGACGGCGTACCGGTGCCGGTCGGCGCGGGCGCGGGCGGGGCGGGGCGCGTGCCCTGCGGAGGCGCGGGCGGCGAGGCCGGTGCCGGGGCGGAGGTCGAGGCCGCCGGGGAGGCGGGAGCGGAAGGGGAGGCCGGCGGCGCGGTCGGCGGCGGTGAGCTCGGCGACGGCGCGCCGGAGGGCGGGGTGGCCGTCGGCGTCGGGCCGGCACGGCGAAGACGGGACGCCTCCACGGCGGCCGGGCGGGGCGCCACGTGCGCGCGCGGCCCGGTCCGAGCGAGCGGCCCGGGGGACGCGGCCTCGCTGTGGGGCACGGCTTCTCCGTGCGGCGCGGCCTCTCCGTGCGGCGCGGCCTCTCCGCGTGGCGCGGCTTCTCCGGGTGACGCGGCCTCTCCGGGAGACGCGGCCTCTCCGCGTGGCGCGGCCTCTCCGTGCGCCGCGGCCTCTTCGGGAGGCGCGCCCTCCCCGCGTGGCCCGGTCCCTGCCCGGTGCGCCGGATGGGGCCCGGACGCGGCGGACGCCTGGGGTGCCGCGCGGGTGAAGAGCGCCCCCTGCGCCACGGGGCTCGCCGGGGTGAGGGGTGCGGCGTACAGGGCGCACGCGCAGGTGAACACGCAGGTGAGCGCCGGGCGAAGGGCCCGCGCGCGTGCCGTGCGGAGTGCTGGAGTCACCGGGTGACCCCCTCCCGTACCGAGCCGCCGAGATGTTCAACTCAGCGTCACATGTCGGAACATTTCCGGCATCCGGGACGGGGGCAGGGGGCGTACGGCGACCTCGTGACTACTGCGGCGGGTTGCCCGTCGAGATCTTGAGGGTGAACTCGGCGTCCTTGTCGGAGATGTCCTCACCGGCCGGCGGGTACTGCTCCAGGACCGTGCCCTCGCCGTACGTGGACTCGTCCACCGGCGTCTGGGTCATGATCTTCCACCCGGCCGCCTGCACGCAGTCCTTCACCGACTGGATGTTCTTGTAGGTGAAGTTGGGGACCTCGAACTTCGAGGGGTCGTCATTCGACTCCGAGGGCTGCGTGCACTTCTTCGGGTCGATGGTCTTGGTCAGGTCGGGGCCCTTGTGTCCGGGCGCCGCCGACTCGCTCTGCTGGGTCTGCGTGCCCCCGGTGCCGCCCGCCTGCGGGTCCTCTTCCTTGTTGTCCAGGTTGAGCACGACGAGCAGGCCGCCGACCGCGAGCAGCGCGGCGGCGATCGCGCCGACGAGCACCCGGGTGTTCCGGCGGGGCCCCGAGCCGCCGCTCACGGCGGGCGCCGGGGTCTGGGCGTACGGCGCGGGCGTCGGGGCGTACGGCGCGGGGGCCGGGGCCTGGTACGGCGCGGGCGTCGGCGCCTGCTGCGGGTAGCCGTACGTCGGGGCGGGCGCGGGCGTCGCGGGGCCGTACGGGCCGGGCTGCGGCGTCGGCGGCAGGTAGGGCTGCTGCACGCCGTGCGGGGTGGGCGGCGGGGTCTGGCCGATGGGCGGGAAGACCGCCGAGCCGACGCCCGCGCCGCTGCTGACCGGGCCGCCCTGGACGATCATCGGCGCACCGGTCTGACCGGCGGCGAGGACCCGCAGGCACTCGTCGCGCATGGCGGCGGCGCTCGGGAACCGCTCGTTCGGGTTCTTCCGCAGGGCGCGGGCGACGAGCGCGTCCATCGCCGGGGTCACCGAGCGGTTGACGGAGGACGGGGCGACCGGCTCCTCCTGCACGTGCGCGTAGGCGATGGCGAGCGGCGAGTCGGCGTCGAAGGGGAGACGGCCCGTCAGCAGCTGGAAGAGCATGATGCCGACCGAATAAAGGTCGGAGCGGGCATCCACCGCGCGGCCGAGGGCCTGCTCGGGGGAGAGGTACTGGGGGGTGCCGACGACCATGCCGGTCTGCGTCATGGAGGTGACGCCGGACTGCATGGCCCGCGCGATGCCGAAGTCCATGACCTTGACCACGCCGCGCTTGGTCTGCATCACGTTGCCCGGCTTGATGTCCCGGTGGACCAGGCCCATCTCGTGGCTGACCTCGAGGGCGGCCAGCACGTCGGCGGTCACCTTGAGCGCCTTGTCGGCCGGCATCGCGCCGTACTGCTGGACGTCGGAGGCGAGGACCGAGCCGAGCGGCTGTCCCTCCACGTACTCCATGACGATGTACGGCATCACGGCGCCGTCGAGGGTGTCCTCGCCGGTGTCGAAGACCGAGACGATGTTCGTGTGGGACAGCTTCGCGACGGCCTGCGCCTCGCGCCGGAACCGCTCGCGGAAGGACTGCTCCCGGCCGAGCTCCGTGTGCAGCGTCTTGATCGCGACCTGCCGGTCGAGGGCGCTGTCGTACGCCAGGTACACCGACGCCATGCCGCCCTCACCGAGAAGGTCACGCAGCTGGTACCGGCCGCCCGCGACCGAACCGCCCGCATAGCGGCCCTGTGCGCCGTCCTGGCTCATCTGTGCTTCCCCCTACGCGCGCGTGGCGGCGTCGATCCGGAATTTCCAGGCGCAAGTCTGCCGTAGGGCAGTGACACGTCAAGCCGGGCGCCGGTTCGGTACCCGTTCCGTGACCCTCCGCACAGGAAGCGTTTCCGCGCTCTCGGAGGAAACCCGTCGAATTTGCACAGGTGTACGTCGAGGGGGTTGGATGGCCGGTCCATCTCGGACCGTGGTGTCGTACGGAGCCTGTAGCGTGGCGACTGGACACGGCACGACAGACGACGGCGAGGACTGATGGCACCCGAATCCGGAGCAGGTGGCGGTGTGCCGGACGCGTCGGCGGAATCGTGGGGCGTGGGCGGGGTCGTCGGCGACGGCCGGTACCGCCTGACGCACCGTCTGGGCCGGGGCGGCATGGCCGAGGTCTTCGCGGCCGAGGACGTGCGGCTCGGCCGCACCGTGGCCGTCAAGCTGCTGCGCGCCGACCTCGCCGAGGACCCGGTGTCCAAGGCCCGCTTCACCCGCGAGGCGCAGTCCGTCGCCGGTCTCAACCACCACGCCATCGTCGCCGTGTACGACTCCGGCGAGGACCTGGTGGGCGGCCGGCCCGTGCCGTACATCGTGATGGAGCTGGTCGAGGGCCGCACCATCCGTGACCTGCTGCTCAGCGCCGAGGCGCCCGGGCCCGAGCAGGCGCTCATCATCGTCTCCGGGGTCCTGGAGGCGCTGGCCTACTCGCACCAGCACGGCATCGTGCACCGTGACATCAAGCCGGCGAACGTGATCATCACGCACGGCGGCGCGGTGAAGGTCATGGACTTCGGCATCGCGCGCGCCCTGCACGGCGCGCAGTCGACGATGACCCAGACCGGCATGGTCATGGGCACCCCGCAGTACCTCTCCCCCGAGCAGGCGCTCGGCAAGGCGGTCGACCACCGTTCCGACCTGTACGCGACCGGCTGCCTCCTCTACGAACTGCTCGCGCTGCGGCCCCCGTTCACCGGCGAGACGCCGCTGTCCGTCGTGTACCAGCACGTGCAGGACGCGCCGATCCCGCCGTCCGACGTGGCGCAGGGCGCGCCGCCGGAGCTCGACGGCCTGGTGATGCGCTCCCTCGCGAAGGACCCGGACGACCGGTTCCAGAGCGCCGAGGAGATGCGCGGGCTCATCCAGTACGGCCTGCAGATGCTCCAGCAGCAGGGCGGTCACACCGGCACGTGGAACACCGGCCCGGTCGAGACGCACGACGGGATGCACACCCCGGGCGCCGGCATGGCCGCGACGACCGCGATGGGCCACCCGATGCACGGCGAGACCGCGCAGGGCCCGATCCTCCCGCCGATGAACCCGGACGACGGCGGTTACGGCGGCTACGACGCCGGCACGGTCGGCACCGGCGGCTACGGCCAGGACGGCTACGGCTCCCACGGCGGCAAGGGCGGCCGGGGCAAGGTGTGGCTGTTCGCCGCGCTCGCGGTGATCGCCGTCGTCGCCGGAGTCGTCTTCGCGCTCGACAAGGCCGGCGACAACGGGGGGAACACGGGCGGCACCACGCCGACCGTCAGCAACTCGCCGTCGACGGTCTCCGAGGAGCCCAGCCCCTCGCAGGAGACCAGCCAGGAGACCACCGAGGACCCGGGCACGTCGAGCGGCGGCTCCACCGAGGAGCCGTGGACCCCGCCGGCGACGCAGACGCCGACCGAGACCACGGGCACGCCGACGACCGAGCCGCCGACGGAGCCGACGACCGCGCCGCCGACCGAGCCCACGCACACCCCGACCAAGACGACGGCGCCGCCGACGGACAACCCGACGGACCCGACGGGCGAGCCGACCGACGACTCCTCCGGCGGCAACGGCAACCCGGACACCCCGCCGACGGGCACGGGCACGGAGACCGGCTGACCCCGGGAGGCCGGCCCGCGCGGCGCGGGCGTCGCGGACGGCCGGGCCCTCACCCGGCGAAGGCGTCGCGGACCGCCGCGTACTCGCGGGTCCACCAGACCGCCAGGGCCGACACCGCGGGGAACTGCGGGTCGGCCCTCCGGTCGTGCAGCTGGTAGCGCCAGCGCAGCGTCCAGAAGTCGTTGAGCCGCTCCCACCACACCCGGTGCGCCGCCGCGGCCATCTCCGCGCCGTCCGCACCCGTCTCACGCCGGTACGCGCGCGCGTACGCCCGTACCTTCTCCAGGGCCAGCTGCCCCTCCGGCCGTACGAAGAAGATGGCGGCCGCCCGGACCGCCTCCTCGGCCCTGGGGCGGACCCCGAGCCGGTCCCAGTCGACGATCGCGGCGGGCTCCGCGCCCCGGTACAGCAGGTTCAGCGGGTGGAAGTCGCCGTGCACCCACCCGGCGGCGGAGGCGGGCGGGGGACGGTGGTGGGCGTGTTGCGCGAGCAGTCGGCGCCGCTCCCTGAGCCGGTGCTCGGCGAGCGCGTCGAAGCTGTCGCGGGGCCGGTGCGCGCGGGCGAGGCGGAGCAGCTCCTCGATGGCCCGGAAGGTGTCCTCGGGGCGTGCGCTGTCGTGGTCGCCGCCCGGTGGCGGGGACTCCATGACCTGCTCCAGGCAGGTGTGGACGCGGCCGAGGAGGGTGCCGAGGCGCCGTGAGCAGCCGGTGGAGAGCTGCGCGCCGTCGCGGTGCCGGCCGTCGACCCAGGGGTGCAGGGCGTAGCAGTGGCCGCCGACGAGCGCGACCGTGCGGCCCCGGCTGTCCGGGAGCGGCGGGGCCACGGGCAGGCCGAGGGCGGCGAGGCGCTGGGTGGCCCGGTGCTGGCGGGTGATGGTGGCCCGGTCGGAGGTGGGGGCGTCCAGGTGCTGCTTGAGGAAGTAGGCGCCGCGGGTGGTGGAGAGCCGGTAGCCGCGGTTGAGCAGGCCCTCGGTCACGGGGACGCAGGAGAGGGGCTCGCCGACGTCCCTGTAGCGGCGCAGGAGGGGGCCGACGGGCGGAGCGAGCGGTACAGATGAGCGCGGCACTCCGCAGATGTTAGATCACGCTGCGTGGTGGAGGTGTCGCTCCCCGGGAGGGGCCGGGGACCCGGCGGGCGTCCCGGGGCGGTCCTCGGCGGGGTAGTCGAGCTCGTGGACCGTCACGAACTGCGGCTCGATCCGCATGAACACCGGGGTGAACGGCTCGCCGTCCACCTGGACGGGCTCGGGCCCGAAGGCCGCGCGTTCCGCCGCCGTCGGCTCGACGATCTCGGCGGTCCCCGTGAACTGCACGGACCAGATGCGCGTGGCACCGGAGTCGAAGTTGTCCGCGCCGTACGCGACGACGCTGCCGTTGCAGGCCCGGTGGTAGCCGAGGCCCCGGTGCATCCGGAGCAGGACGCGGCCGTCGGACACGACGTGGCGGGCCGGGGCGACGAACGGCATCGCCCGCATGCTCGTCGCCACCCGGCCGTACGACACGCGGCCGAGCAGCTCGATGGCGCGGATCTCGTCGGTGGGCTTGGCCTCGTCGGTGGGCATGACTTCCACTCTCCGCCACCGGCACTCTGTCGGAAAAGGGGCTCCTGCCCCGGTTCGGAGGGTCCTAGGTCCCGAAACCGGGCCGTCGGACCAGGTTGGCGTCGGACCCGGTGGCCGTCGACCCGGTGGCCGTCGACCCGGTGGCCGTCGACCCGGTGGCCGTCGGACCTGGTTGGCCGTCGGACCTGGTTGGCCGTCGGACCCGGTCCGGCCCGTCACGGCCGCGACCGGGGTCCGGAGCTCCTCGGCCTCAGTGGCGCTCGGCCTGGCGCCGCGCCACGTACGCGGCGGCCTGCGAGCGCCGCTCCATGCCCAGCTTCGACAACAGGCTGGAGACGTAGTTCTTGATGGTCTTCTCCGCGAGGTGGAGCCGCTCGCCGATGACCCGGTTGGTCAGGCCCTCGCCGATCAGGTCGAGGATCTTCCGCTCCTGCTCCGTCAGCCGGGCGAGCTTGTCGTCGCCCTTCGGGTTGTTGCCGTCGCGCAGCCGCTCCAGGACCCGGGCGGTGGCCACCGGGTCGAGCAGCGACTTGCCGGCCGCCACGTCCCGCACGGCGTTCAGGAGCTCGTTGCCCCGGATCGCCTTGAGCACATATCCCGAGGCCCCGGCCATGATCGCGTCGAAGAGGGCCTCGTCGTCCGCGTACGAGGTCAGCATCAGGCACTTGACCGACTCGTCCTGCGAGCGGACCTCCCGGCACACCTCCACTCCGCTGCCGTCCGGCAGTCGCACGTCGAGCACCGCGACGTCGGGGCGGGTCGCGGGGATCCTGACCAGCGCGTCGGCCGCCGTCCCGGCCTCGCCGACCACCTCGATGTCGTCCTCCACGGAGAGCAGCTCGTGGACGCCGCGCCGCACGACTTCATGGTCGTCCAGCAGAAATACCCGGATTTTTCCTTCTTCGCGCACGCGGTCAGTCTCACATATTGGGTCTTCCGGCGCCCGGGGTGCGCGGGATAACGTGCCGGGTGTTCCGACGACGGCGTCGGGTCGTTGTCCATGCGCTGACCAGCGGCGCTTCCACCCCTTTCTCGATTTACTTGGAAATCCAAGCAAAATCGCAGGTCAAGTGGGGTTTCGCGGGAATGCCGCGTAATGGGTAACGTGCCTATGACGGCGTTCGCCGGAGCACCTGTCACGCCCCACTCCGGCCGCGTCGCACCCACCCCGTGCGAAGGTACGGACAAGGCGGAGCCGCACTGGCCTCACCGGCGAACCCGGGGGCCGGACCGACGGAGGAGCACGCACGTGACCGTGGAGAGCACTGCCGCGCGCAAGACGACGCGACGCAGCAGCGGCACCAAGCGCACCGCAAGCGCGAGCACGAGCACCACCAAGAAGGCGACGACGAAGCCCGCCACGGCCTCGGAGCCCGAGCTCGTTCAGCTGTTGACGCCCGAAGGGGAGCGCGTCCAGCACCCCGAGTACGACATCGACCTGAGCGCCGAGGAGCTGCGCGGTCTCTACCGCGACATGGTCCTCACCCGCCGCTTCGACGCCGAGGCGACCGCCCTGCAGCGCCAGGGCGAGCTGGGCCTGTGGGCCTCGCTGCTCGGCCAGGAGGCGGCGCAGATCGGTTCCGGCCGGGCGCTGCGCGACGACGACTACGTCTTCCCGACCTATCGTGAGCACGGCGTCGCCTGGTGCCGCGGGGTCGACCCCACGAATCTGCTGGGAATGTTCCGCGGTGTGAACAACGGCGGCTGGGATCCCAGCAGCAACAATTTCCACCTGTACACGATCGTCCTCGGCTCGCAGACCCTGCACGCCACCGGTTATGCCATGGGCATCGCCAAGGACGGCGCGGACTCCGCCGTGCTCGCCTACTTCGGCGACGGCGCCTCCAGCCAGGGCGACGTCAACGAGTCGTTCGTGTTCTCCGCGGTCTACAACGCCCCGGTCGTGTTCTTCTGCCAGAACAACCAGTGGGCCATCTCCGAGCCCATCGAGAAGCAGACGCGCGTCCCGCTCTACCAGCGCGCCCGCGGCTTCGGCTTCCCCGGCGTCCGCGTCGACGGCAACGACGTGCTGGCCTGCCTGGCCGTGACCCGGTCGGCCCTGGAGCGCGCCCGCCGCGGCGAGGGTCCGACGCTCATCGAGGCGTTCACGTACCGCATGGCCGCCCACACCACCTCCGACGACCCGACGCGCTACCGCCGGGACGCGGAGCGGGAGGCCTGGGAGGCCAAGGACCCGATCCTGCGCCTCAAGGCGTACATGGAGAACGAGGGCCACGCCGACGCGGCCTTCTTCGAGGAGCTGGAGGCCGAGAGCGAGGCCCTCGGCAAGAGCGTCCGCGAGGTCGTCCGCGCCATGCCCGTCCCGGAGCACATGGCGATGTTCGACCACACGTACGCGGACGGGCACGCGCTCGTCGACGAGGAGCGCGCCGAGTTCGCCGCCTACCAGGCGTCCTTCGAGGGCGGAGAGGCCGAGTAATCATGGCTGTTCAGAAGCTTCCCCTGGCGAAGGCGCTCAACGAGTCGCTGCGCAAGGCCCTGGAGACCGACCCCAAGGTCGTCATCATGGGCCTGGACGTCGGCAAGCTCGGCGGTGTCTTCCGGATCACCGACGGACTGCAGAAGGACTTCGGCGAGGACCGGGTGGTCGACACCCCGCTCGCCGAGTCCGGCATCGTCGGCACCGCGATCGGTCTCGCCCTGCGCGGCTACCGCCCGGTCGTGGAGATCCAGTTCGACGGCTTCGTCTTCCCGGCGTACGACCAGATCGTCACCCAGCTGGCGAAGATGCGGGCCCGGTCGCTCGGCACCGTGAAGATGCCGGTCGTCATCCGCATCCCGTACGGCGGCGGCATCGGCGCGGTCGAGCACCACTCCGAGTCCCCCGAGTCGCTCTTCGCGCACGTCGCGGGCCTCAAGGTCGTCACCCCGGCGAACTCCTCCGACGCCTACTGGATGCTCCAGCAGGCGATCCAGAGCGACGACCCGGTCATCTTCTTCGAGCCCAAGCGCCGCTACTGGGACAAGGGCGAGCTCGACACCGAGGCCATCCCCGGCGAGCTGCACAAGGCCCGCGTCGCCCGCGAGGGCACGGACCTCACGCTCGTCGCGTACGGCCCGATGGTGAAGACCTGCCTGGAGGCGGCCGCCGCCGCGGCCGAGGAGGGCAAGTCGGTCGAGGTCGTGGACCTGCGCTCGATCTCCCCGCTCGACTTCGACACCATCCAGGCCTCGGTCGAGAAGACCCGCCGCCTGGTGGTCGTCCACGAGGCCCCGGTGTTCTTCGGCTCCGGCGCGGAGATCGCCGCCCGCATCACCGAGCGCTGCTTCTACCACCTGGAGGCCCCCGTCCTGCGGGTCGGCGGCTACCACGCGCCGTACCCGCCGGCGCGCCTGGAGGAGGAGTACCTGCCGGGTCTGGACCGCGTGCTCGACGCCGTCGACCGCTCGCTGGCGTACTGAGGAGAGCACCGTGACGATCCGCGAATTCAAGATGCCCGACGTGGGCGAGGGCCTCACCGAGGCCGAGATCCTCAAGTGGTACGTCCAGCCCGGTGACACGGTCGAGGACGGCCAGGTCGTGTGCGAGGTCGAGACGGCCAAGGCCGCGGTCGAGCTGCCGATCCCCTTCGACGGCACGGTCCACGAGCTGCTGTTCCCCGAGGGCACCACGGTCGACGTCGGCCAGGTCATCATCTCGGTGAACGTGGGCGGCGGCGCCGCTCCCGAGGCACCGGCGGCACCGGCCGCGGCCGCCGCCCCCGCGCAGGAGCCGGTGGCCGAGCCCGAGCCGGAGGGCCGCCAGCCGGTCCTGGTCGGCTACGGCGTGGCCGCGAGCTCCACCAGGCGGCGCGCCCGCAAGGCGACGGCGGCCGAGCCCGTCTCCGTACCGGCGGCCCCGGCGGCCCCGGTGGTCCCCGAGCAGCTGAACGGCCACGGTCCCGCGACCGGCCGCCCGCTGGCCAAGCCGCCGGTGCGCAAGCTGGCCAAGGACCTCGGTGTCGACCTGGCGACGGTCACCCCGACGGGCCCGGACGGGATCATCACCCGCGAGGACGTCCACGCGGCGGCCGCTCCGGCCGAGGCTCCGGCGGTCCAGGCCCCGGCGCCCGTGGCGGCCCCGGTCGCGGCGCCCGCTCCGGTGCCGGCTCAGGCCCCGGCCGTGGCGTCCGACGCCCGGGAGACCCGTGTGCCCATCAAGGGCGTGCGGAAGGCCACGGCGGCGGCGATGGTCGGCTCGGCCTTCACGGCCCCGCACGTCACCGAGTTCGTGACCTTCGACATCACGCGCACGATGAAGCTGGTCGAGGAGCTCAAGTCCGACAAGGACATGGCGGGCCTGCGGGTCAACCCGCTCCTCCTCATCGCCAAGGCCGTCCTGGTCGCGGCCAAGCGCAACCCGGAGATCAACGCGGCCTGGGACGAGGCGGCGCAGGAGATCGTCCTCAAGCACTACGTGAACCTGGGCATCGCCGCGGCCACCCCGCGCGGTCTGATCGTGCCGAACATCAAGGACGCGCACGCCCAGACCCTGCCCGAGCTCTCGCGGTCCCTGAGCGAGCTCGTCGCCACCGCCCGCGAGGGCAAGACGACGCCGGCGGCGATGCAGGGCGGCACCTTCACCATCACCAACGTCGGCGTCTTCGGCGTCGACACCGGTACGCCGATCCTGAACCCCGGCGAGTCCGCGATCCTCGCGGTCGGTGCGATCAAGCTCCAGCCGTGGGTCCACAAGGGCAAGGTGAAGCCGCGTCAGGTCACCACGCTGGCGCTCTCCTTCGACCACCGTCTGGTCGACGGCGAGCTCGGCTCCAAGTTCCTGGCGGACGTCGCCGCGATCCTGGAGAACCCGAAGAGGCTCATCACCTGGGCGTAGCGGGCTGGTTCGTCCGTTTCACGTGAAACATCCGGTGGTGGCACCAGCTGCCACCGGATGCTTGGGTCGAGGCCATGGACCTCCACCTCGCACCACCGCACGGCGCCGGGCCCGTACGCCTCGGCATGACCCTCGGCGAGACGGTGGCCGCTGTCGCGCCCTGGGGCGAGCCCCGGGTGCGCACCCGCCCGAACCGTGTTCCGGTGACCGTCTCGGCCGCCTGCGACGGCGTGGGCGTCGAGGTGCTCCTGGAGGAGGAGAACACCGTCACGGCCGTCGAGCTGTGGTGGCCGGGAGAAGGCCGGGACACCTCGACGCGGGTGCTCCTGGAGGGCGTCGGCATGCTGCGCGCTCCCGACGCCGACGTCTTCCGGACCCCCGCCGACGAACTCCTCGGGCGCATCGCCGCCCAGGGGTGGCGGGTGCACGACGGGGACGGCGAGGACCCCTTCGTGGCCGGTCTCTCGCTCGGCTTCACCCGCCGCACCTCCCAGGAGGTCCCGCGCAGGCCCGACGGTCTCCCGGTGCGCTTCACCTCCGTACTCGTCGGCGGCGAGGACTACTACGACGTCCGGCTCCGGTAAGGGGTCCAGGATGCGGACGGGGCTGCCTGTTGCACCCCTGTTGTATCTATGCTGTGCGCATGCCATCAGCGCCAGCCGGTCCCGCCCCTCAGCCCACCAGGCAGCCCCCCGCCGCCGACCGCGTCTACATGCACGTCAAGCAGGCCGTGCTCGACCGGCGGTACGAAGGGGGGACCCTGCTCACCGAGGGGGAACTCGCCCAGGCCGTAGGGGTGTCCAGGACGCCCGTCCGCGAGGCGCTGCTCAAGCTGGAGATGGAAGGGCTGCTCAAGCTCTACCCGAAGAAGGGCGCCCTCGTCCTCGCCGTCTCCGCGCAGGAGATCGCCGACGTCGTCGAGACCCGGCTGCTCGTCGAGGAGTTCGCCGTCCGCCGGGCCGTGCCCGCGCCCGCCCCGCTGATCGCCCGCCTCGAAGAGCTCCTGGAGGAGCAGAAGCGGCACGCCGAGGCCGGGGACCTCGCCGAGGTGGCCGTCACCGACCGCTGCTTCCACGCCGAGATCGTCCGGCACGCCGGCAACCAGATCCTCGCCCGCCTCTACGACCAGCTCCGCGACCGCCAGCTGCGCATGGGCGTCGCCGTGATGCAGTCCCAGCCCGACCGCGTCGCCAAGAACATCACCGAGCACGCCGAGATCCTCGACCGCATCAAGGCCGGAGACGTCGAGGGCGCCGCGCACTGCGTCCGTCAGCACCTCAGCTGGGTCAAGGTCCTGGTCCGGGGTGAGGACCGGTGACCAGCTCCTACGGATCCGCGGTCACCCTCCCCGGAGACCCGCCCGGCGGCCGCCGCGCCGCCCTCGTCTGGGGCGTCGGCGTCGCCGTCTACTTCGTCGCCGTCATCTTCCGCACGTCCCTGGGCGTCGCCGGACTCGACGCCGCCGACCGCTTCGACGTCAACGCCTCCGCGCTGTCCACGTTCTCCATACTCCAGCTGCTCGTCTACGCGGGCATGCAGATACCCGTCGGCCTCCTCGTCGACCGGCTCGGCACCAAGCGGGTCCTGACCCTCGGCGTCGTCCTCTTCACCATCGGCCAGCTGGGCTTCGCGCTCTCCCCCTCGTACGGCACCGCGCTCGCCTCCCGCGCGCTCCTCGGCTGCGGCGACGCCATGACGTTCATCAGCGTCCTGCGCCTCGGCAGCCGCTGGTTCCCGGCCCGCAGAGGCCCGCTGATCGCCCAGCTCGCCGGGCTCATCGGCATGGCCGGCAACCTGGTCTCCACCGTCTTCATCGCCCGCGCCCTGCACGGCTTCGGCTGGACGGCCACCTTCGTCGGCAGCTCCCTCGCGGGCGTCCTCGTCCTCGTCCTGCTGCTGCTCTTCCTCAAGGACCACCCCGAGGGGTACGAGCCGGAGCCCTCCGCGCACGCCGGTGCCGCGTTCGTCCGCCGTCAGATCGCCGAGTCCTGGCGGGAGCCCGGCACCCGGCTCGGGCTGTGGGTGCACTTCACCACGCAGTTCCCGGCCATGGTCTTCCTGCTGCTCTGGGGCCTGCCGTACCTCGTGGAGGCGCAGGGCCTCGCCCGGTCCACCGCCGGGACCCTGCTCACCCTCGTCGTGCTGTCGAACATGGTCATCGGCCTCGCGTACGGGCAGATCATCGCCCGCCACCACGCGGCCCGCGCCCCGCTCGCCCTCGGCACGGTCGCGGCCACGGCCCTGCTGTGGGGGACCACCCTCGCGTACCCCGGCGACCACGCGCCGATGTGGCTGCTCGTCACCCTCTGCCTGGTCCTCGGCGCCTGCGGACCGGCCTCGATGATCGGCTTCGACTTCGCCCGCCCGGCCAATCCGCCGGAGCGTCAGGGAACCGCCTCCGGCATCGTCAACATGGGCGGTTTCATCGCCTCGATGACGACCCTGCTCGCCGTGGGCGTGCTGCTCGACGCGACCGGCGACAACTACCGGATCGCGTTCTCCTCGGTCTTCGTCCTGGAGGCCGTCGGACTCGTGCAGATCCTGCGCCTCAAGGCCCGCACCCACCGCAGGGAACGGGAACGGCTCGTCGCCAGCCGCGTCGAGGCCGTGCACGTACCCGTCTAGTGCTGTGGCCGGAAAGGTTCACCGGGTCGCGACGCCCGGCACGGCACCTCGCCGCGTTGTCGGCCCTCGCGAGTACGTCCAGTACGAGCCGAGGCCCTCCGTCTTGCGATGCACCGCACCGGACGCCGCGACCCGGCAAACCTTTCCGGCCACAGCACTAGGGCCTACCGCGGCGTCACCGCGAAGTTGTCCAGGATCGCCGCGGCGAGCCCGGCGTCGCCCTCGGTCTTGACCCGGTCCGCCACCTCGGCCGGCCGGACCCGGCCGCAGGCGAGCCGGACGAACGTCTCCCAGTCCGTCGTGAGCGTCACCGCGGGGCCCAGCGACGGCGCGCCGTCGACCGAACCACGGCCCTCCGCGTCCACCCGTACCGTCCGCAGGAACTCCACCGGACCGGTCACGTCGAGCACCACCGCCGAGGACGCGGGCGCCCCCGCGTCCTTCGCGACCGCCTCGGGCAGGGCCTCCAGGAGCACGTCACGGGCCACCAGGGCACCGGCCGAGTCCAGGTTGCCCGGCACGCCGAGCGCCGCCCGCAGGTCCTGCTCGTGCACCCACACGTCGAAGGCACGGTCCCGGTAGGCCAGTTCGAGCGACTGCTCGGCGCCGAGGGGAGCGCGGATCAGATGCTCGGGGGAGCGGTTCTCGTTGCGGAGCTGACGGGCCCGCCGGATGAGGATGTACTCCAGTTCCGAGGTCATCTCCGGCGCCGTGTGGTGCCGCCGCACATCGACCTGGACCTCCATGTAGCGCGCGAAGTCACTGCGCACGTGGTAGAGGTCGCGGGGCAGGGAATGGATCGGCCGCGGATCGCCGAGCATCTCCGTCTCCATGCCGATCACATGGGAGACGATGTCCCGCACCGACCAGCCGATGCACGGGGTCGGCCGGTTCCACTCGCCCTCCACGAGCGGCTGCACCAGCTCGGCTATCGCCTCGATGGAGTGGGTCCAGGCGTCGGCGTAGTTCTGGAGGCTGGGATGGACGGTCACGGGACCCCTCGGCGGTTCTTCGGTGCGCGGGCTGAAAACACGACTGGGTGGGAGGCTCGGACGCTAAGTTACGCTGCCCGAAGGCACCCCGGCAGTGCTTTCGTGTGACGATCGTAGGCCGGTGTTGACGGCTCGAATGCCAGGACGGTGGTAGTGTGCGCGCCTCGCTGATCCAGATCGCGGTAGACCCGGACGAACCGGTCGACGCCCGTCGCGCCCGCGCGGCGCGTCTCGTACGGGAGGAATCCGGCCACGCCGACCTCGTCGTCCTGCCGGAGCTGTGGACCGTCGGCGCCTTCGCCGCCGACCTGTTCGCCGCCGAGTCCGAACCGCTGAACGGCCCCACCCACCGGGCGATGGCGGCCGCCGCCCGCGACGCCGGGGTCTGGCTGCACGCCGGCTCCTTCGTCGAGGCGGAGGGCGGAGCGCTCTACAACACCTCGCTCGTCCTCTCCCCCGACGGCGAACTCGCGGCCTCCTACCGCAAGATCCACCGCTTCGGCTTCGACAAGGGCGAGGCCGTGATGATGGCCGCCGGCGAGGACCTCGTCACCGTCGACCTGCCACACCTCACCGTCGGCGTCGGCACCTGCTACGACCTGCGCTTCCCCGAGCTCTTCCGCGGGCTCGTCGACGCGGGCGCCGAGGCCTTCGTCGTCCCGGCCGGCTGGCCCGCCCTCCGCCGCGCCCACTGGACCCTCCTCGCCCGGGCCAGGGCCGTCGAGAACCAGGCGTACGTCCTCGCCTGCGGCACCGCCGGCACCCACGCGGGCGTGGAGCAGGCCGGGCACTCGATCGTCGTCGACCCCTGGGGCGAGACCCTCGCGGAGGCGGGCCCGGACGAGGAGGTCCTGCGGGTCGTCCTCGACCCGGCCAAGGTCCGCACCACCCGGGAACAGTTCCCCGCCCTGAAGGACCGGGTCCTGGGCCTCCCGACACCACCCGCCCGCCGCGCCTGAACCGCCCCGAGAGAGGCACCTCGTGAACGACCGGGACGCGGCGGCCACCGCCGTCGCCGCCTTCGCCGAACTCTTCGGGCCGCCGCCGGAGGGACCCGCCGTACCCGTCGACTGGGACGCGGTCGAGGCATGGCTGGGGCTTCGCCTGCCCGCCGACTACAAGGCCGTGGCCACCGCCTACGGCCCGCTCGACATCGGCGAACGGCTCTGGCTGCACACCCCGTTCACCAGCGACGGGCACCTCTTCGACTACGGCCGCTTCGTCACGGAGGGCCGCCGGGACGCCCCCGGCGTCCTCCCCTTCGGCCGCACCCGCACGGCCGACACCCTCTACTGGGACACCACCGCCTCCGACGACCCCGAACGGTGGCCTGTCGTCGTCCACGTGCAGGACCTGGCGAACGCCGGCAAGGACCCGTGGCTGCGCCCCGGGACCACCCTGCTGCCCACCCTCACCGGCTTCGTGGCGGACGGCCTGCGCCCGAGCCTCGTCCGCAGCCGCCTCGCCGGCGGCGCACCGTCCCCCTGGACCCCGCCGCCCCGCCGCCCCGGACCGACCCCCGGACAGCGGGCCGCGCTCGCCGGAGGCGGCGGCCTCGGCACCCTCACCGCGCTGCTCCCGCCGCCCGCCGCGCCCCACCTCGGCGCGGAGAGCTGGGAGTGGCTGTACGAACGCCTCGGCACCCGCCTCCCCACCGAGTACGTCCGCCTGATGGAGACCTACGGCGCCGGCGAGTGGTGCGGGTGGCTCCGCTTCGGCGCCCCGCTGGGCACCGGCCGGTACGACCTGGCGGGCACGGACGAGTGGTTCAGCGAGGCCTACCGGGGGCTGCGCGCCGCCCACCCCGAGTACCACCCGCTGCCCGTACGGCCCGAACCGGGCGGCTTCCTGCCCTTCGCCGACTCCATCGACGGCGACCAACTGTGCTGGCTCACCGAGGGCGACACCCCCGACGACTGGCCCCTGATCGTCATCCCCCGCCACGCCGACCAGGGCCCGCCGCTCACCGGCACGCTCACCGGGACCCTGCTCGCCTGGCTGCGCGGCGAACTCCGCACGGACGGCCTCCCCGGCCTCGTCCGCCCCCACGAGGACCCGCTGGACGTCATCGACTTCGATCCGTACGGGCCGGACGACGAGGACACCGACGGCCCGTCCTAGGCCGGGGTCAGCTCCGAGGCGTCCGGGAGGAGGGCGGTCAGCTCCTGCCAGATCCGCTTCGCGGCGACCCGGCGCAGCCGGAACGGGCTGTCCGCGGTGGCGGCGCCCTCCGCGAGGGGCTCGGCGGGCAGCTCCCGCAGCCAGTAGCCGAGCGGCCCGCAGTCCCACGCGGCGACCGCGCGCGCGACCACGCCCGCGGCGCCCTCCCGGTGCCCCTGCCAGGCGGCCGTCATCCGCCACTGCGCGCGGAGCTCCACGACCAGCTCCGCGAGCCGGGGGGCGACCGCGCCGCCGCCCGCCGCGGCCAGCGCCTCCGCGACGAGGGCGCGCTCGTCCGCGCCCGGGGCCGCCGAGGCCTTCTCCAGGGCCGCGAGCCCCGCCTCCAGGACGTCCATGGTCGTCTCGACGGTCTCCTCCGTCACCTCGCCGTCCGACTGGCGCAGGGCGATCAGGTCGGCGAGCGTCCAGACCACGGTCCGCGGCTCCACGAGCCGGTACTGGGCCTCCTCCTCGCCCGGCCAGGTCTCGTGGCAGACGACGTGGTCCTCGCCGATCAGCAGCCCGTGGTGCAGGGTGCCCTGGCGGCCGCCCGCCTCCAGGGAGAGGATCACGGACGGCCGCACGAGGGTCCGCATCAGCGGCAGGAGCAGCGCGGACAGCTCCCCCGCCTCGTTGGCGAGCCCGGCGTCCCGCAGCCGGGCCGCGGCCGGCGCCAGGGGCTCGGGGACCGGCTGCCCCGTCGCCAGCTGGGCGAGGACGAAGACCTCGTCGTCGCTCAGCCGGAAGCGGGATCGGGTCACGTCGAAGGAAGGCATCTCACGCTCAATCATCAGGTGGTCAGTACTGGGACTCGGTCCAGAAATGGGTCACGCGGGACAGCCCGGCCTTCACCGCGCCGAGCTGCGTCAGGGTCGAGCGGTCCACACCCGCGAAGACCAGCGCGAGGGCCAGGTCGCCGCCCCCGGCCCGCCCGTCGACGTGCACGGAGAGCCTGCGGACCTTGCCGCGCCCGCCCTCGCGGACGGTGATCCGGACGCCGGGGTCCTCGTCGTCGGCGGCGCGGGTCAGGACGTAGCCGTGCTTGTCGAGGGCCGCGAGCCGGTAGTGGTCGCCCGCGTACCGCATCTCCAGGGCGCGCTGCTCCAGCGTGGCGCCGAAACGGTTCCGCGTCACGTACACCATCCGGTCGCCCACCCGCAGCGTCGACCGGTTCAGACCCGGCAGCTTCATCCCCTCGACGTGCGCCCCGCGCGCCTCGAAGGACGCGGTGGGGAGCTGCCCGCCGCGGACCTCCGAGACGAGCGACTCGGGTGAGGTACGGGGGAGGGGACAGGTCAGCGTGATCCCGCCGAACTCCGGCGAGACCCCCTTCCAGCCGGCCCGGTAGTCGTGCCGGTTCCCCTCCTTCCACGCCTGGAGGTCGAACGGCGTGACGTGCGTGTGCATGGGTGTGTGGCTCCTGCTCAGTCGAAGGGGTTCAGCGCGCTGCCGAGCTTCTTCGCACCGTCCTTGATCCCGCTCCCGATGTCGGACGCCCTGTCGCCGACCCAGTCCCCCGCCTGCTCCAGACCCTTCCCGATCGCCTCGTGGTTGTCCCAGATCAGCGCCGCGCCGTACGCCACACCCGTACCGACCGCGAGGCCGAGCGTGACCGGGTTCGGGGCGACGGTCAGCGCCGTCATCGACGCGCTGAAGGCCGTCCCGGTGAGGTCCGAGGCGAACTTCGCCGGATCCGCCTTGATCATGTCCGTGTTGTACGTGGCGAGGTTGGCCACGCCGTACGCGGTGGCCGCCACGCCGCCCACGACCCCCGCGCCGCGCAGCCAGCCCGCCGCCTTGGCCGCGTTGGCGAGGCCGCCGTTCTGGGCGACCCGCACCAGGTTGGCCTCGGCCGCCTCCGGCATGAAGAAGGCGCCGTTGCGCATGAACCCGCCGTACATCGCGGCCTCGTCCGAGCCGGTGATCGCGGTCGCGAGCCCCGGCGGCACCTTGCTGAGCAGGCTGCCCGGAGCCGCCCCCGCCAGCCGCATGTTGAACTGCCGCGACAGGAAGGTGCCGGGCGCGGTCGGGTGGACGAACGGCGGCCGCAGCGCCTTGGACAGCTTGTACGAGTAGAGCCCCGCGGCCGTCAGGGCGCTCGCGAACGCCCCTGCCGTGATGGTCCCCTTGGTGAACTTGTCGACGAGGTCGGCGAGCTTCTCGTTGCCCGTGAGCTTCGCGATGCCGTCCCGCTGGAGCCGCTGGACGTAGTCGTCGAGCGTCTCGTCGTCCTTCATCTTCAGCCAGGCCAGGTTCATCCGGTCGTCCGCGGCCTTCTCGTCGGCCGCGGCGACCTTGCCCGCGTCACCGTTGAAGCCGGTGCCGAAGGTCTCGTCGTTCCTGTTGCCGTGGCCGTCCTTGACGACGGCCTCCAGGTCCTTCTTCAGGTCCTGGTCGGCGAGGTCGAAGGCCTTCACGCAGCCGTCCAGGTGCTCGGCCCAGGCCACCTCGGCCTCCCGGACGCCCTTCGCGCCGTCCGGGTCGTGGTGCAGGGCGCTGCGCTCCTGGGGCGTCAGCCGCTCGTAGTCATAGGCGACCCTGCCCTCCTCGGAGACCTTCATGCCGGCCTTCACGGCGTCGGCACGGGCGTTCTCCAGCTGCTTCTTCAGCTCCGTGAACTGCTCGTGGGCGTTGCGCAGCAGCGTCGCCGTGGCCTTCGCCTGCGTCTGCGCCGCCTGGTACTCGTACCGGGTGGCGGTGAAGTTGGTGTGCGCGGCGGTCGCGCTCTCGCCGAGCCAGACCTGGGTGCTCGTCAGGGACTGCACGCTGTCCCCGTAGCGCTCCTCCACCTTGTGCAGCTCGCCCGCCATCTCGTCCCACTTGTCCGCGGCGGTGGCGAGCTTGCCCAGGTCGGTCGTCATGATCTCGGAGTACGTCAGCACGCCGGCCCCCTCAGTACCCTGCGATGCGCGAGGACGGCTGGACGCCGGCGATCCGGGCGCGGTTGTCGGTCTCCTGCCGGTCGAAGGAGAGCGCCGTGCCCCGCAGGGCGGTCTTCTCGGACGCGAGCCGGGCGAGGAGCGTCTTGACCTGCTTGTCCCAGGTGGTCTCGACGGTCTTGAGGCCCTCGGCGGTCGCCCAGCCCGCGAAGCCGCCGACGGCCGCCGTGGTGGCGGCGTCCGCCCACGTGGCGGCCTTGCCGGTGTTCGGCTCCAGCTCGTTCTCGATCGTGTTCGCCGCGGCCTTCTTCTTTGCCGGTGCGGTGGCGAGGTCGGGCGGACCGCCCGCCGCACCCCCACCGCCGCCGCCGTCCAGCTGGTTCAACCGCATGCCGACGGGGCCTTGTCGCGTCGCGTCGGACCGTATGCCGGCCCAGTCGTCGTCAAAGCCCATGTCCCCGTGCCCCCATGAAAGAATGTTTCACGACTTTGCAGCTGCACCGTATGGTTGCGGCTGGCCGCGTGGGGCGCAAGGTCAGACGGGGATTCCCCGCAGGAAAGCCCGCTCGGCGCCCACCCCCGCCCCCGCGCCGTACTCCGCCCAGGCCGCCGCCAGTCTCCGCACCGCCTCCGTCAGCACCTCCGGGGCGGCCAGGAAGTGCAGCCGCAAGTGCCGCACGCTGCCGCCGAGCGCGTCGGTCGTCGCGCCCGGGAGCACGGCCACCCCGTGCCGCAGGGCGAGCTGCGCGAACGACACGCCGTCGCCGTGCGGGAGCCGCACCCACAGGGTCTGCCCGCCCGCCGCCGGGGCGCAGGACCACGAGGGCAGCAGCCGCGCCAGTTCGGCCCGCAGATGGTCGTGACCCGCACGGGCCGCCCGCAGCCGGGCGTCGAGCACCGGCGCGTACCCGTCGAGCAGCCGGACCGCGACCAGCTGGGACGGCACGTCACTGCCCAGGTCGTGCAGGGCCTTCAGCCGGGCGAGGCGGGCGACCAGCGGCGCGGGTCCGCGCACCCAGCCGATCCGCAGCCCGCCCCACACCGCCTTGCTCAGCGAACCGACGCCGATCACCTCGCCGTACGAGGAGAGGGGCGGTCCGCCGGCGTCCGCGTCGAAGGCGAGATCGGCGAGGACCTCGTCGTCCACGAGCGGCACGCCCAGCGCGTTCGCCGCCTCCACGAGCCGCCGCCCGGCGAGCGGCGGCAGGACCGCGCCCGTCGGGTTCTGGAACCGGCCGATCACATAGGCGAGCGCCGGACGACGAGCCTCCATCACCCGGACCGCCTCCGCCACGTCCAGCCCGTCCGGCCCCACCCGCACCGGCAGCGGCACCGCCGCCGCCTCCCGGAACAGGTCCAGCGCCCCCGGATACGTCGGCGCCTCCACCAGCACCCCGTCGCCGGGCGCCAGCAGCAGCCGGGCCAGCAGCGAAAGGGCCTGCTGGGCCCCGGTGGTGACCAGGATCTGGCCGGGCTCCGTGGGCACGCCCCGCGCCGCGTACCGGTCCGCGACCGCCGCCCGCAGCGCCCCGATCCCCGCCGGGTGGTAGCCGAGGTCCCCGTCCGGCAGGGTCAGCGAGCGGTACGCCTCCGCCAGCTCGGCCGGCGGCCGGTCAGGAGCCGCGCAGCTCAACAGGATCACCTCGTCCGGAGCTTCCAGGAGGTGCAGGAAGAGCGGGTTCGAGGTCTCCTTCACCCGGGGCGCGTCCAGGGGCAGGGCGGCCGCCGCCACCCGCGTCCCGCTGCCCTGACGCCGTACCAGCCGCCCCTCCTGCCGGAGCGTGTCGTACGCGGCGACCACCGTCGTGCGGCCCACGGACAGGGCCGCCGCGAGCCGCCGGTCCGGCGGCAGGAGCACACCCGGCGGCAGCGCGCCCTCGTCGATCAGCCGGCGCAGCCGGGCGGCGAGCAGCAGGTACAGCGGCCCCCGCCCGGCGGACCAGCGGCCGAGACGGGCGACGAGGTCGTCCGGCGCGGGAAGGGGCGCCGGTGCTTCGATTGGTTCCATCGCCGAACCAATCTGCCGGGATTGGACCTGTGAACGCAACCGGCCGCTCCCGAGACTGAGTTCATGAACGACTCCCCGCGCCCCGAGACCCTCGCCGTCCACCCCCCGCACGTCGAGGTCACCGGCAGCAGGCCCCTCGGCGTCCCCCTCCACCAGGGGCACGTCTTCGGCTTCGACTCGGCCGACGCCCTCGCCGAAGGCTTCACCTCACCGGACGCCTTCCTCTACGCCCGCCTCGGCAACCCCACGGTCCGCACCCTGGAGGAGGCCGTCGCCCGCCTGGAGGGCGGCACCGCCGCCCGGTCCTTCGCCTCCGGCATGGGCGCCGTCAGCGCCGTCCTCCAGGGACTGCTCGGCAGCGGCGACCACGTCATCGCCCAGACCTGCCTGTACGGCGGTACGTACGCCGTCCTCAGCGACCTCGCCGCCCGCTGGGGCGTCGACGTCACGTACGTCTCCGGCACCGACCCCGAGGAGGTGCGGGCCGCGCTGCGCCCCGAGACCCGGCTGCTCTACCTGGAGACCATCGCCAACCCCACCACCCGCGTCTCCGACATCCCCGCGCTCGCCGCCGTCGCCGCCGGGGCCGGGGTGCCCGTCGCCGTCGACAACACCTTCGCGTCCCCGCTGCTCTGCCGCCCCCTGGAGCACGGCGCCGACATCGTCGTCCACTCCGCCACCAAGTACCTGGCCGGGCACGGGGACGTCCTCGGCGGCATCGCCGTCTTCAAGGACCCCGAGCTGTACCGCGGGGTCCGCCGCCACGCCGTCGAACAGGGCGCGGCCACGGACCCGTTCGCCGCCTGGCTCACGCTGCGCGGCATGCAGACCCTGTCGCTGCGCATGGAGCGCCAGTGCGCGAGCGCCGCCGAGCTGGCCGCCCGCCTCGCGGCGCACCCGGCGGTCGAGGCCGTCCGCCACCCGGCCCTCGCGAGCCACCCGGACCGCGAGATCGCCGCGCGCCTGCTGCCCGGCGGGGGCGGCGGCGTGGTCTCGCTCGACCTGGCCGGCGGCCGGGAGGCGGGCCGCACCTTCGTGGAGGCGGTCCGGCTCGCCTCCCTCAGCGTCTCCCTCGGCGACGTGAAGACCCTGGTGATGCACCCGGCGTCCACCTCCCACCACCAGCTCGACGCGGCGGCGCTGGCGACGGCCGGGATCGGCGCCGGCACGGTCCGGCTCTCGGTCGGCATCGAGCACGTCGAGGACCTGTGGACGGACCTGGAGCAGGCGCTGGCGAAGGCGGGCTGAGTCCGCGGGCGCCGGGTCAGTCCTCCCGCTCCCGCTCCGCCATCCGGATGACGCACACGGCGACCGCGATCTGCAGCGCCGCGTCCGCGTCCTCACGGACCACGTTCACCGCGTACGTCTCACGGACGTGGAACCACTGCCGGGAGATGTGGGCCAGGAGCTCCCCCTCGTACTCGACGGTGAACTCCCGGTCCAGGATCCGGCCGCTGACGTCGAGCTCGGTGCCGTCCACGAGCGTCACCCGGTAGTGGTTGCGGAGCAGGGAGAGCCGCTTGCGGCGGACCGTCGCGAGCGGCCGCTCGTCCCGCTCGACCGTCATCGTGTCCCGGAGGCTGAACATCTTCTGCCGCAGGGTGACGAGGACGTGCCCGTCGGGGTCCTTCAGCTCCAGGGTGTCGCGCAGCCGCAGGGCCTTGCCGTCGACGAGGAAGGCGTGCCGCCCGCGCTCGTCCTCGATCCAGTAGTCGTCGCCGATCGCGAAGATCTTGTCCCGTACGAGATATTTCACGGCCCCATGCCTGCCCCGCCGGGCGGGATTCTCACCCGAAGTACCGGGTGAACGCGTCCGGCGTCGCCCCGAGCGTCGTCCCGAACGGCGAGTCCAGCTGATGGATCAGCAGCACCGTGAAGGCGATGAACCCCGAGAGGCCCATCACCATCACCACGTGCGTCGTGCTCCTCTTGATGCCGAAGAGGAACATGAACGCGAGCGTCAGCGCGCCGCCGATCAGCAGCCCGGTCCACAGCACGGGCGACAGCCGCTCCTGTGCCGCCGCCTCCCGCCCCCGGCGCGCGTCGTCGACGTAGCCCAGCTGGGCCAGCACCTCCTGGGCCGCGATCTGCTCCGGCACCCTGGCCGAGTCGCCCACCTCGCCGGCCTTCCGGACCTCCGCCAGGAGCAGCCAGCCGGACCGGTCGAGCGGCTCGCGCTCCGCCATCGCCGGCCACTCGACCCCGACGACGTGGTCGGCGTACGTGCGGGCCGCGGCCCGCAGGGGCTGCCGCTGCGCGGCGGGCAGCGCGTCCGCGAGGAGGTACGTCTGGTGCAGGGCGCTCGCCTCGGCCTGGACGTTGTCGGCGGCGTCGGTACGGGTGTCCCAGACGGACACCAGGCAGAGTCCGAGCACCACCGCGTAGAGGACCGAGACCATCATGGCGATGTACTCGGCGACGTCCTCGCGCGGTTCCTCGTGCTCGTCGACCGGGAAGAGCCGGGTCTTGGCGACGACGGCGAGGGCGGCGACGAACGCGACGCCGAGGGTGACGACGAGCGTCTCGAAGAGGGCCACGGTCACTTCCCCCGGTTGCCGAGCAGGGCGGCGGCGACGGCCGCCGGGATCAGGAGCAGCAGCAGCATCCCCACGACCCCGAACTCCCGCGCCTCCCGCGTCCGCCGCTGCACCCGCCCGAGGAACCCCTCGCCGTCGGGCGCGGCGGCGAGCCGTCGCGGCGGCCGATCGGCGGGTACGGCCCCCGGCGGGGGTACGGGGGCGGCGACGGCACCCCGGGACGGCACGGGGACCACGCCGGGCGCCGCGGCGGTGCCGGTGCCGGCGCCGGTTCCGGCGCCGGAGGAGACTCCCGAGGAGGCGCCGGAGGAGGCCCCTGAGGAGATCCCCGCAGCCCCGGCGGCCCCCGCAGCCCCGGTGGCACCGGCGGCCCCGGGTGCCCCACCGGCACCTGAGGATCCACCTGCACCGGGGGTACCCGTAGTACCGGCCGCCCCGGGCGCCGCTCCGGTCCCGGCGCCTCCAGCGGCGGCACCGCCCGCCCCGGGGATCCCGGCGGCGACCGCACCCGCCGCACCGCCCGGCGGAGTCCCGCCCGGACCGCCCGCACCGGCCCCGGCGGCGCCGCCCGTCCCCGGGGCCCCACCCGCTCCCGGGGCCCGTGCCGAAGCGATCGTGAACACGGCGGAGGACCGCGCGGTGAGCGCGGGCGCGGGGACGAGCGCGCCCCCGGCGTCGAAGGTGGGGACGCGGTCGCTGCCGGTGGCGAGCCCGGTGCTCCGGTGGGTGCCCGGCGGGCGCCGGACGGTGGCCGTGCAGCGGACCGAGGAGCCGGGGGCGAGGAGCGCGATGCTCCCGGCGGACCCGCCGCAGCCGACGGACCCGGGGCCGAGCCGGAGGGCGGGATCCTCGACGCGTACGGAGCGGAGGGCCTGGTTGCCCCGGTTGGTCACGGTGTAGGTGACGGTGGCGGTTCCGGCGGGGGCGCGGACCGCCCGCCCGGCGGGACCGGCTCCGCCGGCGACCGAGACCCGCTCGGCGAGCGCGAGGGCCCCGGCGACCCCGACGTACCCGGAGCGGGCGGTGGCGCCGATCCGCCGCCCCAGCGAGGGGATGTCCCCCTCGGCCCGCGCGGGGTCGAGGTGCGTCCCGGGCAGCGCGCGGAACCGGGCGACGCACTCCGTCTCCCCGAGCGCGGCGAGCGGCTCCCGGGGGCACCGGACGGCCCCGCCGGGCACGCCGGGATCGAGGACCCGCACGGCGTACACGTCCGCCTCGCCGAAGTTCAGCAGCCGGTACCGCTTCTGGACCCAGTCCCCCACGCGTACCGCGGCGGGCCGGGTCCCGGTGCCGTCCCGCCCGTTCACGGTCACGGTCAGCCGCACCGACCCGTCCCCGGCCCCACCGGCCCGGGCGACGGCCCCGGGCAGCAGGAGCAGCACCACCACGAGCAGCCCCACACTCACCCGACGGCAGGAATAGTCCGATGATCTGCCCGCACGCGTCATGCGGCCCATGCCACCGCCCGCCGCCGCCCCACCCCCACCCGGGACACGCCCCGTCCCCCCACCCGGCCCCCACTTTCCACCCGTACGGCACCCTTGAACCATGAACGACTCCGCGCACACCCCCGCGCCCCGCCGTGCCCGTGTCCGCGCCCCCGAGCTGATCGGCAAGGGCGGCTGGCTCAACACGGGCGGAGACGACCTGACCCTCGCCGACCTGCGCGGCAAGGTCGTCCTCCTCGACTTCTGGACCTTCTGCTGTGTGAACTGCCTGCACGTCCTCGACGAGCTGCGGGACCTGGAGGAGAAGCACCGGGACACGCTCGTGATCATCGGGGTGCACTCGCCGAAGTTCGTGCACGAGGCCGAGCACCAGGCCGTCGTCGACGCCGTCGAGCGGTACGAGGTGCACCACCCCGTGCTCGACGACCCGGAGCTCGCGACCTGGAAGCAGTACGCCGTGCGCGCGTGGCCGACGCTCGTCGTCATCGACCCCGAGGGGTACGTCGTCGCCCAGCACGCGGGCGAGGGGCACGCCAACGCCCTGCGGACCCTCGTCGAGGAGCTGGAGGCCGAGCACGAGGCCAAGGGGACGCTGCGGCGCGGGGACGGGCCCTACGTGGCGCCCGAGCCCGTCGCGACCGATCTCCGCTTCCCCGGGAAGGCCCTCGTCCTGCCGTCGGGGAACTTCCTCGTCTCCGACACCACCCGGCACCAGCTCGTCGAGCTCGCCGAGGACGGCGAGACCGTGGTCCGGCGGATCGGCGAAGGCGTCTTCCGGGAGCCGCAGGGGCTCGCGCAGCTGCCCGACGGCAGGGTCGTCGTCGCCGACACCGTGAACCACGCGCTGCGCGCGTACGACCCGGAGACCGGTGCCGTCGAGCTCGTCGCCGGCACCGGGAAGCAGTGGTGGCAGGGGTCCCCGACCTCCGGCCCGGCGCTCGACGTCGACCTGTCCTCGCCGTGGGACGTCGCCTGGTGGCAGGGCAAGGTGTGGATCGCCATGGCCGGTGTCCACCAGCTGTGGACGTACGACCCCGGGACCGGGACCGTCGAGGTCGCCGCCGGGACGACGAACGAGGGCCTCGTCGACGGGCCGGCCGCCGAGGCCTGGTTCGCGCAGCCCTCCGGGCTCGCCGCCACCGAGGACCGGCTGTGGATCGCCGACTCCGAGACCAGCGCCGTCCGCTGGATCGACACGGAGGGAGTCGTCCACACCGCCGTCGGCACCGGGCTCTTCGACTTCGGGCACCGCGACGGCGCGGCCGGGCAGGCCCTGCTCCAGCACCCGCTGGGCGTGACCGCCCTGCCCGACGGCTCGGTCGCCGTCTCCGACACGTACAACCACGCCCTGCGCCGCTACGACCCCGCCACCGGCGAGGTCACCACCCTCGCCACCGACCTGCGCGAGCCCAGCGACGCGGTCCTCGTCGGCGGCGACATCGTGGTCGTCGAGTCCGCCCGGCACCGGCTGACCCGGCTGCGGCTGCCCGAGGAGGCCGTCCAGGTCGAGTCCGCCGCCTACCGGACGCAGCGCGAGGCCACCGAGGTCGCTCCGGGCCGGCTCCGCCTCGACGTCGTCTTCCAGGCGCCGACCGGACAGAAGCTGGACGAGCGGTACGGCCCCTCGACCCGCCTCCTGGTCTCCTCGACCCCGCCGGAGCTGCTGCTCGGCGGCGAGGGGACGGGGACCGACCTGTTCCGCGAGCTGGACCTGAACCCGGAGCTGACCGAGGGCGTGCTGCACGTCTCCGCGATGGCCGCGTCCTGCGACGACGACCCCGCCAACGAGTACCCCGCGTGCCACGTCCACCAGCAGGACTGGGGCGTCCCCGTGAAGGTCACGGCCGAAGGCGTCGCCCGCCTGCCGCTGATCCTCGCCGGCATGGACGGCTAACGGACGATCCCCTGGTTCCTGGACGGGCGCCCCGCGGCCCCGTCCAGGCACCCCGCCACCCAGGCCGCCGGATCGTGCACGGCCCGCTCGCCGCCCATCCCCTGCCGCTCCATGAGCGCGCACTCCCCGGCCAGCAGCGCCTTCGTGCGCGAGCCGTCGACGTCGTAGCCGCGGATCCGGGAGGCCTGGACGAACCCGCCCTCGTAGGCGATGTCCGTCCCCCACGGGGGCCGTTCGTCGTACCGGCCGATCAGGACGCCCGCCGTCGTCGTGCCCAGGAGCACGGCGACGGCGGTGACGGTGACGAACTTCCGCAGCGGCGGACCCTCATGACGGTGCATGGGGACGACGCTGTCAGGCGGGACCTTTCGCGGATGTTTCGCGCGGGCGGCGGAGGGCTCAGCCCTCCAGGAACGCCACCAGGGCGTTGGCGAGGAGGTACGGGTCGTCCGCGCCGCACAGTTCGCGGGCGCTGTGCATCGAGAGGATCGCGACGCCGATGTCGACGGTCGAGATGCCGTGCCGGGCCGCGGTGATCGGGCCGATCGTGGTTCCGCAGGGCATGTCGTTGCTGGAGACGAAGGACTGCCACGGCACCCCCGCCTTCTCGCAGGCGGCGGCGAACACCGCGCGGCCGCTGCCGTCGGTGGCGTACCGCTGGTTGACGTTCACCTTGAGGATCGGGCCGCCGTTGACGCGCGGGTGGTGCGTCGGGTCGTGGCGCTCCGCGTAGTTGGGGTGCACGGCGTGCCCGGTGTCGGAGGACAGGCAGACGGTGCCGGCGAAGGCGCGGGCCCGGTCCTCGTAGGAGCCGCCGCGGGCGTAGACCGAGCGCTCCAGGACGTTGCCGAGGAGGGGGCCCTGGGCGCCGGTGTCGGCCTCGGAGCCGTTCTCCTCGTGGTCGAAGGCGGCGAGGACCGGGATGTACGGGAGGTCGTCGCGGCCCGCGAGGGAGGCGAGCGCGGCGGTGGCGGCGTGCACGGACAGCAGGTTGTCCATCCGCGGTCCGGCGAGGAGCTCGCGGTCGCGGCCCAGGTAGGCGGGGGCGTCGACCGCGTGGACCATGAGGTCCCAGCCGGTGACGTCCTCGGCGTCGACACCGGCCTCGGCGGCGACGAACTCGATCAGGTCGCCCTCGTGGACCTGGCCGATGCCCCAGATGGGCTGCATGTGGCGCTGGCGGTCGAGCTTGAGGCCGTCGTTGGCCTGGCGGTCGAGGTGGATGGCGAGCTGCGGGACGCGCAGCAGCGGCCGGTCGACGTTGACGAGGTGGTGGCTGCCGTCCCGGAGGGTGAGGCGGCCGGCGAGGCCGAGGTCGCGGTCGAGCCAGGTGTTGAGGAGGGTCCCGCCGTAGATCTCGACGGCGACCTGCCGCCAGCCCTGGGCGCCCATGTCGGGCCGCGGCTTCACGCGCAGGTTGGGGGAGTCGGTGTGGGCGCCGACGATCCGGTACGGGGTGTGGGCGGCGGCGCCCTCCGGCACGTACCAGGCGATGATCGCGCCGCCGCGGATCACGTACTTCCCGCCCGACGTCCCGTCCCAGGCCGCGGTCTCCTCGACCCGGCGGAAGCCGGCCTTCTCCAGCCGTTCGGCGGCGCTCGCCACCGCGTGGTACGGCGAGGGCGAGGCCGTCAGGAAGGCCATCAGGTCGTCGGTGTGGCCGCGGTCGAAGGGGCCGGCGGTGGGACGGGAAGCTGCGCTGCTCATGGGTTCACCTTACGCAGGTACCGGAATGCGAATTCGGGACCCCGGAAACTGGTGATCGGGGGCGTGACGAGACCGTGCCGGACGGCAGAACGGCCCGCCCCCCTCCCCGGGGACGGGCCGTGCCTGCGGAGCGAGACGCGTCTTAGAACGCGGCCTCGTCCAGGTCCATCAGCGAGCCGTCGACGGCGTCGGCGAGGGCGCGCTCGGCGGAGACGCCGGGCAGGACGTTGGCGGCGAAGAACTTCGCGGCCGCGATCTTGCCCTGGTAGAAGGAGACGTCCTTGCCGGTGGCGCCGGCGGCGAGCTTCTCGGCGGCCACGGCGGCACCCTTGAGCAGCAGGTAGCCGACGACGACGTCGCCGGAGGCGAGCAGCAGGCGGGTGGTGTTGAGGCCGACCTTGTAGATGTTCTTGACGTCCTCGCCGGTGGCGGTGAGGTCGGTGATCATCGTGCCGACGATGCCCTCCAGGTCGACGGCGGCCTTGGCGAGCGAGTCGCGGGCGCCGGCCAGCTCCTCGCCGCCGGTGCCGACCGCGAGGAACTTCTTGATCTCCTCGGACAGCGCGTTCAGGGAGGCGCCCTGGTCGCGGACGATCTTGCGGAAGAAGAAGTCCTGGCCCTGGATGGCCGTGGTGCCCTCGTAGAGGGTGTCGATCTTGGCGTCCCGGATGTACTGCTCGATCGGGTACTCCTGGAGGAAGCCGGAGCCGCCGAAGGTCTGGAGCGACTGCGCGAGCTGCTCGTAGCCCTTCTCGGAGCCGTAGCCCTTCACGATCGGGAGCAGCAGGTCGTTCAGGCCGTGCAGGGCCTTCGCGTCCTCGCCGGCCGCCTCCTTGAGCGCGATCTCGTCCTGCACGGAGGCCGTGTAGAGGACGAGGGAGCGCATGCCCTCGGCGTACGCCTTCTGCGTCATCAGCGAGCGGCGGACGTCGGGGTGGTGCGTGATGGTGACCTTGGGCGCGGCCTTGTCCATGAAGTTGGCCAGGTCGGTGCCCTGGACGCGCTCCTTGGCGTACTCCAGGGCGTTGAGGTAGCCCGTGGAGAGGGTGGAGATCGCCTTCGTGCCGACCATCATGCGGGCGAACTCGATGATGAGGAACATCTGGCGGATGCCGTCGTGCTTGTCGCCGATCAGCCAGCCCTTGGCGGGGTGCTGGTCGCCGAAGGTCATCTCGCAGGTGTTGGAGGCCTTGAGGCCCATCTTGTGCTCGACGTTGGTGGCGTAGACGCCGTTGCGCTCGCCCAGCTCGCCGGTCTCCCAGTCGAACTCGAACTTCGGGACGAGGAAGAGGCTCAGGCCCTTGGTGCCGGGGCCGGCGCCCTCGGGGCGGGCGAGGACGTAGTGGAGGATGTTCTCCTCCATGTCGTGCTCACCGGAGGTGATGAAGCGCTTGACGCCCTCGATGTGCCAGGAGCCGTCCTCCTGCTGGATCGCCTTGGTGCGGCCGGCGCCGACGTCCGAGCCCGCGTCGGGCTCGGTGAGGACCATGGTGGAGCCCCAGCGCTTCTCGACGGCGATCTGCGCGACCTTCTTCTGCGCCTCGTTGCCCTCGTTGTAGAGGATGCCGGCGAAGGCCGGGCCGGAGGAGTACATCCAGATGGCCGGGTTCGAGCCGAGGAGCAGCTCCGCGTAGGCCCAGATGAGGGAGCGCGGGGAGACGGTGCCGCCGATCTCCTCGGGGATGCCGAGGCGCCAGTACTCGGACTCCATGAAGGCGTTGTACGACTTCTTGAAGGTGGCGGGGACCGGGGCGGTGTTGGTCTCCGGGTCGAAGACCGGGGGGTTGCGGTCGGCGTCGGCGAAGGACTCCGCGAGCTCGTTCTCGGCGAGGCGGCGGATCTCGTCGAGGATGCTCTTGGCGGTCTCGACGTCCATCTCCTCGAACGGACCGGTGCCGTAGACCTTGTCGCGGCCGAGGACCTCGAAGAGGTTGAACTCGATGTCGCGGAGATTCGACTTGTAGTGGCCCATGGCGACGGCTCCGTAAGGCTCGGGGAGGCAGGTTCCTCGTACACGTACCAGCGAGTAGCAACACGCTCTCTCCGATGATGCTACCCACCGGTAATAAGAGCAACCCCATTCGGGTCATCTGTGACGCAGTAGGCTCATGGCCCATGTACGGCTACGAGCAGAACCCGGGTGCCCAGCAGCAGTACGCGCCGCCCCCGCAGGGGCAGTACGCCCCGCCGCAGGCCGGCATGCCGGGCGGTGGCATGCAGGGCGGCGGGTACGCCCCGCAGCAGCCCCCGCTGTACCCGGAGCCCTCGCCGCCCTCGCTCGCGGACGCCGTGCGCGCCTTCACGACCGGCACCCTGGCCGCGGAGGACTTCCAGCAGATCTTCGCGACCTCCAAGGTCTACTGCCCGCGCGGGGACAACCCCGGATTCCTGGCCCTGCACAACACCCAGCAGCCGGTCATCCCGATGTTCACCTCGCTCAAGGAGCTGCGGCGGTACGCGGGCAAGGAGTCGAAGTACTTCGTGATCACCGGCGCCGAGGTGATCGACCTGCTCCCGACCGGCTACGGCTTCGTCCTCGACATGGAGGGCGACCACCGCATGGTCTTCGACGCCAAGGCCGTGGAGCAGATGGTCGACTTCGCGATGCGGCGGATGTACGGCTGACCGAGGCCGTACGCGCACGGGCGGGCCCGGCGGTCCCTGAGGGGCCGCCGGGCCCGCCCGTTCCCGTGGCGCTACCCCTCGTCGGCGAGGTGCGTCCGGTACTGCGCGGCGCTGAGCAGGCCGTCCAGCGCGCCGGTGTCGGCGACGTCGATCTCGACGATCCAGCCGTCTCCGTACGGGTCGTTGTTGATGTACTCGGGGTCGCCTTCGAGCTCGGGATTCACGGTCACGACCCGGCCGGACACGGGCGCGTACAGCTCGCTCACCGACTTGACCGACTCCAGGGTGCCGAACGGCTCTCCCGCCTCGACGTCGCGGCCCACGGTCGTGACGTCCACGAAGACGAGGTCGCCGAGCTGCTTCTGCGCGAAGTAGGTGACGCCGACACGGACGCGCTTGCCGCCCGTCTTCTCCACCCACTCGTGGTCCTTCGTGTACTTCAGGTGGTCCGGGTAGTCCGTCATGCGGGTCCTCCAGGGGTCGTCGGGCGCCGGGTGGTCCGCCCGGCGGGAACAGCCTTGCGGAGCGGGAGGGGGTGCGGAGGCGCCTCTCACCCGGATGGGCGGGCGGCTTTCGGCCGTCCCGGCGAGAGGTCCGGGAATGGCGCGGACCGGTTCCGCGTTCCTGGTGGCAGAAAGTTCAGCGTTCAACTAAAGTGGTCGTACAAGGTCGCACCTAGGAGGTCCGGTCATGCCCGCTGTGACTGTCGAGAACCCGCTCACCCTGCCGCGCGTCGCCGCCCCCGCGGACGCCGTCGCCCGCCCCGTCCTCGCCGTCACCACGGCCCCCTCGGGCTTCGAGGGCGAGGGCTTCCCGGTCCGCCGCGCGTTCGCCGGGATCAACTACCAGTACCTCGACCCGTTCATCATGATGGACCAGATGGGTGAGGTGGAGTACGCGCCCGGAGAGCCCAAGGGCACGCCCTGGCACCCCCACCGCGGCTTCGAGACCGTCACCTACATCATCGACGGGACCTTCGACCACCAGGACTCCCAGGGCGGCGGCGGCACCATCACCAACGGCGACACCCAGTGGATGACCGCCGGCTCCGGCCTCCTCCACATCGAGGCCCCGCCGGAGTCCCTCGTCGTCAGCGGCGGACTCTTCCACGGCCTCCAGCTGTGGGTGAACCTGCCCGCCTCCGACAAGATGATGGCCCCCCGCTACCAGGACATCCGCGGCGGCCAGGTCCAGCTCCTCACCTCCCCCGACGGCGGCGCGCTGCTCCGCGTCATCGCCGGCGAGCTCGACGGCCACGAGGGGCCCGGCATCACCCACACCCCGATCACGATGATCCACGCCACCCTGCGCCCCGGCGCCGAGATCAGCCTGCCCTGGCGCGAGGACTTCAACGGCCTCGCGTACGTGCTCGCCGGCCGCGGCACCGTCGGCACCGACCGGCGGCCGGTCCACACCGGCCAGACCGCCGTCTTCGGCAAGGGCGGGGCGCTCACCGTCCGCGCCGACGAGAAGCAGGACGGGAACACCCCGGACCTGGAGGTCGTCCTCCTCGGCGGACAGCCGATCCGCGAGCCGATGGCGCACTACGGCCCGTTCGTCATGAACACCCAGGCCGAACTCCGCCAGGCCTTCGAGGACTTCCAGGCCGGCCGCCTCGGCACGATCCCCGCCGTCCACGGCATGGGCGAGTAGCGGCGGGACCGCACGAAGGAGGCGGTACGGCACGGGGCACCCCGCCCCGCGCCGTACCGCCCCGCACACCCGCTGACGGCCCGTCACCCGTACGGCCCTCAGCGCGCGACGCCACGCCGGGGGCCGTGGTCCGGTGATCAGGTGCAGACCAGCCGAGCGCCGCTCCTCCCCGAACCCGTCCGCCGGTTCGCCGCCTGGTGCGTCGTCCTGCTCCTCGCCGCCGGCGTCGCCGCCGTCTTCATCTGGCTCTGCGTCGTCTTCAAGACCGCCGTCACCCCCGCCCTGCTCGCGATCCTCGGCACCGCCCTCCTCGGACCGCTCTACCGGCGCCTGCTGCGCATGAAGGTCAGCAGGTCGCTCGCCGCCGCGCTCACCGTCGCCGCCGTCCTCGTGGTCGTCGGCGGCGCCACGTACATCGTCGTCGTCGCCCTCATCGACACCGGCGACCAGATCGTCGCCTCGCTCCGGCAGGCCGCCACCGACATCGCGAAGCACCTCGGCGCGGCCGGGACCTCCCTCGACGACCTCGCCAAGAACGCCAAGGTCCTGCTGGAGAAGTTCGGCGGCACCGCCGCCTCCGGGGTCATCAGCGGCGTCAGCGTCGTCGGCCAGATGCTCGCCACCGCCGTCCTCGCCCTCCTCCTCATCTTCTTCTTCCTGAAGGACTCCGACCGGGCCGCCGGCGCCCTGCGCTCCCTCGCCCCGCGCGCCACCGGCGACCTCGTCGAGGCCATGGCCCGCCGCGCCTTCGAGGCCGTCGAGGGCTTCATGCGCGGCACCACCTTCGTCGCCCTCGTCGACGCCGTCCTCATCGGCATCGGCCTGGTCGTCCTCGACGTGCCGGGCGCGGTGGGTCTCGCCGCGCTCGTGTTCGTCACCGCCTACATCCCCTACCTGGGGGCCTTCCTCTCCGGCGCGGTCGCCGTCCTCGTCGCCCTGGCCGACCGGGGCTTCGCCATCGCCCTGTGGGTCCTCGGCATCGTCCTGGCGGTCCAGGTCATCGAGGGGAACGTCCTCCAGCCCATGGTCCAGAGCCGCACCGTGCAGATGCACCCGGCCGTCGTCATGCTCGCCATCACCGCCGGCGCGTCCGTCGCGGGCATCCTGGGCATGCTGCTCGCCGTCCCGCTGACGGCCGCGGCGACGGGGATCCTGGGGGAACTGCGGACGCGGTACGGGACACCGCCCGAGCCCGCAGCCGACTGATCAGGCCGGCGTCAGACCGCCCCGCTCGAACGAGGCCAGGAGCTGTTCCAGGGCCGCCTGGTCGGGGCCGACGAACGGGTCGGCGTCCGGGGCCCCCGCGATCGTCCGCAGCATCCGGTCCGTCATCCGCACGGCCGGAGGCAGATGCGTGCACAGCACGATCTCCGGGTTCATCTCCGCCATCGGCGCGAGCGTCGCCCGGTACTTCTCCGGGTCCACGAGGTGGACCCACGGGCTGTCGAGCGTCGCCCACAGCAGCTGCGCCCGCCGCAGCTCCTCCGGCTTCAGGTCGCTCGCGTGCCCGCTCTCGGCGATCTCGGCGCTCGGCATCGGACCGCCGAAGCAGTCGGAACTGAAGCAGATCCGGGTGCGGTCGTCGTAGAAGCCGACGGTGGCGGGGTTGTCGAAGAGCGGCGGCCGGAACGCGTGCAGCGTGCGGTCGCCGACGTCGAGGGACTCCCCGGGGTTGAGGAAGTACACCCGGTCCATGGGCAGCGGCCGCTCGGTCATCATGATGCCCATGCCGAGGAAGGTCGTGACCACGCGCGCGCGGGGGGCCGCCTCCAGCAGGTCGAAGATCCCGCCGGTGTGGTCCCGGTCGGGGTGGGTGAGCCAGATCCAGCGGACGTCGGCCGGGTCCACGACCCCGCCCAGCGCGGCGACGAAGTCGCGGTCCTCGACCGAGAGCCCCGTGTCGACGACCACGGGTTCGGCGGCGGTGAGGACGTAGGCGTTCGCGGGGATGTGCCCGACGCCGGGGGCTTCGAGGCTGTCGGCGATCACCGTGGTGTCGCTGCCGACCTTGTGGATGTCCATGGCGCACTCCGAGGTCCCCCCGGCGGCCGTACGAGACCAGTGTCCTCCGGAGGTCCGGCGCCCGCTCGTCCGGCGGCGCCCGTCCACAGCGCGGCGGCGGTCTACCGCGGGGCGGCGGTCTACGCGCGGCGCCCGTCTACCGCGCGGCGGCGGTCCACCGCGCGGCGGCTGTCTACGCGCGGCGCCCGCCTACCGCGCGGCGCCCGCCTACCGCGCGGCGCCCGCCTACCGCGCGGCGCCCGCCTACCGCGCGGCGCCCGCCTACCGCGCGGCGCCCGCCTACCGCGC